>DASZJF010000035.1:0-50739 GCA_035948355.1 Solirubrobacteraceae bacterium
CCCGGGCTGGGGCAATTTCAGACATACGGGCAAACTACAAGCAGGAGCGATCCATGACAGCCACCGACGTCACATCAGATCAACTGGTCACCGGAGTGGACTTCGTCGCCCTCTCGACTACCGACCTCGATACCGCCGTCAGGTTCTACGGCGAGACGCTGGGGCTGCCGATGTCGGTGCACCTGCAGGAGCGCAACTACGCCGAGTTCGAGACAGGGAACCTGACGCTGAGCGTGATCGACGCGGCGAAGATGGGGATGGAGCATCGGGTGCGCGGACATGAGATCGCGCTGCACGTCGATGACGTGGAGGCCGCGCGCAAGACGCTGGAAGCGCGCGGGGTGACGTTCCGCGGCGATACGCTGGACACGAGCGTGTGCCACATGGCGCTGTTCAACGATCCCGACGGCAACCCGTTGATGCTGCATCACCGCTACGCGCCGCGCCCACCTCGGACCTAACGGACCTAGCGTACACGGGAGCCACCGGTCGCCGTCCCGGTCGAGGACCTCCCCCACACCCGGCCGCCCCACCCAGCGCTCACCGACTTGGACGATTGCTCCCAAATATTTGAGTCTTACGAGTCAGGCGCCGATAGTTAGTCTGCCATGCGGACAACTGGGTCACGGCGGGGCTCATGGCGAACGATGCCGGTCACGGTGTGTGCCTGTCTGGGCGTACTGACGGCGATCGCCGCGGTCACCGCAGACGAGCAGGCCCACAGCGAAGCGCGGATGCGCCGCGCCGCGCTGTCGGCGCGCGCGAGCGCTCAGGTCGCCGAAGTCGTGGGTCCGACGATCGAGCGACTGCAGGATCTGGCCGCGGCAACGGGCCAGGACAGGCCCGGAAGCCTGGCGGGGTTCGACGCGGTCGCGGCGGGACTGCTGGAAGACCCCGCGATGAACGGGGTCGGACTGATCGAGCTCGTGCCGGCGCGAGCACGTGCCGCGTTCGAACGCGCACACGGCCAGATCAAAGCGCTGCACAACGGAGGCCCGTCCGGTCGCGCCCCGCAGCGGTCGCGCTACTACGTCGTCGCCGACGTGCTGAGCAGACCGGGACAGCCGCGCAACATCGACATGAACATCGGCGAAGATCCCGTCCGGCACACGGTCCTGGTCGCCGCCGCCAGGTCCGGCAAGCCGCAGGCGACCCCGCCCGTGCACAGGGTCAACAGCAGGGAGTTCGTGACCGCACTGTATGTGCCCGTCTACCGGCCGACCCACCAGGAGCCGGCTACGCCGAGCGCGCGCATCGCGGACCTGCAGGGGTTCGTCTCGAGCGGCTACCGCTATGCGCAGCTGGCGCCCGGGGTGCGTGCGGCGCTCCCGCGGGGCACGACGCTAACGCTGTATGACGGGCGCTCGAAGCTGCTCAGCGCGGGTGTGCCCCACGACGCGCAGCGCACGAGCATCTCCGTCGCGGGGCGCTCGTGGGTGCTCGCCGTCGGCGAGCCCGCCGCGAACCTGTCGCTCACCAAGACGGTGATAATCGTCGGCGGGCTGCTCACGCTACTGCTGGTGGCGCTCAGCGTGCAGGCCACCCGCCGCGAGCGCTATGCGCTGGAGATGGTGGACCGTCGCCTGGCCGAGCGCGAACAGGCCGAGCTCGCGCTGCGCCAGCTGACGGCCAACGACCCGCTCGGCCCGGCTCGGATCGAGACGCGCCTGGAGTGGGTGCAGCGCATCAGAGCGGCACTGGACGAAGGGCGCCTGGCGCTGTACGCCCAGCCCGTCGTGGAGACCGCAACGCGGCGCACGACCCAGCACGAGCTGCTCGTGCGGATGATCGACACCGACGGCTCGTTGGTCTCCCCCGCCCAGTTCCTGCCGATCGCCGAGCGGTTCGGGCTGATTCGCGAGATCGACCGCTGGGTGGTGACCGAGACGATCGCGATTCTCCGTCGCCAGCGCGAGGTCGGGCTCCGACCGACGGTCGAGATCAACCTGTCGGGCCACTCGCTCGGCGATACGGGCCTGGCGGCAGACATCGGCTCCCAGCTGCGCGACGCGCAGGTCGATCCCGATCAGCTGGTGTTCGAGGTCACCGAGACGACCGCGATCGGCAACATCGCCGCGGCGCGCGACTTCGCCCAGCAGCTCGCGCGACTCGGATGCCGGTTTGCGCTGGATGACTTCGGTGCCGGGTTCGGGTCCTTCTACTACCTCAAGCACCTCCCATTCGACTACATCAAGATCGATGGCGAGTTCGTGCGCAACTGCACCGTGGACGTGACCGACAGGCTCGTGATCCGCGCCGTCGTCAAGCTCGCGCAGGGCATGGGCACGCGCACGATCGCCGAGTTCGTCGGTGACGAGAAGACGTTCGCGACGGTCGCCGCGCTCGGTGTCGACTACGCGCAGGGGTTCCACCTCGGCAAGCCCGCCCCGGTCGAGAGCATGCTCGGCTTGCCGTCAAGCCAAAAGCAATAGGCGCTCAGATCAAGGACAGCAGCGCACCGGCGCGGTACTCGCCCTCGGCTTGCTCGGCGGCCTGCTCGGCGCGTTGGGCGCTCTTGACTCCGTACAGATATCCGTCGGCGCGCGCCATCGGAACCTCCAGGCTCTCGCCGGTCTGCCACTCACTGACGCCCACCGACCAGCCGACGGGGTCCTGGTCGTCGCGTAGACGATCGAGCACCGCCTCGGCGCCGGTGGAGGTGGTGGCGGGGAGCAGCAGCACGAACTCGTCGCCGCCGTGGCGCGCAAGGATGTCGCCGGGGCGCACACGCGCGCGCCAGGCGCGACCGAGACCCGCCAGCAGCCGGTCGCCGGCAGCGTGACCCTCGCGGTCGTTGATCTGCTTGAACCCGTCGAGATCGAGCACGGCGAGCGTCAGCGGGCTGCCGGTACGGTCGGCCAGCGCGCGCTCGCGCAGCGCGGCGATCTGAAAGCCGTTGCGGTTGAGCAGGCCCGTCAGGTGGTCGGTACCCGCCTGCAAACGCATGTGCTCGCTGAGGTTGCCCAGCACAATGCATATCGACCAGATCGTGGCGACCACGATCGTCCAATAGACGACGATGTCGGACAGTCCGCTCAGCAGCAGACCCACGCTGAAGCCGACAGACATGAGAACGCCCTGGACGATCACTCCCCGCCGCGGGAAGAAGTGGGCCGAGTAGATCGCAATCCAAGGATATGCGAACGCCGCCACCATCATGCCTCCGTGGGTGGCCGACTGGGCCACCAGCCAGCTGGCGATGATAGACCCGGTGGCTGCGATGAGCTCAAAGCCGAGCAGCGGTATGCGCCACCCCACCAGCCATATCGTGGCGGCGCAGAGAACCGCGATCGCACCAACACCGCCCACCATCATGACCGGCTCGCTGGCGCTGATCGGATAGAAGGCGGCCAGGACGCCCACAAAGCCCTTGAACAGGAAGAGCAGGGACAGCGACCACACGATCGCGGGCCGGCGGGCCGTCAGGCCGTCCACGATCGAGCGCACCGCGACGATCCGCCCGCGCGAGCTCAGCGGCCGGCGGTTGGACGAATGCAGGGGGCTTGCTCGCGTATGGGGCACCTGCCTGACTATTCGGTCATGCCTCCGCCGGGCTTGAGCCCTTCGGGATGGTTGACAACGAACCTTCAGCGCCCTCTCCGGCCTCTGCGCCCGCACGCACTACCCTGAGCGGAGATGCTGTTCGCGCGCAAATCTCCCAGCATGGTCGACGCGGCCACGGCCCTGCCAGGGCGTAGTGCCGAGATGCCCGTGCCCGAGCGACACGAGGTGCTTGGCACTCCGCTGCGACCGCCGTTTCCCGACGGGATACAAACGATGGTGTTCGGTATGGGCTGCTTCTGGGGAGCCGAGCGGATCTTTTGGCAGGCCGACGGCGTCTACACCACAGCCGTGGGTTACGCAGGGGGGTTCACGCCCAATCCGACCTATGAGGAGGTGTGCTCCGGACGAACCGGCCACACCGAGGTCGTGCTGGTCGCGTTCGATACGTCCCAGACCGGCCTCCAGGAGATGCTGAGGCTGTTCTGGGAGGGTCATGACCCTACTCAGGGCATGCGCCAGGGCAACGACGTCGGCAGCCAGTACCGCTCGGCGATCTACTTCGCCGACGACGCCCAGCGGGCTGCGGCGGAGACCTCGCGAGACGTCTACCAGCGGATGCTCACCGAAGCGGGGATGCGAGCCGAAGGCGAGTGTCTCCCGGCTTCGGTCGCGGCGGGTCATGGCGAGATCACGACCGAGATCGCCCAGCTCGACAAGGCCCACCCGCTGTACTACGCCGAGGACTACCACCAGCAGTACCTGGCCAAGAACCCCGGCGCGTATTGTGGGGCAGGCGGGACGGGAGTTGCGTGTCCGGTTGGTCTGACGTCTCCGCAGTCAGCGTCTTCGCCATCACGCTGATCGTCCACCGGCCCTCGCCGATCTGGTGGCCGGCGATCTTTCTTCGGCGCCACGACCCCGGCTGTTGACGCAGCGCGGGGCACCTTCTTGTCAGAACAATCGTAAACCACAATGTTCGGCAATATGTCGTACAATGACCGACATGGCTACCGTCACGATAAGAGAGCTGGGCCGCCAAGTCAGCGGCGTGGTCAACGAGGTCAGGACCACCGGACGACCGACGTTCGTCACCCATCGAGGCACTCCCGTGGCTGTCCTGCTACCGCTCGATACAGACGAGCTAGAGGACTACATACTCGCCAACGCGCCCGAGTACGTCGCCTCGATGCGCGAGGCGGACGAGGCGATTGAGCAGGGCAAGCCCGGCGTCCCGCTCGCCGACGTCATCGCCGAGTTCGAGGCTGAGCACGGTCCCCTCGACGGCACGGGCTGAAGCACCGTGGCGAAGGTCGCGGTCGAACTCGACCGCCAGGCGCAGCGCGATCTACGCAAGCTCCACCCTGACGATCACCGCGCAGCCCTGCGCGCAATGGCCGATGTACTCACCCACGAGCCGCTGCCGGCCAACGCGAATGATCGCGCACTGAAGGGACGCTCGCCGTGGCGACGACTGCGAGTCGGCGAGCTGCGCATACTTTGGCGCACAGTCGGCGAGGGCGAGCGCAGGCGCGTGGCGCGCGTCATACACCGCCGCGATCTGGAGCGGGCGGTGCGCACGCTTGGCGACTGAGATCGGTGCGATTGATGATGTGACTGACCTCTAGGCTCCCAGAGTGGCAATCGTAGTGACTCGATCGTGCCGCTCGTGACAGGGGTTGGTGAGCGTTATTAGCGTCGATCTGATGGACCGTGTTGAAGCCGCCATCCGCGCCCGGAAACTCTCGGCGTCCAACCCCGCCGGATATTGCGGGCTGGGCGGGACCGGCGTGAGCTGTCCCGTGGGCCTCGCCAGCCCTACATAGAACGACTGCGACCCCGCCGAGGCGGGGCCGCAACCGTTTCGTTGTCCCACCGGAACACACCCTCCGCCCGTGGGGTGGACGGAGGGCGCGGTCCGGAAGCTGTCCTCCTACGTGGCGCTGCCCAGCGCGGGCTCCTGGCCGCCCGGCTGCCATGCCGGCGGGTGCGGTCCGCCGAGCGTGGGCACATCGGAGGGATAGACCTCGTTGCCGTGGATCGCATGATCGCCGATCTCGAGCTCCTCGTCGGTGAGGCGCAGGGGCAGGAAGATGCCCACGAGCTTCAGCAGCACGAACGTGACCACGCCGCTGAACACGATCACCCACGCGGCCGTCTCGGCCTGCCAGCGCAACAGCGTCCAGCTGCCGCCGTTGAACAGGCTTTCTTTGCCCGGCAGGTTCGACGCGCCGTGGATGCCGATGTACTCGACCAGATGCGGGTCGGCGAAGAGGCCGACCATGAGGCCGCCGCAGAGCCCGGCGATGCCGTGGGTGTAGATCACCCCCAGCGTGTCGTCGACGTGCCGGAACACGGGCGCTCGACTCAGGAATCTGATCGCCATCCACACGATCGTCGAGGCGATCACGCCGATCGCGATCGCGCCGTAGCCGTTGACGAACCCGGCCGCCGGAGTTATGGCCACCAGCCCGGTGATCATTCCGTTGACCGAGCCGATCAGCGAGGGCTTGTCGCGGAAGATGTAGTCCCACGCGATCCACACGAGCATCGCCACGGCGGTGCACAGGTTCGTGTTGATCACAGCCGCGGAGGCGTTGGCGCCCGCGTAGTAGGAGTCTCCGCCGTTGAACCCGTTCCAGCCCAGCCACAGCAGACCGGCGCCGGCCGCGACCATCAACAGGTTGTTGGGAGCGTCCACCTCGCGGTCACGCTGCAACCGCGGTCCGATCACCGCCGCCGCCACGAACCCGGAGATCCCTGCCGCCAGGTGGATGACGTAACCGCCGGAGTAGTCCAGGGCGCCGTGCGCGGCGAAGTAGCCGCCGCCCCAGATCAGGAAGGCGTTGACCGTGTATACGAACGTGATCCACAGCAGCACGAACGGGATCCACGCCTTGAAGCTGATCCGCCCGAGCACCGAGCCGAGCATCAGGATCGGAGTGATCGCGGCGAACACGAACTGGAAGTACACGAGCGAGGCCATCGGGAAGTGGAACGGCGGGCCTTCGGTGATCGACGGGATGACCGCCTGACCCTCCTCAGCCCCGGTCGAGAGGACCGTGCCCGACTTGCCCCACATCGTGTCGAGGAAGCCTTTCCCATGCCCGATCGGGCTGCCGAAGCCCATCTTGAATCCCCACAGGCACCAGGCCACGAGCACCAGGCAGAACGCCACGAACGTGAGCATCATGCTGTTGACCGACCAGCGCTTCTGCATGACCCCGCCGTACAGCACGGCGAGACCGGGCAGGCTCATCAGCCCGACGAACGTCGCGGCGGTCATCTGCCACGCGTTGTCTCCGGCGTTAAGCCAAGTTGGGTATGCGTTCCAGGACATGTGCCTCCGTTTCCCTGCTGTTGGATCCGCCGAACCGGTCGCTCTCCCATGTGAGCGACGGCGCGACAATTGCGGTCCGCGTATGAAAACCGGCACGGGCCCCGCAGGGTAGGGACACCTTGGCCAACAGTTGGCCGACCCGTTTCGACATTTGTATAGACACCCGTGAGGGGCTGTTTGGGTCGAGACCAGGCGGGCGATGACCGATCGGAGATCGACGGGATCTCCGATCGGCCAGCTAGCAGTGACCGCGGTCGAGCGCGTGCTCGCAATGAGGCGATTTCGAAATCGATCCTGCTGAGCGCAGGAGCGCGCGAGGTCAGTGTTCAGGTCAGCCGAACGGGAAGCCGGCCCGCCGGCAGGCAGCGCGCAGCTCGGCGGCGACATGCTTGAACGCTCCGGGCGAGGCGCACACTTCTCTGGCTTGAGCGCCGCAGGCGTGCTCGGTAGCGCCGCCCAACGTGGAGGCGAAGGTGACTTCGATGCAGTCCCTGCGCGGGGGTGCGCCACTCGTGAGAGCGTACGCACCGAGCCCGATCACGGCGAGAGCGACACACGTCAGCAGCGCGGCGACGGCGGTCCGCTCGCGTCGCCCCCAGCGCAGCGGCTCGGACAGCCGCTTGGACTGATCCATCATGATCATGGCCGCCGAGCCTACCGATCTAGGCTGCGGGCTTATCCGGCACGGAGGAGTGCGCTGGGACGTCCGCGACGGGCTCCGGCTCCGACCCGCTCTCGGGCTGGAACGAAAGCGCGGCCGAGTTGATGCAGTACCGCTGTCCCGTCGGCCCGGGGCCATCGTCGAACACGTGCCCGAGATGCCCGCCGCAGGTGCGGCACACGACCTCGGTGCGGCGCATGAACAGGCCGTTGTCCGGCCGCAGCTCGACCGCCTCGGCGACCGCCGGCTCGGTGAAGCTCGGCCAGCCCGTGCCGGAGTCGAACTTGGTGTTCGAGTCGAACAGCTCCGTGCCACAGGCGGCGCAGCGATAGGAGCCCGAATCCTTGTTGTAGACGAGCTCGCCCGTGAACGGCGCCTCGGTGCCGGCCCTGCGCAACACCTCGTACTGCTCGGGCGTGAGCTGCTCGCGCCACTCCTGCTCGGACTTCTCCACCGCGCGCTCGGCCATGAACCAGTTCTAGCAGCCTCATGGCGATTTTGATGGTTCCAGCGGCGCATGCGCCGCTGGCGGGGCCGCGCATGCGCGGCCCCGTGACCGGCCCGCATGCGGGCCGGTTTGCAAGGTCGCATGCGACCTTGCTGGGGACGGGTCGCATGCGACCCGTCCGGCCGGGCCGTATACGGCCCGGCCCGCCCATCAGCTTTTCTCAAAGCATGCGGCCCTCCCAGCCCGTCACACGACCCGCCCCCACCCCTGCTAGCATGATGTTTACGTTCACGTCAATTTCAACATCGAGGCGCATCGGCGTCGGCGAAGGTCACGCGCACTACAAGTGGTGGGCACTCTCCTGCACGAGCCTCGGGATGCTGCTCGCGGCCACCAACTCCGGCACGCTCATAATCGCCCTGCCCGACCTCGAGCGCTCGCTGCACGCCAGCCTGCTGGAGCTCGTGTGGGTGATCCTCGCCTACCTGATCGCCGCCACCGTGCTCGTGCTGATGGCGGGCCGCCTGTCGGACCTGTTCGGGCGCAAGCGCGCTTACGTCGGCGGGTTCCTGGTGTTCGCGATCGCCTCCCTCGGGGCCGGCTTCTCCCCCGACGCGACCGTGCTGATCGGCTGGCGCATCCTGCAGGGCATCGGCTCGGCCTTCCTGTTCGCCAACGCCGCCGCGCTCGTCACCGACGCCTTCCCGCGCGAGGAACTCGGCCTGGCGATGGGCGCCAACACGATGGTCGCCGCGATCGGACTCGTGCTCGGACCGGTGCTCGGCGGCGCGCTCGTGGCGATCAGCTGGCACTGGGTGTTCTGGTTCAACGTCCCCCTCGCGCTAGCCGGCGCCGCCTGGGGCGCGCTGATCCTGCGCGAGCTGGCCAAGCGCGAACACGTGCAGAGCTACGACGTGCTGGGCACCGCCACGTTCGTGCTCGGCCTCACCGGCCTCGTGCTCGGCGTCTCCAAGGGCGGGCTCAGCGGCTGGAACGACGCGCTCGTGATCGTCGGCCTGCTCGCCGCCGCCGTGCTGCTGCCCGCCTGGGTGCTGATCGAGCGCCGCTCGCGCGCACCGATGCTCGACCTGACGCTGTTCAACAACCGCCTGTTCGCCGCCGCGACCGCGGCCGCGTTCATCAACGGGCTCGCGCGCTTCGCGCTGATGTTCCTGTTCGTCTTCTACTACCAGGGCGCTCAGTCGAACTCGCCGATCGAAGCCGGCATCAAGCTGATCCCGCTCGCGCTCGGCATGCTCATCGCCTCGCCACTGGCGGGCATCTATGCCGACCGGCACGGCTCGCGCACGCTCGCGGCCCTGGGCATGCTCGTCAGCGCCGTCGGACTGGTCGGGATGACGACGCTGGGCGTGCACACCGTCTACTGGCAGAGCGCCGTGTGGCTGGCGCTCGTGGGCGTCGGCTCGGGCATGTTCAACAGCCCCAACACCGCCGCGATGATGGGCGCCGTCCCCGCCCAGCGCCGCGGGATCGCCGCGGGGGCGCGCACGCTCGTGCAGAACACCGGCGCGGTCCTCTCGATCGCGTTCGTGCTCGCGATCGTCACCTCCTCGATCCCGAAATCGACGCTGTTCGCCGTGTTCTCGGGTCTGGCCAAGGGCCTGTCGGCCGAAAAGCTCGCTCCGTTCATCCACAACATGCACGTCGCCCTGTGGGTGCTCGCGGCGACGTCCCTGCTCGGCGCCTTCGTATGCCTGCTGCGCCCCCGTCACGCGACCGCCCCTGAGACCTATGCCCACGAGGCACGAGCCGGAGTGAGAGCATGAGCGCGCTGCGGATCGGGGATGTCGCCAAACTGGTCGGCACCACGCCGCGGACGATCCGCTACTACGAGGAGATCGGCCTGCTGCCGCAAGCGCCCGCCCGTCCCTCCGGAGGGCATCGCGTCTACAGCGACGCCGAGGTCGAGCGGCTGCGCGAGGTGATGCGCCTGAAAGAGCTGCTCGGGGTCACGCTCGATCAGCTCAAAACGCTGCTCGCCGCCGAGGAGTCGCGCGCGAGCGTGCGCGCCCAGCTGCGCCGCGAGGATGTAGCGCCGCCACGTCGGCGAGAACTGCTCGACGAGGCGCTCGGGCACATCGACCGCCAGCTGGAGCTCGTCGAGCACCGCGCCGCCGAGCTGGCCACGCTCAAATCTGAGTTGTGTGAGACCCGCAAGCGCGTGCGGCGCAAGATCCGCGAGCTGGACGCCCACGCTGAGGGCTCATTCCCTCCGCCCACCGAGATGGCTCAACCATGAGCGCCGCCACCGACCCGACCTGGATGCGATCGGGTCCCGGGATCGGCGTGCCGTGGACCCGCGGTCGAGCGCAGGTTCCGCACGAAAGCGCCGCGCTAACGATCGGTCGACACCCCCAGCCCACCGAGCATGGAGGGCACTGCGATGTCCGCACAAGTTGAAATCACGCCGAGCCCCGAGGGCGTGCCCGGAGCGATCACGGACCCCGCGAGCGTACTCGGCGAAGACGTCCTGTTTCCCGGCGCACACGACGATTCGATCAACGGCTATCTCGCCATCCCGGCCGAGCCCGCGGGCGAACACGGCCGTCCCGGAGTGGTCGTCATCCACCATGCCGGTGGCCTGGACGCGCACACCCGCGATATCGTCAACCGCATCGCCAACCTCGGCTACGTCGCGCTCGCTCCAGACCTGTTCACGCGCGAGGGCGGACCACCGCCGACGGACGACCTGCAGGCGATGATGGCGCGCCTGTTCGCGATGTCCGACGCGACCGTCCTCGGCGACCTCGAGGGCGCCGCCGACCTGTTGCGGGCACGCGAAGACTGCGACGGCAAGGTCGGCTGCATCGGCTTCTGCATGGGCGGGCGCTACACGCTCCTGCTCGCCTGCGCCTCCAACCGCCTGGACGCGGCCGTGGACTGCTGGGGCGGGTTCATCGACGCGGCCACCCCCGAGGCGCACTCGACCGCCGAGCGCCCCACTCCGCCGCTGGAGCTGGCCGACCGCCTGTCCTGCCCTTTGCTGGCGGCGATCGGCGCCGAGGACCACAATCCCTCACCCCAGGTCGGCGAGCAGCTGCGCGCCCGCGCCGGCGCCAGCGGACAGGAGGTGAGCGTTGAGGTGTACGAGGACGCCGGACACGCATTCTTCGCCGACCGCCGCCCCTCCTACCGCCCCGAGCCCGCGGCGCGCCTGTGGGAGCGGATCATCCCGTTCTTCGCGCGTCATCTGGGGGCGAGCTGAGCTCGGGTTCTGGCTCTCTCGCCTCGTGCCCGTCACACGCGATGACCGGCAGCCGCGGATAGCGCGGATAAGCTGGGTCGGTGCGCGAGCGAGCGCATAGCGAGAACACCGAGCCGCGGGTGTTGCGCACTTCGACCTGGTGCTCGCACGTGTCGCACAGCCCCGCTCCCAGGCCGGGACGTGGGGGCGGCGATGAGCCACAGGACATGACCGCAGCGTAATACGAGCGCCGTCGATGCCTTCGATCTCCGACCAATAGCCACCGCCGGCCGGCCTCCTGCAATAATCGTTGACCGTACAACTATGACGACCTTCTATCGACTACTCGGATTTCTGCGCCCCTACAAGCGCGGCATGATCATCTCGTGGACGCTGGCGAGCCTGGCGATGGTGATGACCGTCGCGCTCCCCGCCCTGACGGGCCGCGCGGTGCAGATCATCAGCACCGGCGCCCAGCAGCAGCACTCCGCCGCGCGGGCAAGCGAGCGTCACGAACTGACGCTGATCGCCGCCGCGATCGCGCTCGTGGTGCTGGTGCGCTGGGGCCTGACCTACTGGCGGCGGATGGTCGCCGGACGGCTGTCGCTCGGCGTCGAATACGACCTGCGCAAGCTGCTCTACGGCCACCTGCAGCAACTCGAGCTCGGCTTCTTCGACCGCCAGCAGACGGGCCAGCTGATGTCGCGTGGAACCGTCGACCTGCAGGCCGTGCGCTTCTTCCTCGGCTACGGGCTCGTGTTCATCCTGCAGTCGATCCTCACGATCGCGCTCGCGGGGATCGTGATGATCGCGACCGAACCGCGACTGGGCCTGATCTCACTCGCGCCCGTACCGTTCGTGGTGCTCATCTCCTACCGCTACGGCCGCCGCGCGCGACCGGCGATCCAGGAGACGCAGCAGCGCATCGCCGAGCTGACCGCGGACGCCGAGGAGAACATCTCCGGCGTGCGCGTCGTCAAGGCCTTCGCGCGCGAGCCACGCCAGCTGCAGCGCTTTCAGCACAGCGTCGGGCGCGTGTTTCACCAGGCCATGATCGCCACCCGCCTGGAAGCGAGATACAACCCGATGATCGGCTTCCTGCCCCAGCTCGGCCTCGCCGCGGTGCTGCTGATCGGGGGCAACGCCGTGATCCACGCGCACCTGACGCTCGGCCAGTTCACCGCCTTCTACCTGTACTTGAACATGCTCATCGCCCCGATGCGCACGCTGGGCGTGATCCTCAACCTCGCCCAGCGGGCCACCGCTTCGGGCGCACGCCTGTTTCAGGTCCTCGACCGCGCCCCGCGCCTGACCGAACCGCCCGATGCCCCACCGTTGCCGGCGGGCAACGGGCACGTGCAACTGCAGGGCGTCACGTTGCGCTACGACGACTCCGACGAGTTCGGCGCGGCCTACTCCGCGACCCGTTCACCGAATGGGGATTCGCCGGCGCACACCGCGCGAGCGGTGCTCAGCGACATCGACCTGGACGTGCCCGCGGGATGCACGGTCGCGCTCGTGGGCGGCACCGGCGCGGGCAAGACCAGCCTCGTCTCGCTGATCTCGCGGCTGTACGACGTCAGCTCCGGGCGCGTGCTGCTCGACGGCGCCGACGTGCGCGAGGTCAACCTGCGCTCGCTGCGCCAGGCCGTCGCGGTCGTCAGCGACGACCCGTTCCTGTTCTCGCAGACCATCGCCGAGAACATCGCCTACGCGCACCCCGACGCCACGCTGCAGGCGATCGAACAGGCCGCCCGCCGCGCTCAGGCCCACGAGTTCGTCGAGCGCCTGCCCGACGGCTACGACACCCGCGTGGGCGAGCGCGGCCTGACCCTCTCCGGCGGCCAGCGCCAGCGCCTGGCGATCGCCCGCGCGCTGCTCGCCGACCCGCGCGTGCTGGTCCTCGACGACGCCACCTCCTCGGTCGACGCCTCCACCGAGCGCTCGATCAAGCTCGCGCTGGACGAGGCGATGGCCGGGCGGACCACGTTCATCATCGCCCACCGTCTCTCCACGATCGCGCTGGCGGATGAGATCGTCGTGCTCGACCACGGTCGGATCGCGGCGCATGGCAATCACGAGGAGCTGTTGGAGGTCTCCGAGCTGTATCGCGAGATCGTCGAGAAGGGCCTGCCGGACCAGGTCTTCCTCACCAGAGAGCTGCCGCGCGAACGTGAGGTGAGCGGGATATGAGCGCGCATGGCGGCGCACGGATGGTGGGCGGCGGTCCCATGCGCTCGCAGTGGGCGGGCGAGCGCGCCACGAAAGGCACGCGCGGGCGCAACCTGCGCGGCCTGCTGAGGCTGCTGGGGCCCTACCGCCTGCGCGTGAGCGCGATGCTTACGGCGCTCGTGCTCGGCACGGCCGCCGCGCTGGCGCCCCCGCTGCTGGCGAAGGTCGCGATCGACGAAGGGATCGACCGCCACGACACTCGCACGCTCGTGCTCGTCGTGATCGCGTTCCTGTTCTCGGCGCTGCTCGTATGGGCGATGACCTACGTGCAGACCTATCTCGTCGGCTGGGTCGGGCAGCGCGCGCTCGCGGACCTGCGCATTCGCATCTTCACCCACCTGCAGCAGCAGCCGATCGGCTTCTACGAGAGCCGCCCCGCCGGCGTGCTGATCTCGCGCATGACCAACGACGTGGAGGCGCTGGAAAGCCTCGTGACGGACTCGGTGGTGACGCTGTTCCAGGCTGGTCTCACGCTCGTGGGCGCGGTCGCGGTCCTGTTGTATCTCGACGTGAAGCTGGCGTTGCTGACGTTCTGCGTCGTCCCGTTCGTGCTCGCCGGCTCCATCTGGTTCCGGCTCGTCTCGGCCGGCGCGTTCCGGCGCACGCGAGAGACGATCGGCGCGATCACCGCCTATCTGCAAGAGACCCTGTCCGGTATTCGCGTCGTGCGCAGCTTCGGCCAGGAGCCCCACCATGAGGCGCGGTTCGCCGAGCTCAACACCGAGAACTGCGACGCGAACATGGTCACGGTGCGACTCAACGCCGCCTATTTCCCGACGGTGGAAATGCTCTCCGGCATCGCGCTCGCGATGATCGTCCTGTACGGGGGCTATCAGGCGTTGGAAGGCCACATCACCGCGGGCACCGTCGTCGCGTTCGTAGGGACGCTCTCGTACCTGTTCGAACCGATACAGCAGCTCTCCCAGCTCTACACCACCTACCAATCGGGGATGGCCGCGCTGGAGAAGATCTTCCAGCTGCTGGACATCACGCCGGACCTGACCGACCGGGCCGGGGCGATCGCACTGGAGCGCATCCGCGGAGAAGTCCGCTTCGAGGACGTCTCGTTCGCGTACAACCCCCGCAGGCGCACCAACCGCATGGCCGTCGCAAACGCGGATGGGTCTTCCGAGGAGGCGCCCGGTGAGGCGCCCGAGGAAGTGAAGGCGCTGCAGGGCATCGATCTGACGATCCCACCCGGTCAGACGGTCGCGCTCGTGGGCGCCACCGGCGCGGGCAAGTCCACGATGGCCAAGCTCGTCGCGCGCTTCTATGACCCGACCTCGGGACGCATCCTCGTCGACGGACACGATCTGCGCGAGGTCTCCAGCGATTCACTGCGCTCGCAGATGGGGATCGTGCCCCAGGAGGCGTTCCTGTTCTCGGGCACCGTCCACGACAACATCGCCTTCGGCCGGCCCGACGCCAGCGACGAGCAGGTCCGCGAGGCGGCGGCGGCGGTCGGCGCGCAGGAGTTCATCGCAGAGCTCTCCCACGGCTACGACACCGAGGTCGGCGAGCGCGGCGCGCAGCTCTCCTCCGGCCAGCGCCAGCTGCTCGCGTTCGCGCGCGCCCTGGTCGCCGACCCGCGCATCCTGATGCTCGACGAGGCGACCTCCAACGTCGACCTGCACACCGAGGGGCGCATCGAGGCCGGGCTGCGCCGCCTGCTCGCCGGGCGCACCGCGATCGTGATCGCCCACCGGCTCTCCACGATCCGCCAAGCCGGGCGCATCGTCGTGCTCGAAGGAGGCCGCATCGTCGAGCAGGGAACGCACGACGAGCTGCTCGCCGCCGAGGGGCGCTACTACGAGCTGTATCGGGACTGGGCCACGCAGGCCGCGGCGTAGCGTCGGGCGCTCAAGCACGAGCGCGACAGAGCACTCCGGGACAGGGATTCGAACCCCAAATTCCTGCTCCAGAGGCAGGCGTGTTGCCGGTTACACCATCCCGGACCGGAGACCCAAGGATAGCGGCCTGCCCTGCGACGCCGCCCTGCGACGCCGCCCTCCGACACGACCTCCCGACGCCTACGCCTGCGCGTGCGAGCCGTCGGGCGCGAAGTAGGCGGTGATCGACTGCTCCAACCCCGGGTCCAGCACGAGCAGGACCTCGTCGCCGTCTTCGATCACGGTGTCGGGCTTGGGCACAAAGCCCGATCCGCCGCGCAGCACGGAGATGATCAGGCTGCCCTCGGGCAGCTCGATGTCGGAGACGCGCTGACCCAGGACGGGCGCGTCGGAGCTGACCTCAAGCTCGATGATCTCCAGGCGCTCCTCTTCCAGCGCCAGCAGGTGCACGAGGCCATATCGGGGCACCTCGTGCTCGATCAGGCGCAGGATCAGGTCGGTCGCGGAGACCGCGGGCTGGATCCCCAGCAATCGGAAGTGGTCGTGGTTGCGGGGGTTGTTGACGCGCGCGATGATGCGGTCGCACAGGTACTTCTCCTTGGCGACCTGGCACACGAGCATGTTGTCCTCATCATCGCCGGTGACGGCGATCACGAGGTCGGCGCGCTGGATGCCGGCGCGCTCGAGCACCCACAGCTCGGTCGCGTCGCCGTACTGAGCGGCGTGCTCGAACTCCTCCTCGATCGCCAGATAGCACGGGCGCGAGGACTCGATCAATGTGACCTCGTGACCCTTGACGATCAGCTCGCGCGCGAGATTGCGCCCTACCTTGCCGGCTCCTACGATGATCGCGTACACGTTCGTGCTCTCAGGCCGACTCTGGCGCGAGGGCGCGCTCGAACATCTCGATCGCGTGCTTGGTCGGGGAGATCGTGTCGAGGCCCTGTTCGCCGTACCAGTTGGCGCGCGCCGGGTCCATCACCCGCACGATCACCTTCTCCACGCCGAAGCGCTTCTGCGCGATCTGGGCGATGATCAGGTTGGTGTTGTCGCCGTCGGTCGAGGCGATGAACACGTCCGCGCGTTCGATCCCCGCTCCGATCAGCGCGTCCGTCTCCAGGGCCGTGCCGACCGTGAACTGACCTTCGGCGTCCTCCCAGCTGCGGCCCTGGCCGGCGTCCAGGCGCTCGTGCGAGAGCGGGTCCTCGTCGAGCACCGACACTTCGTGCCCGGCGGCCAGCGCCGACTTGGCGACGGCCGAGCCGACGCGGCCGGCGCCCACGATCATCACGAACATGCGGACGCCCGAGCGCTTCTGACACTTGCAAGAGGACCCATCAGCGCGGAGATTAGACCATGTGCGGCGGCGTCCCTCAAGAGCTCGCGGCCGCGAGCTGCTCCGTGCGCCGCTCGACTTCGTCCGCGGCCGCCGGCGCGGTCACGATCACGCGGCACCCGGCCTTGGCGATGACGTACTTGGTGACGTCTCCCACGAAGTCCTCCAGCGGCCCGCCACGGCCCCCCAGACGCGCGCCGCCGCGGATGCGTGAGGGCTCCTCGGCGGCGAGCACGATCGCCTCCACCCCGCGACGCCGGGCCTCCTCGACGATCGCGTACCCCGCGCGGCGCGTTCTCACCGTGGCGGTGGCGACCTGCACGCCCGCGTACTCCTCCCCCACGACCTTCGCGCGCGCGAGCGCCTGGCGCGCGTGCTTGACCTGGGCTTCGGGCAGGCGCGCGTCCAATGGCAACGACATTGGGATCACGAACATCCACACGGCCTCGATCGTCGCGGTGTCGATCGCGGCCTCGTCGGTCTGTTCGCCTGAGACCAGCAGCGCGGCGGTCTGCACGATGTCCTCATCCAGGCGGGTGCCGAGCAGTGGCACGAGGATCGAGCCGTAGTCGCGTTCGGTGCTCGGCTCGGAGCGCAGCATCTGGGGGGAGACCGTGACGCGTCGCAGCAGCGAGGTCTCGTCCGCGCGTCGATAGACCACGTACAGCGCGATCCCCACCGCCATCCAGCCCAGGCCGACGTAACGCGCGGGTTCGTGCACGAGCATCACCGCCAGCCATCCCGCGCCGGAGACGAGCGCGCCGAACGCCGCCGGCAGCGGCAGCTCGCCGCCCCGCAGCCTGATCGAGAAGGGCACCTTGTACGGACGGTCGCGGTCGGGCTCGGAGTAGCGCAGCTTGCAGATCGACAGGTGCGCGATCGTGAACGCGAGCATCGCCCCGAACGCGTACAGCCCGACGAGGAAGTCGAGGCTCTCGGAGGCGGCCAGTCCCGCCGCGATCACGCCCGCGAGGATGATCAGCACGTATGGCGTCGAGCGCTGCGGATGCAGCCGTCCGAGGCCGCTCGGTATCTGGCGGTTGGTCGACAGCGAGTAGGCCAGGCGCGAGAGCCCCAGCATCGCCGAGTTGGCCGCCGCCACAAGCGTCAGCGTCGCCAGCGCTCCGACGAGATAGCGCAGGCTCTGCGCGAGCCAGTGCGGGTGCATCTGCGTGACGATGCCGATCACCGGATCGTTCAGATAGCGCCCGGCCAGGGCCGTGTGGCCGTCGTGCACGGGCAGCGCCGTGACGGCCACGACCGCGATCCCCACATATCCGAGCACGACCGTGGCCGTGCCGCTCCCGACCATCTGGCGCAGGCCCGCCCGGCTGATGCGCACCTCGCCCGCGAGGCCCGCCGCGGACTCCAGGCTGGTGAACGCGATCGCCGCGATCGTCAGCGCGAACACGAAGCTCGACCACGTCGGCGCGCTGCCCAGGTGAATCGGCGCGAGCAGCGTGTGCGGGTCGAAGAACAGCGCCAGCCCGAGCACCACGATCAGCAGCTGCAACGCCAGATCGCCGACCACCAGCATCCCGATCCTCCGCGCGCGACGGCCGGTGAAGCCGCGGATGTTGGCGAGCACGACGTATCCGATGAACGCGAGCGACAGCAGCAGCGCCTCGTCGCGCTCGCCGAGCGGGCTCCAGAACACGCGCAGGTACTGGGTCGCCGAGTAGGTCGTGACGGCGATCAGGATCGTGTAGTCCAGCAGCACCGCCCAGCCCGCGATGAAGCTGACGAGCTCGTTGAAGGCATACCGCGCGAACACGGTCGCCCCGCCGCGATCCTGGTGCAGGGAGGCCCCCTCCACATAGGTGAGCGCCGCGAGCCCGAAGAACAGCGCTGCGAGCAGGAACACGAGCGGGGTCAGGCCGAGCGCATGACCCGCGATCACACCGAGCGAGAAGTAGATCGCGCTCGCCAGCGAGGTGTAGACGATCGCGAACAGCCGCGGCGAGCCGATGCTGCGTTTGACGATCACGCGCGAGCGCGCCGCCAGCTCGGCGCTCGCGCGCTCGACCTCCGCCACGCCCTGCTCGACCTCTGCGGCGGCCTGCTCCAGGGTCGAGCCGTCGGGGGCGCCCGCGTTCTGAGGGTCCTCCGGCGGCGCGCTCATGCTTCCCGACTCCTGCGTCTCTCGACGTATAGCCGTCCCGCGCCCGCGGCAATGAACAGCACGCCCAGCAGCAATCGGGGCGAGATGATGCTCCCGTGCCCGCTCACGGCCTGCACGACCAGCGCCACGCCGATGGCGCCCATGAGCAGGGAGAGCACGACCGTGCCCGCGCGATGCGCCTGTCTGCCGTTCATCTCACCTGGAGCTTATTCGCGAGGTGGGCGCGAGCGGATGCGCGCTGGAGGACCGATGCCGAACGCGCATGCGGGACGTCTCACCCGATCAGCTCTCCATAGGTCATGCGGCCGGTCTTCGCGGCCCGGGACTCTCAGGTGATCAGCGGAATGATCAGGATCGCGACGATGTTCGCGACCTTGATCATCGGGTTGATCGCCGGCCCGGCCGTGTCCTTGAACGGGTCGCCGACCGTGTCTCCCGTGACCGAGGCCGCATGCGCTTCCGAGCCCTTGCCGCCGAAGGCGCCGTCCTCGATCAGCTTCTTCGCGTTGTCCCACGCGCCGCCACCGGAGGTCATCATCACGGCGAAGAAATAGCCGACGACGATCACGCCGATCAACAGGCCGCCGAGCGCCTGCTCGTCGATCAGCCCGACGATCAGCGTCAACAGGATCGGCAGCAGCGAGGGCAGGATCATCTCGCGCTGGGCCGTCTTCGTGACGATGTCCACGCAGGCCGCGTAGTCGGGCTCTTCGGAGTAGTCCATGATTCCGGGGTGCTCGCGGAACTGGCGGCGCACCTCCTCGACCACCGCGCCCCCGGCGCGACCGACGGCCTCGATCGAGAGCGAGGCGAACAGGCAGACCATCAGCCCGCCGAGGATCAGCCCGATCAGCACCGGAGGTTCGTTGATGCCGAAGGCGATCAGGTGCCCGGCCTTGAGCTCGAGTTCTTTCTCAAAGCCCGCGAACAGCACGATCGCGGCGAGCACGGCCGAGCCGATCGCGTAACCCTTGGTGACGGCCTTGGTCGTGTTGCCGACCGCGTCGAGACGATCGGTGACCTTGCGCACGTCCTCGGGCAGGTCGGCCATCTCCGCGATGCCGCCGGCGTTGTCGGTGATCGGCCCGAACGCGTCCAGCGCGACGATCAGGCCCGTGAGCGAGAGCAGGCCCACGGCGGCGACGCCGATGCCGTAGATGCCGGTGATGCCACCGCCGGCGAGCTTCCACGAGCCGAAGATGCCGAGCACGATCACGATCGCCGGCAGCGCCGTGGCCTGCAGGCCGGAGGCGAAACCCTGGATGATGTTCGTGGCGTGGCCCGTCTCCGACGCCTTCGCGGTCTTCTGCACCGGCGAGAAGCGCGTCGAGGTGTAGTATTCCGTTAGTCCGAACAGCAGCGCGGTGACGACGATGCCGATCAGCGAGCACAGGTAGATGTGCCCCCAGCTGGGCGTGTTCACGAGGTTGCCGACGACCCTGAAGGTGAGGTCGCGCATCAGCCAGTAGGTGATCGGCGCGAACGCCGCGGCCGCGATCACGCCCGAGACGAGCAGGCCCTGCAGCAGCGCGCGCTCGACGTTGTCGGTTTTCGTGCGCACCGCGAACGTGCCGATGATCGAGGCGATGATCGCCACGCCGCCGATCACGAGCGGGTAGAGCACGACGCGCGTGGACTCGTGGAAGGTGAGCACGCCGAGCAGCATCACCGCGATCGCGGTGACCGCGTAGGTCTCGAACAGGTCCGCCGCCATGCCGGCGCAGTCGCCGACGTTGTCGCCGACGTTGTCGGCGATCGTCGCGGGGTTGCGCGGATCGTCCTCGGGGATGCCCGCCTCGACCTTGCCGACCAGATCGGCGCCGACGTCGGCGGCCTTCGTGAAGATGCCGCCGCCCAGACGTGCGAACACCGAGATCAGCGAGCCGCCGAAGCCGAGCCCGATCAGCGCGTCGACCGCCGTCTTGGGGCTGTCGTTGAAGATCGAGGTCAGCGCGCCGTAGTAGCCGGCGACGCCGATCAGCGCGAGGCCGACCACCAGCAGCCCGGTGATCGCGCCGCCGCGGAAGGCGACGCTCAGCCCGGGCGAGACGCCGCTGCGGGCGGCCTCGGCCACGCGCGCGTTGGCGCGCACCGAGACGTTCATGCCGATGTAGCCGGTCGAGCCCGAGAGGATGCCGCCGATCGCGAAGCCGCAGGCGACGGCGATGTTCTGGATGAAGATCAGCGCGACGAACAGCACCACCCCGACGAGCGCGATCGTCGTGTACTGGCGGTTCAGATAGGCGCGCGCGCCCTGCTGCACGGCCAGCGAGATGCTCTGCATCTTCTCATTGCCCGGCGAGAGCGCGAGCAGGGATCGCGTCGTCACCAGGCCGTAGATCACGGCACAGGCGGCGCATAGGAGGGCGACGACGACCCCATGGTTCGTCAGAAAGCTGCTCAACGGTTAATCCTCCGCGGTCTGATTGGCGTGCCGCGCGAGGATCGCGCGCACATTTCTCGCCCGAACACGCGCCCGTCATCCGATGAGCGCGCCGTCCGGCGTAAACGCGCGGGCAGTCTATCGTGCTCGCCCGCGGAACGGCATGTCCTCTGGCGATACGGCGCCCCAGCGGACCTCAGGACCCCGACCCGGGCCGGGGCGCCGACGCGTTGCGAACGCGCCGGCGTCTCAGGAGTCCGCTCAGCGCCCCGGCACCCACAACCTGCCGCTGGCCTGTGCCGGGCCGGGCCCATCCGCCGGCTTCTCCCGATCGGGGGACGACGCCGGCTTCGCCGCGGGCGCCGCCTGCTCGCCGGTCGCAGCGGCCTCGCCGGGGCGCTCGGCCGTTGGCGCGCTCGCCCCCGCCGCGCGCGCGTAGGCCATCTGCAGCTGTGACAGGGCGTCGCGCAACGGGCGCAGGCTCTCGGGCTCGCGCCGCTCGAGGATCGGCAGCAGCGCGCGCACGCCGTCGATCGCGTCGCGCACCTGCTCGAGGTCGCGCGAGGACTCGCCCGCCGTCGCACCGCCCTCAGAGGTGAGTCCGAGCCGATGCCCGCCGATGTTCAGCAGCGAGACGACCGCCTGCAGGATCATGTCCGTGCTCGTGACGCGACTGATCTCGGCTTCGTAGGCTGCGCGCTGGCCGATCTCCGATCGGTCCTCCTCGCTGGGCTGACCAGAAGGCTCGCCGGCGCCCGGCTCGCTCGCTGCCTGAACTGGATCGGTGCTCACACCGTCACCTCCTGTGAATAGGTCTGTTGAGTCTCGGCGACCGAAGCCGCGAACACGTCCTCGCGCGTGGCGCCCGCGTCGATCATGCGCCGCTGGCGCTGGGCTCCGTTGCTCTCGGGGAAGACCGGCTCGATGCCAAGCTCGGCGCGCACCGGCGCCGTCCACGCGAGGAGCCGCTCGATCGCCGCCCGCGCCGGGTACTCCTCGCCCCGCTCCAGGTCGATCAGCCGCCCGTCGAGCCCGTGGCGGATCGCCCGCCACATGTTCTCCTCGATCAGGCGCGGTGGCAGGTCGGCGTGGGGAACCCTCTCGTCCACGTCGCGCACGGCCTGGGCGATGCACGCGACCATCAGCGCCGCGAGCGCGTCGGACTCCTGCGCGGTGGCCTGCGCGTCGCAGATGCGGACCTCGACGGTGCCGAAGCTGAAGTGCGGCCTGACCGACCACCACACCTGCGTGAACTCGACGATCGAGTTGGTCGCGCGGAGGAACTCGATGTATTCGCGGTAGGCCTTCCAGGCGCCGAACGCGTCGGGTACGCCGCAGCGCGGAAAGCTCTTGGTGAAGCTCTGCGTGCGCGCCGAGTGAAGGCCCGTGTCGCGCCCGTCCAGGTAGGGGGAGTTGGCGGAGATCGCGAGCAGCAGCGGCAGCACCGGGCGCAGGCGATCGCAGGCGCGCACGGCGCGGTCGATGTCGCGCACGCCCAGGTGCACGTGCAGGCTGAACGTGTTGTTGCGCCACGCGACGTATTTCAGGCCGTCCTCGACCCTACGATAGTGCTCGGTGTCGATGATCGGCTGCTCGCGATAGTCCGCCCAGGGATGGGTCCCGGTCGCGCCGAGCGCCACGCCCTGCTCCCGCGCGAGCGCGAACAGGCGCGTGCGACGATCGCGCTGGCGCTCGAGCGCGTCGTGGACGTCGCCGCCGACGCCGGAGATGATCTCGATCTCCGAGGAGATCAGCTCGCCGGTGATGTGCTCGTGCAGGATCGGGTCCCTCTGCGCGACCGTGCGCAGCTGCTCGAAGCGGGGTGCGAGGTCAAGCGTGTGCAGGTCGAGGATCGAGAACTCCTCCTCCACGCCAACGGTGAGGTCGGATGCCCGGGCAAACGTCTCGGCCACTCTGTCTGGATCCAGGCTGGTCATATGGCGTCGGGGTCTGCCTGCATACGGTCTGCGGTCGGCGTTCGAGTGTCAGGTTTGACGATGGCGCGCCTGTACGGACCGTGGGCCTCAGGTCAGGTAGAAGTACAGCGCGTAGAGCAGATCGACCGCCGGGCTGGAGGTGTGGACGGTCACGTCGGGTGGTACGGCCAGCAGCGACTCGGAGTAGTTGAAGATGATCTTGACCCCCGCCTCGACGAGCTCGTCCGCGAGCTCCTGGGCGGCGCGCGTCGGCACCGCCAGGACCCCGACCACGATGTCCTCGTCCTCCACCACCTGGCGCAGCTCCCCGATATGACGGACCGTCTGACTGCCGACGCTCGTGCCGACCTTCGCGGGATCGACGTCGAAGATCGCGACCACGCGAAAGCCGTGGTCGGCGAAGATGTCCGAGGAGGCGATCGCCTTGCCCAGGTGCCCGGCGCCGAGCAGCGCGATGTTGTGCTGGCCGGCGGTGCGCAGGATCTTGCGGATCTGCGAGACGAGCGCCTCGACGTTGTAGCCGACGCCGCGCTTGCCGAACTTGCCGAACCCCGACAGGTCGCGGCGGATCTGGGTGGAGTTGACGTGGGTGTAGTCGGAGAGCTCCTGCGAGGAGATCGTCTCCTTGCCCATCTTCTTGGCCTGCGTCAGCACCTGCAGGTAGCGCGATAGCCTCGCCGCCACGCCGAGCGACAGTCGCTCGGCGGCGATGGCGCCGTTGCGCTCGGCCCCGGGCGCCGTCGTCGTGGACTCGCGATAGCTCATGTTCGTGACTCTAGACGCTCGCGCAGGATCTGCTCATCGACGACGTAGTCGAACAGCTCCTCGCCGTCGAGCGTGACGACGGGAATCCGCTCGAAATAGGCGCGATGCAGAGCCTCGTCATGGGTGATGTCGCGCTCGCGCAGCTCGAACTCCAGCTCGGCGCGCAACGCGCGCAGGTGGTTCAGCGCATCGACGCACAGGTGGCAGTCCGGGGTGGAGTACACCGTGACGACGGCCCTGGGCGTGGCCGCGCCGACCTCGGCCGTCACAGCGGACGCTCCCCGGTCGCATACGCGTCGAGGCCCAGGTAGTCCGGATAGCGAAGCGGCTCGACGTACCGCGCGGCGGAGGCGATCATCGCGGCGTTGTCCGTGCACAGCGCGCGCGCGGGCACGTGCACCCTCGCCCCGAGCGCCCCCAGCCGCCGGCGCAGCTCGCCGTTGGCGGCCACGCCGCCGCCGATCGCCAGGCGATCCAGGCCGGTCTCCTGCAGGCCCCGCTCGGCGCGCTCGATCAGGCTGTCCACGATCGCCGCCTGGTAGGAGGCCGCGAGATCGGGCGCGCGCACCTCGATCTCGGCCGCGGCCATGTCGCGCAGCCGGTAGCGCAGCGCGGTCTTCAGCCCGGCGAAGGAGAAGTCGAGGCCCTGCTCGAACGCCTGCCTGCTCGTCCCCTTGCCGCCCCGGGCGCGCTCGGCGGCCGAGCCGGGAAACGCGTACGCGTGCGGATCGCCCCCCGCGGCCAACCGCTCCAGCGCCGCGCCGCCCGGATAGCCCAGCCCGAGCATGCGTGCCCCCTTGTCAAAAGCCTCTCCGGCGGCGTCGTCCAGCGTACGGCCGAGCACGCGATAGCCGTCGTGATCGGTCACGTGTGCCAGCAGCGTGTGCCCGCCGCTGGCGATCAGGCACACGAACGGCGGCTCGAACGACACCTCCCGCGAGGTCTGCGACCCACCGGCGCCAGAGTCGGCCTCCTCCGGGGATGACACGATGAAGTTGGCGGCGACATGTCCCTGCAGGTGATCGACCGCCGCGAACGGCAGCTCCCGCCCGGCCGCCAGCGCCTTGGCCGTGGAGAATCCCACCAGCAGCGCCCCGACCAGCCCCGGCCCCTGCGTGGCGGCGAGGAGACCGATGTCGTCGAGGGTCACGCCCGCCTGCGCGAGCGCCTGCGCGACGACGAGGTTCACGAGCTCCAGGTGGTGACGGGAGGCGATCTCGGGCACGACCCCGCCGTAGCGATCATGCACGCCTTGGGATGAGATCACGTTCGAGCGCGCGCGCTGCCCGGGCGCGTCGAGGACCGCCGCGCAGGTGTCGTCGCAGCTGCTCTCCAGGGCCAGGATCAGGCCCGGACCGCCGTCGGTGCTCACGCTCACACCGGACCCGGGTTGGGCACGTCGTCGAGATGCCCGGCGAGGGTCGCCGGGGTGCGCCACATCACGAGCGCGTCCTCGCCGTTGTCCTGGTAGTAGCGGCGGCGCAGCCCGGCGGCGCGAAAGCCCTCGCGTTCATACAGTCCGATCGCCATGCGGTTGGAGCGGCGCACCTCCAGCGTGTAGCGGGCCGTCTCGTCGCCCACGCGCTCGTACAGCTCGGCGAGCAGGGCCGAGGCCACGCCCCGGCGCTGGTGCTCGGCGTCCACGGCGATGTTCATGACGTGCCAAACGGTCTCGTAGCGCGAGCAGATCAGATAGCCGATCAGCCGGCGCCCGCCGCCGGTCGAACGCGTCATGGCGGCCAGGCAGATGCCGGACTGCTTGGAGAGCTCCAGCACGAACATCGCCAGCGACCACGGCGTCGGGAACACGCGGCGCTCGATCGCGATCACCTGCGGCAGGTCGGGGTACAGCAGCCGCCTGATCTCGATGTGGCGCGGCGAATCGATCCCGCGCTCGGCCACCCAGGAGGAGCTCACGCGCCTCCCCCCGACGCGATCGCGTGTTCGAGCGCCAGCTCGGCGTCGGGCCGGCGGCGGTAGTCCGGCAGCACCGTGTCGATCGGTTGCGCGAGGCCGCTCGCCGCCAGCGCGCAGATCGCCTCGCCGCTCACCCGGTGCAGCGCTGAATCCGCTGCGGGGACCCGGAGCCCGAGCGCCAGGAGCGCGTCGCGATGGAGCACCGCGCCGTTGCCCACCGCGACCCATCCCCTCGCGTCGTCCCCGTTCGCCGTCACCGCCTCCAGGATCTCACCGAAGTCCGCGGGCGCGAGCGCACGTGGCGATGCGAGCTGGCGCGGGACGAGCGGCTCGCGCTCGATGAGCGGCACATCGACGGGGGCGTAGAGAGCGGCGAAGACCTCGCCGCGACGGGCGTCGATCAGCGCCAGCACACTCTGACTCCGGGCCTCGCCGTTCGCCGCGACAAGCGCGAGCGCCAGTGGGCTGGAGACGCCGAGGAGCTCGGCGTCCAGCGATTGGGCCAGTCCGCGGGCGCTCGCCACGCCGATGCGCAGCCCGGTGAACGTCCCGGGACCGACACCCACCGCGATCCGGTCCACATCGGCGAAGCGCAGGCCGGCCTGCGCGAGCAGGCCCGCGGCGAGGGGCAGCAGCCGGGTGGCGTGTCCGGGGCGCTCGCCATCCCGGGGATCGTCGCGCGCCTGCACGGTGATGCCGTCGGCGAGGCGCAGCCCGACCGCGGTCGCCGGCGTGGAGGTGTCGAACCCGAGCACGATCATCTCGATGCCCCGTTCGCGTCGGATGGCGAGGGCGCTGTCAGTGTCCGCACCTCGATGCGCCTGCGATCGGCACCGGCGTGGGCGAGCGTGACGCGAAGGCGAGCGTCCGGCAGCTCTCCCGCGCCGGCCTCGGGCCACTCCACGAACGCGATCCGGTCCGCGCCGAGATAGTCCTCCAGCAGCTCCGGGTCCTCGTTGCTCAGGCCCTCCAGGCGATACAGATCCAGATGCGAAACGGTCACGTCCGTGCCGCGGTAGCGGTGGCCGATGCTGAACGTGGGGCTCGTGATCGGATCGCAGACGCCGAGCGCCCGCGCGGCGCCGCGCACGAACGTCGTCTTGCCGGCGCCGAGCTCGCCGTGGACGAGCACCACGTCACCGGCGCTCAGACCGGCGGCCAGCTCGGCGCCGAGAGCCTCGGTCTCGCGCGGGTCTGCGGTCTTGACGATGCGGACGGCCACGACGAAACTCTGACAGGAAACGTCGCGGAGCTGGGCCCGGTTTTGGGGTGACCCACAGCCGGTCCCACCTACGGCGCCGTCGGCGCCGGTCACCGCAGCTGTCGGCACCGCGCGAGCGCTTCAGTGCAGGCGCTTAAAGGAGACCGGCCCGCGGAGAGGGTCGCGGGCCGGTCGATACTGCTAGGGAGGATGGAGACAGGACCGTTATCGGCAGGCGCATCGGTCGGCTTTAGGGTCCTGGCACAAGTTTTTCGACGTGCCCCACGTCGATTCCTGCCGGTAAGGTCGGATTCCCTGTTCTCACGCCGAATTCACCGTGCGTGCACGATCTTCGACCGGAACCGCACCAGGCGTAAAGATGCGCAATTTGCGAGAATTTGTGCCGTCGCGGTTGGATCGACGGGGTCAGAACAATCCCAGCTGATCGGCCCCATCGGCCGCCGCGGGTGGACTCGTTGTATCGAGAGCGGCGCTCTCGACGGCCGCCTCCGCGTCGGCAAGGTAGCGTGGGTCGACCTCCGGAGCCTCGGTCCAGTCGGGTTGCTCGGGCGCTCCCTGCGCCAGCAGCTCGGGCAGCCGCGCGAAGTCCTCGCGCAGGGTCTCGAGCATGCGCGGCGTGTACAGCGCGGCGGCGGGATGAAAGATCGGATACAGCCGCACCGCGCGCCGGCCGAGCGTCAGCACCTGCGGCTGCCCGTGCAGGCGCGTGATCCCGGTCGGATCGTCGCGCAGCAGCTTGGTGGAGAAGTTGCCGAGCGAGCAGATCACCGTCGGCTGGATCAGCTCGACCTGGCGATACAGATACTCGTGACAGTTCTCGATCTCGATCGGTTGAGGATCGCGATTGCCCGGAGGCCTGCACTTGAGCACGTTCGCGATGAACACCTCCGAGCGCGCCATCCCGATCTCCCCCAGCAGCGTCTCCAGCAGCTTGCCTGCCCGGCCGACGAACGGGATGCCCTGCTCGTCCTCGCTGGCGCCCGGGGCCTCCCCGACGAACATCAGTTCCGCATCGGCGTTGCCGGCGCCGAACACGACCGTTTTGCGCGTCGCCGCCAGCTCGGCGCAACGCACGCAGGCCTGCGTCTGCGCGTACACCTGCTTGAGCGCCTCGCGCCGCTGCGAGGCCGAGGTTATCTCGCGCTCCTGAGCTGACATATCTCCTGCATGCTAAGGCCAGCCGCGTCCGGGATGCGCGAACGGCACGTACGTCCAACCGACGCTGTGTCCCATCGGCGATGATCTCGCGATGACACCATCTCGTGAGTCGCAGGACGCAATGCAGTCCGAAATCGCCAACGCCGCAGAGCCACAGAGTGACGGCGAGCGCGCGGACGTGCGGACGGTGCGCGAACGACACGCGCTCGGTCAGGACGCCGCGCGCCCCGAAGCGATCGCCAAACGCCACGAGCAGGGGCGGCGCACGACCCGTGAGAACCTCGGCGAACTGCTGGATCCGGGCACGTTCGTCGAGTACCGCCCGCTGGTGTTTGCCGCTCAGGAGCGGCGCCGGCCGCGCGAGGAGCTGATCGAGCGCACTCCCGCCGACGGGCTCGTGGCGGGTATCGGGGACGTGCAGGGCATGCGCTGCGTGGCGATGTCCTACGACTACACCGTGCTCGCGGGCACGCAGGGCATGCGCGGGCACGCGAAGAAGGATCGCCTGTTCGAGCTGGCCGAGCGCCGGCGGCTGCCGGTGGTGCTGTTCGCCGAGGGCGGCGGCGGGCGCCCGGGCGACGTGGACTGGCCGATGGTCGCGGGCCTCGACTGCCGCGCCTTCAACCTGTTCGCGCGCCTGAGCGGGCTCGTCCCGCTCGTGGGTATCGCCGCGGGCAACTGCTTCGCCGGCAACGCCGCGCTGCTCGGGTGCTGTGACATGGTGATCGCCACGGAGGACTCCAGCATCGGCATGGGCGGCCCGGCGATGATCGAGGGCGGTGGGCTGGGGGTGTTCGAGCCCGGCGAGGTCGGGCCGATCGACGTGCAGGACGCGAATGGCGTCGTCGATCTGCGCGTCGCCGACGATCGCGCCGCGGTCGCCGCGGCCAAGCGCTACCTCTCCTACTTCGGTCCGCCATCAGAGGACGTGCGCATGCCCGACCAGGAGCTGCTGCGCGACATCGTGCCCGAGCGACGCAGGCAGATCTACGACGTGCGCAAGGTGCTCGACGGGCTGTTCGACAAGGATTCGGTGCTGGAGTTGCGTCGCGGCTTCGGCGCGGGCATCGTCACCGCGCTGGCCCGCGTGGACGGTCGTGCGCTGGGGGTGATCGCCAACAACCCGCCCCACTTGGGCGGTGCGATCGACGCCGACGGCGCCGACAAGGCGGCGCGCTTCATGCAGCTGTGCGACGCCTTCGAGCTGCCGCTCCTGTTCCTCTGCGACACGCCAGGGTTCATGGTCGGCCCGGCGGCCGAGCGCACGGCGACCGTGCGTCACTTCGCGCGCATGTTCGTGACCGGCGCCAACCTCACCGTCCCCACCGGCACGATCGTGCTGCGCAAGGGCTATGGCCTCGGCGCGCAGGCGATGGCCGGCGGCGGCTTCACCGCGCCGCTGTTCACCGTCGGCTGGCCCACCTCGGAGTTCGGCGGCATGGGCCTGGAGGGAGCGGTGCGGTTGGGTATGCGCCGCGAGCTGGAGGCGATCGAGGACGAGGCCGAGCGCGAGCGCGTCTTCCAGGCGACCGTCGCCGCCGCCTACGAGCACGGCCGCGGCCTGAACATGGCCGCCTACGGCGAGATCGACGACGTCATCGACCCCGCCGACTCCCGCCGCTGGATCGCGACCCTGTTCGCCGCGACCGACATGTCATGGCGAGAGCGCGTAGGCAAGAAGCGCCGTTACGTTGACGCCTGGTGAGCGCGCCACACTCTTTACGGACCGGACCCACCGTCAGGGCAATACAGACGCAAGATCACCGCTATGCAGAAACCAGGTCCGGGCGAGTCGGCGTCTGCCTATCGCTCAGATCGGCCAGTGAAGCAGGCTATTTGATCAGGATCGGATCCATCGCTCTTCGAGCATAGCACCGGCTCGCCAGCAAGTCTGCGCCCACACTTTCACACCGGCTTGCCAGAGCTTAGGCTTGGCCGGTGACGGCATCGACGCTTTCGCTGAACGGCTGGGGCGACATTGCCCAGTTCGTGATCGCCATCGGCGGCGTGTTGGCGTTGGTGGGAGCGTTTGCGCAGCTCAGACTCAGCCGCGCCAATGCTCGTCGTGGGCGAGTCTACGAATACGCCGACCGATTCAACGACCCCAAACTACTGCGTGCGGCAGCCGGCTACAAAGAGTTCTGGAAGAGCCACACCTTCACTCACTTCGACTCGCTCGATCTCGCCGATCAGCTCGAGTGCTTGATGCTCCCGAATCTGATCGAGGAGGTCGCGGTCCTCTACAACAGGAATCTGCTGGATCGAAACCTCGCGGCCCAGCTCTTGGGTCCATACGTGGAGGTTCTATGGCAGGCCAGTACCCCACTCGTGAGCGAGGTTCGGCAGAAGGAAAACAGGCCCACCATCTACGCCGAGTGGGAGGAAATGCGGGATGACACACCCGATCGCAGGACGAAAGTCAACCGTCAGACCGAAAAACGTCGTGCTCGACGCAAATTCTTCCGCTGTCGCTGACGCCAGTCGTCGGCGCAGAGCACCCGGGCAAGAAGCGTCCGTGCGTCGACGCCTGGTGAGGCTGCGAGACGCCTCTATCTGGGCGAGCCCCGGCCCCAGATAACTCCGCGCTTATACAGAGAATGCCCGTGCGTGACCGATATCACACATAGATTCTCGCCCAGTGGGCAACATAGTGATCGACCCGAAGTACAGCAGCATCCCTCCTCCCCGAAACGGCCCGCCTCCCCAGCGGGTCGTTTCATTTAAGCAGGCCCCTCCGCGCGGCGTCCTTTCGGGGAGACCGCCCGCCCGGATCGGGTCGTGCGCTCGCTTTCGCCGGCGAAAGCGCTCCCAACCGTGCCACCGCTGCGGTGACCGGCGCCAGCTGCGCTGTTCGCACGGGACTGGCTATGGGTCACCCATCCATACCCGCACGCCGATCAAATGATCGGCGGTTGGGCTCAGGCGCCGATCGTCGCGGAGTCGCGCTCCAGGATCGCTGCCCTGACGCGCTCGGCGATGCGCGCGCCCGTGTAGCCGACCTCCTCGTGCAGCAACGCCGGCTTGCCGTGCGTCACGTAGCGGTCGGGTAGCCCCACCCGCAGGATGCGCGGGCTCGCGCCCGTCTCGTTCAGGGTCTCCCACACCGCGCTGCCGAAGCCGCCCGCGAGCACGCCCTCCTCGACCGTCACGAGCAGATCGTGCTCGGCCGCCAGCTGCGCCATCAGCCCCGCGTCGATCGGCTTGGCAAAGCGCGCGTCGGCGACCGTCGCCTCGATCCCGCTCCCGCTCAGCTCCCGCGCGGCCTCCAGCGCCTTGCCGACACCGCTGCCATACCCGATCAGCGCCACCCTGCGTCCGGCCGCCGCCCCGGCGCCACCCTCGCGCAGGATCTCGCCCGTGCCGACCCTGATCGCGCGCGGCTGCTCGGGCAGCGGAGCGCCCGTACCCTCCCCGCGCGGGTAGCGCAGCGCGATCGGCCCATCGTCGTAGCTCAGCGCCGTGCGCAGCATGTGCACGAGCATCGCCTCATCGCGCGGGGCCATCAGCACGATGTTCGGCAGGCAGCGCATGTAGGCGATATCGAACGCCCCGTGATGGGTCGGGCCGTCATCGCCCACCAGCCCGGCGCGGTCCAGCGCGAACACCACGTTCAGCCGTTGCAGGCACACGTCGTGCACGATCTGGTCATACGCGCGCTGCAGGAACGTCGAATAGATCGCCGCCACCGGCTTGACGCCCTCAAGCGCCAGCCCCGCAGCGAACAGGATCGCCTGCTGCTCGGCGATACCCACGTCGAAATACCGCTCCGGCATCGCCTTCTGCAGGATGCTCAAGCCCGTCCCCGAGTTCATCGCCGCCGTGATCCCCACCACGCGCGCATCGCGCTCGCATTCGCGCACGAGCGCCTCGCCGAACACCTGCGTGTACTGCGGCCGGCTCGCCTTCGCCGGCTTACCCTGCGCCGCCGGCATGCTGGGTGCGGGCGCGCCGCCCAAGATCGAGTTCGGCTTGGCCGCGTGCCAGCGCTCCATCCCCTCCAGCCCCCCGTCCTCGGCGGGCGCGAAGCCCTTGCCCTTCACCGTCGCCACGTGCACCACCACCGGGCGCTGCGCCGCCAGCGCCTCGCGCAGCGCCTCCCTGAGCGCGCGCACGTCGTGCCCGTCGATCACGCCCATATAGGCCCAGTCGAGCTCCTCCCACCACAGGCCCGGCGCCCAGAACGCCTTGATCGACTCCTTCAGCTGCGGCCCCAGCCGCTCAAACGCCGCGCCGATCCCCCCGGGCAGCTTCGCCAATCCGCCCTCCACGCCCGAGCGTGCGTGCCACAGCTTCGGGTTCATCCTGACCCGGTTGAAGTACCGCGACAGCGCTCCCACGTTCGGCGCGATCGACATGCCGTTGTCGTTCAGCACCACCACCATCGGCGTCCCCAGACCCCCGGCCTGGCCGATCGCCTCGAACGCTACCCCGCCCGTCATCGCGCCGTCGCCGATCACCGCCACGACCCGCCCGTCGGAGCCCTCGCCGCCGAGATGGCGCATCCCCTCCTTGATGCCCACGGCGTACCCGATCGAGGTCGAGGCGTGCCCCGCGCCCATGATGTCGTGCTCGGACTCCTCGATCGAGCAGAACGGCGCGAGACCTCCGTACTGACGGATCGTGCTCAGCCGCTCACTGCGCCCTGTCAGGATCTTGTGCGGATACGCCTGATGGCCGACGTCCCACAGGATCTTGTCCCGCGGAGATTCAAGCAGCGAGTGCAGCGCGACCGCCAGCTCGCACGTGCCGAGGTTCGCGCCGAAGTGCCCGCCGATCTCACCGACCGTGTCGATGATGTGCGTGCGCACCTCCTGCGCCAGCTCGCTCAACTGCGCGTCGGAGAGCCCCTTCAGGTCCTCCGGTCCGTCGATCGTGTCGAGCAGGGGCGTCGTAGTGGTCATGAGGTGCGGGTGTAGATGAAATCAGCTATCCGCTCGAGCTCCGCCCCGGCGCTCGGCGCCCCCGGCCCGGTGGTCGCGGCTTGCGCGAGCGCTTCCTTCGCCGTCCTGTGCGACTCCGCTGCCAGCCCTCTTGCCCGTTCCATGCCGAACTCGCTCACGTATGTCCGCTTCCCATGCCGCTCATCGCTGCCCCGCGGCTTGCCGAGCGCATCGTCTGTGCCTGTCACGTCGAGGATGTCGTCGACGATCTGAAACAGCACGCCCAGCTCGGTCGCGAAGCGCCGGTACCACATTGTCGCAGGTCCGTCGATTCCACCCAGCAACAGCACGCATACGACCGACGCGTCGATCAGCCTGCCCGTCTTCAGCTCGTGCACCCTGCGCAGCGTCCGCGGCCCGTCGGGAGTGTCGAGGCTGACGTCCGCGTACTGGCCGCCGACCATCCCGTCCACGCCGGTCGCGCCCGCCAGCTCCGCGGCCGCCAGCAGCACCCGCTCCGGCGGTGAGCGCCGCTCGCTCAGCAGGTGCCGGAAGGCCTCCGCATACAGCCCGTCCCCGGCGAGGATCGCCACATCCTCGCCGTACTTCACATGGCAGGTCGGCATCCCCCGGCGCAGCGCATCGTCATCCATCGCCGGCAGATCGTCGTGGATCAGCGAGTACGTGTGGATCAGCTCGATCGCGCCCGCCAGCGGCATCGCCTGGCGCTGCTCCAACCCCACCGCCCGCGCTGTCGCCAGCGCCAGCACCGGTCTGATCCGCTTGCCGCCCGCCAGCAGCGAGTAGCGCATCGCCTCCTCCAGTCCGGCCGTCAGCGGCTCGCGCGAGAAGCGCATCCCCTCCAGATACCGCTCGACCTCGATGCGCAGGTGCTCCGGGTAGCCGTCCTGCGCGGAGTCCCCAATGCGCTCCGGGCGCTCAGTCCCCGGATCCTCGGCCTGCTCCGGACGCTCCGCCGTCACGTCGGCCGTCACACCGCTACAGCAGCGAGTCCTGGCCGGGTGCGACCGTCGAGACCTCCGCGCGCGAGCGCCGCTCCAGCTCAGCCGCGGCCTCGCCCGCCAGCCCCGCGCAGTCCTCGACCAGGGTCGCGGCCGCGTCCGGCGTCAGCTCGCCCGAGCGCAACTGCTCGGCGGCGCGCTCCAGCTTGGAGATGAGGTCGTCCAGACGCTCGTCGACGATTTGCCGGGTCTCGTTCATCTGCGGCTCTCCCTCGGCGGCGTACTCTCGGGCATCTCAGGTGCATTCTCGCGCACTTCGCGCAACACCGCCGCCAGCACCCCGTTCACGAACGCCGGCGCGTCCGCGCCGCAGAACACCTTCGCGCTCTCCACCGCCTCGTCGATCGCCCCCTCCGCCGGTATCGGTTCGTCTGCCGGCGCCACGTCCGGGTGCAGGATCTCGATCAGCGCCACCCGCATGATCGAGCGCTCCAGCGGCTGTATCCGCTGCACCGACCACCCGTGCGCATGCCGGTCGAGCGCCGCGTCCAGCTCCTCGCAGCGATCGGCCGCCGCGTGCGCCAGCGCCATCGTCATCGGCGAGGCGTCTCTGCCCAGCGTCTCCCCCAACGGCCTGCCGGTCAGGTCGTGCTGGTAGAGCGCCACCACGGCCGCCCGGCGCTGCTCGGTGCGACGCATCTAGCGGGCCTCCACCGCGCCGAGCGTGCGGGCGACGACACGGCTCGGCGCGGGCTTCCGGTGGCTCACGCGCGCGAGACGTATTCGCCCGAGCGCGTATCCACCCTGATGCGCTCGCCCACATCCACGAACAGCGGCACCTGAATGCTCGCGCCCGTCTCCAGCGTCGCCGGCTTCGTCCCCCCACCCGAGGCCGTATCGCCGCGCAGACCCGGATCGGTCTGCGTCACCTCCAGATCGACCGCGCTCGGCAGCTGCACGTCCGAGGGCTCATCATCGATGAACAGCACATCCACCTCGCTGCTCGGCTTCGTCCAGCGCAGCGCCTCCGCCAGCGTCGTCTCCGCGACCGCGATCTGCTCGAACGACTCCGTATCCATGAAGTGCGCATCCGTCCCATCCGCATACAAGAACTGCATCCGCCGCGCCTCCGTGCGCACCGGCCTGAACTTCTCCCCCGCCCTGAACGTCTTATCGATCACGTTCCCATCCGCGGCCCGGCGCAGCTTCGTACGCACGAACGCGCCGCCCTTCCCCGGCTTCACGTGCTGGAACTCCAGGATCTTAAAGATCGTCCCGTCCACCTCTATGTGGTTTCCGTTCTTGAACTGGTTGGTTGATACTATGGTATATCGCCTTTCTGGAGCTGATCACTACGGTCTCCGCGCCTCTGGTCGAGTCTAAGCGACCATCTTAGAAATCGATAGAACCGCGGGGAACATCCTCCCACAGTGGTATGATATTCGTCATGACCACGATCGCTTGGCGGGTTGCGGAGCTGGCGGAACGACGTGGTTGGGGAACACGTCAGCTTGCCAAGGCCGCAGGACTCGATGACAAGACTGTGCGCAACATCCTTGCAGGCCGTGCCACACGGGTAGACCTGGAGACGATCGCGCGGCTGTCTGCGACGCTGGAGGTCACTCCAGGCGCGCTATGGACTAGCCGGCCCGATCCGGCACAAGCGTGGGTGAGCACAGCGGGCTCAGCCGGTCAGGCTCGTCCCGGCGAGCTCGAGGAAATCCTTGCAGGCCGTCGGTCCGAGGATGTCGACTCCGGGCTGGAGCGGGCCGTGCGAGCGCCTTGAGCCGTTGCTATCTGGACACGAACTTTCTCTACGTGCATCTGAGATCAGAGCGCTCGGAGGCACCGCAGCCGCTTGAGGACTGGCGTAGCAGAGTGCTCGCTCAAGTGGCGGTCGACGGCGGTGTGATCAGCGCCCTGGTCTTCGACGAGCTTGCCTACCGGCTGATCCTTGCCTGGCTGCGCGACGATGGCGTCGAGGATCCGCTCTCGAAGTACCGAGCGGACGCCCAGGCGGTGATGGGAACTGTGCGGCGTCGCCTTACCGGCACCTGGCGCGCGGTGGACTCGCTTTCCCTGGAGTTGCAACTCACCGATCGTGCCGTAGTCGAGCGGGCGAGGTCGCTGATGATGCAACCCGGCCTTGGCCCACGTGACTCCTTTCACGCAGCACACGCACTGGTCGGTGGTTGTGAGGCCATCGCAAGCACGGATGCGGCTTTCGACCATGTCAGTGGACTGCGCCGCCTGGCACCCTGAACCTCAGCTCTCCCGCCCCATCGAGGGTACGTTCTGCGCACCTTTCAGAACTGGTTGGTCGTGATCACGGCTCCGCAGGGTAGCGCGCGGATCCTCGCACCGGCTCAGAGCCCGGTCATACGCTCTTGAGGTCGGGCGTCTTTTCGGCCAGCGTGTTGGCGCGGCGATCGACCGCGCCGGTGACGGCCTGCTGGGCTATGCCGAAGAACACCGCATAGCCCAGGATCGCGGCGTTGCTTTCGAACACGAACCCCGGGATCAGCCCGCTCACCACCAGCATCACACCGGCGAGCGCGGTGGCCGCGCCCGCGAACGTCTTCAGCACGAGCTGCTGGTTGAACACTCGGTAGGGAGTGTTGATCCGTTCGCCGGTGGCGATCGGGATGACCACCGACAGCAGGCCGCCCAGCATGCCCGCCAGCTCGACCGCGAACACGTCGAACCGCTCCGAGCTGTGACCCAGCGGACAGAAGGTTTGCGAGGAGTGCTTGAGACTGCTCGCGCAGACAGAGATGACCTCGGTGTTGACGGCGTGCAGCGTGCCGAGCACGATCACGATGGTCAGCAGCGCCGCGCTCGCGGTGAGCAGCGCGTTGCGCAGGATGCGCGCTTCTCGCTGGAGAGCCTCCGAGGTGCTGGCGGTCTGTTCGTAGACCTCTCGGAGCTCGGCGCGGATGGTGAGCGTCATGTTCGCCGGTTCGGCTTTGAGCTTGGCCAGGATGCCCGTGAGCGCTTTCAACGGCGAGCTCGATTCGGGCAGCGCGCTGACCAGCGCGGGCAGATACTCGGCCTGCGCCGTCAGCTCGTAGCCTGGGTAGAGCATGTAGAGAGCCGCGCGGGCTCGGTGTATCGCCCTCCAGGCGTGTTCGATGCGGGCGCCGGAGTAGAACAGCTTCAACGGACCCCATATCCCTTCGCGTTCGCGGGGGGATATCGCCAGCAGAGCGTCGTCGAGGGCGCGCTGGACGATCGCGATCGCTCGCTCGCGCTCAAGCCCGAGGAGTTCGCTCGCTCCCGCGGCCTTGGCCGGCTCGTCCTCGGTTTCGGCGTCGGCGACGACTAGCTGGGATTTGGCCTTGCCCCGCGGTTCTTCCTGCGTGACCTGCCGACCTTTCCTCCCGTGCCGGCGATCCTGCTTCTTGGTCTTACCTCGCTTCGTCTTGGCCGGCCGGCCTATGCCCTCAGGCCGGTCCGTCGCTGGGACCTGCACACACTGGCCGGGCTGAGTTCCCTGCGTCAGCTGCTGAGCGCGGATGCGCTCGAGTTCGTCGTCGATCTGCGAATAGGTGGTGAAGGCTTCGGCGCGCCAGGTCGAGGAGGCGCAGGCAGATCGTTGTGTGAGCTCTCTGCGGACATCCTCGGTGAGCCGCTCTTTGAGCGGCTGGATGCAGGTGTCCGCAGTGGACATGGTCGGGCTATCCGGAGACGCGCACGTCATGAGTCATCGCACCAGTACGGCGGGCGGGGAAAAATGATTCATATCATCTTGCCAGTATCGAATGTCGGGACGATGCCCGGGACATGGGGTGTCAACGCTCACCGTCCGTGACCCCGTGCGACCAGATACACGGGCACGATCGATCGATCACCGCCTGTTCAAAAAGTCAGGACTAGCCGGCAGATCGAGCACGCCATAAGATGTCTGGATGGGCGAGCGGGTGGGGAGATCGACCGCACGGGCACGAGACGGCCTGGCAGAGGCACCGGTACGCGTATGGCGCTCTCCCGAAGGCCAGCCGCGATGGGCACGCCCGGCGCTCTTGACGATCGCGGCGATCGCGGGCGTGACGTATGCGTGGGGCATGAACGGCGCGGCGCTGGAGGCGTTCTACGGGGCCGCCGCGCGGAGCATGTCCACGAGCTGGCACGACTTCTTCTTCGGCGCGTTCGATCCGGCGGGAACCGTGAGCGTGGACAAGCTCCCGGGCGCGCTGTGGCCGCAGGCGCTGTCGCTGCGGGTGTTCGGGTTTCACACATGGGCGATCGTGCTGCCGCAGGTGATCGAGGGGGTGCTGACGATCCTCGTGCTGTACCGCGCGGTGCGCCGCCTGGCGGGTCCGGTGGCGGGCATCGTGGCGGCCGCCGTGGTCGCGACCAGCCCTGTGACGGTCGCGCTGAACCGTGGCAACGTGGCGGACTCGCTGCTGATCCTGCTGCTTGTGCTGGCGGCGGATGCGACCTCGGCGGCGCTGGTGAGCGGGCGGTTGCGCTCGCTGCTGCTGGCCGGGGTGTGGGTCGGCCTGGCGTTTCAGGCGAAGATGACGGTCGCGTGGCTGGTGCTGCCGGCGCTGGCGGGCGCCTATCTGCTCGCCGCCTCTCCCCAGCTGCGCACGCGCCTCGGCCATGTCGCGCTGGCGGGCATCGTGACGGCGGTCGTGTCGATCAGTTGGATGGCGGCCGTGTCGGTCGTGCCGGCACACGACCGCCCGTATGTGGACGGCACGCAGAACGACTCGGTGTTCAGCCAGACGTTCGACTACAACGGGATCGCGCGGCTGGAACGAGGAAGCGACGTGTTCGCGGGTGCGGGGCACCCGGCGCCGTTCCTCGTGCGGCTGTCTCAGGCGAGCGCCGGTCCGATCCACGGCATCCAGCCGAGCTGGCACCGGCTGCTGAGCGGCCCGTTCGGGCGTGACGACGGCTGGCTGCTGCCGGCCGCGCTGATCGCGGCGATCGCCGTGCTCGTGACTCGCCGCGGGCGCAGTCGGCGAGATGAGCTCAGAGCCGCGGTCGTGCTGTGGGGGTTGTGGCTGCTCGTGCTGGGGGCGTTCTTCAGCGCCGGCGGGTATCCCAACTCCTACTACGTGGCGGCGCTGTCTCCCGCGATCGGGGCGTTGTGCGGGACGGGCGTCGCGGTCGCGTGGCGAGCACGGGAGAAGCTCGCGGCGCAGGCATGCCTGGCGGGCGCGCTCCTCGCTTCGGTCGGCTACGGCATATATCTGTTGGGAGAGGGATCGCGGGTACCGGGATGGCTGGTTCCGGTGGCCGTGCTCGCGGGCCTCCTCGGCGCGCTGGGGCTCGCAGCGACGCGTCGAGCGAGCGGGGTCAAGGCTCCCGGCGGCGGCGTGGTGGCGCTCGTGATCGCGTGTGCGCTGCTGCTCCCGGGCGTGGCCGCGGCGCTGATGGTCGTCCGTGGCCTAGGTCCGTTCGCGGCGCCGTACGAGCCGGCCTCGGCGACGATCTCGCGTGCGGAAGCCAAGCGGACGCGGCTGCTGGACGAGCAGATCGTCGAAGAGCTGTCCTCGACCTACGGCACCCCGATGCCGATGGCGACCGACTCCTCGATCCTGGCGGCTCCATACATCCTTGCGACGGGCAGGGAGGTCCTGCCGATCGGCGGGTTTCAAGGCGGAATACCGGCTCCCACGCTGGCCCAGCTGCGGCAATACATCGACTCTGGCCAGGTCCACGCGATGCTCATACCGCGAGCGAGCGGCGATCCGCGGGTCGTGTGGATTCGCGCCCACTGCGCCGCGCCGACGGAATCGGCTCCCGGCAGTGGCGCTCCGACGGCGCTGTATGACTGCACGGGCGGCTGAGGCGCCCGTCGCATAAGACCCGGCGAGGAGGCCGAAAGCTCAAGGCGCTCGCGCGGAACGCCGATGCCGACACATGAGGCGAGTGGTGCGCGAGAACGCCCTGTGCGCGGTGGCGGCCGCAGCCGCGAGCGCGGCGATGGCGTGGCTGGGGCTGTACGGATACGGGTGGAACGACTACGAAAACGAAGCCAAGCCGGCGCTGGACGCGCTCACGCACGGGCACGTGCTCGAGTTCCTGCGCCTGGCGCCCGCGTACGGCGGCTCGCTGGTGGAGCGCGCCCCGTTCGCGCTGCTGCCCGGACTGTGGGGCGGGGGCGCACTGGCGGTGTACCGGATGATGGCGACGCCCTGCCTGCTGGCCGCGGCGTCGCTCGGCGTGTGGCTGTGCGCGCGGATGCGCGCGGGCGGGCGCCCGCCGCTCGCCCGGGCGGTGGCGCTGGGTGTGTGCGTCGCCAACCCGCTGACGCTGCGCGCGCTGGAACTGGGCCACCCCGAGGAACTGCTGGGTGCCTGCCTGTGCATCGCCGCGGTGGTGCTGGCCGCCCGCGACCGGCCGGTGTGGGCGGGCGCGCTGCTGGGGCTGGCGATCGCCAACAAGGAGTGGGCGGTGCTGGCGGCCGGGCCGGTGCTGCTGGCGCTGGGGGGCCGCGCCTTGAACCCCGGCCCGATCGATGCCGCGAAAGTGCGCGCGGGTGTGAGCGTCGCGCGCCGGCGCCTCCTCTGCACGGCGAGCGCCGTGACGGTGTCGGTGGTGGCGCTGGCGCCGCTGGCGCTCGCCTCCCCCGCAGGGTTCGCCGCCGGCACGCGCGGGGCAGCGGTGGCGCAGAGCGCGATATTCCAACCCTGGCAGGCGTGGTGGTTCCTCGGCCGGCACGGCGGGCTCGTGCATGGCCTGTTCGGCGCTCCCAAGCCGGGGTATCGCATCGGTCCGGCGTGGACGAGCGCGATCAGCCATCCGCTGATCGTCGTGGCCGGATTGGGGTTGGCGGGGGCGCTGTGGCTGACGCGCCGTCGTCGGAGAGGAGCGGGGACGGTGAGCGAGCGCGACGCGCTGCTCGCGCTCGCGCTCGTGCTGCTGATGCGATGCGTGCTGGACACGTGGGACACGGCCTACTACGCGCTGGCGTTCGTGCTGGCGCTGCTCGCCTGGGAGGCGCTCGGTCAGAGTGCGCACCCACCGGTGCTCGCGCTGACAAGCACGGTGCTGGCATGGCTCGACTGCCAATGGCTGCCGGCACACGGAGCTTCGCCCGACGTGCAGGCGGGGATGTTCCTGGCGTGGACGCTGCCGCTGGCGGCGGGGCTCGCGCTGCGGTTGTATGCGCCGGAGCCGGCGAGCCGCATCCTCGCCGGCGTCGCTCGACCCGCACCCGGAGCCCGACCCGCGGGCGACGTCGGGGCGCCGGCCGGCTCGCAGCCCGCCTGACCCGCAGATGGCGAGGACCGATCGAACCGTCAGGCGATGACGGTCAGCTCGGTGGGCAATCCGGTCAGCACCTCGTGACCGTCCGCGCGGACGACGACGAGATCCTCGATGCGCACGCCGCACTCTCCCGGCAGATAGACGCCGGGCTCGACCGTGACGACGTTGCCGGCGCGCAGCGGATCGTCCCCGGCGGTGCGCGACAGGCGCGGACCCTCGTGAATCTCCATGCCGACGCCGTGGCCGAGGCCGTGGCCGAAGCGCTCGCCGTGGCCGGCCAGCTCGATCGCCTCGCGCGCGACGGCGTCGAGCTCGCGTCCGCTGGGGCCGGCGGTGACGGCGGCCAGCGCCCGGGCCTGGGCTGAGCGCACGAGCTCATAGACCTCGCGTGCCTGCGCGGAGATTTGCTCGCCGGTCGCGTAGGTGCGTGTGCAATCGGAGCAGTAGCCCTCGTGCAGGGCGCCCCAGTCGATCGTGACGAGCACGTCGCGCGCGATCGGCTCCGCCCGGGGCTCGGCGTGCGGCAGCGCGCCGTGGGCGCCCGATGCGACGATCGAAGGAAAGCTGGGTCCGTCGGCGCCGAGCCGGCGCATCTCCAGCTCCAGGTCGATCGTGACCTCCCGCTCGGTGCGCCCGATGAGCCCGCGCTGCAGAACGCTGCGCTGCAGCGCCTCGTCCGCGAGCTGGGTCGCGGCGCGGATGCGGGCGATCTCCTGGGTGTCCTTGACCGCACGCATGCGCTCGACCGCGCCCGCGCAGGGGACGAGCTGCCAGCCGGTGGGCAACAGCTCACGCAGACGGGTGTGCTGGGCGACCGTGAGGTGGGCGTCGTCGAACCCCAGCCGTCCCACACTCCCGGCGGTGGCCAGCAGCGCGGCCACGGCGGCGTCGAGCAGCTCCCCGGAGACGATCTCGCGGGCGAAGATCTCCGGAATCTGCTCGGCGGACTGGGTCTCGTAGCGAAAGTCGGTGAGGAAGCGATGCTCACCAGGTCGCCCGGGGGGGGCGATCAGCGCCAGTGCGTTGCTGCCGGTGAAGCCGGTGAGGTAGCGGATGTTGACCGCGCTCCAGACGAGCAGCAGGTCGAGCTTGCGCTCGCGCAACTCGCCGGCGAGGCGCTCCACGCGCTCGGCCTCGGCTGCGCGGCCCGCTCCCGTCATCTGCGATCGCCCTCCCCCAGGGCGTATGCCCTCACGGGCCGGCCTCGTCGAGCGTCTGGCGGAGGCGCTGGAGCGCGAGTCGATAGCCCTCGGGGCCTTTGCCCGAGTAGGTCGCGAGGCAGAGGTCGCCGATCACCGACAGCGCCCGCCAGGGCTCGCGCGACTGGACGTCGGACAGGTGCACCTCCACGGCGGGCAGTCCGGTCAGCTCCAGGGCGTCGTGGATCGCGTAGGCGTAGTGCGTCCAGGACCCGGGGTTGAGGATCACCGCGGCGACCTGGCCGCGCAGGGCGTGCAGGCGCTCGACGTAGGCAGACTCGGCGTTGGTCTGAAAGAAGCTCGCATCCAGACCAGCCTCCGCCGCCCAGACGGCGATCTGGGCCTCGAGGTCTGCGAGCGTGAGCGTGCCGTAGTGCAGCGGGTCGCGCTCGCCGAGCAGGTTGAGGTTGACGCCGTGGAGCACCTCCACGCGCTGGGGCTCAGACGCGGTCATGAGGGGATCAACTGTGTCACGGCCGCGCGCAGCTCGCTCTCGGAGACCTCGCAGCCGATGCGAGGCTCGCCGGGTGTGGAGAGCAGCACGAACGGCACGCCGCCGGCGCCCAGGCGCTTCTTGTCGCGGGTGACGGCGGCGAGGATCGCATCGACGTCGGCGCTCGCCGCGCCGTCGAGCGTCACGGGGAGATCACGGGCGCGCAGCAGCTCGCGCACCTGCGCACGCAGGTCCTCGGCGCCGGAGAGCGCCAGCGCGGCGAGCAGCCCGAGGCCGACGGCCTCGCCGTGGCGGTAGCGGGTATAGCCGGTGGTCGTCTCGATCGCGTGGCCGACGGTGTGGCCGAGGTTGAGCGTCTGGCGGGCGCCGGAGTCGCGTTCGTCGGCGGCGACGATCGCGAGCTTGGTGGCGGCGCAGGCGATGATCGTGCGCTCGTCAACCTCACAGCCGTCCGAGCGCGAGACACGCTCCCACAGCCCCCCGCCGGCGATCAGCGCGGTCTTCAGCACCTCGACCCAGCCGGCGGCGAGCTCGGCGGCGGGCAGCGTTGCGAGCGTGTCGGGGTCGACGAGCACGGCAGCGGGCTGGTGGTAGGCGCCGATGTAGTTCTTGGCGTCCGGGAGGTCCACGCCAGTCTTGCCGCCGTAGGCGGAGTCGACCATCGCGACGAGCGAGGTTGGGACGTGCACGATCGGCACGCCGCGCTGGTAAGTGGCGGCGCAGAAGCCGGCGAGGTCGCCGACGACACCGCCGCCGAGCGCGACGAGGTGATCCGAACGCGTCATGCCGGCGCTGACGAGCTCGCTCCACACGTGTTCGGCGCTGGCAAGTGTCTTGTGGGACTCGCCCGGAGCGATCGCGATCGGCCCTGTCGTGGCGCCGGCCTCGCTCAGGGCGGTCAGGCGGGCGCCGTGGAGCGCCGCCACGGTCGTGTCGGTGACGCAGCAGGCACGCGAGACGGCCGGGTCCAGCGGCCAGGCCGCAAGCAGCGCCCGCTCGCCGTGTGGACCATCGCCGTCGCTGAGCAGGCCCGCGCCGACGAACACCGGGTATGCGCCCGAGGCGGACTCGGCCCACAACAGGCGGGCGCCGGCAACCTCCTCGTAGAGCTCGCGGCGTTCGGCATGGAGCGCCCCGAACGCGTCGCGGTCGCGGGCCAAGGGACGCTCGTAGCCGTCGTCGCTTTCATGCACGCGCTCCCAGGCGAGCTGCACGTCGACGTCCAGCAGCGCGACCAGATGCCCGGACAGCGCGTCGCGGATCCGGGGTGAGAGCACGCTGCCGCCCCCGAGCGCGATCACCTCGCGCGGGCCGGCGCCATCCAGCACCCCGCACATGACCTCCTCCTCGGCCGCCCGGAACGCCGGCTCGCCGTGGAGCTCGAACTCGCGGGCGACCGAATGCCCGAAGCGCTCGGTCAGCACGACGTCGCTGTCGATGGCCTGTGCCCCCCGCAGGCGCGCCAGCCGGCCAGCGAGCGTCGACTTGCCGGCCCCCATGAAGCCGATCAGGACGAGCGCCACCCGATCCTCTCGCGGTAGGCATGCAGTGACGCGAGGACGTCGTCGATGTGATCGCCGCCGAACTTCTGCGAGTAGGCGTCGGCGAGCACGAGCGCGACCATCGCCTCGCCGACGACGCCGGCGGCGGGAACGGTGCAGGAGTCGGTGCGCTCGCGCAGCGCCTCGGCGGGCTCGTGGGTGGCGGTGTCCACAGAGCGCAGCGGACGGGTGAGCGTAGGCAGCGGCTTCATCGCGCCGCGCACGATCAGGGGCTGGCCGTTGGTCATGCCTCCCTCCAGGCCTCCGGCGCGGTTGGTCTCGCGGTAGTAGCCGCCGCGGGCCTCGTCGTAGAAGATCTCGTCGTGGGCCTCTGAGCCGGGGACGCCGGCGATGTGAAAGCCGTCGCCGATCGAGACGCCCTTGAGCGCCTGGATCGAGCAGATCGCCATCGCGAGGCGGCCGTCGAGGCGCTGCTCCCAGGAGATGTGCGAGCCGATGCCTGGAACCAGCCCGAAGGCCTGCACCTCGAACACGCCGCCGAGCGACTCGTTGGCCTTGCGCATGCGGTCGATCTCGGCGACCATCGCGCGCGTCGCGTCGGCGTGCAGGCAGCGCACGGGCGAGGCGTCGACCTCGGCGAAGTCCTCCAGGCGCAGCGGCTGCGCGTGGTCGGGGGCGTGGATGGAGGCGATCTGCACGACGTGCGAGCGCACGTGCACGCCGAGCGCGGCGAGATAGGCCTTGCACAGCGCGCCGCCGGCGACGCGCGCGGCGGTCTCGCGCGCGGAGGCCCGCTCGAGGATGTTGCGGATGTCTGAGTGCTTGTACTTCTGCGCGCCGACGAGATCGGCGTGCCCGGGACGCGGCAGGTGCACCTCGGCGACGGTCTCTGCGACCGGCCAGGGGTTCATGCGCTCCTCCCAGTTGGCGTAGTCGCGGTTGGCGACTGCCAGCGCGACGGGACCGCCGAGCGTGAGGCCGTGACGCACGCCGGCGGTGACCTCGGCGCGGTCGCGCTCGATCTTCATGCGCCCTCCCCGACCGTGGCCGAGCTGGCGGCGGGCGAGATCGGCGCTGAGCTGCTCCTGCCCCAAGCGCAGGCCGGCCGGCAGACCCTCGACGATGCAGGTCAACCCGGGACCGTGGGACTCGCCGGCGGTGATCAGACGAAGGCTCATAGACAGTCAGCATATTTGCCGGTCGCGATGCTCGCGCGAACGGGAACGCGTTGGAGGGGTGGGTGACCCACAGCCCCGCGTCTTCGTAGAACGCTGTCGACGCCGGTCACCGCAGTCGCGGCACAGTTGGGAGGTTCGCCGAGAAGTGTCTTAGCGGTGACGGGAAGCGGCGTGGGCTGCGAAGGCACGATGCGCCCTGAGCACGATCACACCGGCGGCGGTCGAGTAGCGCAGGCCGGGCAGCGCGGACAGACCCGCGCTGCGCAGCAGGGCGCGCCCGGCGGGCGAGGTGGCATGGAAGACGCTGGCCGCCTTGGCCGCCGATGCCTTGACCGCGGCAATCGAGACGAGCTCCAGTCTGTATACGAGTGCCTGACCGCTGGGCGGGGTGTATTCGAGTTCCTCGCTCTGGCCGGGCGAGAGCTGGATCGCCTGGCACTGCGAAGCGCTGGGGTGGCAGACGGCGGGACCGTGCAGGAAGACTTCGCGCACGACCGTGAAGATCGCGCTGGCGCCGCCGGCGGTCGCGCCCGCGAACACGAGCGGCGCTTCGCCGTCGACGGCGAGCGGATATAGGCGGGTCAGGTTGTCGAAGGCCGTCAGGGGAATGCTCTGCGGGGGAGTGCCGACGGGGGCGGCCCCGAAGAGGACGTCCACCTGGTAGATCTTTTGCGGAGGCTTGAGCTTCGGCTTGGCCGGCTTGACGGGCGTGCTGGGCGAGGATGGGCCGGAGCCGGAAGAAGAGGAAGAAGAAGAGGTGTGGGTGCTGGAGCTGGGGCCGGTGCTCGAAGAGCTGGAGGCGGGCGTCGTGGAGGACGGCGCGGGCTTCGCCTTCGTGGAGGGTAGGGGTGTGAACGGGTTGCGCGGGGCGCCGGAGTGTTGGTGGACGCCGCTGGTCGTCTCGGCGATCGCCTCATTGGCGGCCGGGGCCGGGCTGATCGCGACGACGCCGGCTGCCCCGGTGACGCCGGAGGAGGCGCCTGTGACGGGCGGGGCTGAGCTCGTGGAGGAGCCGCCGCCGAGGACGGCGAAGGCGAGCGCGGCCGCAAGCGCGACGCCGAGCAGCGCGAGCACGGGCAAAAAGCGCCTGTCGAGCAGGTCCGAGCGCAGCGAGTCCCAGAAGGACTTCATGGGTTCACCTGCACGACGGCGGGGGCATTGGCGGAGCTGGCGGTCCCCGTGGAGGCGGTCTGTGCGACCGCGCCGGTGGGACCGGTGGGGGTCGCTCCGCCGGTGAGCGTTTGCCCGGCGGGGAGCACGTAGGCGGTCGCTGTGATCGTGCCGGAGAGCTGCTCGGGGCCGCTGCTGGCACCGGACCCCTGCGCAGAGCCGCCCGCGGCGCCGGACACGGGTCCGAGCTTGATGCTCTGGATCGTGAGCAGGCGCCCGCTGACGTTCAGTTCACCGGAGGCGGTGTGCAGGGTGAAGTTGTCGAGCTGCTGGAAGAGGTTGTAGAGGCTGTCGAAGGAGCCGTTGAACACGAACGTGAACGGCATCTGCGTAAATCCGGCGCCGGCCGTCGCGGAGGCGCCTGCGCCGGAGCTCGACCCGGCGCCGCCCGCGCCTGGGACGGTGGCGGTGATCGAGGCGAATTCGACGTTCTTCTCGTTCGTGGCCTGCGCGAGCTGATAGATCAGCGAGGGCACTTCCTGGCTCGCGGGTACGGCTTTGCCGAGGCGCACGATCGAGGCGTAGGCAGTCTCGTAGCGCGACTGCGCGGCGCTGGCGCCGGCGACCTGGCTTTCGGCGGTCGTGAGCTGCCCCTGCGCGGCGCTGACTTCGGAGGCCAGCTTGGCGGCCTGTTCGCGCTTGGGCGCGACCGCGAGGAACCACACGCCGGCGAGGATGCCGAGCGTGGCGATGACCATCACGACGATGCGATCGCGACCGGTCATCGGACCGCCCCCGAGGAGCTCGGGGTCGCGCCGGCGGCGGTGGTTTTGGTCACAGGGGCGCTGCTCGCGGGAGCGCCAGCCGGAGCGGTGCTCGCCGGCGCTGCGGGCGTAGCGGGTGTGGCGACGGTTGACGTCGCACCGGCGGAGCTGGGTGCGGGGACGGCCGGCAGCGCATCGAAGAGGACCTGGGCGGTGAACGCGGGATTGCCGCCTTCACAGCCGGCGCCCGAGCCGCCTCCGCCACCACCGGCGACGCCGGACTTGGTCGAGCTCTGCAGCGTGACTTCGCTGACGCCGTCGATCAGGCGCAGACGGTCGAGCATCAGCGCGACCTCGGCCTGGCTTACGGCGCAGCCGGTGAGCGTGAACGTGGGGATGCTGCCGGGTGGGGTGGCGGAGGTCACTGAGGAGGCGCTCGCGGACGCGGGAGCACCGGCGCCGGAGCTCGCGCCGGCGCCCGAGGAGGTGGCGGTGGAGCCGACGGTGCCGTCCACGGAGCTGAGCGAGACCTTGCCGGCCGGCAGCACACGGCCGAGTTCGTGGAACGCCCGCGCCCAGTCAAAGCGCGAGTCCACGAGCGCGGTGACAGCCTGGACGCGCTGTTCGCGCATCTGCAGGAAGGATGTGTAGGGGGAGAGCTCGCCGGCTCGCGTCTGCGCCTGCTGGGCGCGGGCGCTGAGCGAGACGACTTCCGCTCGGCTCTTTGAGATCTGGTGGTCGGCGAGGCCGTAAAGCAGCGCGAGCACGACCAGCCCGGCGAGCAGGCCGATGACGACCAGGACGCCGCCGCCGGAGCGTCCGGCGGTGATGCCGGCGCCGCCGCGATCGTCCCCCGGGATCAGGTTGACGGCCCTCATCGCGGCGCCTCCTCGACGGCGAGGCCGGCGGCGACCGCCAGGCGCTGGGAGGAGAGGTTGGCGCCGTCGGTGGCGCCATCGGCCGTGGCGACGGTCTCGCGTGCCAGCGGAACGCCCAGTTCGGCTTGCAGCGCGTCGGCGAAGCCGGGGACGTCGAGCGCGGCGCCACTGAGCACGACCAGCGTGACCTCGCCACCCGCGTCCTGGGAGCGATGGAAGTCCAGAGAGTTGCGCACCTCGCCGGCGATCTCGCGGATGCCGTTCTCGAGCACGATGCGCAGCTCCTCCTCGAGCGCGTCGGGGGCGGTGAGGTTCGCCGCTGCGATCTGCGTGCGAGCGTCGGTGACGGCCGTGCCGCGGCGCTCGGCCAGCTCGCCGGCCATCGCCTCGAGGCCCCCGCCGACGACGCGAGTGAAGCGGCAGACCGAGCCCTCGGCGATCGCCATGTTGGTGAGCCCGTCGACGTTCAGGTACAGGACGCGGCCGTCGTGCTGGGAGTCGTGACGGTAGAGCGAGCGGATCAGCGCGAACGCGGACAGGTCGATGCCCTCCGGGCGCAGGCCGGCCTGGCGGACGGCGGAGAGCAGGTGGGCGATCATGTCTCGCTGGGCGGCGACGAGCACGACCTGCTGGCGCGGTCCGGCGGGCGTGTCGTGGACGCCGAGCGCCTGGAAGTCGAGCACGGCGTTCGAGAGCGGCATCGGCACCTGGTCCTGGGCCTCGAAGCGCACGGCCGCGGCGAGCTCCTTGCGATCGGTGACGGGGGGCAGCTCCAGCGTGCGCAAGACGGTGCGCTGGTTGGCGACGCCTACACGCACCCGCTTGGGCAGGCCGCTGCTCTGAAAGAGCTCGCGCAGGGTCTCGCCGAGCGCCTGCGCGTCGAGCACCTCACCCTCACGGACGGTGTCGGCGGGCAGCGGCAGCGCGGCCGCGCGCTCGGCCACGATCGAGCCGCCGTTGCCGTGCGCTTGCACGGCGGTGACGTGGCCGGGCTGGATGTCCAGGCCGACGACGCTCGGACCGGAGCGGCGGCCGATGCTCAGGTTCAGCGAGGGCCGTGAGAGCTTGGGCCGCGAGAAGCTGGGCCTGGTGAGCTTGGGGGTGGATAGCGAGGGCATAACGGAGGCGCGGCGGGCCGGATGACGGGGGCGTCGCCGGTACGGTCCTATCGGCGCGGGAACGACCGCGCTTTAGTGCAGGAAATGAGTGGTGTAGAGGTCGATCAGGGGCTGGCCCGCATACACGGCGACGATCGCCCCCACAGCGAGGAACGGGCCGAACGGGACCGCGGTCTTACGCCCCTCATGCGCCCCGTGACGGGCGATCACGAGCGCGCCGAAGAGCACGCCGGCGAGCAGTGCGATCAGGATGGCCGGCGCGACGGCCCGTCCGAGGAACAGGCCCATGACGGCAGCGAGCTTGACGTCGCCCATGCCCATGCCGCCGGGGTAGGCCAGGGCGGCGAGCAGCAGAAAGCCGCCGGCAGCGAGCCCGGCGATCAGGCGTTCGGGCTCACCGGCGGGGTCCAGGAGCGTGCCGAGGACGAGCGCGAGGATCGCGCCGAGCAGCGTCAGGCGGTTGGGGATGATCCGGTGCTCGAGGTCGATCAGGGCGGCTGGCACGACGATCAGGATCAGCGCGAGGCTGAGCGCGATCCCGGCCGCGGTGTCGTGGACGAGCACGGCGCCGACGCACAGCACGGCCGTCATCGCCTCGACGAGCGGGTAGCGAGGAGAGATCGGCTCGCCGCAGCTGCGGCAGCGGCCGCGTAGCAGCAGCCAGGAGAGGATCGGGATGTTGTCGTAGGGCTTGACCGGCGTGCCGCAGCGCGGGCAGTGCGAGGCCGGGCGCACGAGTGATTCGTGGCGCGGCAGGCGGTGGACGACGACGTTCAGGAACGAGCCGACGATCGCGCCCAGGACTCCGGCGAAGGTGATTGCCTGCATGAGTGTCTGATCGGCCGGCGCGGTGCGGCGCTTGAGCGCCTCGCCGGGGAACGTCAAGAGGCGGCCCGGAGGCCGCCTCTTGACTCTGCTCTGCGTGTAGCTCCGGCGGGAGCCAGAGCACGGGCTGGCGTGTTACCAGCTGCCGTTGACGCAACCGCCGTGCGTGCCCGTGCTGGGCGTGCAGGAGCGGAGGATTTCTCCAGCGGAATTGCGCGTGATCGAGAACGTGTCGGTGCTGGGCGAGGTCGTGGTCACCGTGTAGCCGGTCGAACTGGCCGTGACATTGCTCAGGTACGCGTTGCTGGTGCTGACGGTGGTGGACAGCGACGGCTCGTATTCGTGCAGGATCGTTGCCGTCATGTTTTCGTAGCTGCCGCTGTGGTCGGTCGCGTACGTCTCCGCCGTCGTCTCGGCCGTACGCACGAGCTCCTTCGCCGAGGCGTCGGTGGCCTTGCTCTTCTGGTTAAGGAACGACGGAATGGCGATCGCGGCCAGAATGCCGATGATCAGGATAACCACCAGAAGCTCGATGAGCGTGAAACCACCCTCATTACTCAAGCGCTGG
>DASZJF010000036.1:0-2067 GCA_035948355.1 Solirubrobacteraceae bacterium
CCGTCGTGTTTAGCTTTGTGCAGCTCTGCCGCGCGCGGGCTTCGCAGCTTGAGGCGCTGATGGACTGCGTTCCAAGCTTGCACAGCGTGTGGAGTCGTTGGACCAGTCTAAATCGGGTCACCTCCTTTAACGTGCCGGCGCGCGGGAGTTCATAGACTCGACGGCACCATTGCCGCGATTCACGAGCTGACGAGCGTCCCATTCGGCCCGTGCCGATCACGACCACTTTGCCGACGCGCCGCAGATGATCTGTTTGCGGGCCATAGGCGCTCACGGCTGCCCACGCTGCTCGATCGCCCTTCGAGCCATGACGCGCTTGAAATTCTCAAGCGCGGTCCGGCTGCGGAATTTTCGAGACCTAATCCTAATCGGCGGCGGCCATCCCAGCTTGATCAGCTCGGGGTCTCGGTCCCAGCGCCAGATCGACATGGCGGTGACGCTAAACTCTTTCTGCACTTGCGGATCGGGGACAAGCGTATCGTGGTCGAGCGTGTCGTGGGTCTCGACGAGGGTGGCGTCGGTGGCCATGGAGCGGCTCCCTCTTTAGAACGAGGAACCACTCCTATTAACCGCATCAAAAAAATTGTCGGCCTAAGACCGGGTACTATTTTTGCGCCGCTTTTTGGCTAATGCCTTCATACAATGATACTGTAGATCGACATCCGGGTCGCCGAACAAAGCGGCCGCCACCCGACAGAACTTGCCCGTCCGGGCGCTCGTGGTCTTCACGCCAAACTGATCGCACAAATCTAATGCATAATCAGCCGCGAGACGCTTCCTGATGGCGTCGGGCTGTGGCTTGCGGTGCGCCTTTCCGTAGGCTGCGAGGTGATGAATCATGCGGTCCAACCCGAGAACCAGACGAATGTCCTCGGGCAGACCTCCCTTGGGCTGGTTGGCCCTGCGTAGCGCAGCACTGAGTTGCTTGATCGCCCGCATTGCCTGCTTCGACTGCCGCGCGCGGATCCGCTGCGTGGCAAGGCAGGCCTCCCGTAGGTGATACAGCACTGCGTGGATGTCGTGTGGACCGATCTGCCGCTCGATGCCGTCCTCGATCACCGTTGCCCCGCCGATGATCTCTAATACCGTCTCAACGATGCATTCTTCTCTTGTGAGGGGCCTCGGATCCTCGGTGGTCTTCAGCCGCGCGTCCATCACTTCCGCCTCCGCTTTCGCTGCAGGCTGACGACATTCTCCGGCAGTGGCGCTACGATGCGGGCGACGTGCGTCGCCCAGCGTTCGAGCGCCTCCTTGCGCTCATCCATAAGCTCGCTGCGGTTGTAGGTGCCGGCGACGCCGCTGCGCGTACCACCGACGTGATTGACGGTGATTTCGACGACGTGCGGCGGCACCCGTAACTCGACCATGCCAGTGACGAACGTCCGTCTCAAATCATGCAACGTCCACGGCGGAATGACCGCGCGACCCTCCTCGCGCGCAGCGGCGAGCATCGCCGCGTCCAGGCGGCCCTTCATCCGGCTCCAGCCGGACACCGGCGTCGTGCCGGTTGTCGTGAAAACGAAATTACCGGGCTTCGCCCTTACGCTCGCAATCAGCTCGCGCACCAGCGGCGGGAGCGGCACGACGTGTGCCCTGCCATTTTTCGTTCTACTGCCCGGGATGTTCCAAGTTGCGCCGTCATCGCTCAGTTCGCCACGTGCCATGCCGGCGACTTCGTTCCGCCTCTGGCCGGTCAACAGCAACACCTTGAGCAGCGGCCCGAACGGGCGCGGAGCGCCGGGGGCCAGCGGCGCGTCGACCGATTCGCATGCCCGCCAGAACCAGCGGATTTCGTCGGCGGTCAGCACACGATCGCGCGCCTTCGGCCCCGCGGGCCGGTCCACACCCGCACACGGATTGCTCTCGACCCGGCGTTGACGCTTGAGCCAGCTGAACATGCTAGAGAGGGCGGCGAAGAGCGCGCGCCCACGGCTGTCGGATATGTCGCGATTGCGCGCCGTGATGCCGGGTATAGCGACCCGCCGGGCCTCGTCGATCACGCTCCAGATATCGTGGCCGTCGATCCTGGCGACCGGCCGGTCTGCCCAGCGCCGCGCGAGTCCGCCC
>DASZJF010000037.1:0-77140 GCA_035948355.1 Solirubrobacteraceae bacterium
GCATCAGGCGCCTGACACGATCGCGGCCGACGTCCTCTCCCGAGCGCAGCAGCGCCTTCCAGGTGCGCCGGTAGCCATAGGCGCAGTAGTTGGCCTCGTAGACCTCCTTGATGCGGGCAAGCAGCCGCTCGTCCTCGATCGCCCTGGGCGAGCGCCGGCCGGACGCTCGCTCGTAGTAGGCGGACACCGACACGCCCAGGATGTGGCAGATCGGGCTCGTTGGAGGTGCGGGTGTAGTCGAGGTCCTCGGAGTAGCGCGCGGGTTCCGGGAGGTGCAGCTTGTGAAGGCAGGTGCCGCCGCGGAAGGCCAACTCGTTGGCGAGCAGTTCGTCGGATGCGATCTCGACGATCAGCCGGGAGAGGATCAGGTCTTGCTCGATCTGGCTCTCTGCGGGCCAGGGCGCGTGGGTGGACCATTCGGTGATGTAGGGCTGGGGGATCACAGGTCGGGCTCTACGTCGGTATTGACCCGCACGCCCCAGGTGCGATCGAGCCGGCCAGAGGCTGGGCCGCTGGGGCTCAGCGGTGTTGGTTCGCCCTCCTGTGCGCGGGCGATGATGCGCAGCGAGTCCAGAGCGACGTCGGGGCAGTGGTGTTCGAGCAGCCAGCCGAGCCTTCGTGCGGTGCTCTTTCCGTACGGCGCGGCGACATGTCCGAGGATTGCGCCGTCCAGCTCTCCGAGCTCGATCAGGATGGTTGTGACGTTGCTCAGCCCGCCGCTGTGGCGTGGATGTTGGGCGAGGTCCACGGCGGTCGTCTCACGAGTGGCGAGCTGCAGGTAGCCCGAGGGGCCGGTGCGTTGCTCGGTCACGGCGTCGCGTATGTGCCGGGAGGTGTAGAAGCGCAGGCGGTTGCGTCCGATGTCCCGGTCGGGGATGTCCTTCTCGGTGATGACTTGGAAGCTCTGTGGCGCCTGGTGCGCCGCGCCGTGCATCGCCGCGGCCGTTAGCAGTGCGATGTAATAACCGCGATGCAGGTGAGTCATCATCGCGTCGATGAACCACTCCGCGGGCGGCGAGCCCCATGCACGGTATTGGGGAGGAACCACTGCGTATAGCCCGCGAGCGGGGGAGACGATGGATCCGTCCTGGCGCAGCCGGTGAAGCCCGCTGTGCAGTGCTGCGCGGTCCAATCCGGTCAGTTCCAGCAGTTCCTCGGTGCTCGCCGTATGGCGACCCTGAGCCAGCAGAGCGTCGGGCAGCTCATGGATCTTCATCTGCTAAGAATAGGGCAAAATGATGATTTCCGCAAGTTTGCCATAGTAAGAGCCGGTACGTTGCCGACGAGCGAGATCGCGACCGATCACATGCGCTGCGGCTGGGACCGGAACATCACGCCACTTAGGGGGATTAAGGACGCCGGCGACAGGCGCAATAGGGGGACGCTCGGGGGACCAGCTCGGCGAAAACGCCCGTAAACATTGGGATGTCCGCAACTTTGAACCTGTCTCCCCGACTGTTTGAGTCTTATTTGAACCGTGGCCGTTAGAAGTGTGGCTGCTCCTATCCGGGATCAGATCTGTCTGCCGGACTAAGAAAAGTCCTGGCAAATCACAGCGACTAACGTCGAGACCAATGCCCGTTAGAGGATCGCGTGCCCGCGACAGAGTGGCCATCTCCGCGCATTAGGACCAGCAAGTGATCAGCTGAATCAAGTGGCACGGAGCTTCGTGAGCTTGCGCAGTCGCACGGCGGTCATCTCAGTTATGTCAGAGTCGAACGTCGCCTCGAACGTCGCCTTGACCGTGCGGAGCGCGGATACTCGGACCTCGCCCTGCTCGTCGCCGCCGTCCTCAAACACCATCACCTCGTCCTGCTCGATGGAGGCCGCCGCCGCGACCGGCAATTTGGTCCGCACGGCAACGAGCATCGTTGCCTTCATCTCCGCCAGCACACGGTCTGTCAGTCGGTGAGCAGAAGGCACGCTGATCCCCGCGATCTCCTCGACGCTCTCGATCCATATTTCATGTGTTTGACGGTGCGGGAGCAACGCCCCGATGTCTGACCACTCCAGTGAGTAGATCTCGTACTCCAGTCGCTCGGCGACCATCTCGCGGAAGTCGGATTCGCTCAGAGACTCGGTGATCAGGCGACAGACCTCGCGATCCTTCGCTCCCTGCTCGCTCTGTTGACGTCGCTCTGCTTCATCCAACGCCTTGTCGAGGTCAAAGAAGAGGCGCACTGCTCCGGCGCGGCCGCAACGCTTCTTGAGCTCGGTCGCGAGCCGCTTGTCGATGCCAGACTCGTGGTTGCCCTCGAAATATGCACGCACGTCGCGAGAGACGAATATGACGTCCTCATTCGTGGCCAGCACGAGGATCGTCTCCCACAGAAGCGTGTCCCGATAGCCGTCCCTTCCATTTGCGTCGAACGGCTTCGCGCGCCTGAGTGCGCGTTCGACAATGTGCAGGTGCCCGCCCTGCGGGAGCGATGGCACTAACGCGTTCGCGGTTCGCAGCTGCTCGCGCAACTCAGCCTCCTTATCTGCCCTCAGCCTGTCGAGGCTCGGCCATTTGCGGGTCTGGGACCGAACGCCAAGAGCACGAAGCCTGCGGGAGGCTTTGTCGGCCAGTCGAATCTGTTCCGTAACCTCAAGCGCCCAGGCGTTCGCGGCCTCACGTATCACGAGGTCTGGCACAGCGAGTCGCATATTCCCCTGCGTCGCTGAGTCGAGGAGTCGCTGCATAGCATTTCCCGCCATAGGAGGGTCGACGCCGAGGACATTCGTATCGACCGCAACAAGCACTTCATGAACACTAAGCAGTGATCAGGACGGTCTACTCAGCGAGCAAGGCACATGAAACCGCCGACATCACTCGCGGCACCGTCGTAAACGCGGCAGCGACATTCAAGGAGATCGTGAAACGCCCTCGTGGCCCTTCTGTACCGACGAGGCACCAGAGCAACCAGTAGACGCGGCCGGGAGTCCGTCGGCCTATGAAGTCGCGGGTCGCGTGGCGACGATGACCGCGAGGTCGCCGTGTGCCCAAGCCAGCGAGGGCTCCAGTCCCACTTCGGTAAGCCAGTCGAGCTGCTCGGCGATGCCGCTGGGCGTGTCGTAGTAGTCGTCGATCGGGGTCACAACGTCGGACGGATCCTCCGGGACGATAACGTCTGCGACCACCAGACGCCCACCCGGTGCTATGACGCGGGCGGCGCGCCCAAACAGCTGTGCCTTGGCCCGGCCGTCGAGGTGGTGGATTGCGAGCGTTGAGATCACCACGTCGAATGGACCATCCGGCAGAGGACCCTCGATGCGCGCGACGCGCAACTCGACACGATCGGCCGGGAGCACCTGGCGAGCGTGGTCGACCATCTCAGGACTGGCGTCCAGTCCGATCAGACTCGCGGTCGGGTGGCGTGCGAGGACGCGTCGCGCAGTCTCGCCAGTGCCGATCCCCAACTCGAGCACTCGCCTAGCGCCGGTGCCCGTGACGGCTGCGGCCTCCTCCTGGAGGTGCTCGTAATCGGGCACCTCCTCCCGCATCAACTCGAGGTACGTATCAGGGTCCCAGTGAAACTGCGCCACGCCGAGAAAACTAGCGATCGCGGCTCCCGCCACACGGTCGCGCGTCTGCGGCGCGCTCGTCGGCGGTCAGGCTTGCGGGCTTGGCGCCACGCGTGCCGCGTCCGCCTCTTCCCGTGCCTTCGCAATCCGCTCGAACTGGCCGCGGAACTCAGTCATGGTCTCGGCCAGAGCGGAGAAGTCTGACCCGGGGAGCACCAGCAGGTCGAGCGCCGTCGCCGCGCGGGCGCCGGCGCTGCGAGGAGCACGGCCGAGCAACGCCATCTCGCCGAAATACTCACCCGGACCGAGCGTGCCGATGTCTTTCGACTCCCCGCCAACGCGCTTGCTCACCTCGACTTCACCGGACAAAATCATGAACAGGCTGTCGCCCATATCGCCCTCGTCGAACACCACCTCGCCCGGCTCGTAGTGGGCCTGGCTTGCGCCGCGCCCGCCCCCGAGATTCAGTTGGACGGGGTGCGACGGCAGCGCTAGGTCGCTCAGCCAGGACACCGCCACGCGGGTTTTGCGGCTCGCTCCCGGGAGCTTGGCCCAGTAGATGCATCGCCACATCGCCCACGCCAGCTGTCCCTCCACCGTCACTCCTCCCGGCAGCTCCGCCACCGCCCTGCGGTGACCGAGCGCGCCCAGCTTGCCGAGCCCCTTGAACGCGAACACGCTCCTTCGCGCTCCGCTCTCTGTGGCGACGATGTTCGCCGCCAGCACCTTCGCCTGGCGGATCGCGTGCTGTGCGGTCGGCGGACTCGGCTCGCCCTCTCCCATCGGGATCTGCGCGCAATCCCCGACCGCCCACACGTTCTCACACCCCCTGACCGCCATCGTCCCGTCGCACTCCAGCCGCCCTTTCACCGTGGGCAGCCCCATGCGCTCCACGACCGGATTCGGCGAGGACGGCACGGTCGAGATCAGCGTGCGCGTCGATATCCGCCGACCGTCGCCCAGCACCGCGCTCTGCGGGCTGGCCGCCACGAGTCGCTGCCCGAGCACCAGCTCGATCCCCTGCTCGCCCAGCGTCCTCGTCGCGTAACTCGCCAGCCTAGATGTGAGCTCGCGCTCGAGCGTCTTCTTACCGCTATGCACCAGCACCACCCGGATCTCCGCGCGCGGGATCGATCGATAGTCCCCGACGGCCCTCCTCACGAAGTCATTCAACGCCGCCGCCACCTCCGTGCCCGAAAACCCGCCGCCCGCCACCACGAACGTCAACATCGACCTGCGCACCGCCGCGTCCCTCACGACCGACGCCTGCTCCAACACATTGATGACGTGGTTGCGGATACGCACCGCGTCCGCCAGCGTCTTGAATCCCATCGCGTGCTCGGGCAGCCCCGGGATTCCTCTGAAGTCTGTGACATTCCCGAGCGCAACGACCAGATGGTCGTATTCCAGCGCGTACGCCTGGGGCGTCATCCCCGCGCCCAGCACCACCGCTTTTCGAGCGACATCCACCTCTTCGATCTCCCGCACATACAACTCCGCTCCCGGCAGCATCTGCCTCAGCGGGCTGACCGTGTCAAGAATGCCCACATCCCCCGCCACCACCTCCGCCAGCATCGGCTGGAACACCAGGTAGTTCTCGCGGTTGACCACCGACACGTCCACCCGCGCCCCCTTCGCCGCCAGGCGTTCCAGGCCCTGCGCCACATACACCCCGCCAAACCCACCGCCCAGCACCACCACGCGGGCCCGCCCCCCCGGCCTGGCCTGCATGTCCGTCACCGCCATCCCCGCAGTATCGCCCCTCGTGTCTCCTCGCGCCCTTCAGCGGGGATAAGCCCGCTTGAGCGAGCGCTGCCTTTCGCGCACGCGATCGACCGCGGACACAATCCGTGCTGGCCGATCGGAGATCCCGTCGATCTCCGATCGGTCGCCGTCCGCACGGGCTCGACCCCCCAACCACCACCCCAGCGTCGCCGGTCAGGTCGGTAGGCGGTACTTACGGGTGTCGGGGCAGCGCTCCAGCAGGCCGAGCTCCACCAGGGTGAGCGCGTAGCGGTGCGTCGTCGACGGGCTCATGCCGAGGTCCTCGGCCATTTCAACGATCCCGCGCGAGCCCCCGTCCGGGCCGAAGCAGGTGAGGATCGACAGGCCGCGCAGCAGCGAGCGCGACAGGCGCGGGTCGACGGTCCCGATCGGCATGTACCCGCCGAGGCGGGAGGCCGCGCGCCTGTCCGGGCGGTCGTCGCCCTCGGGCTTCAGCGGAGCGTTCAGGGTGTCGGCGATGAGCCTGGAGATGCTCGGCGCGCGGCTGCGCGACGCCGCGCGCATCACGTCGTCGACCTGGGCGGGAGACAGCTTGATGGAGATGGAGGTCGGATCGTCTTCGGTCATCCCGCGATAATCTCAGATGTAGACGAGTGTCACCAGCCCGTGTTTCTCAGTATGGGAATGCGTGTCGGGCTCGCCTCGACCCGGCATCGGAGCGCCGGCGGAGGGCGAGGCGCCGGAACGCGCAGGCGTGCGATGGAGCGTCCGGCGGGCACGACCGTCGGCGGGTAGCCTCCAGCGCTGCGATGTCCATCACCGTCACCCTCCCAGACGGGACGCCCCTGGAGCTTCCCGACGGCGCCACCGGCGCCGACGCCGCCGCGGCGATCGGCCCCGGCCTGGCACGCGCCGCGCTCGCGATCGAGATCCGTCGGCCAGACGCGTCCGGCGGTGAGGGCGAGGAGCCCGAGATCCGCGACCTGGCGCGAGAGCTGCCCGATGGGGCCAGCGTGTCGATCCTCACCAAGAAGAGCGGCGCGCCGGCGCTGCAGCTGATCCGCCACGACGCCGCCCACGTGCTCGCAGCCGCCGTCATCGAGCTCTACCCCGGCGTGCGCATCTCGATCGGGCCGCCGATCGAGCAAGGCTTCTACTACGACTTCGAGTTCCCCCCCGGCGTCACCGTCTCCGAGGAGCAGTTCCCCGAGATCGAAGCGCGCATGCGCGAGCACGTCAGCGCGGGAGAGACCTTCGAGCGCCAAGACGTCACGCCCGCGCAGGCCCGCGAGCGCTTCGTCTCAGAGAATCAGATCTACAAGGTCGAGCTGATCGACGATCTCGTCAGCGCCGCCCCCCCGGACCATCCCCTGGAGACGGTCTCGCTGTACACAAACGGCCCCTTCACCGACCTCTGCCGCGGACCGCACGCGCCCAGCACCGGCGCGATCGGCGCCTTCGCGCTGCAATCGGTCGCCGGCGCCTACTGGCGCGGGAACTCCACCCGCACGATGCTCACGCGCATCTACGGCACCGCCTTTCACTCCTCCGCCGAACTGAAACAGCACCTGGAGCGCCTCGAGCAGGCGCGCGCGCGCGACCATCGCAAGCTCGGGCGCGAGCTCGACCTCTTCACCTTCTCCGAGGTCTCCCCCGGCGCGGCCTTCTGGCTGCCCGCCGGCACGCGCCTGTGGAACAAGCTCGTCGCCGTCTCGCGCGAGATGGGCTCCGCGCGCGGCTACACCGAGGTCAAGACGCCCATCATCTACGACGCCGAGCTGTGGAAGACCTCCGGGCACTGGGGCAAGTACCGCGAGCACATGTTCCTCGCGGTCGACTCCGAGGGCGAGGAGATGGGCGCGGTCAAGCCGATGAACTGCCCCGGGCACGCGCACCTGTTCGCGATGCGCCGCCACTCCTACCGCGACCTGCCCGTGCGCTACTCAGAGCCGGGCCTGCTGCACCGCAACGAGCCCTCGGGCGTGCTCCACGGGCTGCTGCGCGTTCGCCACTTCGCCCAGGACGACGCGCACATCTTCTGTACCGAGGAGCAGGTCCAGGCCGAGGTCGCCGGCTGTCTCGAGCTGGCCTTCGCCACCTACGCGCTGTTCGACTTCGACCTGCGCCTGGAGCTCTCCACTCGCCCCGACGAGCGCATCGGCGACGACGCCATGTGGGATCGCGCCGAGAGCGCGCTCACCACGGCGCTCGACGAGCAGGGCCTGAAATATGAGCTGAACCCCGGCGACGGCGCCTTCTACGGCCCGAAGATCGACATGCACATGACCGACTCGCTCGGGCGCTCGTGGCAGTTGGGAACAGTTCAGCTCGACTACTCGATGCCCGCTCGCTTCGGCCTCACCTACACCGGCGCCGACAACTCAGAGCACACGCCCGTGATGATCCACCGCGCCTGCTTCGGCTCCTGGGAGCGCTTCATCGGGATCATGCTCGAGCACTACGCGGGCGAGCTGCCGCTATGGCTCGCGCCGGTGCAGGCGATCGTGCTGCCCGTCTCCGACCACTACAACCACTACGCCCAGAGCGTCGCGCAGGATCTGCGCGCGGGCGGAGCCCACGTCGAGTGCGACGAGCGTGGCGAGTCCGTCGGGCGCAAGATCCGCGAGGCCGAGCTGCGCAAGATTCCCTACATGCTGATCGTCGGCGAGCGCGAGCAGGCCGATCGCAGCGTGTCCGTGCGCGAGCACCGCAGCGGCGACACCGGCGCCGTCACGCTGCAGAGCTTCGGCGAGCGGTTGCGGGGCGAGCTATACTCGGCACCGTTGACACCCCGCCCATCCTCAGAGCGCGACGCCTGACTTCGGCTTGACGCGCAGTTACGACAGCTAGTGCCGGTACCTCGCAGATTCGACCGGCGCCCGCCCGAGCGGGACCAGACCAGGGTCAACGAGCGCATCCGCGTGCCCGAGGTGCGCGTGATCGACGACGAGGGCAATCAGATCGGCGTGATGAAGACGCCCGAGGCGCTCAACTTCGCCCAAGAACGCGACCTCGACCTCGTCGAGGTCGCCCCCGAGGCCCGCCCGCCAGTCTGCCGCGTGCTCGACTACTCCAAGTACAAGTACGAGCAGGCCCAAAAGCTCAAGCAGGCGCGCAAGCACCAGCAGCAGATCACGGTGCGCGAGATCAAGTTCCGTCCCAAGATCGCCCAGCACGACTACGACACCAAGAAGCACCACGTCGAGCGCTTCCTGCGCCACAAGGACAAGGTCAAGGTCACGATCATGTTCCGCGGGCGCGAGGTCACCCATCCCGAGCGCGGCACCGCGATCCTCGATCGCCTGGCCGAGGAGCTCTCCGAGCTGGGCGTCGTCGAGCAGCGCCCGATGCAGGAAGGGCGCAACATGACGATGATGATGGCCCCCTCCAAAGCCGTCCTCGCCGGCCGCTTCGACGGGGCCGGCGCCTCCGACGGCGCGGGACCGGCCGAGCCGGCCGCGGGCGCCGCTGAGAACGGCGCCGCGAACGCGGACGCCGGGAGCCCGTCGGAGCCCGCCGCCGCAAACGGCGCCGCCGGCGCCGGCGCGGACGGCGCCCAGAGCGCCGCCTCCTCACCCGAGCCCTCCACGGCCGCGGGCGAGGACACCGCCGCCTGACCGGCGCCGGGCACCGCCGGGTCCATTAGGGCTGGCGCATCGAGCCGGGCATGTCATACTGTTGCGCTCGATATGCCCAAGATGAAGACACACTCCGGCGCCAAGAAGCGCTTCAAGGTCACCGCCTCCGGCAAGGTGCGGGGCAGGCACGCTTTCACGAGCCACATCCTCGAGAAGAAGTCGCCCAAGCACAAGCGCGCCCTCGGCCGTCCGGCGCCGATCTCCGACCACGACACGCCGCGGGTGAAGCGACTGCTGGGAGTAGGCAAATGACCAGGGTAAAGCGCTCGCTGCACGCGCGCAAGAAGCGCCGCGCGACGCTCGAGCTGACGAAGGGTTTCCGCGGGGAGGCGCACTCGAATTACAAGCGCGCCAAGGAGGCCCTGATGAAGGCGGACGCCTACGCCTACCGCGACCGGCGCAACCGCAAGCGCGACTTCCGCCGGCTGTGGATCACGCGCATCAACGCCGCCGCCCGCCAAAACGGCATGAGCTACTCGCAGTTCATGCACGGCCTCTCGCTCGCCGGGATCGAGCTGGACCGCAAGGTGCTGGCCGACATCGCCGTGCGCGACGCCGACACGTTCCGACGTTTCGCGCAGACCGCCCGTGAGGCTTCGTCGTCGGCGTCGGCCGCCTGATCACCCCACCGACATCGACACGCTCCGGGCGTCGCTCCTGACAGGGACGGCGCCCTTTTTTGTGCTCCCACTGAACCGCCACTCCCGACCTCCACACCCATCGCACATCCACCACATCAGCGCCAATGACCATCACCTCCCCTCACAACCCGCACCTCAAAGAGCTGCGCCGGCTGGCGCGCCGGCGCGAGCGCGAGCGCGCGGGCCGATTCCTGGCCGAGGGCGAGGATCTGATCATCGCCGCCGAGCGCGCCGGATGGCCGGCCGTCGAGGGCTACCGCGTGGCCGGCTCCGAGCTCGGCGGGACACGTTTCACCGACGTCGCGCCCGATGCGCTCGCGGCCGTCTCGGCGCTCGGCTCGGGCACGCGCGTGATCGGCGTCTACGAGCAGCGCTGGCTGGGCGCGCCCGCGGGCCCGCTGTGCGTGTACCTGCACGGTGTCCGCGACCCAGGCAACGTCGGCACGGTGCTGCGTAGCGCGACCGCTTTCGGCGCCTCCTGCGTGGCGCTCGGGCCGGACTGCGCCGATCCCTATGGACCCAAGGCCGTGCGCGCGAGCATGGGCGCGGTGTTCGCCGTCGCGCTCGCGCGCGTACAGGCGACAGATGCAGCGGGGCCGCACGCGATGGGGATATTCGACATGGCTTCGCTGCCGGGCGAGCGCATCGCGCTCGTCGCCGGGGCGGGCGAGCCGTTGGTGGAGCTGTGTACACGGCTCGGCGCTGCGAACGAAGGCCCGGGAGCGCTCACCCTGCTCGTCGGCTCAGAGCGCTCCGGGCTGCCTGAGGAAGTCGTGAGCGGGTGCGATCACGTCGCCCACATCCCCATCGCGGCCGAGTCGCTCAACGCCGCGATGGCCGCGACCGTGGCACTGTACGAGACTACGACCCGCCGCTCGACTAGGGTCCGGGCGTCATGATCGAGCGGATCGACGAGCTGAGCGCGCAGGCGCGGACGGCAATCGCCGGGGCCGACAGCGGTGAGGCCCTGGAGGAACTGCGGGTGCACTACCTCGGGCGCAAGGCCGAGCTGCCCCAACTGCTGCGCGGCGTGGCCGACCTGGAGCCCGAGCAGCGGGCGGCGGTCGGCAAGGCCGCCAACCGGGCGCGCCGGCAGCTGGAGGGCATGATCGAGGCGCGGGCCGCCGAGCTGAGCGGCGCCGAGCTGGAGCGCCGGCTGCGCGAGGACCGCTGCGACGTGACGCTACCCGGAGCGCCTCCCCAGCCGCTCGGGCGGCTGCACGTCCTGACGAGCACGCGGCGACGCCTGGAAGACATCTTCCTCGGGCTCGGCTTCACCGTCATGGAGGGCCCTGAGGTCGAGACGGTTCACTACAACTTCGACGCGCTCAACCACTCACCGACGCACCCGGCCCGCGCGCGGACCGACACGTTCTATGTGGCTCAGGAGGGCGCGCAAAGCGCGCCCGGTCACGGCCGCCCGGAGGGCGGCCGTCCAAATCAGAACGCGGGGCGGGATGCCCCGCGGAGCAGTTCCGTGCTGCGGACACATACCTCGCCGATGCAGATCCGGGCGATGGAGGCCCATCCGCCACCGCTGTACGTCGTCATCCCCGGACGCGTCTACCGCCCCGACTCCGACGCCACGCACACGCCCCAGTTTCATCAGATCGAGGGATTGGCAGTGGACGAGGACATCACGCTCGCCGATCTCAAGGGCACGCTGCTCGTGTTCGCGCGCGAGATGTTCGGAGATGCGCGCGAGGTGCGACTGCGCCCGCATTTCTTCCCCTTCACCGAGCCCAGCGTCGAGGTCGACGTCTCCTGCTTTCACTGCGACGGCCGGGGACATCTGCGCGACGGCTCGCGCTGCTACCTGTGCAAGGGCGAGGGCTGGCTGGAGGTGCTGGGCGCGGGCGAGGTCGATCCGAACGTGTACTCCTACGTAGCCACCACCGAGGCCAACTCCCCGGGCTATGACCCCGAGCGCGTCCAGGGCTTCGCCTGGGGCATGGGGATCGAGCGGATCGCGATGCTCATGCACGGCATCCCCGACCTGCGGCTGTACTACGAAAACGATCTCAGGTTCTTGGAGCAGTTCTGATGCGCGTTCCCGAGACATGGCTGCGCGAATACTGCGACCCCGACCTCGACGTCGCCGGTGTGGAGGAGCGCCTGACGATGACCGGCACCAAGGTCGAGGCGATCCACCATCACGGGGTGAGCGCCGTCGAGCGGTTCGTCGTGGGCAGGGTGCTCACCTGCGAACGCCATCCGAACGCCGACCGGCTGAGCGTGTGCACGGTCGAGCTCGGGGTGGCGTCACAGGACGGCCCGGCGACGATCGTCTGCGGCGCCCCGAACGTGGCCGCCGGCCAGACCGTGGCCGTCGCGCTCCCCGGCGCGGTGATGCCCGACGGCATGGAGATCAAGCAGGCGAAGCTGCGGGGGGTCATCTCCGCAGGGATGATCTGCGCCGAGCGTGAGCTCGGCATCGGGGCGGGCGGGGACGAGGTCAAGGGCATCATGGTGCTCGACGCCGAGCCACCCGGCACGCCGCTGGCCGACGTACTGCCGATCGCCACCGAGGTGATCGAGCTGGAGGTGACGCCCAACCGGCCGGACTGCCTCGGCGTGTACGCGGTCGCGCGCGAGCTGCATGCCGCGACCGGGGCGCCGCTCGCGCCCGAGCCCTGGCGCGAGGACCCTGGCTCGCCGGGTGCGCCAACGGGCGTCGAGGTGACGGTGCAGTGTCCCGACCTCTGCCCGCGGTTCACCGCGCGCGTGTTCGAGAACGTCACGATCGCGCCATCCCCGCCGTGGCTCGCAGCGCGGCTGAGCGCCGCCGGGCAGCGGCCGATCAACAACGTGGTCGACATCACCAACTACGCCATGCTGCTCACCGGCCAGCCGCTGCATGCCTTCGACCTCGACCGTGTCGCGGGCGCGCGCCTGACGGTCCGCCGCGCCGGCGAAGGAGAGTCGGTGACGACGCTCGACGGGCAGACACGCACGCTCGACGCAGAGATGGTCGTGATCGAGGACGCAGACGGCCCGACCTCGATCGCGGGCCTGATGGGCGGAGAGCGCTCGGAGGTCCAGCCGGAGACGACACGCGTGCTGCTGGAGGTCGCCAACTGGTACGGGCCCAGCATCCACCGCACCTCCTGGGCGCTCGGGCTGCGCAGCGAGGCCTCGGGGCGCTTCGAGAAGGGCCTCGCGCCCGAGCAGTGCCCGTGGGCGCAGGCGGTCGCGAGCAGGCTGATGATCGAGTGCTGCGGCGCCACGCTGCTGCCGGGCACGATCGACGTCGGCGGCGAGGGCGCCCCGCCTCCTGCGATCGGCCTGCGCGAGGCGCGCGTCCGCTCGATCCTCGGCGTCGAGATCCCCCGCCCCCGCCAGGCGCAAATCCTGAACGCGCTGGACTTCCACACCACCGAGGTGGACGACGGGCTGCAGGCGACCCCGCCGCCCGTCCGGCGCGAGGACGTCACCCGCGAGATCGACCTGATCGAGGAGGTCGCCCGCATCGACGGCTTGGAGCGCCTGCCGGTCACGCTGCCCGCGCGCCGTGGCGCGGCCGGTCGGCTGACGCACGCCCAGCGGGTGCGTCGCGCCGCCGAGGACGCGCTCGTCGGGCGCGGCCTGCACGAGATCGTAGGCTGGAGCTTCGCCGAGCCCGCGCTGCTGGACCGACTGCTGCTACCGGCCGACCACCCGCTGCGAGGCGTGGTAAGGATCGAAAACCCACTCTCGGAGGATCAGTCGATCATGCGCCCGACGCTGCTCGGCTCGCTGCTCGACGCCGCGCGTCACAACGTCGCACGCAATGGCCCCGACCTCGCCATCTTCGAGTCCGGCGCCGTCTACCGCGCGGCGGATGAGGACTCCGACGGCGATCGCCCCGCCGACGAACACCACGCGCTCGGCGTGCTGCTGGCCGGCGAGCTGGAGCCCTCCTCCTGGCGCGGGCGCCGCGGCGAGGCTGACTTCTTCGCCGCCAAGGCGCTGCTCGGCTCACTGCTCGATCGCTTCCACGTCGACTGGTCGGTGCGCGAGGCTTCGCGCTGGCCGTTCCTGCACCCCGGGCGCAGCGCCGAGGTGCTCGTGCGCGCGCCCTCCGCCGAGCCGCTGCTGGCCGAAACGGGGATGCTCGCCAAAGGCGAGTGTCACCCGGCATCGGTTGGCTTCCTCGGCGAGGTCCACCCGCGCGTGGCCGAGAGCTGGGATCTGGGACGCGCGGCGACGTTCGCGATCGACCTCGGCATCCTCGCCGCGGTCGCGCCCGAGGTCGCCTCCTTCATCGCCTTCGGGCCGTTCCCGGCGCTGCGTCAAGACCTCGCGGTCACGTTGCCCGTCGAGGTCTCCGCGCGCGAGCTGCTGCACCTCGTGCGCGGGGCGGGAGGGGAGATGCTCGACACGGCCGAGATCTTCGACGTCTACACCGGCGCCCAGGTGGGGGAGGGGCGGCGCTCGCTCGCCCTTGCCATGTCGTTCCGCGCGCTCGACCGCACGCTGACCGACGAGGACGTAGCGCCGGTGCGCGAGCGGATCGTCGCAGCGCTGAGCGAGCTGGGGGGTGAGCTTCGTGGCTGATACCACGATGGATCTCCCGCAGGCCTTCGCCGCGGGCTCCCCGCGGGTGCTCGTCGCCGGCGCCACCGGGTTCGCGGGCGCGCTCGCGGCGCACCTGCTCTGGCGCCATCCCCGCTTCCAGCTCGTCGGCGTGACCGGACGCTCGGAGGTCGGGCGGCGCCTGGACGACCTGTACCCCCGCTACCGCGTCCCTCTACAGATCGAACAGCTCGATCTCGACCGGCTCGCGCTCGAGCGCGACACCGGCGGACGCCTGGACGCGGCCATCGTCGCCTACCCCCACGCCGCCGCCGCGCCCACCGTCGGCGAGCTGCGCGAGCTCGGCGCCCGCGTCGTCGACCTCAGCGCCGACTTTCGCCTCGCCTCGGTCGAGACGTACGAGCAGTGGTACGGGCCGCACCCCCGGCCGGACCTGCTCGACCAGGCTGCCTACGGTCTGACCGAGCTCCACCGCGCGCAGATCGCCGACGCGCAGATCGTCGCCAACCCCGGCTGCTACCCGACCGCGGCCGTGCTCGGGCTCGCCCCGCTCGCCCGCGCCGGCCTGATCGCCGACGTCGTAATCGACGCCAAGCAGGGGATCTCCGGCGCCGGTCGCACGTTCGACGACACCACGCACCTGTCGCTGGCGGGCGAGAACATCCTCCCTTACAAGGTCGCCAACCACCGGCACACGCCCGAGATCGAGGAGCAGCTGGGTTTGCTCGGCGCAGGCATGCCCGTTCAATTTCAGGCGCACCTCGTGCCGCTCGACCAGGGCGAGCTGGCCAGCTGCTACGTGACCACCACCCGCACCGTCGCACCGGCCGAGCTCACGGAGCTCTACGCCGACGCCTACACCCATGAGACCTTCGTCGAGGTCGTCGGAGTGCCTCCCGGTACACGCGACGTGCAGGAGACGAACTTCTGTCGTATCTTCGCCGTCGCCGATCCGCACACCGGCAAGGTCGTCGTGCTCTCGGCGATCGACAACCTCTGGAAGGGCACCTCCTCGCAAGCAGTCCAGAACCTCAATCTCATGTTCGGGATCGCAGAGACGGAGGGTTTGCTGTGAGCGCCGGCAACGACGTCTTCGGTGACCGGGCCTCCGCCGCTGCGCCCCAGCCGTTCTTCCATTCGCGCTGGGTGCCAACGCCCGAACACGTGCGCGACCTCGGCCCCGGCGCGGGTTTGCCCGCGGGCTTCCGCGCCGCCGGGGTTGCCTGCGGGATCAAGCCCTCGGGCAACCCCGACCTCGGGCTGCTCGTCTGTGACTCGGAGACTCCCGTCAGTGCGGCACGCTTCACCGCCACCGGCACGCCCGCTGCGCCCGTGCTGCTCAGCCAGGAGCGCTGCCGGCTCGATGGGCTGCGCGCGATCCTCGCCAACTCCGGCTGCGCCAACGCCGCCACCGGGCGGCGCGGACTCGACGACGCCGCCAAGACCCAGGGCGCCGCTGCGCTGGCCGTGGGGGTGCAGGAGGCGACGGTCGCGCTTGCCTCGACCGGCGGCATCAGCTGGTATCTGCCCGTCGACGCGGTGCTGCAGGGCATCCTCGCCGTCCACGGCGAGCTGCGCCGCGAGGGCGACGCCGACTTCCAGCAGGCGATCCAGACGACCGACGCGTTCGAGAAGCGTGCCTGCCTGGAGGTCGAGCTGTCCGGCGGCCCCGTCCGCCTGACCGCGCAGTGCAAGGGCGCGGGCATGATCTCTCCCAACTTCGCCACGATGTTCTGCTTCGTGCAGACCGACGCTGTGCTTGAGCCGCACACTGCCGACCTGTTGCTCGGCGTCTGCGTCAAGCGCTCCTTCGACCGCTGCTCCGTCGACGGCCAGCTCTCCACCAACGACACCGCCATCCTCATGTGCTCGGGCGCCTCCGGCGTGCGGATCGCTCCGGAGAGCGAGGACGAGCTGCGCTTCGGCGACGCGCTCGACGCGCTGCTGCGCCAGCTCACGATCCTGATGGTCGCCGACGGCGAGGGCGCCGCCCGGATCGCGCGCGTGGTCGTGCGGGGGGGTTACCTGGAGGGCGTCGAGGCCGCCGCGCGCGGCGTCGCCAACTCGCCGCTCGTCAAGGCCGCGCTGCACAGCGGCGATCCCAACTGGGGCCGGATCGTCCAGGCCGTGGGCGCGGCCCTGCCCGGAACCGCTCCGCTGGCGGTGGACATCGCGCTGCAGGGCATCTCCGTCTGCTCGGCGGGCGTTGCGATTCCCTACGAGGAGGATCAGCTCGCCGAGGCGTTGAAGGCGAAGGAAGTCGAGTACGAGATCACGCTGCCCGGCGAGGGAGCCGAGACCGAGGTCTTCTTCTCGGATCTATCCCACGAGTACGTAACGATAAATGCCGACTACACCACGTGAGGAGCGAACGATGCGTGACGTAGGCACCCTGCTGGAGGCGCTCCCGTACATCCGGGAGTTTCACGGCAAGACCGTCGTCATCAAGTACGGTGGCGCGGCGATGGAGGACCCGGCGCTGCGCGAGGAGTTCGCGCGCGACGTCGTGCTGCTCAAGTACGTCGGCCTGAACCCGATCGTCGTGCACGGCGGCGGTCCCGACATCACCGCCTACATGCAGCGGCTTGGGCTGCCCGTCGAGTTCGTCGGCGGACTGCGCGTCTCCGACGAGAGCACCGTCGAGGTCGCCAAGATGGTGCTCGTCGGCAAGATCAACACCGAGATCGTGCTGCGCATCAACCGCCACGGCCAGCCCGCGATCGGGCTGTGCGGCGACGACGGCTCGCTGTTTCGCGTCTCCCGCCGTACCGCGCCCGGGGGCGAGGACATCGGCTTCGTCGGGCGCATCGACCACGTCGATGTGGATGTGCTCAACCATGTCTCATCCGACTACATCCCCGTGATCGCCTCCGTCGGCGCCGACCGCGACGGGCACTCCTACAACGTCAACGCCGACGAGGCCGCCGGCGCCGTCGCCGGCGCGCTGGGCGCCTACAAGGTCATCTTCCTCACCGACGTCCCCGGCTGGCTGCGCGACCCGTCCGATCCCGACTCGCTGATCGGGCAGGCCGGCACCGCCGAGATCCGCGCCGCGCTCGACACGCTCGAGGGTGGAATGCGCCCCAAGCTGCAGGCGTGCGTCGACGCGATCGGGGCAGGCGTGTCCGCCGCGCACATCCTCGACGGGCGCCTCGCGCACTCGCTCCTCTTGGAGCTCTTTACCGATGCCGGCATCGGAACCAAGATCGAGGCAGCCGCGTGACGCTGTCGGAGTTGCAGGCGCTAGAGCGCGAGCACGTCGTCCCGTCGTATGCGCGCTCCCCGGTGCAATTCGTGCGCGGCGAGGGCCCCTGGCTGTGGGACGAGCAGGGCAACGAGTACCTCGACTTCCTCTGCGGCATCTCCGTCACGAACGTCGGACACTGCCACCCGCGCGTGGTCGCGGCCGTGCGCGAGCAGGTCGGCCGGCTGATGCACGTCTCCAACCTGTTCTACACAGAGCCCGCGATGCGCCTGGCCGAGCGGTTGTCGCAGTCGAGCCTGCAGGGCAAGGTCTACTTTTGCAACTCCGGCGCGGAGGCCAGCGAGGCTGCGATCAAGCTCGTGCGCAAGGCCCATCCGGGGGGAGACGTCGTGGTCGTATACGGAGCGTTCCATGGGCGTACGTACGGCGCGCTGTCGGCCACGCCCCAGGAGGCCAAGCAGGCGCCGTTCGCGCCGCTCGTCCCCGGCTTTCGCGCGGTCGATCCCACGCCCGAGGCGATCGCCGGAGCCGTCGACGCCCGCACCGCCGCGGTGTTGCTGGAGCCGATCCAGGGCGAGTCGGGCGTGAACGTGCTCTCCCAGGAGACGCTCCAGGCCGCGCGCGCGGCCTGTGACGAGCACGGCGCCGTGCTCGTGTTCGATGAGGTCCAGTGCGGGATGGGCCGCACCGGCACGCTCTGGGCCTACGAGCAGACCGGCGTCATCCCAGATGTGATCACAACAGCCAAGGCCCTCGGTGGCGGTCTGCCGATCGGCGCGCTCATCGCCGCCCCGCACCTAAGCGACGTGTTCCAGCCCGGCGATCACGGCTCCACATTCGCCGGCGGCCCCGTCATCGCCGCCGCCGCGCTCGCCGCCCTCGAGGTCATCGAAGATCCCGCGCTGCTCGGACGCGTGACCGCGCTCGGCCACCGGTTGCACGCCGGACTGAAATCCCTCCCGCACGTACTGTCGGTACGGGGGCGCGGCCTGATGCTCGCGTGCGAGTTGGACGTTCCCGCGCCCGATGTCGTCCGCCGTGCTCTGATAGAGCAGCGCCTGATCCTCAACGCCACCGGCCCCACCACCGTGCGCCTGCTGCCACCGCTGATCGTCGGTGAGCCCGAGATCGACACGGCGCTCGAGCGCCTGGGCGCGGCGCTTGAAGGATCAAACGGCGGCTAGCGCGTCCGCGAGATCGTCCGCCGTGGTCTCGACAGCCTCGGGGATCGTGACGACAAGGTGACCCTCGCGTTCGAGAATGCGACGAGGACCCAGCATCGTCATACCTACGATCCGATCGGTGCCGGGCGCATATCGAAGCACGTGGCCCTCGGGAGTCGTCTCACCCTCGCCAGCCTCGGCCTCGCCCACACGTAGGTAGAGCACGTCGTTCTCGGCGTCGTAGTTCGCATTGTCGAACACGATTGAGCCGATCTTCAAGTTCACGCGTCCCATGTCGGAGGGTCCTTTCGGTGTCCGAATGCGGAGATGATCCGCGCTGGAACCTGCTCATAGCTTACGACAACCAACAGCCACCTACTGGGTCCTATGTCGCTTGCGAAGTAGCGTTTGCGTTCGGGATAAACAGGATCGACTTCGATGTGATCGGCAGATGTCACCGCGCGGAGGACGTCGGCGGTGAATGTCGCAAGCTCGGTGTGCTCGAGCAGCACCTTCTCTTGCCAAATGCGGGCGGGTAGCACGACCCGAGCGCCCTGAGGGTCAACCGTCTCTCCGATGAGTCCGTCGTCGGCCATTACGGAAAGGATGTCGCGCGCTTGGGATGGCATCGTCCTGCCCAGTGCTCCAGTAGCCTGCGCGAGCGATGAGCGCTTCCGAGCCCCAGCAGGGTTTCCCCCCGCGCACCGCCTCCTACGAGGCCGACCCCGAGCGGGTCGGGCGCGTGCTGCTCCTCTACTCCGGGGGCCTGGATACGAGCGTGATGCTCAAGTGGATCCAGGACCGCTATGGCGCGGAGGTCGTGTGTCTGACCGTCAACCTCGGGCAGCCGGGCGAGGATTACGAGGTGATTCGCGAGAAGGCCCTGCAGCTGGGCGCGCTGGACTGTCACGTGATCGACGCGCGCGAGGAGTTCGCGCGCGAATACCTGCTTCCCGCGATCAAGGCCAACGCGCTCTACGGCGGCGGCTATCCGCTGTTCACCGCGCTCGGGCGCCCGCTGATCGCCAAGCTCGCGGTGCAGCACGCGCGCACGAGCGAGTGCGACACGATCGCCCACGGCTGTACCGGCAAGGGCAACGACCAGGTTCGCATCGAGGCGACCGTCGCGACGCTCGCGCCCGAGCTGCGCACGATCGCGCCGGTGCGCTCTTGGCAGATGGGTCGCGAGGAGGAGATCGCCTACGCGCGCGAGCACGGCATCCCCGTCAAGGGCGGGACCGAGACCGCGCCCTACTCGATCGACGACAACCTGTGGGGTCGCTCCTCGGAGGGCCGCTGGATCGAGGATCTCGCCCACGCGCCCGAGGACGACGTGTTTCAGCTCGTCACCCGCCCCGAGGAGGCGCCCGAAGAGGCGCAGACCGTCGAGGTGGAGTTCGAGCGCGGCGTGCCTGTCGCCCTCGACGGCGAGCGCTTGCAGCCGGTGCAGCTGATCGAACGGGCGGCGGACATCGCCGCGCGTCACGGCGTCGGGATCATCGACCACATCGAGGATCGCATCGTCGGGCTGAAGGTCCGCGACATCTACGAGGCGCCCGCCGCCGCGATCCTGCTGGCGGCCCACCAGGAGCTCGAGCGCCTGGTGTGCACGATCCACCAGAACCAGTTCAAGCCCCAGCTCGACCACCAGTGGGCCTATCTCGTCTATGCCGGCCTGTGGTGGGAGCCGCTGCGCTCAGACCTCGACGCCTACATGAACAGCGTCAACGAGCAGGTGACGGGCACGATCGGCCTGAAGCTCTACCGGGGCAGCGTTCGCGTCCTCACCCGCTCCTCGCCGAACGCGGTCTACGACGCGAGCCTCGCGTCGTTCTCGCAGTCCGGCGGCCTCTTCTCGCAGGCGGCCTCGCCCGGTTTCATCGAGCTGTTCTCGCTGCAGTCGCGCATGGCCTGGCGCCTGCGCAACGGCTCCTGAGCGAGCGCCCGCACGCGCGGCGGAGGCGTCCGGTCGGAGACATACGCTGCGGTGAGTCAATGATCGCCGAGGGATCTTCGTCATCGTCACAGACGCCCGTTCCGCGGGGAGGCCCTTCGCAGCCTCCGAGCGAGCGCGACCTGCTCGCCGAGCGCCGCGCGCGCCGCGCGGCGGAGTCCGGCGAGAGCGCCCTCCTGCGCCGCGCCGAGATGGCCGAGGCGACCGTCAAGACGCTAGAGGGTCACGTCTCGAGCCTGCAGCGGCGCCTGGAGGGAGCCGAACAGGACGGGCGGCGAACATCGGAGCTGGCGCAGCGGCTGGAGAACGTGGAGAGCGCGCTTGCGGCGATACGCGAGAGCCACCGCCGGATGGCCGGCACCGTCAGCGAGCTGAAGGGCGTGGCGATGAGGCTGCGGGCGGCCGTCGACGCCGAGCCCGCGCGGGAGTCCTCGTCGTCCTCTGTCCGTCCGCGCAGCGAGGAGATGACCGACGCGCTGGCAGCCGCCGTCGAGCGGCTGCGCGCGCGAGCGCAGGAGAGCGTCGCGGCGCGGCCGCCGGATACGACGCCCGCCGTGGCGCCCGTCGTGCGCGCGCCGCACAAGCACAGCATGTCGCTGATCGGTCGCTGGCGGTTAAGACGCAAACAGCGGCGCGGGCGCTGAACGTCCGCCGCCGCGGACCCTAAGATCGATCTCAGTGTCCGTCCCGACCTGCGCCCATCTGCACGTCCACTCCGAGTACTCGCTGCTCGACGGGGCGTGCAAGATCGAGGCGCTAGCCGCGCGCGCCGCCGAGTTCGGTCAGCCCGCCCTCGGCCTCACCGACCACGGTGTGATGAACGGGGCCGTCGAGCTGCACAAGGCCTGCGCCAAGCACGGCGTCAAGCCGATCGTCGGCTGTGAGATCTATCTCGTCGACGACCACGCCGCCGCGGCTGCCGGTCCCGGCTCCCCGAAGGTGCAGCGCAACCACCTGACGCTGCTGGCCTCAAGCGACGCTGGCTACCGCAACCTCGTCAAGCTCTCCTCGGCCGGATTTCTGGAAGGGCTCAACCGCGGCAAGCCCACCGTCGATCTCGGCCAGGTCGAGCAGCACTCAGACGGCGTGATCGCGCTCACGGGCTGCCTGGCCTCGCGTTTTTGCCGGCTCCTGCTGGAGGATCGTCCCGATGACGCGCGCGCACACGCCGACGATCTGAGGCGGATATTCGGCCCGGACAACGTCTACTTCGAGGTGCAGAAGAACGGGCTCGTGCCGCAGGAGAAGTGCAACGAGGGAATCGTGCGCATCGCGCGCGAGCTCGGCGGCGGCCTCGTGGGCACCGGTGACGTGCACTACCTGCGTCGCGAGGACTACGACCACCACACCGCGTTGCTGTGCGTGCAGACCAAGAGCACGCTCGCCGCGCCGAAGCTGACGTTCGACACGAACGAGTTCTTTCTGCGCGACAACTCAGAGATGGCCGACGCGTTCGCGCAGTGGCCGGAGGCGATCGCCAACACGCTTGAGATCGCCGAGCGCTGCTCGGTCGAGCTGGAGCTGGGCAAGCAGCTGATCCCCAGCTACTCAACGCCCGACGGCTCCAGCGAGAGCGACTACCTGCGCGCGCGTGTGCTCGATGGCTTGACACTGCGCTACGGCGACCCGCCGCCGGCGGCGGCGATCGAGCGCATGGAGATGGAGCTTGGGGTGATCGACCGGATGGGCTTCAACGCCTACTTCCTGATCGTCTGGGACTTCGTCCGCTATGCCAAGGAGAACGGCATTGCCGTGGGACCCGGGCGCGGCTCCGCGGCCGGGTCGATCGTCGCCTACTGCCTGGCGATCACCGATGTGGACCCGCTGCGCTATGACCTGCTGTTCGAGCGGTTCCTGAACCCCGAGCGCGTGTCGATGCCCGATATCGACATCGACTTCTCCGTGCGCGGACGCGAGCGAGTGATGAAATACGTGACCGACAAGTACGGGCGCGAGTCGGTCGCCCAGATCGTCACGTTCGGCAAGATGTTCCCGCGCGCCGCCACCCGCGACGCGGCGCGGGTGCTGGGCCTGGACTACGGCACCGGCGACCGTCTGGCGAAGCTGATCCCCGACCCGATCATGGGTCGCTCGCCCTCCTTCGAGGACTGCCTGAAGCCGGGGCAGCCGCTGCGCAAGGCCTGCGACGAGGAGCCGGTCGCGAAGCAGATCATCGACGTCGCGCAGGGGCTGGAGGGGATCGTGCGCAACAGCTCGATCCACGCCGCCGCGGTCGTGATCGCAGACCGCCCGTTGACCGACATCGTGCCGCTGCAGCTGGCTGACGCCGGCGCGGACGAGAACGGTGAGAAGGCGTATCGCACGGTCACCCAGTTTTCGATGAAGCCGATCGAGGATATCGGCCTGCTGAAGATGGACTTCCTCGGCCTGCGCAACCTCGACGTGATCGAGGACGCGCTGGACATCATCGAGCGCTCCACCGGGCAGCGTCCGGAGATGACGACGCTGCCGCTGGATGACGCGCGCACGTATGAGATGCTCGCGCGCGGCGACTCCACCGGTGTGTTCCAGTTCGAGTCCGAGGGCATGCGCGAGGCATTGCGGAAGGTGCGCCCGGACGAGTTCAACGACCTCGTCGCGCTCAACGCGCTCTACCGTCCGGGCGCCATGGACCAGATACCGGTGTACGCCAAGGGCAAGCACAACCCGCAGGCGATCTCCTATCCGGACGAGCGCCTGCGGCCGATCCTGGAGTCCTCCAACGGCGTGATCCTCTATCAGGAGCAGGCGATGCAGATCTCCAAGGAGCTCGCGGGCTTCTCCGGCGCGAAGGCCGACGACCTGCGCAAGGCGATCGGCAAGAAGAATCGCGCGGCGATGGCGGCGCTGAAGCCCGAGTTCGTCGAGGGTTGCCGCGCGTCCGGCACCAAGCCGGAGACGATCGAGTTCCTCTGGCAGACCAACGAGAAGTCGGCGGACTACTCATTCAACAAGAGCCACGCCGCGTGCTACGGCCTGATCGCCTACAGGACGGCATGGCTGAAGGCGAACCATCCCGCGGAGTACATGGCTGCGCTGATCTCCTCGGTGATGTCGACCAAGGACAAGGTCCCGTTCTTCGTCGCGCGCTGCGAGGAGATGGGAATCGAGATCCTGCCGCCGGACGTGAACCTCTCAGACCACCGGTTCACCGTCGGGGCGCCGAGCGCAAAGGGTGGCGCCGGCGACATCCGCTTTGGACTGGACGCCGTCAAGGGGGTCGGATATCAGGCCGTGGAGGCGATCAAGCGCGCGCGCGAGGAGGGCGGAGAGTTCTCCTCGCTGTGGGACTTCTGCGAGCGCGTGGACAGCCGCACGGTCAACAAGAAGGCGATCGAGGCGCTCGTCAAGTGCGGCGCGCTGGGCTCCACCGGAGCGAGCCGCAAGGGCATGCTCAGCGTGCTCGAGCAGGCGCAGGCAGCGGGCCAGAAGGCCCAGCAGGACGCACAGATCGGGCAGGGCTCGATCTTCGACCTGGCCCCCGAGCCGGGTGCCCCATCCGCTGAAGGCGACGCGGGCGAGCCTGGTGGGAGCGCGATCGCGGGGGCCGACCGCTCGGAGCTCGCCCAGCGCGCGGGCGCGGCGTTCCTGCGCCCGGCTCATCCCTCGATCCCTGCCGAGGAGTTCGATCAGGCGGAGCTGCTCGCGGTCGAGAAGGAGGCGATCGGCCTGTTCGTGTCCGCGCACCCGCTCAAGCCGCTGCGCGAGATCATGCGCGCGCGCACCGACTGCCCGCTGGCGGCGCTGGCCGACCGTCGCGACAAGGACTGGGTGACGGTCGGCGGGATCATCGTCGAGGCCAAGCGCATTCGCACCCGCTCCGGCGACCCGATGATGTTCGCCACGCTCGACGATCTCGGCGGCGCCGTGGAGATGCTCGTGTTCGGCAAGGCGCTGTCCGAGCACGAGGCCGCGCTCGCGGTCGATCGGGTCGTGCTCGTGCGCGGGCGGGTCGATCACAAGGAAGCCGGCAAGACCTGCCTCATCGCCCAGACCGTCGAGGTGTTCGCCCCCTCAGAGCAGGAGATCGCCGACGCCCGTAAGCAGGCCGACACGGACGCCCGCACGGCGGTCGCCCTGGCCAAGCCGATGTCGGTGCGCGTGGACCTCGCGGGCGTCTCCCCGAGCGCGATCGAAGAGGTCAAGCAGCTCGCCGCCGACTACCCCGGACCGGCCGAGATGTGGATCGAGATCGCCACTGCAGCGGGCATGCGGCGGCTGCGCCTGGGTGAGGCGTACCGAGTGCAGAACACGCCGACCGTGCGGGCGGAGCTGGAGAGCATTTTCACCTCCACGCTCGCGGTCGCCGAGGCGCTCGCCGGCTGATACGCGTACGAGCCCCGCGCGCACGCCTGATCCGAGCGCGTGCCTGAATACGGGCGCCTGAATGCTTCCCCGGGCGCTTGGCCTACTTCCCTTTGCGGGCTCGCTGCCCCTGCTCGTGCAGCTTCATCGCCAGCGCGATTTCCTCGCGCGCGGGGCCTTCGCGGTTCTCACCCGGCGTCTCCAGCACGCACGGCAGTTTCTGCAGTCCCGGCGCGGACAGGAACGCCACGCAGCCCTCCTCGCCGAGCTCGCCCGTGCCGACGTTGGCGTGACGGTCGCGACCCGAGCCCAGCGGCGTCTGCGAGTCGTTCAGGTGCAGCGAGCGCACGCGTCCCCGTCCCAGCGCGCGCGTGCATTCGCGCTGCACCGAGCTCATGCCGGCGGCCGTGCGGATGTCATACCCGGAGGCGAGCAGATGGCAGGAGTCCAGGCACACCCCGACGCGCTCGCTCCCGCCGGCCGCGTCCAGCAGTCCGGCCAGCTCCTCGAACGAGCGCCCGAGCGTGCCGCCCGCGCCGGCCGTGTTCTCCAGGTGCAGCTCACAGCCCTCGCTGTCGGCGAGCGCCTGTGCGATCGTCTGCCCGGCGCGCGCGATCGCCGCGTCCACATCGCCGGTCTTGGCCGAGCCGGGATGCAGCACGACGCCGGCAGCGCCGATCGCCTCGCCTACGCGCAGCGAATGGGTCAGCGAAGCCAACGATTTGGCGCGGATGTCAGGGTCGTCGCTGGCGCAATTGAGCAGATACACCGCGTGGATCAGCACCGCGCCGATCGGGCTGGCGTCCATCGCCTCGCGGAACGCCGCGTAATCCTCCTCGGTGTAGGCGGTCGGGCGCCACATGCGCGGCGACTGGTTGAAGATCTGGATCGCCTCACAGCCGCGCTGCACTCCGCGCTCGATCGCTTTCGGCAGCCCGCCCGCGGGCGAGACGTGCGCTCCGATTAGCATGCGGGCGATCTTATGGTCTCCGGCTCTCCACAGCCCGCCCAAGACGCACCCTCGACGGGCGCGATGCGCCTCAGGTTCGCGCCCTCGCCCACCGGTGCGCTGCACATCGGCGGCGCTCGCACCGCCCTGTTCAACTGGCTGCTGGCGCGCCACCACGACGGGGAGCTGGTGTTGCGCATCGAGGACACCGACCGCGAGCGCTCGACTACCGAGAACGTCGAGCAGATCCTCGATGCGCTGCGCTGGCTCGGACTCGACTGGGACGAGGGGCCGATCCTGCAGACCGAGCGCTCCGAGCGCCACGCGCAGGCCTTGCGGGCGCTGCTCGACGGGGGGCACGCCTACCGCTCCAGCGCGACCGCCGAGGACGTCAAGGCCTACAAGCTCGCCCACGGCGCCGAGCGCGGCTTTCGCGGCGAGCCCGAGCCCGACGGGGCGATCCGGCTGCGGGTGCCCGACGGGGGCGCGACCGTCGTCCATGACGCCATCCGCGGCGACACGCGCTTCGAGCACGTCCATCTCGACGACCCCGTGATCGCGCGAGCCGACGGCTCGGCGCTCTACAACTTCGCGGTCGCGATCGACGATCTCGACGCCCGCATCACCCACGTCGTCCGCGGCGAGGACCACCTGTCGAACACCCCCAAGCAGCTGCTGGTGCTGGAAGCCGCGCGGGCAGTCGGGTTCGGCCCCCGGACGCCCCCGCCCGTCTACGCGCACCTGCCGCTGCTGCACGGCCCGGACGGCAAGAAGCTGTCCAAGCGTCATGGCGCGGCCTCCGTTCAGGAGCTGCGCGACGCCGGCTACCTGCCCGAGGCCGTGCGCAACTACCTGGTGCTGCTCGGCTGGGGCGCCGGCGACGATCAGACCCTGCTCTCCACGGAGGAGCTGATCGGGCGCTTCGGACTCGATCGCGTCAGCCGCAACCCGGCGCGCTTCGACGAGACCAAGCTGCGCTGGCTGAACGGCGTCTGGATACGCAACCTGCCGGCGCAGGAGCTCTCGCGTCGCATCGAGACGTTCCTGCGGGCAAGCGGCCACGCGGACATCGCTGAGGATCGCAGGCTCGCTCGCGCCGTCGAGATCAGCCAAGAGAAGATCCATACGCTCGCGGATTTCATGACGCTCACCGGACCGCTGCTCGACGCTCCGGTGGACGATCCCAAGGCACGGGAGCGCTGGCTCGGCGCAGAGGGACGCGCCGCCCTGCGCGAGTCTCGCGCCGCGCTGGCCGAGCTGGAGGGCTTCACCGAGACCGACGTCGGTCGGGCGCTCGAAGCGGTGCTCGCGCGTCGCGAGGTCAAGCCGCGCGAGGTGTATCAGCCGCTGCGTGTGGCGATCGCCGGCACGACCGTCTCGCCCGGCATCTTCGAGAGCGTCGCGCTGCTCGGGCGTGAGGAGACGCTGCGCAGGATCGACACCGCGCTGGAGATATCCTGAAACTGCTCTCAACCATTCGTCCACGCATGCCGATAGGACATCGACGATGTCAGCGACGGCCACAAAGACCAAGAGCGGCGCCCGCAAGACGGCGTCTGCCGCCGCGAGTCGTGAGCGCGGGGCCCTCAAAGCGGTCGCTCCGGCGGCCAGCGGGTCCGGTGACACATCCGCTCCCGCCCCCCGCCCGACCCCTCGCCAGGGCGAGGGCCACGGCCGGCGCCTGACGAGCGCGTTCGAGGCGCTGGAGGCGTTCCCCGCCCTCGCGGAGTCGCGCAACCGTCTGCTCGCGGTCGTCGAGAAGGACAACGTCGCCACGGCCGACATCGTCACCGCGGTGGAGTCCGACGTCGCACTGAGCATCGCCGTGTTGCGTGTCGCCAACCAGGTGCAGGGCAGGCGCGGGCGCGTGGAGACGATCGTCGCGGCCGTCGAAGTGCTCAACGAGCAGACCGTGCAGGCGCTCGCCGCCCGCGTGCGGACATTCGACTTCTTCGAGCGCTCCAGCGTGTGGGACGCCGCGCCCGAGCGCTTCCGGCTGCACGCTCTCTCCACCCAGCACGCGGCCGACCGGCTCGCGGCCGAGGTGGGATATGAGCACCGCGACCGCCTGAGTGTCACGAGCCTGCTGCACGACGTCGGCAAGCTGGTGCTGCTGCACGCCTATCCGGGCTATCCCGCACAGGTCCACCGTGGCGCCAAGACGCCCGAGGAGCGCATCCACCAGGAGCGTCGCGAGCTGGGCGTGGACCACGCGCTCGTCGGCGGCGTGCTGATTCGCCGCTGGGGACTGCCCAGCGCCGTCGCCACCGCGATCGAGCGTCACCACAACCCCGACGTCGAGGGTGAGGTCGCGTTCGTACGCCTGGCGGACATGCTCGCCCACTACGAGCAGGGCTCGGTCGTCTCGCCCGGGGAGATGCTGCAGACCGCCCGCGTACTCGGCCTCGGGGCCGACCAGCTGCGGCGCGTGATGTATGAGCTTCCCAGCACGACCGGCGAGCGCCAGCGCCACGTCGACCCCTCGCCGCTGTCCGGGCGCGAGCTCGGGGTGCTGCAACGCCTCGCCGAAGGCAAGGTCTACAAGCAGATCGCGCACGAGCTGACGCTCTCCACGAGCACGGTGCGCACGCACCTGCATAACATCTACGGCAAGCTCGGCGCGGTCGATCGCGCGCAGGCCGTCCTCATCGCCACCGAGCGCGGTTGGTTGTAGTTCCCTAGCATCGCCCTACGCGATGCTCTCGATCACTAGCAAGTCCCCGTATGCCGTGCTCGCGCTCGCCGAGCTGGGGCGCAGTGCGGGCTCTGACCCGGTGCCGATCGGGGAGCTCGCGCGCCGGCGCGAGGTGCCGGTGCAGTTCCTGGAGCAGCTGTTCGCCGTGCTCAGGCGCGCCGGGGTCATCAGCTCCCAGCGGGGCGTCAAGGGCGGCTACCGCTTTGCCCGCGAGCCGTCGAGCGTGACGGTGTTGGAGATAGTCGAGCTGCTCGACGGGCCCCTCGGCCGCGATGCCGTGGGCGTGTTCGCCGACGCGGCTCAGGCCGCGCGCACCGTGCTGGCGCAGACCACGATCGCTGACGTGATCGAGCGCGAGTCGCGCGAGGCCGGCGCGAGCATGTACTACATCTGAGCCGGCCCGCGCCCGCGGGCGCGCTCTCGGCGAGCCCGCCCACTATTGTCGTCCGCGATATGTCCCGAATTCCGATCAACATTGCGGAGCTGGTGGGGGACACGCCGCTGATCGCGTTGCCTCAGCTGCTCGAGGGACCGGCCGCAGACCGCGGCGTGGAGCTGTTCGCCAAGCTCGAGTCGCAGAACCCCGGCGGGTCGGTCAAGGACAGGATCGGCGTGGCGATGATCGAGGCCGCCGAGCGTGAAGGCAGGATCGAGCCGGGCCGCACGACGATCGTGGAGGCGACCTCCGGCAACACCGGCATCGCGCTCGCGTTCGTGTGCGCCGCCAAGGGCTATGAGCTCGTGCTCACGCTCCCGCAGGGGATGAGCCGCGAGCGCGAGAGCCTGCTGGCGCTCTACGGCGCGCGTGTGAACATCACCGAGTCGCTCGGTGGAATGGGCGAGGCGGTGGCGGCCGCGCGCGCGATGGCCGGCGAACCCGACGTGTTCCTGCCCGACCAGTTCTCCAACCCCGCCAACCCGGAGGTTCACCGCCGTACGACGGGTCCCGAGATCGAGCGCGCGCTGGACGGTCACGTCGACGTGCTCGTGGCGGGAGTCGGCACGGGGGGCACGATCACCGGCGCCGGGGGCTACCTGCGCGAACGCAACCCCGACCTGCACATCGTCGCGGTGGAGCCCAGCGGCTCGGCCGTGCTGTCCGGCGGCGTGCCCGGCCCGCACCGCATCCAGGGCATCGGCGCCGGGTTCGTACCCGCTGTGCTCGACCGCGAGTTGCTCGATGAGGTGATCCCCGTCTCCGACGACGACGCGATCCACACCGCCTGGGACTGCGCACGACGCGCGGGCGTGCTGGCCGGGATCTCCTGCGGCGCCGCACTGTGGGGCGCGCTGCAGGTCGCCGCGCGCCCGGAGCTCGCGGGCAAGCGGATAGTCACGATCATGCCCGACTCGGGCGAGCGCTACGTCTCACAGGCATTTTTTGCTCCCTGAGAAGCCGTCGAGCGGCGCTACGCTGTCTGCATGCCCGGCCTCAGCGTGCTCGCACAGGTCGCGAAAGAGCTGCGTCGCGACATGGACGCCGCCCGCGACCGCGATCCCGCGGCTCGCGGCGTGGGCCAGGTGGAGATACTCACGACCTGGCCCGGCATCCACGCGCTGCTGGCCCACCGCACCGCACACGCGCTGCACGAGGCGGGCGTGACGCTGCTGCCGCGGGCGATCTCGATGTGCTCGCGCGCGCTGACCGGGATCGAGATCCACCCCGCCGCGCAGATCGGCGAGGGCCTGTTCATCGACCACGGCGCCGGTGTCGTGATCGGCGAGACCGCCGTCATCGGCAACGACGTGACCCTGTATCAGGGCGTGACGCTTGGGGGCACCGGGTTTGCCACGGGTAAGCGCCATCCGACCGTGCAGGACAACGTCACGATCGGCTCGGGTGCGAAGCTGCTGGGGCCGATCATCATTGGCCACGGCGCGAAGATCGGCGCCAACAGCGTGGTCATCACCGACGTCCCCCCGAACTCGACTGTCGTTGGCAACCCGGGCCATCCGGTGCGTGTGGACGGCCGCCGCGTCGAGGGTCCGGACGCCGATTGGATTCACCTGCCCGACCCGATCGCCGAGGCGATTCAGGCGCTGGCGAGTCGCATCGGCGCGCTGGAGCGCGCCGTCGGCGAGCTTTCAGGTGAGGAGCCAGACGCTCCGGTAGCGGAGGTCACGCCGCTACGTTCTGTGCGCGGCCCCAACCCGGCCGGGGGGTAGGCGCAGGCGGCTGCGAGTGGCGCCGGCCGCGCGCGCATCTATCCTGAGGCTGGATGTCTGACGAAGCCCAAGCTGAGGTGATCTTGGACGACGACCTCGACGCGCCACGTCCCCCGGGTCAGCAGACGCCCGAGGAGGAAGACCGGATCGAGCGCCTGCTGGAGGGACTGAACGAGCCCCAGCGCGAGGCGGTCACGCACGGGGAGGGTCCGCTGCTGATCCTGGCGGGGGCCGGCAGCGGCAAGACGCGCGTGCTGACGCACCGGATCGCGTTCCTGATCTACACCGAGCAGGCGCACCCGAACGAGATCCTGGCGATCACGTTCACGAACAAGGCCGCGCAGGAGATGCGCGGGCGCGTCGAGCGGCTGCTGGGGCGTAATACGCGCGGGATGTGGCTGATGACCTTCCACGCCGCCTGCGCGCGCATCCTGCGCTCGGAGGCCGAGCGCCTGGGATACACGCGCCAGTTCACGATCTACGACCAGGCCGACGCGCGGCGGTTGACGCGCCGCTGCATCGACGAGCTGGGGATCGACCCCAAGCGCTTCACGCCCGCGGCGATCCACAGCCAGATCTCGGCCGCCAAGAACCGCTTGCGCGCCGCCGAGGACTACCGCCAGGCGGTGGGCTCGCCGTTCGAGGAGATGGTCGCCGACGCCTACGAACTGTACGAGCGCGACCTGCTGCGCATGAACGCGATGGACTTTGACGACCTGCTGTTCCGCGCCGTGAACGTGCTGGAGCTGTACGAGGAGGTGCGCACGCGTTATGCGCGCGCGTTCAGGCACGTGCTCGTGGATGAGTACCAGGACACGAACTACGCGCAGTACCGGCTGTTGCAGCTGCTAGTCGGTGGAGGTAAAGCCCCGAAGCGCGGCGAGCGCGTGCAGTTGGAGGGTCATCGCAATCTGGCTGTGGTCGGCGATGACTCGCAGTCGATCTATGGCTTTCGCGGCGCGGACGTGCGCAACATCCTCGACTTCCAGGACGATTTCCCCGACGCGCGCGTGGTCAAGCTCGAGCAGAACTACCGCTCCACCCAGCGCATCCTGTCGGCCGCGAACGCGGTCATCGCGAACAACCGCGGAGGCATCGCGAAGCGCCTGTGGAGCGAGCGCGGCGACGGTGAGCCGATCCACGTGCGCGAGCTGGAGGACGAGCACGGCGAGGCGCGGTTCGTCGTGGGGGAGGTCGAGCGGCTCGTGGACGAGGGCGCCGCGCGCGCGGAGATCGCGGTGCTGTACCGCACGAACGCGATGTCGCGGGTGATCGAGGACACGCTCGTGCGCCGCGAGATCGCCTACCAGGTGATCGGCGGCACGAAGTTCTACGAGCGCGCCGAGATCAAGGACGCGATCTCCTACCTGTCGTGGCTGGCCAACCCATATGACGTGGTCGCCTTCACGCGCATCGTCAACTCCCCCCGGCGCGGGCTGGGGCGCACGTCGCTGTCGCGCATCGTGGCGCACTCCGCCACGATCGGCGTGTCGGTGTGGGAGGCTGCCGCCGCGGCGGAACAGATCCCCGGGCTGGGTGCGGCTGCGGTGAAGTCACTGAAGCGGTTCATGTCCACGATGGCCGAACTGGCGGAGCTCGCCCAGCAGGGCATCCCCGTCGGGGACCTGCTCGACGCGGTGCTCTCACGCAGCGGCTATCTCGAAGCCCTGGAAGCGGAGGCGCTGGGAGGCGCGGAGAAGACGATCGAAGCGCAGGGACGCCTGGAAAACCTCGACCAGCTCGTGGAGGTCGCGCGCGAGTTCGATGCCGCCGCCACCGAGGAGGAGGACACGCTCGACCTGTTCCTGCAGCAGCTCGCGCTCGTCGCCGACGCCGACTCCCGCAGCGAGGACGACGGGCTCGTGACGCTGATGACGCTGCACAACGCCAAGGGGTTGGAGTACCCGATCGTGTTCATCGCCGGCTGCGAGGACGGCGTGTTTCCGCACTCACGCGCGCTCGATGAGGGCGGCCTGGAGGAGGAGCGGCGGCTGTTCTATGTGGGCGTCACCCGCGCCAAGCGCGAGCTGTATCTCGCCTATGCGCGACGGCGTTCTGTGTTTGGGCAGGCGACATACGGTCTGCGCAGCCGCTTCCTGGATGAGATTCCACCCGAGCTGACCGATCGCGAGGAGGACCGATCGGAGATCGGCCAGCAGCTGAGCAACGGTGCGCTGGCGGGCGACGGAGCCAGGGGTGGACGGACGATCGGCGGACGCTCTCCGGGAAGTTGGGCGGCCTCCCGCGCCCCGGAGACGACCCCGACGAAGGCGTATCGCATGGGCGAGGATGTCGTGCACGCCGCGTTCGGCGAGGGCGTCGTCACCGGCGTGGAGCCGGGCGGCGTGATCGTCGTGCGATTTGCCGGCGATGGGTCCGAACGCAAGCTGATGGCCGAGTACGCACCCGTCTCGCACCGCTAGCGGCATGGGGTGAAACGGGGTCCCATGGCGGCCCATCTCGGCGGTGCACGCGCCACCGGAACGGCATCCCGCCGTTGTGGATCGTACGATCAGCGCCATGTCCGCCACGATCATCGATGGCAAGGCGATCGCCGCGCGCGTGCGCGAGGAAGTAGCCGAGGGGGTGCGCGCCTTCACCGAGCAGACCGGCCGAACGCCGGGCCTGGCGACCGTGCTCGTCGGCGACGATCCGGCGTCGGCGATCTACGTGGGCGGCAAGCAGCGGGCGAGCGCGCAGGCGGGGATGCGGGCGTTCGACGTGCGCCTGCCGGAGGACGCGACGCACGAGCAGGTCGCGCAGCGGTTGCACGGGCTGGCGGAGGACGAGGACGTGAGCGGGATCCTGCTGCAGCTGCCGGTGCCCGAGCCGCTCGACGGCCCGTCGCTGACGGAGCTGGTGCCGCCGGAGAAGGACGTGGATGGGCTGACGCCGGTGAACGCCGGCCTGCTATCGCTGGGACGCCCGGGGCTCGTGTCGGCGACGCCGCTGGGCGTGCTCGAGCTGCTGCGCCAGAGCGAGGTCAAACTGGAGGGCGCGGCGGCCGTGGTGGTAGGGCGCTCCAACCTGTTCGGCAAGCCGATGGCTCAACTGCTGCTCGCGCGCAATGTGACCGTGACGGTGTGTCACTCACGCACGCGCGACCTGCGCGCCGTGTGCGCCCGCGCGGACGTGCTGATCGCCGCCGTCGGTCGCCCACGGTTGATCCAGAAGGACTTCGTCAAGCCGGGCGCGGTCGTGATCGACGTCGGCATGAACCGGCTGACGCCGGAGGAGGCTCACAACAAGAGCGGGCTCGTCGGGGATGTCGACTACGCCGCCGTGGTCGATGTCGCCTCGGCGATCACACCCGTCCCCGGCGGCGTGGGTCCGATGACGATTGCGTGCCTGCTGCGCAACACGCTCCAGGCGGCGCGCATGCAGGCGGGAATCGAGATATAGATGTCGCCGATGTCCCTCGCCTCGACGATCCTCCGTCGCGCCCACGGCGAGCCGGCTGCGGAGTGGACCCGATGAGCCTCCGACGCCTGCGCCTCGGGGAGCTGCTCGCGCTGGCGGGCGCGATCTGCGTGATCGTGTCGCTGTTTGAGCCGTGGTATGAGAACTCGCTGGGCAAGCTCAGCGCGTGGGACACGTTCGGACCGGCGCTCGTACTGCTGATCGCCGCGGCTGCCGCCGCGCTCGGGCTGGTCGTGAGCACGATCACCGAGCGCAGCACGGCACTGCCGGTCGCGGCCGGGGTGTGGAGCACGCTGTTCGGGGTCATCGCCGTGATCGCCGCGATCGTGCGCGTGCTGGAGCGTCCCGAACACGCCACCTCGTTGTGCGCGGGGGCGTGGCTGGCGCTCGCCGGTGCGATCCTGATGCTCGTCGGGTCGTGGCAGTCGATGCGTGACGAACGCGGCTCGATGTACGAGCCGGCGGAACCGCCGCCGCTGCCGCCGCCCGCGCTCTGAGCCCACATAGAATGCCCGTCGTGATCGACCGCGATGAAGTCCTGCACGTCGCTCGCCTGGCGCGGCTGAAGCTGGACGAGGACGAGATCGAGCCGCTGGCGCGGGAGCTGTCGGCGATCCTCGAGCACGTCGCGCACATCGGCGAGCTCGACCTGGAGGGGGTGGCGCCGACGACACACGTGGTGGAGGTGACCGGGGCGTTGCGCGCGGATGAGCCGTGGGAGTCGTTGCCGCGCGAGGTCGCGCTGGCGCAGGCTCCGGCCGTGAGCGGCAACGGTTTCTCTGTACCGAGTCCCCAGGCGTGAGCGTCGCCGAGATCATCGAGCTGTCCGCTGCGCAGGCGGCGCGGAAGATCGCCGCGGGCGAGCTGTCGAGCGGGGAGCTGTTCGACGCCTACCGCGCGCGCGCGGCGGCGGACGAGCTGAACTGCTTCACCTGGGTTGCGCCAGAGCGCACGAATGGAGCGACCGGCGACTCCAGCGCCCCTCTGGCGGGAGTCCCGCTGGCGGTCAAGGATCTGTTCTGCACCGAGGGCGTGCCCAGCCAGTCGGGCTCGCGCATCCTTCAGGGGTACGAGCCTCCCTACACCGCCACCGCGGTCAAGCGCCTGCAGGCGGCGGGCGCGAGCCTTCTGGGGAAGACCAACCAGGACGAGTTCGCGATGGGCTCCTCGAACGAGAACTCGGCGTATGGGCCGGTGCTCAACCCGTGGGATCGCACGCGCGTGCCGGGGGGCTCCTCGGGCGGGAGCGCCGCCGCGGTCGCAGCGGGACTGGCGCCGTGGGCGCTGGGGACGGACACCGGCGGCTCGATCCGTCAGCCGGCTGCCCTGTGCGGGATCGTCGGGCTCAAACCAACGTACGGGTCGGTGTCCCGGTACGGGATGATCGCGTTCGCCTCCTCGCTGGACCAGGCCGGCCCGCTGACGCGTGACGTGACTGACGCGGCGCTGCTGCTCAGGCACATGGTGGGCCGCGATCCGTGCGATGCCACCTCGCTGGAGTTTCCGCAGGCGATCGAGCTGCCGAGCGCCGAGCGCCTGGATGGGATCAGGCTGGGCGTGCCCGCGGAGCTGACGGGCGCCGCCGTGGGCACGGGTGGCGCCGGGGATGGCATGGGCGCCGAGGGCGAAGGGATCGAAGCGGGAGTGCTCGACTCGTTCCGGGCTGCGCTTGACCGCGCGGCGCAGCTCGGCGCGGAGATCGTGGAGAGCGTCACCCTGCCGCACGCACCGTACGGGCTGTCCGCCTACTACGTGCTCGCGCCGGCGGAGGCCTCCTCGAATCTGGCACGCTTCGACGGCGTGCGCTACGGGCTGCGCGCCGACGGTGCGGAGGATCTGCTGGAGATGTATGAGCGTACGCGCCACGACGGCTTCGGCGCGGAGGTCAAGCGGCGGATCATGCTCGGCACCTACGCGCTGTCGGCCGGGTACTACGACGCTTACTACGGTCGGGCGCAGCGGGTGCGGACGAAGATCGCCGAGGACTTCGCGCGAGCGTTTGCCGATGTTGACTTCATCGTCACGCCGACCGCCCCGACGGTCGCGTTCGAGCTGGGCGCGAAGACGAGCGACCCGCTGGCCATGTACCTGAACGACTACTGCACGGTGCCGATGTCGCTCGCTGGGATACCCGCCATCTCGATCCCGTGCGGGCTCAGCGACGGTCTGCCCGTCGGGTTGCAGATCGCCGGCGCCGCTTTCAGTGAGAACCGGCTGCTGGACGCGGCGCATGCGCTGGAGCAAGCGCTTGCCTTCGACGGGAGCGTTGCGCGTGTCTGAGGCGCCCGCACCAAGCGCTCCGGGCGCCACGACGGATCTCGAACCGGTCATCGGCCTGGAGATTCACGTTCAGCTGAAGACGCGCACGAAGATGTTCTGCGGCTGCGAGCTGTCGTTCGGGGAGCCCGAGAACACGCGCACCTGCCCGGTCTGCCTGGGGCTGCCGGGAGCGCTGCCGGTCGCGAACGCACAGGCTGTCCATCTCGGCCTGACGATCGGGTTGGCGCTCGGCTGCGAGCTCGCGCCCACGTCGGTGTTTCATCGCAAGAACTACTTCTATCCGGACCTGCCGAAGGGCTATCAGATCTCCCAGTACGACCAGCCGCTGTGCACGGGCGGGCGTCTGGGGGAGGTGCGCATCCACCGCGTGCACCTGGAGGACGACGCGGCCAAGCTGACGCACCTCGGCGACAGTGGGCGCATCCACGGCTCGCGGGAGAGCGTCGTGGACTTTAACCGCGGCGGCACGCCGCTGGCGGAGATCGTGACCGAGCCCGACCTGCGCAGCGCCGAGCAGGCGAGCGAGTGGCTGAAGCTGTTGCGCACGACGCTGCGCCAGCTGGGGGTCAGCGACGTGAACATGGAGGAGGGCTCGCTGCGCTGCGACGCGAACATCTCGCTGCGCCCGGCCGGCAGCGAGGAGCTGGGTACGAAGACGGAGCTGAAGAACATGAACTCGTTCCGCTTCATCGAGCGCGGGATCAGGGCCGAGATCGCCCGCCAGGAGGAGATCCTGAAAGGTGGGGGAGCGGTCGTCCAGGAGACGCTGCACTACGACCCGGCCTCGGGTGCGATCACCTCCTTGCGCTCGAAGGAGGAGGCGCACGACTACCGCTATTTCCCCGAGCCGGACCTCGTGCCGGTGGCGATCGACGAGCAGATGATCGCCCGCGCGCGGGCGGAGTTGGGGGAGCTGCCGGCGGACAGGGCGCAACGGTACGAGCACGAGCTTGGAGTCAGCGCTGACAGCGCGCGGCTGCTTGCGTTCAGGGCCGAGCTGGGCGACTACTTCGAGGCCGCGCTCGCGGCGTCCGTCGACCCGCCGGCGCCGGCGCAGGCGCTCGCGAACTGGATCGCCACCGATCTGCTGAGCAGGCTCGCGGAGGACGAAGATCCGGCGGACTCGCGAGTGCGGCCGGGCGCGCTGGCGGCGCTCGTGGGGCTCGTGTCGGCGAAGCGGATCAGCGTCGGCGCGGGTCGGCAGGTGCTCGACCGGCTCGTGGCGGAGGGCGGCGAGGACCCTGCGGAGATCGTGCGGGCCGAGGGTCTGGAGGCGATCGGCGAGGGAGATGAGCTGGGCGAGATCGTCGCCGCTGCGCTGGCGGCAAATCCCGATGCGGCGCAGCGCATTCGCGAAGGGAACGCGAAGGCGATCGGTCCGATCGTCGGGCACGTGATGCGTGAGACCAAGGGCCGGGCCGACGGCGGCGAGGTCACGCGCTTGGTTCACGAGCAGTTGGCGGTCTAAACGGACGACCCACATTTTGGACTGTGGGCCAAAGGCAGGATGGGCAGGATGCGCCAATATGCTGGCCATGAACCCACCAGTGGCCAATTCGATCGCCCACTCCCCGCGCCGGTTCGTGCTGTTGCCGGAGCAGGAGGAGGACGTGTCGAGCAGTGGGCCACGGATGCGTCGCTATCGGCTGGCGAGTGTCGGCCGTCGCTCAGGGATGAGCGAGGTGGACGTGGCGACCGCCCGTATCGCTCGCGAGCTTGGCCGTCTGAGGCGTTCATGACGGATACCAGACCGGACAGGTCTCTTTGTAAAGGTCTCTCTCCGGCTTCCCTCGGCTGGAAGTGAGCGGGGCGCAGCCGGGCGGGGTGGCGATTCCCGCCCGGCTGCACCGTTTTCGGGTCGAGGTCGGCTAACCTGGAGAGCGATGAACCAGGAAAAGACCTCATCGAGTTCGTTCGCCCGCACGGTCGTGGCCGTGCTCGTGCTGCTCGTCGTTGGGTACTTCCTGCTGCACGTGCTGATCGGCGTCGCCGTCGCGGTCGCTGGGTTCGTGCTCGTGATCGCGGCGATCGTCGCGGTCATCTGGGCTGTGCGCGTCCTGCTCTGAGGCGAGAGGGGGCGCGGACAAGATGGCCTACATCGTCATCGCGCTGTGCTTCGGCCTGGCGGGTGGGATCGTCGGCAAAATCAAGGGGAGCTCGTTCTGGCTGTGGTTCCTGATCTCGGCGGTCGTGCCGATCATCGGGTTGGCCACGGCGATCGTGTATCGCTCCGAGCGCAACGAGCCGCGCCGCGCCTGCCCGCGGTGCGGACGTGTCACGAAGGTGTATGACGCGGTGTGCACGAGGTGCGGGACCGAGCTGGAGTACCCGGATGTCGTGATCGCGCCCGAATCGGTGGGGCCCTACCGGTCACCGCCACCGGCGCGGTCCTGAAGGACGGCGATTGTCGCTAGGCGTGGCGGTGGCGCTGAGATAAGGGAGCCCGAAGTCGGAGGCTGTCTATAACTGGTGGATGGACGCAGCCGACGCTCCGAGCATGCCGGCGCGGGAACGCCTGACGGCTCGCTTCACCCGCCGAGCGGGATTCAAGGACGAGACCGACTTCGTGCTGCGCGTGGTGCAGCCGGCGCTCGTGGGGATGATCGACGGGACCGTCTCCTCGCTGGCGCCGATCTTTGCGGCGGCGATCGCGTCGAGTTCGCACACGGCGCTGCTCGTCGGGTTCTCCACGGCGCTGGGGGCCGGGGTGAGCATGGGCTGGTCCGAGGCCCTGTCGGACACGGGCGAGCAGACGGGCCGCGGCTCGGCGGTGGTGCGCGGCTCGATTACGGGCGGGATGACGACGCTGGGGGGCATCTTTCACACGCTGCCGTTCCTGATCTCCGACGTGCACAAGGCGCTGCTGGTGGCGGGGGGCGTGGTCGCGTTCGAGCTGTTCGCGATCGCTTGGGTCAGGAAACGGTTCCTGCACGTGTCGATGCGCTCCTCGCTGCTGGTCGTGACGGTCGGCGGCGCGATCGCCCTGGCAATCGGCGTCGCCATCGGCAGCTCCTGACTAGCGGTCCGCTGGCACGGCGCCAGCCGGCGTCCTCAGTCGCTTACCGATCGGAGGTCATCAGGATCCCCGATCGGCCAGCACAGCACACCACGCTCCCTGCGTCCTGGTCTGGCTTGGCCATCGAACCGCTAGGGATCGGCCCGAAAAACCGCTGGTAAACTCGGGCTATGCGCGCGGTGGACGCAATCATGGAATGCCTGAAGGCCGAGGGCGTGGACGTCGTGTTCGGGCTGCCCGGCGGGGCGAATTTGCCGACGTACGACGCGTTCGTGAACGGCGGGATCAGGCACATCCTGGTCAGGCACGAGGCCGGCGGCGGGCACGCCGCCCAGGGCTATGCGAAGGCGACGGGGAAGGTTGGGGTGGCGTTCGCGACGAGCGGTCCGGGCGCGACGAACCTGATCACGCCGATAACGGACGCGATGATGGATTCGGTGCCGGTGGTGTTCATCACGGGGCAGGTCAGGACGGAGCTGCTGGGGACGGATGGGTTTCAGGAGGCGGACACGCTGGGGATCACGATCCCGATCGTCAAGCACTCGTTCATGATCCAGGACCCGCGCGAGATCCCGCGCGCCATCCACGAGGCGTTTCACATCGCCCGCACGGGCCGGCCGGGGCCGGTGCTGGTGGACATCCCCCAGGACCTGTCGCGCGCGGAGATCGAGTACGAGCCGGTGACGGATGTACGGCTGCCGGGGTATCAGCCGACGACGGAGGGCAACCAGAAGCAGATCCGCCAGGCCGCGAAGGCGCTGGCGGCGGCCAGGCGCCCGGTGATCTATGCGGGCGGGGGCGTGGTGAACGCGAACGCCTCGGCCGAGCTGGTGGAGCTGGCGGCGTGCGACCGTTTCCCGGTGACGTGCACGCTGATGGGCCTGGGAGCGTTCCCGGCGCCGCACGAGCAGTGGCTGGGGATGCTGGGGATGCATGGGACGCGGGCGGCGAACTATGCGATGGACGAGGCCGATTTGATCTGCGCGGTGGGCGCGCGCTTTGACGATCGCATCACGGGGAAGCTGTCGGAGTTCGCGCCGAAGGCGAAGTTCATCCACATCGATATCGACCCGGCGGAGATCTCGAAGAACGTGCCGGCGCACATCCCGATCGTGGGTGACGCGAAAAATGTGCTGGCGAAGCTGGCGGTCGAGTACCGGGCGCTGAGCGCCGACGGCGCGCGGCTGGGCGACTGGTGGCAGCGGATCGACGGTTGGAAAGCGAAGTACCCGCTGTCCTACGAGGATTCGAAAGACAACGAGATCAAGCCCCAGTACATGATCCAGGCGCTGTATGAGGCGACGAAGGGCGAGGCGATCGTCTCCAGCGACGTTGGGCAGCACCAGATGTGGACGGCGCAGTACTACGACTTCCCGGCGCCGCGGCGCTGGATCAACTCGGGCGGCCTCGGGACGATGGGGTTCGGGCTGCCGGCGGCGATGGGCGCCGCGGTGGGCTGTCCCGACAGACTGGTGTGCTGTGTTGCCGGGGACGGGTCGGTGCAGATGAACGCGCAGGAGCTGGCGACGTGCGCGCAGGAGAAGATCCCGATCAAGGTGTTCATCATGAACAACGGGTTCCTGGGCATGGTGCGCCAGTGGCAGGAGCTGTTCTGGGACGGCAAATACAGTCATGTGGAGACGGGCGAGTTCCCGGATTTCGTGAAGCTCGCGGAGGCATATGGCGCGACGGGGATGCGCTTCGAGGACAAGACGACGCTGGTGCAGGACATGAAGCGCGCGATCGCGACGGACGGTCCGGTGTTCGTGGACGTGAGGGTGACGCGCGAGGAGAACACTTACCCCATGATCCCTGCGGGCCAGGCCGCGCGCGAGATGGTTGGGTGACGGCGGCGATGGGTGAACCTGGAACGAAGGCGCCGCTGAGCCTGGAGGAGTTGCAGGCGTCCACGGGGCTGCGCACGGGGCGCAAGCACGTGCTGTCGATCCTGGTGGAGAACAAGTCGGGCGTGCTGACGCGGATCGCGGGATTGTTCGCGCGGCGGGGCTTCAACATCGACACGCTGACGGTGGGACCGACCGACGACGAGCAGATCTCAAGGGTGACGCTGACGGTGGACGGCGCGCTGCACCCGATCGATCAGGTGACGAAGCAGTTGCACAAGCTCGTGAACGTGCTGAAGATCAGAGACTTGGAGCCTGGCGACACGGTCTCGCGCGAGCTGGCCCTGTTCAAGGTCTCCGCGGACGGGGCGCAGCGCGGCGAGCTGATGCAGATCACGGAGATATTCCGCGGCAAGGTCGTGGACGTGACCAAGCGCTCGGTGATCGTCGAGGTGACGGGCACGACGGAGAAGATCGAGGCGTTCGAGGGCATGGTGCGCCCGTTCGGCCTGATCGAGATGATGAGGACCGGAGAGATAGCAATATCGCGCGGGCGCACGGAGACGTAGGAACGCGCAAGAGGACGCGGGCTTTGGTGGGTAAGCCAGAGCCAGTCGTTGCATCGAGTTGCGGTCCAAGCCGCTTACCGCAGCTGTAGACATTGCGAGAGCTTTGAACGGCAGAAGAGCGATAACCGACATGCAGCGCCTGGAGGGTCCGTTCGCGCTGAGCGAGCAGGATCGCGAAAGGATGGGGGCGCGGCTGGATCTGGCGCTGCGCAGAGCCAGGCGCAGCGGCGAGCCGACGCTGGCGACGAGCACGGTGCGGTTGCCGGGCACGGTGGACCCGAGCGCCGTGGTGTGTGCGTCGCGTAGACGCGAGGGCGAGCCGTGGTTCGCGTTCGAGCAGCCCGACCGCGGAGGGGCGGCGCTCGCGGCGCTGGGGGAGGCGGTGGGCCTGAACAGCTCGGGCGAGGAGCGGTTCGCTAGCGTCGCCGACCGCTGGCGCGGGCTGGCGGCCACAGCGGTGGGGGACCCGCTGGACGATCCCGACCGCTCGGGGCCGGTGGCGGTCGGCGGGTTCGCGTTCGCGCCCGAAGGCGGCAAGACGCCCGTGTGGGAGGGATTCGACCCGGCCTCGCTGATCGTGCCGGAGGTGGCGATCAGGCGCGCCGCCAAGGGAGCGCGCGAGCGCGATCGTGACGAGGGGGACGTGAGGCTGACGCTGGCGGCGCTGATGGCGCCGGACGACACCTCCGAAGAGGCGCTGGAGCGACTGGAAGGGCGCTTAGCGGAGCTGAGAGAGCAGACGCTGCCGCTGCTGGACCCGGCGCCGACGGGCAGGTACAGCGTGGGGAGCGCGATGCCGCCCGAGCACTACGAGGCGGCGGTGGAACACGCGACGGCGCTGATACGAGAGGGCAGGCTGGAAAAGATCGTGCTCGCGCGCGAGGTGGAGGCGCACGCGCCGCGGAAGTATGACCCGGCGGCGATGCTGGGCGTGCTGCGCGAGGCGTTCCCGGAGTGCTTCTGTTTCTGCGTGGGGCGCGGGGACGCAACGCTGATCGCCGCGAGCCCCGAGCTGTTGGTGCGCCGCGAGGGCCACCGCGTGAGCACGCTGGCGCTCGCGGGCTCGACCAGACGCAGCGCCGATCCCGCGGTGGACGCCCATCTGGGGGAGCAGCTGCTGCGCGACGAGAGCTATCGCTCCGAGCACGCGATCGTCGCGCGACGGATCGAGCGCACGCTGCGCCCGCACGCGGTGTGGGTGGCGGCGGCGCCGGAGCCGGAGCTGGTGAAGATCGCCAACATCCAGCACCTGGCGACCCCGATCCGCGCGCAGCTCGCAGCTCCAATAGATGCGGTCGAGCTGGCGGGGCTGATGCACCCGACGCCGGCGGTCGGGGGAGAGCCTCGCGATGTCGCGACCCCACTTATCCCGGCGCTGGAGGGGTTGGACCGCGGCTGGTACGCGGGTCCGGTCGGGTGGACGGACGCGACCGGGGACGGCGAGTTCTGCGTGGCGCTGCGCTGCGCGCTGCTGCGCGAGAACGTGGCGCGCTGCTATGCGGGCAACGGGATCGTGCGCGACTCGAATCCGCAGGCGGAGTTGGCCGAGACCGAGGTCAAGCTGCAGGCCCTGCTGCCGCTACTGGCCGGCTGAGCGGCGTTGAGCGGCGCATCTCTGCGTCCTCAGTCGCTCGCGTACGTCGTACGCCACGCTCCCTGCGTCCTTGACCTGCTTGCCCAACGCCGCTCAGGAGCGTAGTCCCGCTACTGGCCGGCTGACTCGCTTGCGACATCGCGTGCAGGCGCGGGGGAATCTTGCCTGAGGTTGGGCAGCCACCAGTTGCGGGCGCCGAAGAGGCGCATGAGGGCGGGGACGAGGATGAAGCGGATGAGGGTCGCGTCGATCGCGATCGCCAGCGCGAGGCCGAGGCCGAACTGCTTGAGTTCGAGCACGTTCGCGGTGATGAAGCTGCCGAACACCGCGACCATGATCGCCGCGGCCGCGGTGATCGGGCGAGCGGTGTGCTCGACGCCGGTCGCGACCGCGAGCTCGTTGTCGTGAGTCTGCAGCCACGTCTCGCGCATGCGGCGGATCAGGAAGACCTCGTAGTCCATCGACAGGCCGAACAGCAGCGCGAAGATCGAGAGCGGCAGGAACACCTGGATGAACCCCGTGCTGGTGAACCCGAGCAGATGCTCGCCGTGACCCTCCTGGAAGACGAAGATCACGATCCCGACGGTCGCGCCGGTCGCGAGCAGGTTCATCGCGACCGCCTTGACGGGCAGCACGACGCTACGGAAGACGACCGTCAGGAACATCAGCGACAGCGCGAGGATCAGACCCAGCACGAGTGGGACCTTGGCGCGCGTTTCGTTGGACAGGTCGACGATCTTGGCGGTTGCGCCGCCGACCGCGACCTCGAGCCCTCCGCCGGCCCGGATCGCTGGCAAGAGCGTGGAGCGGATGTGGCGCACGAGCTGTTCGGAGCGGTAGGAGTCGATCGCCGTCGCGGGCGCGACCGTCAGCAGCTCCGCGTCGCGACCGGGCGTCGCGACGATCGCGGCGACGTCGTTGTGAGCGGTGGGGGCGAGCTCGCGCGCCAGCACCGCCGCGCGTGCCGTCTCCGTGCGGTCGAGCGGGCCGCTGCCGCCGCGACCGGCGATCACGATCTCGATCGGCGCCAGCGCGCCCGCGCCGAACGAGCGCGCCAGCACCCGCTCGCCCTTGCCCGAAGGCGTGCCCGACAGCGAGGCGATGCCGAAGTCCACGCCGGTGCGCAGGCCCAGCAGGGGGGTCGCGGCGAGGAGTAGCACGGCCGCGATCGTGCCCGCGGCGAGCACGGGGTGGCGCATCACCGCCAGCGCCCAGCGCGCCCACACCCCGTGTCCGTCGCTCGCCCCCGGGCGGGCATCGCGCGGCTGCATCCGCGCGGGCAGCGCGCCCCGGTCGATGCGCGGCCCCAGCAGCGCGAGCACGGCCGGCAGCAGGGTCAGCGCGACGATCACCGTGCACACCACGACCGCCACCGCCCCGAGCGCGAACTCGTGATAGATCGGCGCCCTGATCACGACGAGCGTCGCCAGTGCAAGCGCGACGACCACGCCGGAGAAGAGAACGGTGCGCCCCGAACTGGAGATCGCCGCCCCGACGGCCTCCTCGATCTGCTCGCTCCCAACGGGCTGGTCGGGATCTCCCCTGCGCCGGGCGAGCTCCTCGCGGAAGCGGCTGACGATGAACAGCGCGTAGTCGATGCCGATGCCGACCCCGATCATCGTGACGATCGTCGTCAGAAAGCTGTCGAATGTCAGCATCGTCGCGAGCACCGCGAGCAGGCCGAACGTCAACAGCAGCCCGCTGCCGGCGATCGCCAGCGGCACGATCGCGGCGGCGGCAGCGCCGAGCGCGAGCAACAGCACCAGCAGCGCGATCGGCACCCCGATCGTCTCCGCGCGCTCGACGTCTCCGTTCTCCACCGTCGTGATGTCCTTCGCCACGGGCGAGTACCCCGTCAGCCACACATGCACGCCAGCAGCGGCGAGCGGATCGACAGCTTCCTGCAGCAGCGTCGCGCGTTCGACCAGCTGGCGGGGATCGCCGGCGATGCCCACGAGCGCGATCGCGGCGTGACCGTCGCGTGATATCTGCCCGCGCGCGCCCCGGTCATAGGGGCCGGCGACGCCCTTGACGTAGCCCTGACGGCGGGCCGTGAGCAGTGCGCGAGCCACGACCGCGCGATAGGCCGGTTCGCCCGCGCGGTGCACGGGCGAGTCGAATACGAGCACGTCCTGCTCGGCGCCGTGGGCGGCGAAGCGCTGTTCGAGCAGCTGCGCGGCGCGCGAGGACTCCGCCCCGTCGATCCCGTAGTTCGGCGCCCCCAGCGAGCGCTTCAGCCCCGGGTAGGACGCCGCGCAGGCGATCAGCACGAGCACCCATGCGCCCAGCACCATCCGCCGCCGGCGCGCGATCATCCGTCCCCAGCGGTAGGCGGCGGCGCTGCTCATCCCGCGCCTGCCGGCATCGCGTCCCCGTTCGTGCACGCGCGCGAGACGGCTTGCCACACACGGCTGTGCAGCTCCACGTTGGCGGCGCGGTCGCTACGGGCGTGGATCAGCGTGGAGCCGGCCTGCGGCGCGAGCGCGCGCTCCAGCGCGGCGCGGAAGTCGGGGACCGTGTGGACCGGCTCGTGCACGAGGCCGTACAGGGCGGCGACCCGAGCGAAGTCGAGGCCCGTGGGGGTGGCCACGTGGCGGGTGTAGATGTCCGCCCCCTCGCGCGCGCTGGCGCCGTCCTCGGCGCGCGGGTTACGGTCGCTCTCGCGTGCCATCGCCGCCCGCGCGACCGCGAGGAAGTCGAAGATCCCGCCGCCGTCGTTGTCGAGCAGCACGATCGTCAGCTTCAGTCCCAGGCGGGTGGCGGCGAGCAGGCCGCCGATGTCGTGCGCCAGCGCCACATCGCCGATCAACAGCACGACGGGGCCGTCGGCGGCCGCGACCGCGCCGAACGCGCTCGAGACCGTGCCGTCGATGCCGTTGGCGCCGCGGTTGCAGAGCACGCGCGGGGGGTCCTCGCGCACCGGCCAGAAGGTCTCGATGTCGCGGACGGGCATCGAGGAGGCGACGAACAGGGTCGCCTCTTCGGGCAGCAGCACGCCCAGCTCGGCGGCGACGGAAGGCTCGTCGAGCTCGTCGCCGTCGAGGACTCCAAGGATCGCCTCTGCCGCCTGCTCGTCGGCGCTGCGCCAGCTCGCGAGCCAGTCCGAGCTCGCGGGGGACAGGGGAGCAGGGTTCTCGGTTTGCATAGTCTCTTCGTCCGCAGGCGCCGCCATGGACGCCGTCAACTCGGCCAGCGCCGCCGCGGGCTCCAGCGCGAGCGAGTCGCTCAGCACCGACGCTGGGTCCTGCCACGCGCCCTCCGGGTCGAGCGCCACCTGACGCACATTCTCCAAGCCCGCGAGCCACGCCCGCAGTGGCTTTGAGACGGGCAGGTCCCCGACGCGCAGCACCAGGTCGGGACGGCGGGCGCCGACGAACGCCTCCTCGCGCAGCAGCGCGTCGTAGTGGGCGACGGCGGCCGCGCCGCGCCGCGCCCCCGACAGGGGGTCCGCCAGCAGCGGCCAGCCGATCGCTTCGCAGAACGCGGCGGCGGCGCTTCCCAGCGGCGACCGATCAGGGAGACACTCGCTCCGCTCGCATCCCCGGATCGGCCAGCGCTCATGTCGCCCGGCGACGAGGACGCCGCGTCGCGCTTCGGCGACGAGTTCTCCCAGCCGCGTCTCGCCGACGGCGGGCGCCGGTGGGCGGAGCACGTACGGGCGTCCTCCCGGCTTGCCGGTCTCATCCGCGGGCAGCGGATCGGCGTCGGCGATGAGCGGCTCGCGCAGCGGGAAGTTCAGGTGCACCACGCCCGGCCCGTCCTCCAGCGCGGTCCAGTAGGCGCGGCAGGCGAGCGTCCTGATCCAGCGCAGCCGGGCGGGGCCGGCAATGTCGTCGTGCGTGCCGACCTCGAAGAACCACTTCGCGGCGTCGCCGAAGATCTTCAGCTGGTCGATCGCCTGTCCCGCGCCGTTCTCGCGCAGCTCCGGCGGGCGATCGGCGCTCAGCAGCAGCAGCGGCACGCGCGCCTCGCGCGCCTCGACCGCGGCGGGCAGCAGCTCGGCCGCGGCGGTCCCCGAGGTGCAGGCCACGGCCACTGGCAGACCCGACGCCTTCGCCGCCCCCAGCGCAAAGAACCCCGCGCAGCGCTCGTCCACGTGGGAGTAACACTCCAGTCGCCGCTCGCGCGCGAGCGTCAGCACCAGCGGAGCGCAGCGCGACCCCGGAGAGGTGCACGCCACGCGCATCCCGCACCGCGCAAGCTCGTCGACGAACGCGCGCAGGAGGACGTATGTGTCGGTGGCGCCCATCTGAGCGAACGCTACTCGGCCGCGGCGCTTTCCTGCGTGCGATCGGTCATAGACTGACTCCACGTGTGCGCTGGGACAATCGTCCGATGACCGTCACGGCCCCCGAGCCCACGACCGTCGTTCTGCTGCACGGATTCAGCGGCACCCACCGCGCGTGGGACGGCGTCGTCGAGCGTTTGCCCTCCGAACGCTGCCGGCCGCTGGCGCTGGACCTGCCCGGGCACGGCGAGCACGCCGACGCGATCCGCCCGATCTCCTTCGCCGGCTGCGTCGAGCACGTGCTCGCTCTCGCCCCCGAGCGCTTCGTGCTGTGCGGGTACTCGCTGGGGGGTCGCGTGGCCCTGCATGTCGCTTTGGCCGTACCCGAGCGCGTGTCGCGGCTCGTGCTCGTGTCCACCACCGCCGGGATCGAGGACGACGCAGAGCGGGCGGAGCGTAGCGGCGCCGACCACCGCCTCGCGGACGAGCTGGAACGCGGGCCGTTCGAGTCGTTCGTCGAGGAATGGTGCGCCCAACCGATGTTCGCCGAGGATCCGTCACCCGTCGATGCGCTGGCGCGCGAGGACTACCGCCGCAACAAGCCCGACGCGATCGCCGCGGTCCTGCGCGGAATCGGCACCGGCGAGATGAGTCCACTCTGGCATCGGCTGCACGAGCTGACGATGCCCGCGACCGTCCTGATGGGAGACCGCGACCTCAAGTTCCAAGCCCTCGGCCGGCGCATGGTCGACATCCTGCCCCAAGCCATCATGGCAGTCCTACCCGGCGGTCACCGCCTCCCCCTGGAGACTCCCGCCGCGGTGGCGGGTGTGCTCGCGGACTCTGCCCGCTGAGGAATTGGTCCCAATTTGCTACCATGATGGGATGAGCAGGCAGATCGCGGTGAGACTCCCGGATGAGCTCGTCGAGTTCGTCGACGAGCTGGTCGACTCTGGGGCCGGACGCAGCCGGGCTGCCGTCGTGACCCTGGCGCTCGAGCGCGAGCGTCGGCGCGCCCTCGCCGCGCGTGATGCCGAGATCCTGGCTCGCACCGGTCCCGATCCGCAGCTCACCGAATTGGCCGAGCACGTCGCCGGCCTGCCCTCCTCGCTTGCCTGATGCGGCCGATCCATGTCGCGCGGCTCGACAAGGCGCGACCGGTGCTGATCCTGACGCGCGAGCTCGTGCGTCCGCATCTCGCGACGGTGACCGTCGCGCCGATCACCACAACGATCCGCGGACTCTCGACCGAGGTGCCCGTCGACGCGGCGAACGGCCTGGCCGAGCCGTCGGTCGTGAGCTGCGACAACATCGCCACGATCCCGACGGACGCCCTGGGCGAGCGGATCGGGGTGCTGCTCGATCGTCAAGAGCCGGCGCTGGGCGACGCGATCCAGGCCGCGTTCGACCTCGACTGATCACAGCGGGTTGACGCCCAGGCCCGGTCTTAAGGGCAGGGCGATCTTGCCTTGCCTGGCCGGCAGTTGGTCATCGACGTCTTCGAGCATGCCGAGCGTCGCCAGTCCGCAGGGGGGGACCGGGCCGCGCGAGGCGAGAGCCGCCGCCGCGTGCAGTGCGGCCGCCACCCCCAGCGGGCCGTCCAGCGTCGAGGCTACGTAGGGCTCCGCTCCGGAGGCGCGCACGAGCGCCGCCGCCGCCAGCAGGCCCGAGATCCCACCGCAGCTGCCGATCTTCAGACACACGGCATCGGCCACCCCCGCGCCGAGCGCGCCGTGCTCCGTCGCGGTCTCATCGATCGCGATCCGCGTGCTCACGCGCTCACGCACCTCTCTGATCGCGTGCAGCCCGTGAGTCGGCTCCTCCACCAGCTCCAGCCCGGCGGGCGCCAGCGCTTCGATCGTCCTCACGGCCTCCTCGACCGTCCACGCGCCGTTGGCGTCCAACCGCAGGGCGATCTCCGCGCCCGCGGCCGCACGCACGGCCGCGACGCGCGCCGCGTCATCGCCCGTGCCGACCTTCACCTTGATGCACCCATACCCCGCTTCCGCGGCTGCCTGGGCCTGTTCGGCCGCGCCCCTGCGGTCGGTCGCGCCGATCGTCGCGTTCACGCTCACCTCGCCGGTGGGGTCGTCGGTGAGCAGATTCGCGACCGGCTTGTTCGCGCGCCTGCCCGCGCGGTCCCACAGGGCCATGTCGATCGCCGCCAGCGCCTGGGGCAGGTCATCCTCGCGCCGGCACGCTTCCACGATCTGCACCCCGCTCATGCCCTGCGTGTTCCCGAGCGCGTCTCTGTAGCGCTCGAGCGCGTTCTCCACTCTCGTGACGCTGACGCCGTCGTACTGCTCCAGCGGCGCGGCTTCGCCGTATCCCGTCGGCCCCTCTTCATCGGCGAGCGTCACCATCACCAGCTCGCGCTCCTCCACCGTGCCGTGCGCCGTCTCCAGCGGTTTTCGCAACCGCACCGTCCTGCGCTCGACGCTCAATTTCATCTTGCGCCCCTCACGCTTCCGCTATGCCGGCGGCTGCGGTGAGCGGCTTGGACCGCATTCGCTGAAAGGGCTGACCCATGGCTCACCCACCCATCAGCCCCCATCCGGTTCACTATCCCTTTCAGATCCCGCCGCTCGCGAGGATCCCCGCCGCGAACAACAGGCAGAACAGCAGCTGCAGCATGCCCGTCTTCGCCAGCGCGCCGTTCAGGGCCGGGCCGTCCACCCGCGTCCTCACCGTCCTCACGACCCCCACCGCGAGCGGGATCGCCGCCCAGCTGAGCAGCAGCCACGGCGACATGCCCAGCGCCCACAGCACCGGTGCGCTCACGAACGCGCTTATCGCCATCGCCGTATACAGGGCTCTCGTGCGTTCCCTTCCCAGTCTGACCGCGAGCGTGCGCTTGCCCGCGCGCCTGTCAGTGTCGATGTCCCTGACGTTGTTCACCACCAGGATCGCGCTCGCCAGCAGCCCCACCGGCACGGCGCACCCGAACGCCTGCCACGGCAGCTCCTGCACCTGCACGAAATACGAGCCCGTCACCGCGACCACGCCGAAGAACAGGAACACGAACACCTCGCCCAATCCCTCATACCCGTACGGCCGCGGTCCGCCCGTGTACAGCACGCCCGCGAGAATCGACGCCGCACCGACCGCGATCAGCTCCGGTCCCGCGACCGCCACCAGATACACACCGCACAGCACCGCCAGCCCGAACGTCGCGTACGTCGCGATCAGCACCTGCCTGGGTGGCACCAGGCCACCCGCCGTAACTCTCACCGGGCCAAGTCGGTCCTCGGTGTCCGCGCCCCGGCGCGCGTCCGAGTAATCGTTCGACAGATTCGTCCCCACCTGGATGAACACCGCCCCCAGCAACGCCGCCACGAACGCCAACGGGTGAAACACGCCCGCGCCCAACGCCAGCGACGTTCCCACAAGCACCGGCGCGACCGCTGCCGGCAGTGTCCGTATTCGTGCGGCCATCACCCAGATCCGCACCATGCTCGGGCGGTCGGTCATGCCTGTGTCGCCCGGCGCCGTGAGCGTCGAAGTGCTCTGCATCGCCGTGCTCACGCGCGCCTGGGAAACCGCTCGAACTCCGGTCTGCGCTTCTCCCGATAGGCGTTGCGGCCCTCCTGGGCCTCCTCGCTGCCGTAGAACAGGAGATTGGCGTCGTGCGCCAATTGCTGGATGCCCGTCAACCCGTCCTCGGCGGCGTTGAAGCTCGCCTTCAGCAACCGCAGCGCGAACGGCGACAGGGCCAGCATCTCCTCACACCACTTCACCGTCTCAGCTTCCAGCCGCGCGAGCGGCACGACCGTGTTCACCATCCCCATCGCGAGCGCTTCCTCCGCCGAGTACTGCCTGCACAGAAACCAGATCTCCTTCGCCTTCTTCGGACCCACCAGGTTCGCCAACAGGCCCGCGCCAAACCCCCCGTCGAACGATCCCACCTTCGGCCCCACCTGCCCGAACTTCGCGTTCTCCGCCGCGATCGTCAGATCGCACACCAGATGCAGCACGTGCCCGCCCCCGATCGCATACCCCGCGACCATCGCCACGACCGGCTTCGGCAACCGGCGGATCTGCACGTGCAGATCGGTCACATGAAAGCGGCCGATCCCCGCTTTGCCCGCCTCGTCCTCGGCGAGATACCCCGAATCGCCGCGCACCCGCTGATCCCCGCCCGAGCAGAACGCCTCATCGCCCGCCCCCGTCAACACGATCACGCCGATCTCCGTGTCCTCGCGCGCGTCCTCCAAGGCCCTCGATATCTCGACGATCGTCTGCGGCCGGAACGCGTTGCGGACCTCCGGGCGGTCGATCGTGATCTTCGCGATCCCCGTCGGCGCGTCCTGCGTCCCGGACTTCTCATAGCGGATGTCCTCGTAGGCGCCGGCGCTCGTCCAGGTGGTCGTCATAGCCGCGAAGGCTAGCCTGTGGCCATGCAGGTTGAGGGCTGGCTGCATCGCGCCGCGCGCACGCGCCCCGAATCGACGGCCTTCGAGGGCCCCGAGGGCGCATCTTCGTCCTGCACCTACGCCGAACTGCACGCCGCTGCGCGCCGCGCTGCCGCCGCGCTGTCGTCCCGCGGAGTGGGGAGGGAGGATCGCGTGGCGATCGCGCTGGCGCCCGGCCCGGCCTTCGCGGAGACCCTCCATGCCTGCCTGCTGCTCGGCGCCGTCGCCGTGCCTGTCGATCTGCGCCTCGCCCAGGTCGAGCACGCGCACGTCTGCGCGGGTGCATCTGTGGTCGTGTCGGAGACGTTGAGCGCCGGACCCTACGCCGAGGCGGGCTCGGAGCTCGTGCTCGACGAACGTCACGATCTCGACGCCGTCGCCGCCGTCATCCACACCTCCGGCACCACCTCCGCGCCGCGCCCGATCGAGCTGACATACGGCAACTTCCTGTGGAGCGCCCTCGGCTCCGCCGTCGCTCTGGACCTCGACCCGGGCGAGCGCTGGCTGTGCGCGCTGCCGGTCTCCCACGTAGGCGGCCTCTCGATCCTCGTGCGCTCGGCGATCTACGCCACGACCGCCGTCGTCCACGAGCGCTTCGACACCGACCTCGTCCTGCGCGCCCTGCGCGAGCATGACATCACGCTCGTCTCGCTCGTCTCGACGACCCTCGCGCGCCTGCTCGATGCCGGCCTGGAGCGCCCGCCTGTGCTCCGTTGCGCGCTCACCGGCGGTGGTCCCGTTCCTGACGCGTTGATCGGGCGCGCCCGCGAGGCCGGTGTGCCCGTCAGCTCCACTTACGGGCTGACCGAGGCCTGCTCGCAGGTCACCACCGCAGGCCCGTCGCTGTTCTGCACGCGCGTACGCATCGACGGGGCGTCCGGAGACGGAGAGTTGGAGCATCCCGCAGAGAAGTCCGGGGGGTACTCCCACATCGGTGAGATTCTCGTCTCCGGTCCGACCGTCGCCCCGGGATCGCGCGGTCCCGATGGCTGGCTGCGCACCGGCGATCTCGGCTCGCTCGACGAGCACGGCTTCCTCCAGGTCACCGGCCGCGTCGCCGACACGATCGTCAGCGGCGGCGAGAACGTCGCCCCGGCCGAGGTCGAGGCCGTGCTCGAATCCCATCCTGATGTGCTGGAAGCGGCCGTTCTCGGCCGACCCGACCCGGCGTGGGGGGAGGCCGTCACGGCGATCGTCGTGCCGCGCCCCGGTGCCACCCTCGAGGACTCGACCCTGCGCGCGTACTGCGCCGAACGCCTGGCCCGCTATAAGGTCCCCAAGCAGCTCGACATCGCCACCACGCCATTGCCCCGCACGCATTCGGGCAAGCTGTTGCGCAGGAGCCTCTCGTGAACGCGCGTCCCAACGACAACGATGACGCACCTCCCGCCAACGGGCACGGCGAGGACACGCCGGCGTTCGACGCCAACGCCCACCGCGAGTCGAGCCTCGCCGGCTGGGAAGCCGCGGCCCCCGGCTGGACGCGCCGGCAGGAGACGATCCGCGGGTTCGGCGCGCCCGTGTCGGCGTGGATGCTCGACGCGGTCTCCCTGCAGCCCGGCCAGCGCGTGCTCGAGCTGGCGGCCGGACTGGGGGAGACGGGCATGCTCGCGGCCGAGCTCGTCGCCCCGATGGGCGGGGTGATCGTCTCCGATCAGGCCGACGCGATGCTCGAGGGCGCCCGCGCCCGCGCGGTCGAACTGGGGCTCAGCAACATCGAGTTTCAGGTGCTGGGCGCCGAATGGATCGACCTGCCGCTCGCCAGCGTCGACGCCGTCCTCTGCCGCTGGGGCTACATGCTGCTCGCCGACCCGCCCGCCGCGCTGGCCGAGACCCGCCGCGTGCTGCGACCGGGCGGGCGCGTCGCCCTGGCCGTGTGGGACTCCGTCCAGCACAATCCCTGGGCGCTGTTGCCGAACATGGAGCTGCTGGAGCGCGGGCTCGCCTCCTCGCCCGCCCAGGGCACACCCGGCCCTTTTGCGCTGGGAGACCCAGAGCGCGTGCGCGAGCTGCTCGCACAGGCCGGCTTCGCCGAGATCGACGTGCAGGCGCTGCAGGTCGAGCAGCGCCACCCCTCCTTCGACGCCTTCTGGGAGACCACGCTCGACATCTCCCACGCCTTCCACAACGCCGTCCTCAGCCGCCCCGAGCCCGAGATCGCGCAGATCCGCTCCGGTCTCGCCGCGCGCCTGGAAGCGTTTACCGAAGCGGACGGGACGCTCGCGATCCCCGGACGCACGCTCGTCGCCTCCGCCAGCGCCTGACCGACAAACGCCTGACCGACGTTCACGTTCGCGTCCGCTCGGGCGTCGTGCGACTTCGCCGGTCTCAGTTGACCGATCGGGGTTCGGGATCGGGCGTCGAACCGATAGCCTGCCGCCCCATGCTCTACGACGACGACGCAGACCTCAAGCTCCTGCACGGCAAGACCGTCGCGATCATCGGCTACGGCTCCCAGGGTCACGCCCACGCGCTCAACCTGAAGGACTCCGGCGTCGAGGTGGTCGTCGGCCTGCGATCCGACTCCGCCTCCGTGGCGCAAGCGCGCGCGCAGGGCCTGGAGGTCCTGTCCGTCGTGGACGCCGCCAGTCGCGGCGATCTCGTGATGATCCTGCTGCCCGACGAGCGCCACCACGACGTCTGGGAGTCGGACATCCGCGACGGCATCGCCGAGGGCAACATGATCCTCTTCGGCCACGGTTTCTCGATCCACTACGGCGAGATCGAGCCTCCTGCCGGGGTCGACGTGGGGATGGTCGCGCCCAAGGGCCCCGGCCACCTCGTCCGCCGCCAGTTCACCGAGGGCAGCGGCGTGCCCGGCCTGATCGCCGTCGCCCAGGATGCCACCGGCAATGCCCGTGGGCTTGCGCTCGCCTACGCCAAGGGCATCGGCTGCACCCGCGGCGGCGTGATCGAGACGACCTTCAAGGACGAGACCGAGACCGACCTCTTCGGCGAGCAGGCCGTCCTCTGCGGCGGCGCCTCCGAGCTCGTCCAGGCCGGCTTCCAGACGCTCGTCGAGGCCGGCTATGACCCCGAGATGGCCTACTTCGAGTGCCTGCACGAGCTCAAGCTGATCGCCGACCTGATGTACGAGAAGGGCCTCGCCGGGATGCGCTACTCGATCTCCAACACGGCCGAGTACGGCGACTACACCCGCGGCAAGCGCGTCATCACCGACGAGACGCGCAAGGCCATGCGCCAGATCCTCGCCGAGATCCAGTCCGGCGACTTCGCGCGCGAGTGGATCGCCGAGAACCGCGCCGGCCAGGAGAACTTCCTGCGCATGCGCGCCGAACAGGCCGACACCCAGGTCGAGCACGTCGGCTCAGAGCTGCGCTCGCACATGGACTGGATCAAGCCTTCTTTTTGATGACGCAACTGGTCATACCGGCTGAGCTGAAGCCCGCCGACGGGCGCTTTGGCTGCGGACCCTCGCGCCTGCGCCCCGATGCGCTCGCGCGTCTCGCCAGCGATGGCGCCGCGGTGATGGGGACCTCGCATCGCCAGAAGCCCGTCAAGGCGCTCGTGGGAGACATCCACGCCGGCCTGCGCGAGCTGTTCTCAATGCCGGACGGCCATGAGATCGCGCTCGGCAACGGCGGTGCCACGGCCTTCTGGGACGCTGCTGCCCTCGGCCTGATCGAGCGCCGCGCGCTGCACCTGACCTACGGCGAGTTCTCCTCCAAGTTCGCCACCGTCACCACCGGCGCGCCCTTCCTGGAGGACCCGATCGTCGTCTCCGCCGACCCCGGCGACGCTCCCGACCCGGGCGCGCTCGACACGCCCAACGGACCCGTGGACGCCGTGACGTGGGCGCACAACGAGACCTCCACGGGCGTGATGGTCGGAGTGCGGCGACCGGCCGCGACCGGCGATGCCCTCGTGCTGATCGACGCGACCTCCGGCGCCGGCGGGCTGCCCGTGGACGTCTCTCAGGCCGACGCCTACTACTTCGCCCCGCAGAAGGCCTTCGCCGGCGACGGCGGTCTGTGGATCGCGCTGCTCAGCCCCGCCGCGCAGGAGCGGATCGCCGCGCTCGCAGCCTCCGAGCGCTGGATCCCCGCGTTCCTCTCGCTCGGCACCGCCCTGGAGAACTCGCTCAAAGATCAGACGTACAACACCCCCGCGGTCGCGACGCTGTTCCTGCTCGCCGACCAGATCCGCTGGATGCTCGACGGCGGCGGCCTGGACTGGTGTGTGTCGCGCACGCGCGAGTCCTCCGGGCACCTGTATGGCTGGGCTGAGAGCACCGCGTATACGACCCCGTTCGTCGCCGACCCGGCCAAGCGCTCGCTCGTCGTCGGGACGATCGACTTCGCCGGCGAGGTCGACGCGGCCGCCGTCGCCGCGACCCTGCGCGCGAACGGGATCGTCGACGTCGAGCCCTACCGCAAGCTCGGGCGCAACCAGCTGCGGATCGGCATGTTCCCCGCGGTCGATCCGGACGACGTACGCGCCTTGACCGCGTGTATCGACTGGGTGGTCGAAAGGAGCGCGTCATGAACACCGCGGCCCCGGACACCTCAGAGTGCCTGAAAGTCCTCGTCAAGGAGAAGGTCGGCGACTCGGGTATCGAGCTGCTGCGCACGCGCTGCGACGTCGATCTCGGCATCGACTGGAGCGAGGAGGAGCTGAACGAGCGGATCGGCGCCTACCACGGCATCCTGATTCGCTCGGCCACGAAGATGACCGCGGAGCTGATCGAGCGCGCCGTCAACCTGCGCGTGATCGGGCGCGCCGGGGTGGGCGTGGACAACGTCGACGTGCCCGCCGCCACGCGTCGTGGGATCGTCGTCGCCAACGCGCCCCAGTCCAACGTCGTCACCGCCGCCGAGCACACGCTCGCGCTGCTGCTCGCGCTAGCGCGCAACATTCCCCAGGCGCACCAGTCATTGCACGAAGGCAAATGGGATCGCTCGAAATACTCCGGCGTCGAGCTGTACGAGAAGACGCTCGGCATCCTCGGCTTCGGGCGCATCGGCCAGCTCGTCGCCCAGCGCGCGCGCGGCTTCGGCATGCGCGTGCTCGCGTTCGACCCGTTCGTCAGCGCCGAGCGCTACCGCGAGCTGGGGGTCGCAAGGGCCGACTCGCCCGAGGACGTCTACGCGCAGGCCGACTTCATCACCATCCACCTGCCCAAGGCACCCGAGACGGAAGGCTTCCTCGACGCCGAGGCGTTCGCCAAGATGCGCGACGGCGTGCGCGTGCTCAACGTCGCCCGCGGCGGGCTGATCGACGACGCCGCCCTGCAGGCGGCCCTGGACTCGGGCAAGGTCGCCGGCGCCGCGCTGGACGTGTTCCCCTCCGAGCCGATGACCGATTACCCGCTGTTCGATGGCTACCCGCAGGTGGTGGTCACCCCGCACCTGGGCGCCTCGACCGCCGAGGCCACCGATCGCGCGGGCTATCAGAGCGCCGAGCAGGTGCTCGCCGCGCTCACCGGCGGCGTCGTCTCCACGGCCGTCAACATCCCCGCGATCGGCGCCGAGGACATGGAGGTGCTCGGTCCGTTCCTGCCGCTCGCCACCCAGCTCGGGCGCCTGGCGATGGAGCTCGCCGAGGGCAGCTCGGTCGAGCGCATCGAGGCCGCGTTCCTCGGGCGCATCGCCGACTTCGACACGCGCCTCTTGACGCTCGCCGTGATCCAGGGCGCCCTGCAGGGGCGCACGGAGGAGGAGGTCAACCTCGTCAACGCCCCCACCATGGCCCAGCAGCGCGGGATCATCGTCGAGGACAAGACCGTCTCCGAGGCGCAGGACTTCAACGAGCTGATCCGCGTCACGGTCGAGGCGGGAGCGGAGCGCGTCGCGGTCGCCGGCACCGGCATCGGCCCCAATCGCGTGCCCCATCTCGTCGAGGTCCAGGGCCGGCGCCTGACGATCGAGCTCGAGCCCTACGTGACCGTCTTCCGCTACCAGGATCTGCCCGGCATGATCGGCCGCGTCGGCACGATCTTCGGCGCGCACGGCATCAACATCTCCTCCGCCGCCGTCGGCCACGTTCCCGACGGTCAGGGCGAGGCGGGCACCGGCGGCGAGGATGGGCGCTTGGCCGCGATGGTCGTCACGACCGACGCGCGCGTGCCGGACGACGTCGTCGATGAGATCGTCGCCTCCGAGGGATTCGTCAACGGCTGGTCGGTCGATCTCGGCTGACGGGGCCGTAAGAGGCGGCTATTAGTGTCTGCTAACAAAATCGGGTAGGGTGTCGTCGATGCGCGCAGTCGTCATTACCAAGCACGGCGGGCCGGGGGTGCTCAAGGTCCAGGAGCGGCCCGATCCGACCCTCGGTGCCGGGGAGGTTCGCATCGACGTTGCCGCCGCGGGGATCAACTTCGCCGACGTGATGGCGCGCCTGGGCTTCTACCCCGACGCGCCCAAGCCGCCGTGCGTCGTCGGCTATGAGATCGCGGGCACGATCCTCGAGTTGGGCGAGGGCGTCGAGGGCTTGAGCCCCGGTCAGCGGGTCGTCGCCGGCACCGAGTTCGGCGGCTACGCCTCGCAGGTGGTCGCACCCGCCGACGGCGTGCTGCCCCTGCCCGACGGGCTCACGTTCGAGCAGGGCGCCGCGATCCCCGTCAACTACGGCACCGCGTGGATGGGGCTCCTGCGCTTCGGCGGCTTGCGGGCGGGGGAACGCGTGCTGATTCAGGCGGCCGCCGGCGGCGTCGGCATCGCCGCGACGCAGGTCGCCAAGCGCGCCGGCGCCGAGGTCTACGGGACCGCCTCGCCGGGCAAGCACGCACGGATCTCCGAACTCGGCGTCGATCATGCGCTCGACTACACCAAGTCCGGCTGGGAGCGCGGCCTGCCGCAGTTCGACGTGATCATGGACGCGATCGGCGGCAAGAGCTTTCGCCGCAGCTACGAGCTGCTCGGCCCCGGCGGGCGCCTGATCGCCTTCGGCGCCTCCGGTGTGGTCTCCGGCGAGCGGCGCAACCCGATCCCGGCGCTGAAAACCGCGCTGCGTATGCCCCGCTTCAACATGATCAAACAGATGTCCGCCTCCAAGGCCGTGATCGGGCTGAACATGTACACGCTCTCCCAGGACGAGCGCCGCCGCGCCGAGGTCAGCGCGGCGCTGGCGGAAATGACCGCCGACGGAATCGTCCAACCGGTCGTCGCGGGGACGTTCTCGTTCGAGGAAGCCGGGGCGGCGCAGAACATGATCACCGAACGCCGCAATGTCGGGAAGGTAATCCTCACTCCTTAACGGGCTGGGTTGCGCGGCGAGTCCGTCGCCTCCAAAGCGGTTGCTTCTCGGCGGGTGGGTGCTAATCTGCGCCTAGATGTCGTTCCAGTTCTCGTCCCTTCTGCTTCTCCTGCTGCTTCCCCCTCTGGGGGAATAGAGCGCGTGGCGGCCGCGTAGCCGCATACCAACGGAGAGCAGCAGGTAATCGAGACTTCGAAAGGAACCGTAATCGTGAGGAACGACATGAGTGACACAGGAGCATCCCCACCTCCGGAGCGAACCGAGCAGGCGCGTGTGCGGGTCTTCGACACGACGCTGCGCGACGGCGAGCAGTCGCCCGGGATCTCGCTGAACCGCCAGGAGAAGCTGGAGATCGCCCACCAGCTCGCGCGGCTGGGCGTGGACATCATCGAGGCCGGCTTTCCGATCACCTCCCCGGGCGACTTCGAGGCGGTGCAGGCGATCGCGCGGGAGGTCGAAGGACCCGTGATCTGCGGCCTCGCGCGTACGAGCAAGCAGGACATCGACGCCGCCTGGAACGCGGTCAAGGACTCCGCGCGGCCGCGGATTCACACGTTCATCGCCACCAGCAACATTCACATCGAGCGCAAGCTGCAGACCACGCGCGCGGACGTGATCGGACAGGCGCGCGCGGCGGTCGCGCAGGCGCGCGAGTACACCGACGACGTCGAGTTCTCACCTGAGGACGGCTCGCGCTCGGACATCGAGTACATGGCCGAAGTGATCCAGGTCGCGCTGGAGGAGGGCGCCACCACGATCAACGTGCCCGACACGGTCGGCTACACGATGCCGCGCGAGTACGCAGCGATGTTCGACGAGCTCTACCGCCTGGTGCCCGGTTTGCGCGACGTGGTCGTCTCGGTTCACTGCCACGACGACCTGGGTTTGGCCGTCGCCAACTCGCTGGCGGGCGTGGAAGCCGGCTGCCGGCAGGTGGAGTGCGCGATCAACGGAATCGGCGAGCGCGCCGGTAACGCCTCGCTGGAGGAGATCGTGATGCTGCTGCACACGCGCGAGCCGAGCCTCGGATTGTGGAGCGGGATCGACACGACCGAGATCGCGCGCACCAGCCGCCTGGTGTCGCGCTTGACCGGCTACCAGGTGCAGCCGAACAAGGCGATCGTCGGTCGCAACGCGTTCGCGCACGAGGCCGGCATCCACCAGGACGGCGTGCTGAAGGAGCGCACCACGTACGAGATCATGGACGCCACGACCGTCGGATTGAAGAGCAACTCGCTCGTGCTGGGCAAGCACTCCGGGCGCCATGCGCTGCGCGACGCGCTGGAGGAGATGGGCTTCCAGCTCGACGGCCAGGCGCTGAACACCGCGTTCAAGCGCTTCAAGGAGATCGCCGACCGCAAGAAGCAGGTCACCGCGATGGACCTGGAGGCGCTCGTGACCGACGAGCTGCGCGAGGAGATCCCCGGGTATGCACTCGACTGGTTCGAGGTCGAGGCTTCCTCGCGCCGGCCCCCGCACGCGCGCGTATCGGTGACGCTGCCCGCGGGCGGCGCGGCCGAGGGCTCCTTCACCGGCGACGGTCCGATCGACGCCGTGTTTCGCGCGATCAACGCCGCCGCGGGCGTGGAGGCGCAGCTCGGCGAGTTCACGATCGGTGCTGTCACCGAGGGGCAGGATGCGCTCGGCGAGGTGTCGGTCGTCGTCGAGGTGGACGGCTCCTCCGGTGCCGGGCAGGGCATTTCGACGGACATCATCGACGCGGCTGCGCGGGCTTACGTGCGGGCGTTGTCGGTGGCGCGTGCGCGGGCGCTAGCTTCGGCGGACGCCGTCGGACTGCCCGAGCCCGCCGGGCCTTGAGCAGGGTGAGCACGTAGAGCGTCATACGCGCGTCTGTGATAACGTACGCGCGTATGACGCCTCCAGCCGTCCAGACGCCGGTCGAACAGCATCCATCCGCAGCGATCGACCCGCTCGATCCGGTCACGATCGGCGCGCGCGTGAAGGCGCTGCGCGAGTCCGAGTCGCTGTCGCTGCGCGAGCTGGCATTGCGCAGCGGCGTGAGCGCGCCGATGCTCTCGCAGGTCGAGCGCGGCGAGACGAGCCCTACCCTGACGGTCGCGGCGCGCATCGCCGCGGGATTGGAATTGCGGTTGTCGCAGTTGCTGCGCCTGGATGAGGACGGCGCCGTTACGGTCGTTCGCCCGAAGGAGCGTCAGCGCGGGGGCAACAAGCGACGGGGACACAGCTTCGAGGTGATGACCGCCGCGCAGCCCGGGCAGCGCGCCGAGCTCTCACGCCACACGCTTGCGCCGGGAGGCGCCACCGGCGCCGCGGACGATCCGCCGATGCACGAGCCCGGTAGCCGCGAGACCGCGCTCGTCGAGCGGGGTTCGGTCGTGCTCGTATGCGACGGGCAGCGCTATGAGCTGGGCGAGGGCGACTGTGTCACCTTCGACGCCGACCTAGCGCATCACTTCGAGAACCCATCCGATGGGGAGGCGGCCTCGTTTCTGGCCGTCGTCAGCGCCGGGCTGAGGCGTAGTTAGGTCCTCGTCATGAAACTCGTCTGCCACAACGCCAACCAAAAGCCGGGCGAAGCCCGGCGTCACGGGCGGCACGATGCCGCACGTGGCCTTAAAACGCGGGGCCGGATGCTCCGCGGACGTGACCAAAAACCGCGGCGCGGGAATGAACAATGACAAAGCCGAAGAACATGTTCGAGAAGATCTGGGAGCGGCACGAGGTAGCCCACGGCCTCCTGTACATAGACCTGCACCTGGTACACGAGGTCACGAGCCCGCAGGCGTTCGACGGGTTGCGCCTGGCCGGCCGCACGGTGCGCCGCCCCGACCGCACGCTGGCGACGGCCGATCACAACACGCCGACCGACGGCACGCCCGTGGCGGCGCGCATCAAGGACGAGCTCTCGCGCGTGCAGGTGGAAACGCTGGAGCGCAACTGCGCGGAGTTCGGCGTGCCCGTGTATTCGCTCGGCTCGGACCGTCAGGGGATCGTGCACGTGATCGGCCCTGAGCTGGGGGTGACGCAGCCGGGCATGACGATCGTGTGCGGGGACTCGCACACCTCCACACATGGAGCGTTCGGGGCGCTGGCGTTCGGGATCGGCACGAGCGAGGTCGAGCACGTGCTGGCGACCCAGTGCATGGTTCAGCACAAGCCGCGCTCGATGCGCATCGCCTACGCGGGCGAGCTGGGGTTCGGGGTCACCGCCAAGGACCTGATCCTGGGCACGCTCGGGCGGCTGGGCGTTGGCGGGATGACCGGCCACGTCGTCGAGTACGCCGGGCCGGCGATCGAGGCGCTGTCGATGGAGGGACGGATGACCGTCTGCAACATGACGATCGAGGGCGGTGGTCGCGCCGGCATGATCGCACCCGACGAGACGACGTTCGCGTGGTTCACCGAGAACGAGCGTCCGGGCGCGCCCCGGGGCGCGGAGCTGGAGACGGCGATCGCGGCCTGGCGTGAGCTGAGCAGCGAGGAGGGCGCCGAGTTCGACAGCGAGGTGTCGATCGACGCGACGAAGATCTCCCCGCAGGTGACGTGGGGCACGAACCCCGGCATGGTGCGCGCGGTCACCGAGCGCGTGCCAGCGCCGGAGGAGTTCGACACTCCAGCCGATCGCGAGGCGACCGAACGCGCGCTGGCCTACATGGCCCTGGAGCCCGGCACGCCGATCGAAAGGATTGCGCTCGATCGCGTGTTCATCGGCTCGTGCACGAACTCGCGCATCGGCGACCTGCGCGCCGCCGCCGAGGTCGTCGCGGGCCGCAAGGTCGCCTCCGGCGTCGACGCGATGGTCGTGCCCGGCTCTCAGCAGGTGAAGGCGCAGGCCGAGGCCGAGGGGCTCGATCGCGTGTTCCGCGAGGCCGGGTTCGACTGGCGAGTGGCGGGCTGCTCGATGTGCCTGGGGATGAACCCAGACATATTGCAGCCGGGCGAGCGCTGCGCTTCCACCTCGAACCGCAACTTCGAGGGTCGGCAAGGCAGGGGTGGGCGCACGCACCTCGTATCCCCACAGATGGCCGCCGCCGCGGCAATCGAGGGTCACTTCGTAGACATCAGGGATTGGAGCTAAATCGTGGATCCGATCAGCGTCATCTCAGGGCCCGTCAGCCACCTCGACCGCGCGGACGTAGACACCGACCAGATTATGCCCAAGCAGTTCCTCAAGCGCGTGGAGCGCAGCGGGTTCGGCGAGTTCCTGTTCTATGACTGGGCGAAGGAGCCGGGATGGGATCTGCCGGCCAATCCGATCCTCGTTGCGGGCGAGAACTTCGGTTGCGGCAGCTCGCGCGAGCACGCTCCGTGGGGGCTGCAGGATTACGGGTTTCAGGCGATCGTGGCGCCGAGCTTCGCGGACATCTTCTACTCCAACTGCACGAAGATCGGTCTGTTGCCGATCGTGATCGGCGCGGAGGACTGCCGCGCGCTGGCTCATGCCGGCGCTGGCGAGGTCGACCTGCTCGAGCAGGAGGTTCGCTTCGCTGGGCGCGAGGTCTCTTTCGAGATCGACCACGAGATCCGCCATCGGCTGCTGAACGGTCTCGATGACATCGCGCTGACGCTCGAGCAGGCGGCGGAGATCGCCGAGTTCGAGCACGTGCGCGAGCATGTCGGTTGGGCGAACGTCGCGACCACGGCGCTGTAGGCGCGGGGGCGAGGAATGAGTCATCGCATCGTCACGCTGCCCGGCGACGGGATCGGTCCGGAGATCATGGCCCCCGCGCTGGAGGTGCTGCAAAGGCTGGGGGAGTTCGAGTTCGAGGAGCACCCGTTCGGCGGCGCCGCGATCGACGCGCACGGAGTCGCGCTCACCGACGAGACGCTCGCCGCGTGTCGCACGGCCGACGCGGTGCTGCTGGCGGCGGTGGGGGGGCCGAAGTGGGACAGCACCGACCCGAACGCGCCGCGCCCGGAGCAGGGACTGCTCGGGTTGCGCAAGGGGCTGGGGCTGTACGCGAACCTGCGCCCGGTCAAGCCGCTGCCCGCGCTGTATGACGCCTCGCCGCTGAAGCGCGAGCGCATCGAGGGGACCGATCTGCTGGTCGTGCGCGAGCTCACGGGCGGGATCTACTTCGGCGAGAAGACGCGCACGGCCGAGGAGGCCAGCGACGTGTGCGCGTACACGACCGCGGAGATCGAGCGGATCGCGCGCGTCGCGTTCAAAGCCGCGCGGGCGAAGGTCTCGAGTGTGGACAAGGCCAATGTCTTGGAGACCTCGCGGCTGTGGCGCGAGGTAGTGATCGGCGTGCATGCGCGGGAGTTTCCGCACATCCAGCTCGAGCACGTGCTCGTGGACAACGCCGCGATGCAGCTGGTCTCCGCGCCGCGGGAGTTCGACGCGATCTTGACGGAGAACATGTTCGGCGACATCCTCAGCGATGAGGCGGCGATGATCACCGGCTCGATCGGACTGCTGCCGAGCGCCTCACTGGGTGGGGACGGCCCGGGCCTGTTCGAGCCCGTGCACGGCTCCGCGCCGGACATCGCCGGCACGGGCGCGGCCAATCCGCTGGCGATGCTGCTGTCGGTGGCGATGATGCTCCGGCACGGACTCGATTTGCCGGACGCGGCGACGGCGATAGAATCGGCCGTTGAGAAAGCGCTCGATGGTGGCCTGCGCACCCCCGACCTGGGTGGCGCGGACGGGACGGCGAGCGCGACCAGGGCAGTGCTCGACAACCTCGAATAGGAGTGAGATGAACGTGGAGCCAACGGACCTCATATGGATGAACGGAGAATTCATCGCATGGGAGGACGCGAAGGTCCACGTCCTGACGCACGGATTGCACTACGGCACGGGCGTGTTCGAGGGCGTGCGCTGCTATGACACGGAGCTCGGGCCGGCGGTGTTCCGCAACGCCGAGCACGTGGAACGGCTACGGAAATCGGCCGAGCTGTTCTACATGCCGCTGCCCTACTCCGACGAGGAGTTGCGCGGCGCCACGCGCGAGCTCGTGGCGCGCAATGGACTGAGCTCCTGCTACATCCGCCCGATCGTCTACCGCGGCTACGGCACGATGGGGCTGAACCCGGTCGACGCCCCCGTGGACGTGACGATCGCCTGCTGGGAGTGGGGCACGTATCTCGGCGAGGAGGGCATGCGCCACGGCGTGCGCGCGAAGGTCTCCTCGTGGGAGCGGATCGGCCCGCGCTCGCTGATCCCGCACGCGAAGGCCTCGGGCCAGTACCTCAACAACGTGCTCGCGAAGATCGAGTCGATCAAGGCCGGCTACGAGGAGGCGATCCTGCTCGATGAACATGGGTATGTGTGCGAGGGAACGGGCGAGAACATCTACATCGTGCGCGACGGCGTGATCGCAACGCCCGGACAGAGCAACTCGATTCTCGACGGGATCACGCGCCGCTCAGTCATGCAGATCGCCCAGGACCTCGGCTACACCGTCGTGGAGCGCGACGTGGCGCGCGCGGAGATGTATCTCGCTGACGAGGTATTCATGTCGGGGACCGCCGCCGAGCTCGTGCCGGTGCGCGAAGTCGACGACCATCCCGTCGGCACGGGCGAGCCGGGCGAGATCACGCGCGTGCTGCAGGCCGCGTTCGATGACGCGATCCACGGTCGCACCGAGCGCTACCGCGAGTGGCTGGACGTGGTCGCGCCCGAGGCGCTGCAGACGCCCGACGGCGTAGGCGCCGCCGCTGAGCAGGCGCGTCGCCCCCAGGCCGCCGCGCCGAGCGGCAGCACCGCCGCGGCGGGGTAGGCCCATGTCCCCTATCCAGGTCTACGACGCGACCCTGCGTGACGGCATGGGCGGTGGCGGCATGACGCTGACGGCCGCGGAGAAGGTTCGGGTCGTGCACGCGCTCGACGCGCTCGGCGTGCACATGATCGAGGCGGGGTTTCCCGCGTCCAACCCGAAGGAGATCGAGCTGTTCGAGCTGCTCGAGCGAGAGACGTTGCAGAACGCTGAGGTGGTCGCGTTCGGGATGACGCGCCGGCGTGGCGTGGACGCCGCCGAGGACGAGGGGTTGCGCGTGCTCGCGGAGTCGTTCGTGCCCGTGTGCACGCTCGTCGGCAAGAGTTCGGTGCTGCAGGCCGAGACCGTGTTGAAGGTGACGCGCGCGGAGAATCTGGGCATGATCGGCGAGTCGATCGCGCTGCTAGTGGCCCGTGGCAAGCGGGTGCTGTTCGACGCCGAGCACTTCTTCGACGGGATCGAGGAAGACGTCGGCTACGCCCTGGAATGCGTGCGCGTCGCGGCGGACGCCGGCGCCGAGCGGGTCGTGCTGTGCGACACGAATGGGGGATCGCTGCCGCTGGACGTGCGCGAAGCGGTCGAGGCGGTGCGCGAGCAGATGCCGGATGTTCCGCTCGGGGTGCACACCCATGACGACACCGGCTGCGGCGTGGCGAACACGCTCGTGGCGGTGCAGGCGGGCGCCACGCAGGTGCAGGGGACGATCAACGGCATCGGCGAGCGCACGGGCAACGCCAACCTCGTCACGATCGTCGCCGACCTGCAGTTGAAGATGGGGTACGAGGTGCTGCCGGCCGAGCGCTTGGCGCGACTCACGGAGACCGCGCATTTCGTCGACGAGCTGCTGAACCGGACGCCCGACCCGGGGCAGCCATATGTGGGAAAGCACGCGTTTGCGCACAAGGCCGGCATGCACGCCGCGGGGGTGCGCGAGTCAAGCGCTGCGTTTGAGCACGTCGACCCGGCGCTGGTCGGCAATCGCAGCGACGTGTTGATCTCCGAGCTGTCGGGGCGCGCCACGATCGTGGAGAAGGCACGCGCGGCGGGGATCGCCGCCGATGAGGAGTTCACCCGGCGCGTGGTCGAGCGGGTGAAGGAGCTCGAGCACAAGGGGTTTCAGTTCGAGGCGGCGGACGGGTCGTTCGAGCTGCTCATGCGGCGGGAGGCCGGTGGTGATCTCGAGTACGAGCCGCTGTTCAAGTTGGAGTCCTGGCGGGTGATCGTCGAAAAGCACGCCGATGGGCGGGCTACCACCGAGGCGACGATCAAGATCTGGGTTGGCGGCGATCGGTATGTGCGCACCGCCGAGGGGAACGGTCCGGTTCATGCTCTGGACAAGGCGCTGCGCGACGCGATCGGGGAGATTCACCCGCATCTGAAGGACATCGACCTGGTCAACTTCAAGGTGCGGATCCTCGATGAGACGAAGGGGACCGGGGCTGTTACCCGGGTGCTGATCGATGCCTCGGATGGGAAGGATGTTTGGGGGTCGATTGGGGTTTCCGAGAACCTTATCGCCGCCTCTTGGGATGCGCTGGTGGATTCGCTGGAGCGTGGAATGTTGGGCGGCAAGCCCTCGTCGGTTGCGACGCTACGCTCGGCCGGGAGTGGCTAGTGCAGGGCTCGGGTGCGGCCGCGGGCTCGGTGCCGGCCGATCGGATGTCGAATCGCCGAGGAACTGAGGACAGCGGTGGGGACGCCGGCGCTTCCGACCCTATTCCTCTCGCTAAACCCGTATTGGGGGAGGCCGAGGAGCTGGCCGTGTTGGAGGTGCTGCGCTCGGGGCAGTTGTCGCTGGGGTCTCGGGTGGGGGAGTTCGAGCGCCTGTTTGCAGCTCGGGTCGAGGCAGAGCATGCATGTGCTGTGAGCAGTGGGACCGCTGGGCTGCATCTTGCGCTGCGGGCGGTGGGGGTTGAGGCTGGGGATGAGGTGATCACGAGCCCGTTCTCGTTCGTGGCTTCGGCCAACGCCGCTGTGTATGAGGGGGCTCGGCCGGTTTTTGCCGATATCGATCCGGTTACGCTGAACCTCGATCCGGCCGCGGCGGAGGCTGCGATCACCTCGCGGACGAAGGCCATCTTGCCGGTGCATATCTTTGGCTATCCCGCCGACATGGCCGCGTTTGAGCGGATCAGCGCGGCGCATGAGCTGGGGATCGTCGAGGACGCGTGCGAGGCGCTCGGGGCTGTGCATGGGGATAATGGGGTGGCTGTGGGCGCGCGCGGGCATCCGGCGGTGTTCGGGTTTTACGCCAACAAGCAGATCACGACGGGCGAGGGAGGGATGGTCACCCTCGGCGACGGGGAGCTGAAGGAGCGGATCGATTCCGAGCGCAATCAGGGTCGGGCCAAGGACATGGGCTGGCTCGATCACGACCGGCTGGGGTTCAACTACCGGCTGTCGGACATCGCCTGTGCGCTGGGGATCGCTCAGCTGGGGCGCCTGGAGGAGATGCTCGCCGGGCGGGCTCTCGTGGCCGGCCGGTATCGGGAGGCGCTCGCCGGCGTCGAGGGGCTGGGGCTGCCCTGTATGGACATGGATGGGGATCGGCGGGGGTGGTTTGTGTTCGTCGTGCAGTTGCCCGCAGGGGTGGCGCGAGACACGGTCCTACGTAGGCTTGCCGAGAACGGCATCCAGAGCAAGCCGTATCTGCCCGCCATTCACCTGATGGGCTACTACCGCGAGCGGTTCGGCCATCGGTCGGGTCAGTTGCCCGTGTGCGAGGACGTGGCGGCGCGTTCGCTGGCGCTGCCGTTCTTCCCGGAGATGACTACGAGTCAGGTTGAACGGGTGGCTCGCGAGCTGGCTCGGGCGGTGGGGCGGTAGAACCCGGCGAGTGTTTCTGGGTGACCCGCAGCCCGCGGCTTCGAACACCGTTGTCGGCGCCGGTCACCGCACGAGGAGGCATCGTCGGGAGCGCTTTTGGGTGGTGTCGGAGCGAGTCGGAGACAATCGTGAGGCGTTCGGAGCGCCGGACTAGCTTGACACGGTTCGGAGATCTGGTAATACCTGTGTGCCCCTGACCTCCGGGCAAACGGCCGGCGCCGGGACGTCTCTGACCTGAAGACGAGCGTCCCGGCGTCGACCTACCAATCCCCAACCGGTGTGGAGCCGAGTGGGATCGCCTACATCATACCCCAGATGCGCCCCGGCGCATCTGGGGTTTTTCTTTTGTATTGCTGGGGAAAGATGGATGCAGGCTGTCCGCATCCCGCCAGCGAGCGGATATCCGGCGAGGGCTCGTCGCCGGCTGACCGACGGCGTCCGGGTGAGCCATCAATGGCGCTCGCCGCATCCTCCGGGGATCGTGCAGCGGGCGGGCGAGGTGATTCAAAAACGCGTTTCGGGAGAGAGGCGGCCACCCGAGTGAGAAACAACAGTCTACTTTATCATTGACAAGTGAGTATGGTTTGCGACGGTGTCCTGGGCCGCCGGCCGGGCACGGATAACACGCGAGCGGGCGCCGCGACCATCCCCAGAGGTCGCGGCGCCCGCGAAGTGCTGCGGGATGGACGGGACGGGAGCGTCGGAGCGGGCGGCCCGATGTGTGGTGACTCAGGCCGTGACGGACGCGGTGGCGCTGTACCCGGCCTGTTCCGGTCCGATGAACGGCGCGAGCGCGAAGTAGGTTGCACGGGGCAGGAGCTCTGACAGTCTCTCGGTGTGGCCCTGCAGGACGTAGGTGAGGCAGAGCTCGAACAAGCCGCCGGCGATGGCTTCGATCGTCACGGCGGGCGGCAGAACAAGGTCGGTCGCCTGTTCGGCGCCCGGGATGAGCATCTCGGCATAGGCGGCGGCGCCGTCGATCGCGCGCTCGGCCGTGCGGCGCGTCGCGGTCAGCGCATCCACGAGCGCCAGGTGCGCGAAGGCGGGCTCGGAGGCAAGGAAGTCGAATAGCGCGGAGATGCCTTCGCGCACACCGAGACGCCAGTCGGGCTGAGCCGCATAGGCGCGTTCCACGATCGAGAGGCTCTTGGCGTGGCCAAGTTCGTAGGCTACGAGGAACGCGTCCTCCTTGCCGGTGAAATGTTCATAGAACGCCTGGAGGGAGACGGCGGCCCGTTCGACTATGCCCTCGACGGTCAGCGAGGCATAACCGTCTTTTGCGGCGAGGTTCGCGACCGCGTCGAGGATGCGCTCGCGCTGGCTGTGTACGACGAGGCTACGGGAGACTCCGTGTTTGCCGCGGGCGAGCCCGCGACGGCCGCCGCCGGCGGTGGCGGGGGCATCCAGCGCGAGGGTGCCCGGTGCACGGCCGCCGACTAGCCCGGGCGGCAGTGCGTGACCGTTGGTGGATTGGGTCAGGAGCCGTAGCATCGACGGTGGTGGGGGGTTATACGAGGTAGCCCATCCCACGAGGTCCGGTATCAGCTCGCGGAGCTGCTCCACCCTGCCGCTGCGCACGTGCGCGTTGAGCACTCCGTTGAGGCCGCCGACGATCCCCCGCAGCACCGGGTTGGGGACCGTGCCGGGGCCTGCCGGCAGCCGGAGCATGTCGCGCAGCAGTCCTTCGTACTCGCTCATCAGCCGCTCGCGGCGTTCGATCCCGGCCTGTCCGATGGCGCCGGCCTCGACGAGCGCGACACGCACGCCGCCGGGATTCTCGACCGCCCGTTCGAACAGGTTTGCGATCGCCGATTCCGCGCCCTTGGCTGGGTTGGCGGCCGCCTCATAGGCGCGCGAGACTTCGCTTCTGCCTTCGGCGGCGATCGTGTCGTAGGCCGCGAGAAAGCACCCTTGCTTGTTCGCGAAATGCTGGTAGAAAGCCTTGCGCGACACGCCGGCGCGCGCGGTCACCTTCGCGACGGTCGTGCTCGCATAGCCGTTCTCGCCCACGAGCTCGCCCATCGCGGAGATCAGCCGTTCGCGCTGGCTGGCGGTCACCTGCTCGCGCGTAAGCGTGTGTGGCCCGCGGGGAAGGCGAGCTCTGGAGGAAGAGGTCTCCTCGTGCGGTGTCCTGGCCGCGGGCGGCATCGTGATACGGGGACGGCGCGTGCGACCGCCGTCGTTCAGGTCATGCTCCTCCTACAAAGCAGTCCTCGCAATGGTATCGGTTGCGAGAGCGACTCGCCGCTCGGCGTGCTTCGGGTCGCGCTCACCGCCACGCTCTCCATCAGGAGGCCTGGGGCCGAGGGAGGATGGGTGAGCCGCCGCCTGGCCGACGAGGCCGGCGACCGTCTCGCGTCCATAGACTCCGATGCATGTCCCGCTTCCGCGAGCCCCAGCACCCCGATTTTCAGCGCATGAACGCTTCGATCGGCTTCGACCGGAGGCTGTGGCCGTACGACATCGCCCAATCGCGGGCGCACGCACGGATGCTCGCCGCGCGGAAGATCGTCTCCGCAAGCGATCGTGACGCGCTGCTCAGAGGTCTGGACGCGGTCGAGCGCGAGCTCGCCGAGGACCGTTTCCCATTCGAGGAGGACGACGAGGACATCCACATGGCGATCGAGCGCCGCCTGACAGAGCTCGTCGGGCCGGTCGGCGGGAAGCTGCACACCGCGCGCTCGCGCAACGATCAGGTCGTCACCGATCTCGCCATGTATACGCGCGAGCGCGCCGACGCCGCACGGGCGGCGCTCGGCGTGCTGATGGCGGCCCTGCTGGACCGCGCGCAGGAGCACGTGGACTGGCCGATGCCGGGGTACACCCACCTGCAGCGCGCTCAGCCTGTGTATCTCGGCCATCATCTGCTGGCGTACTTCTGGATGCTCGCGCGCGATCGCGCGCGCTTTGAGTTCGCGCTGCGCGAGTCCTCGCGCCTGCCGCTCGGCTCCGGGGCGCTGGCGGGGGTCAGCTTCGACACCGACCGGCGCATGCTCGCGCGCGAGCTCGGGTTCGCGGAGGTCACGCCCAACTCGATCGACGCCGTGTCCGGACGGGACTTCGTGTTCGACTACCTGAGCGCGGCCGCGACCTGCGCCACGCACCTGTCACGGCTGGGAGCGGAGCTCGTGCTGTGGTCGAGCGTCGAGTTCTCCTTCTGCGAGCTGCCGGACGCATGGAGCTCGGGTAGCTCGATCATGCCCCAGAAGAAGAATCCAGATGCGGCGGAGCTGCTGCGGGGCAAGGCGCCGCGCGTGGTCGGCCATCTCAGCGCCCTGCACGGAGTGATGCACGCGCTGCCGCTCACCTACAACAAGGATCTGCAGGAGGACAAGGAGCACCTGTTCGACGCCGTCGAGACGATCGAGCTCACGCTCGCGGCAGCGACGGGCATGGTCGCGGGCGTGCGCTTTCATCGCGAGCGCCTGCGCGAGGCCGCCGCGGACGAGTTGACCGCTGCCACCGACGTGGCCGACCTGCTGGTCGGGCTTGGCGTTCCGTTTCGCGAGGCGCACGGGGTCGTCGCGGGCCTGGTGCGCACGGCGCTGGACGGCGGGCGGCAGCTGTCGGAGCTGACGGCGGACGAGCTCGCGGCGCACAGTGAGACGCTGGCCGCGCACGAGGCACGGTTCCGCGAGGTGCTCACGCAGCGCTCGTGGCTCGAGTCCAAGGTCTCGGAGGGCGGCACCGCGCTTGTGCGCGTGCGTGAGCAGATCGAGCTGGCCCGGGCGACCCTCGATGAGCCGCTCGAGCGCTGAGGCGCTGCCGGGCGAGTTCTACGATCGTCCGGTCGTGGAGGTGGCCGAAGATCTGATCGGCTGCACCGTCTCGGTCATGGGTTCCGAAGGAACGCCGATCGGCGGTGTGATCGTGGAGACGGAGGCCTATCACGAGAGCGAGCCCGCATGTCACGCGTTCGCCGGGCTGACGCCGCGCACCGAGACGCTGTTCGGAGCGCCCGGGCGGGCATACGTGTATCGCTCCTACGGCATTCACGCGCTGCTCAACGCGGTTTGCGAGCCCGAGGGCGTCGGCGCCGCTGTGCTGATCCGCGCGCTGCAACCGCTGTCCGGAGTCGAGGAGATGCGTGCTCGTCGAGCGGCTAACGGCGGGCGCTCGACCACCGATCGGAGATCGCCGGCTCTCCGATTGGTCAGCGACACGGACCTGTGTTCCGGGCCGGGCAAGCTCACCCAGGCGCTGGGCATCTGGCTGTCGGAGAACGGCGGCGATCTGCGCACGGGTCCGATCAGGATATGTGGACCCACCGACGGATGGGAGGAGTCGATCGTGGCTGGTACGCGGGTTGGAATCACCAAGGCCGTCGAATTGCCATGGCGTTTCTGCGTAGCCGGCAACCGCCATGTGTCGAGCCCGCGTCCTACGGGGTGGCGCTGACCCCGCCCGTTGCTTCCGGGCTTGCGCCGCCGCCCTTGGGAGGGGGCGAGCTTTCCGCTGGACTGGGGGCGGCCGGAGTGGGAGGCGAGGAGGGGGCCGGGGCGGCCGGCGCCGAGGGAGAGGCGCCATGTTCGGTCCCACCCCCACCTCCGCTCGTGCCGGGGCTCGGATGCCGTTCGGGAGCCCCTTCTTCGCTCGACGGCGACGCCCCGGAGGACCCGCCCGAAGGGGCGATCGCTTCTTCGGAGGTGCTCGTCGTCGACTGCCCGTGCGTCCTGCCGGCGGCGCGTGCGGCCGCGGCGGCCGCGGCCTGTTCGGCACGAGTCTTGTCGATGTGCAGGGCGGAGATCATGAAGTCGTGCCAGATCAGCGCCGGGAAAGTGCCGCCGAGCACCGGACCGCCGTTGAACTGGGTGGTCATCGGGACCAGGCCGTTCGGGTAGCCGACCCAGACGGCGACCGTGTACTTGCTGTCCCAGCCGACGAACCAGGCGTCGCCGTAGTTGGAGGTCGTTCCCGTCTTGCCGGCGGCGAACTGGCCGATCGCGGCCGAGCGGGCGGTGCCGTACTGGAGCACCGTTTCGAGGATCGAGGTCTCGGTCGCCGCGATGTCGGGCGGCAGCACGGTCTTGGTCACGACGCGGTTGACATCGTGGCGGGAGCCGTCGGGGAGCGGGTGGGCGGGGGAGACGACTTCCTGCAGACCCACCGGAGCGCTTGCTTCGGCCAGCGTTCCGCTGACGCGCCGACCGCCGTGGGCGATCGTCTCGTAGGCATGGGCCATGTCCAGCGGCGTGACACCCACTTTCAGCCCGCCGATCGTCATCGCCGGGTTGGTTGAGATCGGCGTCGTGATCCCCATGCGATGGGCCAGTTGCGCGATCCGCTGGGTGCCGACCTGTAGACCGACTTCGGCGTAGATCGAGTTGTCGGAGTAGGCGGTTGCGCCGGTGAGGGTGTTCGAACCCGTGTAGGCGCCTTCGTCGTTGTGGACGACGAACTTTTCTTTGCCGCCGGTGTGGGGGACGATGAATATCTTCTCCTTGGAGGCCCAGGTGGAGTCGGGTGAGATGCCGTCCTCCAGCGCGCCCGCCAGGTCGAAGGGCTTGAATGAGGATCCGGGCTGGCGCTCCCCCTCGGTGGCGAGGTTGAAGGGGCTTTCGTCGTAGTTGCGCCCGCCGACCATCGCGCGCACCTCCCCGGTCGAGTTTTCGATCGCCACAAGCGAGGCGGTGGGACCCCCGGAGTAGGCGAGGTAGCCTTCGATCGCGTGTTCGGCGGCGCGTTGCAGTTCCAGGTCGAGCGTCGTCTTGATCCGCAAGCCCCCGTCGAACGCGCGCGGCGCGCCGTAACGTTCGATCACCTGCTGCCCCACCCAGCTCGTGAAGTAGCCGGCATCGACCCCTTCGACCGTCGGCTCCTGGGGCGCCTGAATGTCCATCGCCGCGGGCAGGGATTGCTGGACGCTCTGTTCGTATACCGTCCTCGTCAGATAGCCCTGTTCGAACATTTGTCGCAGGACGACGTCGCGGCGCGTGCGTGCGGCCGCCGGGTGATTCGCCGGGTCATACGCGGTCGGGTCCTGAATGATGCCGGCCAGCAACGCGGCCTCCCAGGGCTGCAGCTGTTCGACGCAGAGCTGGTGGTTGGGAGTGCCGCAGCCGAGGTGGTTGACGTCGTGGCCGAAGTAGGTCTGCGCGGCCGCCTCGATCCCGTAGGCGCCGTTGCCGAAGTAGATCGTGTTCAGGTACGCCGTGATGATCTTTTCCTTCGACCACTTGTGCGAGAGCTGATAGGCCAGGGCCGCCTCGCGGAGCTTCTCGAAGATCGTGCGGTGTGACTGGGCCTGCAGCGCGTTCTTGATGAACTGCTGCTCGATCGTCGAAGCGCCCTGGACTGAGCCTTTGTGCAGGACGTCCTGGACGAACGCGCGCGCGATGCCGCGGACGTCGACGCCGCTGTTTGACCGAAAGCGCTTGTCCTCGATCGAGATCACCGCCTCCTTGACGATCTGGGGGATCTGCGAGGGCGTCACGATTACCCGGTTCTGCTGGCTGAGAACGCCGATCGGATGGCCGAGGTCGTCGAACAGGGTCGAGCTCTGGGCATCCTTCAGCTGGGAGAATCTGGTCAGCGACGGCAGGTCGGATGCGACGGCGACGAACATGCCGAAGACGAAGGAGATGAGGCCGAGCAGCAAGACGGCGAAGAGGATCGCCACGAAGCGCAGCCTCTTCAAGCGCGGCCGGCCGCGGGCAGGCAGTGCGGCGGACTCCACAGGGCGCGAGAGTTTAGCATTGGCCCCCGATGCCGGACGCACCTAAGATGGCCGCCGAGGAAGCCGCTCGCCTCGCGCGCAACGCCGTCGACAGCCTGCCCGAGGGTGCGCTCGCCGCAAGGCTGCAGACGGCACACGTGGAGGGACGGTCGCTGCGGGTCAAGCTGGGCATCGATCCGACTGCGCCTGACATCCATCTCGGTCACGCGGTCGTCCTGGGAAAGCTGCGGGAGTTTCAGGACGCCGGTCACCGGGTGGTGCTGATCGTGGGCGATTACACGGCGCGGGTGGGGGACCCCTCCGGACGGTCGAGCCTGCGTCCGATGCTCTCCGTCGCGGAGATCGACGCCAACGCGGCGACGTTCCAGGAGCAGGCGCTGAGGATTCTCGACCCTGACCCGGCGCGCCTGGAGGTCAGACGCAACAGCGAGTGGCTGGAGATGGGGATGACCGCCCTGCTGGAGTTGGTGGGCACCACCACGGTGGCTCAGCTGCTCGAGCGCGAGGACTTCTCCAAACGATGGTCGGCGTCGCAGCCGATCTCGATGCTGGAGCTGATGTATCCGCTGTTGCAGGGGTATGACTCGGTGGCCGTGAAGGCCGACGTGGAGATGGGGGGCACCGATCAGAAGTTCAACCTGCTGCTGGGGCGCGACATCCAGCGCGCGTACGGACGGCCCGAGCAGGCGGTAATGACGATGCCGATCCTCGTCGGTGTGGACGGGCGCCAGAAGATGTCCAAGTCGCTGGGCAACCAGATCGGGGTGATGGACGCTCCGGAGGAGATGTACGGCAAGACGCTGAGCATCCCGGACGAGGCGATGGCGGACTACTACCGGCTGCTGCTGCACCGCGAGCCTCCAGGCGAGGAGGTCTCGCCGCGCGACGCCAAGCGCGCGCTGGCGCGCGAGCTGGTGGGGTGGCTGCATTCGGGAGAGCAGGCGATTGCGGCCGAGAGCCATTTCGATCGCCTGTTCGTGGAGCACCAGGCGCCCGAGCAAGTGGAGGAGGCATGCATGCGGGCCGGTGACGACGGGATGGTGCACCTGCCCGAGGTCATGGCCGACACGTTCGGCATGTCCCGCTCGGAGGCCAGACGCCTGATCGATCAGGGCGGCGTTGCGCTGGGCGAATCGACGCTGGGCAAGGGAGAGCACGATGTCTCGCTCGATCGTGCCAACGGTCAGGTGCTGAAGGTCGGCAAGCGCCGGTTTCGCCACCTGCGAGCTGTCTGAGGGAGGCCGGAGGCGCCGTCTTCAGGGGCCGTCTGCGCTCGCGATGAGGGCCGGGTGGCGGGTGATCGTGGCCTGCGCGTGGCCTGCGCGCGCGATCCGTCCGGAGATCCCATACAATGTGCGACGCGAAGCGGCCTGGCTTTGCGGTCAGGCCTTCGATTGAGCGTGCCCGCACCGAGCCAGGCCCGAGCGCTATACTCCTCGGTCGGCCCGTAGAGCGCCCTTGGGCGAAGGGTCGGATCGGCTTCCTCTGAATGGAACCCCTGACGGAGAGCACGGCGGTCTTTGAAAACTCAACAGCATGCGCACCTACGATCGACCTCGATCGTGGTGTGCGTCCAGGTTCGACCCGCCGGCGGGAGCGCCACCGATCGAAGATCGGTCAGCGCATCCGGTGGCGGACCAAAGAGTCAAAGTAGGAGCAGTACCCCGTCATGGTTCGGGACCACGGTGTATGGGTCCCGTCCGTCCGTGATGTCTTCGGGCGCTTCGGCGCTCCGGCGGCAGAGCGGCAACTCCATGACAGCTTTTCGTGAAGTTCTTCACGGAGAGTTTGATCCTGGCTCAGGACGAACGCTGGCGGCGTGCTTAACACATGCAAGTGGAGCGACGAACCAGGGCTTGCCCTGGGGCAGAGCCGCGAACGGGTGAGTAACAC
>DASZJF010000038.1:0-9953 GCA_035948355.1 Solirubrobacteraceae bacterium
ACGAACACAACTACTCACCAAAGCACTCAAAAACTGCCACAAACAAAAACCCAAGAAAAAACGCATCACCTGCGAAACACAAGCACAAAAACGATACGGAACAAAAAACACAAGCAAAACCAGCAAACACACCAAAGCGACTGGCCGTCAGATGCGTCGATGACGTGCGCTGGACCTGCCCGGCCCGCCCCCGATGCCCAAGCCAAGCGCTTGCCGCCTGCCGATTGCGTCGCGTAGTCAGAAACAGACGTTGCAGCCCATACGGAGGCGAGATAGGCTGGCTCTGTATCTATTCTGGCAGAGACACAGGAAGGTAGGGATTTGCCGTATGACCATGATCAAGAATCGTGTTGCTTTGGCTGTCGTGATCTGCGCGATTGCGCCGTTGGCTGCGTTGGGTCTGGCCTCTCCGGCGCTGGCGACCGAACATCATCCGACGGGCGAATTCGCGCCATTTAAAGACTGTCCGCTGAGCACGCCCGCCCTGGAAGACTGCATCCTGGCGGAAGCGAGCAGTGGCGAATTTACCGTCGGCAAAAAGACCGTGCCGATCAGCAAAACGGTCACCTTGCAGGGTGGCTTCAAAGAAAACCCCAAAACTGAAGAACTCGAATTCGTTGGTGCGGAAGACGGGAACACGCTTGCAAAAGTGGCGCTGCCCGTCCCCGGTGGCCTGTTTGGGATCGTCGCGCCTGAATCTTTGCCCAAATGGCTCCAGGAAATCTTCAACAACTTCATCAACGAAGGCATCACGGGAGTCACCGCTACGAATGAATTGGCGGCTCCGGCGAGCCATATCGGTCTGAGCACCGAAAACCTGCTCTTCGAGAGAGGGATAGCACTTTCGTTGCCGCTGAAGATCAAGCTGAGCAACGCCTTCCTCGGTGAAAGCTGCTATGTCGGTTCAAATGCCGCGCCGATCGTGATCAACTTTACGACCGGGACGACAGAACCGCCGGCTCCCAATAAACCGATCAAAGGCTCAGCGGGTAAATTTGAACCCAACGAAGCCTTTACGCTGATCACACTCAGCGGGGGCAGGCTGGTGAACAACTCGTTCGCCGCACCGGCAGCCGAAGGCTGTGGCGGGTTCCTGTCATTCCTGATCGATCCCGCTGTAAACGCGGAGCTCGGTCTTCCGTCGGCAGCCGGCACGAACACGGCGATCCTCGAAGGCAAGCTGTCAACGGCGAACGCCAAAGCGGTACTCGCCAGCGAATAGCTGCATCGCAGTAGCCATTCCTTAGCAAGTAACACATTTCGGCCCGCCGCATTCATGCGGCGGGCCGAGTGCTTTATACACGGGACATATACAGGAAGGTGGCTCTATAATGACAACGCCCAGGAACCGCGTAATGCGTACGACGAACGTTCGCCGCCGTGCTCTCGCTGTCGTGATCGGGGTTGTCGCTCCGCTGGCCATGTTGGGACTGGCCTCGACGGCGTCGGCGACCGAACACCATCCGACAGGCGAATTCGCGCCGTTCGCGGACTGCCCGCTGAGCACTTCGCCGCTGGAAGACTGTGTGCTCGCGGAAACTACCAGCGGTGAATTCGTCGTCGGCAAACGGACCGTGCCGATCAGCGAAACGGTCACATTGCAGGGTGGCTTCAGGGAAGATCCCACGACGGAAGAACTCGAATTCATTGGCGCGGAAGATGGCAATACGCTGTCCAAGACGCCACAGCCCGTTCCCGGAGGCCTGCTCAACGTCGTAGCGCCTGAATTCCTACCCAAATGGCTCCAAGAAATCGTCAACAGCCTCGTCGCCGAAGGCCTGGCGGGAGTTACGGCGACGACCGAACTGGCGGCTCCGGCGAGCCATATCGGTATAAGCACCGAAAATCTGCTCTTCGAGAGAGGGATAGCGCTCTCGCTGCCGGTGAAGATCAAACTGAACAACGTCTTCCTCGGCGAAAACTGCTACATCGGTTCGAACGCCGCTCCCGTCGTGGTCAAGCTCACGACCGGCACCACCGAACCGCCGGCGCCCAACAAACCGATCACGGGCACCGCAGGGGTATTCTCACACAACGCGGCGTTCACGCTGGTCACGCTAACCGGCAGCAAGCTGGTGGACAATTCGTTCGCCGCGCCGAAAGCCACAGGCTGTGGCGGGCTCCTGTCGCTTCTGATCAATCCCGCGGTCAACGCGGAGCTCGGCCTCCCTGCGGCAGCCGGTACAAATACAGCGATTCTCGAAGGAGATCTCTCGACGGCAAGCGCCAAAGCGGTGAAAGCAAGCGAATAGATAGCAGCGCTTGCATCAGGCATCCAGTGTAGGAAGAGGGTCCCCGCGCACGCGGGGACCCTCTTTTTTAGGACAACGCGCGATACGTTTCCGACTCGCTGGCGGGTTCTTAGGTATAAAGACCGGGCATTTGCAGGATGTTTGACGGGGTACGTCTCTCTGCGTGACATGGCATAGCGGTCGGCCTTGACGTACCAGGTCGAGTGCCAGAGGATCGTGTCCGTCTTCGCGGATGAGCACCGGTCATCTTGCCCGGAGGTCCGCAAAGGCGAACGGACACTGTGGCCGAGCCGCGCCGAGCGGCGCGGCTGATCGATCTACTTCCCACAGCGGAAAGGAGTAGAAGCATGAAACATGCAAAGGTGCTGGGGCTCTGCCTCGCTGCGCTGTTCGCGATGAGCGGGCTGGTGGCCGCGCAGGCTTCGGCGATCGAATTCGCGTGGCACGTCAACGGCAGCAAACTGGAAACGGGCCAAGAAAAGACGCTGACGTCGAAAGCCAAAAGCGCGCAGGTTCTGAAAACGACGGTCATCGGCGTCAAAGTCGAAATCAAATGCACCGAAGTCAGCACGGCCGGGGCGAAAATCATCGGCGGCGTTCCGGGTACGAGCACGGAGACCGTCGAATATAAAAGCTGCACGGTCGCCAAACCGTCCGGGTGCACGATCAAAGGCGGCACGATCACGACCAAACCGCTGAAAGACGAAATCGTCGAAGGTGTCGGAACATCGGCTGGCAAGGCGCTGGTGTTATTCGCCCCGGTCGCGGGCAAAGTCTTCGCCGAACCGAAACTGGAAGGCGGCTTCCTCTGCCTGTCGCTGGCGGTCGAAGGCAGCGTGCTGGCGGAAGCGATCCCCCAGAAAGAAGAAGTCGAAGCGGGGGTGCTGAAGTTCGAACCGGCGAACGGCAAAGAAGCCAAGAACTCCAAAGGCGAAACGACGAAAGACGGCCTGACGGTCAGCGGCGGCGCCGCGACGGTCACCGGCGAAGTCGAAACCAAGCTCAGCCCGGTTGAAAAATTCGGGGTCTTCTAGCCCAGTAGTCGATCGCGAGCGGTAAAACGCTCACGACGGGCGTCGCGGCCTTGGGGGTCGCGGCGCCCTGCTCGGCCGCGGGATGCCTGTCGTCGGGGCGCTTTTTTGGGTGCGATCGGCGGTTGGCATAGACTATAGACTCAAATCACGCTCTTGTGCTGTAGATATCGGCCACGTGGTCGGCGATGCTTCTCGGAAGATTTTCGTCTACGGCATGAAAGGACGGTCGATGTTTACAAACCAAAAGATGCGCATGCAGTTCGCCGAAAACCTCCGCCGCGACCGCGAGCGGGCCGGTCTCTCGCAGGAGACCCTGGGGAGGATCTGCAAACTGCACCGCACCGAGATCAGCCTGTTGGAGCGCTGCAAGCGCTCGCCGCGCCTGGAGACGATCGTGGTCCTCGCGCACGGCCTCAAACTCGACTCGCCGGCGGAGCTGCTCGACAACATCCACTGATCGGATTCGGAAACACGACCCCACGGCGGGTCTGCGAGGGTGTACAAATAGAGGAGATCCGCCGTCCCTCTTCCGGCGGATTGGCGTGTTCGAGACCGCGAGCCGGTCTTGTGCCCGGAGGGTCCCCGGGCGCCGTGGCATCCGCAGGCCGCGGCGCCCGCGGGACGAGCAGGCGCGACTGTGCGGTCTCGAAGGCGCCGGGAGTGCGTCGATGACGCTCCTGGCCGGCGTCTTCACATATGCTTGACTCCCCACCGCGCCAGCGCGGCTGCGATCGGCAGCAGCTCGCGTCCCGCCTGCGTCAGCGCGAGTTCGACGCGCGGCGGCATCTCCTTGAAGCGCCTGCGGGACAGCAGCCCCAGCGCGACCATCTGCTGCAGGTGCCTGTCGAGCACGCCGCTCGAGATCCCCGGCAGCCGGCGTTGCAGCTGCACCGGGCGCTGGGGGTCGTCCGCGAGCGCCAGCGCGATCAGCAGCGTCCAGCGATCGCCCATGGCGCTCAATGCCCGCGCCAGTGGAGTCCACTGGCTGTGGTGGCGCGGTGATGACTCCTCGGCGGCGACGCCCTCTTGCACGACTGGAAGTGTAGTTCCACGTTTCCGACTTGGCTAGCGTTTTCGAAAACTGTTTCCGAGTTGCGGCGAGTGAGAAACGCCATTAGCAATATCTGATAATCGGAACTAAAGTTGGGAAGCGAACATACGAGATCCCGGCTTGGCCGCCGCACAGGATGTGCACATGCGGCTGAGAAGCTTGGGCATCGTCCTACCTCTCCGGCGATGCTCGAGCAGAGATCGAGGCGTCCCCCCGACGATGCCAGGTCTCCGCGGGCGCCGTGGCCAATGGATGGCGCGGCGCCTGTGAAGGCCTTCCCACCTCGGGCGCGGTGCGCGATTGGGCGGTGCGTGGCGGCCCGGGAGCGGTTGAGCGCCGCTCCCGGCGTTCGGCGCCCGCGCTAGCCTCAACCGACCGTGCCCCACGGCAGCGACAGAGACCCTCTCTCCGGCTTCAATCCTCGCGTCCGCGACTGGTTCGCGGCCGCCTTCGCCGCCCCTACGCCCGCTCAGGCGCAGGCGTGGCCGGCGATCGCGCGCGGCGAGAACGTGCTGCTGTCCGCGCCCACCGGTTCGGGCAAGACGCTCGCGGCGTTCCTGTGGGCGCTCGACCGCCTCGGCGGCGATCACGCCACCGCCCGGCCCGGCGCCGGCGGCGAGCCCGGGGCGGGACCCGCCCGGGCTCATGCGGCGGGCAGGTCCACCCGCGTCGTCTACGTCTCGCCGTTGAAGGCGCTCGCCTATGACATCGAGCGCAACCTCCGCACGCCACTGCGCGGCATCGGCGCCGCGGACGCCGTCTCCGTGGGCATCCGCACCGGCGACACCCCCCAGCGCGAGCGCGCCGCGATGGTGCGCAACCCGCCCGACATCCTCATCACGACGCCGGAGTCGCTCTACTTGATCCTCACCTCCCGCGCCGCCGCGATGCTCTCAGGCGTGCAGGCCGTGATCGTCGACGAGATCCACGCCGTCGCCCACTCCAAGCGCGGATCGCACCTCGCGCTCACGCTCGAGCGCCTGGACGCGCTCGTGTCCCGGTCGCACCGGGCGCGGGATGGCGGGTCCGCGGACCGCGGCTCATCCTCGGTGGTCGCGTCCTCGGCGCAGGACGAACACGCCGGTGCGCCGGCGCCCACCCCCACCCACCCCCTGCAACGCATCGGGCTGAGCGCGACCCAGCGCCCGCTGGATGAGATCGGGCGCTTCCTCGTCGGTCCGCGCCGCGAGGTGACGATCCTCGACGCGGCCGCTCCCGCCCAGCTCGACCTGCGCATCGAGGTCCCCGTCGAGTCGATGGCCGAGCCCGGCGCGCGCGACCTGCCGGCCGATGGCGCGCCACCCGATCCGCTGGAGCCCATCGCCGGGGGCGAGTCGACGCGTGGCTCGATCTGGCCCGCGATCTATCCCGAGCTGCTGCGCTGCGTGCGCGAACACACCTCCACGATCGTGTTCGTCAACAACCGCCGCGCGGCCGAGCGCGTCGCGCTGCGCCTGAACGAGCTCGCCGCGCGCGAGGATGCGGGGGCCGGCGACGCGGACGATGGCACGGGAGGCCGCGATGGCTCCGGGGGCGCCTCGCGGGAGATCGCCCGCGCCCACCACGGCTCGCTCGCGCGCGAGGAGCGCACGCGCGTGGAGGAGCTGCTGAAGGCCGGCGAGCTGCCCTGTCTGGTGGCGACCAGCTCCTTGGAGCTCGGCATCGACATGGGCGCCGTCGACCTCGTCCTGCAGGTCGAGTCGCCCAAGTCCGTCGCCCGCGGATTGCAACGCGTCGGGCGCGCCGGGCACGGGGTCGGCGAGGTCAGTCGCGGACGCTTCTTCCCCAAGTATCGCGGCGACCTGCTCGAGTGCGCCGTCGTCTGCCGGCTGATGCGCGCCGGTCAGATCGAGCCGACCGTCGTGCCGCGCAACGCCCTGGACGTCCTCGCCCAGCAGATCGTCTCGATCGCCGTCGCCGCCGAGGACGAGGACGGCGTCCGTGTAGACGACCTCTACGCCCTCGTCACCAACACCTGGTCCTACGCCGACCTCTCCCGCGAGCTGCTCGAGCGGGTGCTCGACATGCTCGACGGGCGCTACCCCGACACCTCCTTCGGCGATCGCTCCACGATCGGCCTGCGCCCGCGCATCGTCTGGGACCGCCTCGCCGGCGTCATTCATCCCCGGCGAGGCGCGCGTCAGCTCGCCGTCGCAAACGCCGGCACGATCCCCGACCGCGGCCTCTACACCGTCACGCTCCCCGACGGCCGTCGCGTCGGCGAGCTCGACGAGGAGATGGTCTACGAGGCCCGCGCCGGCCAGGCGTTCATGCTCGGCGCCTCCACCTGGCGGATCGAGGAGATCGGCCGCGACCGCGTGATCGTCACCCCCGCCCCCGGCGCCCCCGGGGCGGTGCCCTTCTGGAAGGGCGACACGCTCGGGCGCCCCTTCGAGCTGGGGCGCGAGATCGGCGCGTTCGCGCGCTGGGCGCTCGAGCAGGACGAGGCGACGCTCCGGCGCGAGTACGACCTCGACGAACGCGCCGCGCACAACCTGCTCGCTTACCTGCGCGAGCAGCTCGCCGCCACGCGCGTACTCCCCTCCGATCGCACGATCGTGCTCGAGCGCTTCCGCGACGAGATCGGCGACTGGCGGCTGTGCCTGCTATCCCCCTACGGCGGGCGCGTGCACGCCGCCTGGGCCCTCGCGCTGTCCGCGCGCGTGCGCGAGCGCTACGGCCTGGAGGCCGACGCGCTGTGGTCCGACGACGGCATCGTCCTGCGCCTGCCCGAGCTCGACGACGAGCAGGCGCGCTCGCTGCCCTCCGCCTCAGAGCTCGTGCTGATCGAGCCCGACGAGCTCCAGCAGGCGGTCATGGCCGAGCTCGGCTCCTCCGCCCTGTTCGGGGCGCGCTTTCGCGAGGCGGCCGCCCGCGCGCTGCTGATCCCCCGCGCCTGGCCCGGTCGGCGCACGCCGCTGTGGCAGCAGCGCCTGAAGGCCCAGAGCCTGCTCGAGGTGGCGCGCGAGCACGCCGACTTCCCGATCGTGCTCGAGACCTATCGCGAGTGTCTGCGCGACGTGCTCGACCTGCCCGGTCTGGACTCGCTCCTGCGCGGGCTGCACTCGCGCGAGATCGCACTCGTCGAGGTCGAGACCCCCGTCGCGTCCCCGTTCGCCTCCTCGCTGCTGTTCGACTACGTCGCCACCTACATGTACGAGGGGGACGCCCCCACCGCCGAGCGCCGCGCCGCCGCGCTGTCGCTCGACCGCGACCTGCTGCGCGAGCTGCTCGGCTCCGAGGAGCTGCGCGAGCTGATCGACCCCGGCGCGCTGGCCCGCGTGTGCGACGAGCTGCAGCGACGCTCCCCGCTGACGCGCGCCACCGGGCGCGACGAGCTGCACGACGTCCTGCGTCAGCTCGGCGACCTGACGATCGCGGAGGTCCGCGAGCGCGTGCTCGAGGAGCTCGACGCCGAGGAGCTGCTGGCGGGACTGTGCCGGCAGCGGCGCGCCATCCCCCTGCGCCTCGCGGGCGAGCGGCGCTACGTGGCGGCCGCCGACGCCGGGCTATACCGCGACGCGCTCGGCGCCGTCCCGCCCGGCGGCCTGCCCGAGGCGTTCCTCGCGGACGTCGCGGACGCCCTCGCCCAACTCGTGGCGCGCTACGCGCGCACCCACGGTCCCTTCACGGGCGAGCGCCTGCGCGCGCGCTACGGCGTCGACGCGAGCGCCGTCCTGCGCGAGCTCGAGCGCGCCGGTCGCCTGGCGCGTGGGGACATCGCGCCGGCCGCGGACGCCGACGCCCACACGGACCCCCCCGCGTCCTCCGAGGATGCTCACGCCCGCTCCTCGGGGCGCGCCGGCTCCCGCTCGCATCGCGACCACGAGCAGTGGTGCGACCTCGACGTTCTGCGCCGCCTGCGCCGCGCCTCGCTGGCCGCCCTGCGCAGAGAGATCGAGCCTTCCGCTCAGAGCGCCCTCGCGTCCTTTCTCCCGGCTTGGCACGGCATCGACCGTCATACGGCCGCCGGCGCCGGGGTCGACCGTCTGCGGGAAGTTCTCGTGCCTCTCCAGGGACTCGCGCTACCCGCCGAGGTCTGGGAGCGCGACGTGCTCCCCCGTCGCGTCGGCGCCTACTCGCCGGCGTGGCTCGATTCGCTCTGCTCCGGCGGCGAGCTCGTGTGGGTCGGCGCGGGATCGCTCGGTCGCTCTGGGCGCGTGGCGCTGTACTTCCGCGAGGACGCGCCCCTGCTCGGCCCGCCGCCCCTTCCCTCGCGCGGTGCCGAGTCTGTGGGCGGCGCCGAGCCCCGCGGCGATGAGTCCGGGATGTCCGCGCGCGAGCTTGTGCGCGGGCGCCTGCTGGCGGGCGCCTGCTTCTTCACCGACCTGCTCGCCGAGCTCGACCTGCCCGTCGAGGCGATCCGCGAGGCGCTGTTCGACCTCGTCTGGACGGGCGCGGCGACGAACGACTCCTGGGCTCCCCTGCGCCGTCCGATCTCCGATCGGTCTCGCTTGGCGCTCACGCGCTCCCAGGCCGCTCCGTCCGCGGGCGGGGGCCGCGCGGGTCGGGCGGCCTCTCCCATGCCCGGGCGCTTCGGCGCGCGCCGTCATCGCTCCCGCGCTCCGGGGCGCGGGCCGATCTTCGATCGGTCGCTGCACCCGCCCGGGCGCTGGTCGCTGACCGAGCCGCTCTTTCGCCTCGGCGCGGACGGTCCTTCGCCGCCCGAGCGCCGTCGCGCGCTGGCCGAGCTGCTGCTCGAGCGCCACGGGATCCTCACGCGCGAGCAGGTCCTGGCGGAGCGGGTCGAGGGCGGCTTCGCCGGGCTGTACGCGACGCTGTGCGAGCTCGAGACGCTCGGCGTCTGCCGCCGCGGCTACTTCGTCGAGGGCCTCGGCGGGGCACAGTTCGCGCTCCCCGGCGCGGTCGAGCGTTTGCGCTCCGAGCGCGCCGAGCAGCCACCCGCGCCCGGGCCGCGGGCCGCGCCCGCCCGCCGCCCGCGCCTCGCGACGCTCGTGCTCGCCGCCACCGACCCCGCCCAGCCCTACGGCGCGGCGCTGCCCTGGCCCTCCTTCTCCGAGCGGGAGGGTCGTAGTAGCGGCAGTCGCCGCCCGGCGCGCGTGCCCGGCGCCCACGTCGTGCTCGTCTCAGGCGCCCCCGTCCTGTATGTCGAGCGCGGCGGGCGCGGCCTGATCGTGCTCGCCCCCGCCGCCGGGGCGACCCAAACGCCCGCCCGGGCCCCCGGCGCCGTGGCCGACGAGCGGGTGTGCACGGCGCTGAGCGCGCTCGGCGAGGCCGTCCGTGCGGGGCAGGTCGGGCGGCTCGCGCTGGAGCGGATCGACGGCGAGCCGGCGATCGGATCACAGTGGGAGACATTGCTCGCGGAATGCGGCTTTCGCTCCGGTCCACGACGCCTGGAGCTCAGCGCCTGATCTCAGCCCGTCCGGCGCCGGCGCCGCAGCTCCTCGAAAGTCAAGGAACGCCGGCTTTGAAGTCATATCCGATGATTGGAACAGGCGCTTCTTCGCACCTGTCCGAATCCAAATGTCTGTCGGACATTCGGAGGTAGCGGAAACACGACTGGAAACATCCGACGGATATTGTTATAAAAAACTTGCAATTAATCTTGAGATCGCCTATCTTCCAGAACCGTGGGGATGAGCGGAACTCAGAGGG
>DASZJF010000039.1:0-42595 GCA_035948355.1 Solirubrobacteraceae bacterium
GCCGCACATGTGCGGCCCGGTGAGGGGCCGCATGCGGCCCCTCATACCGATGGCGCATGCGCCATCGGGGGAGGCGTGCATGCACGCCTCCCGCCCTCCTCGCATGCGAGGAGGGCCACCCGGTCAGCTTTCGTGCTCCGCCGGCTTCTCATCGTGCCCGCCGAAGCCCTTGCGCATCGCCGACTGCACTTTGCCCGCATACTCGTCCAGTCCGCGCGAGCCGAAGCGCGAGTACAGCGCCGCCGTCAGCACCGGCGCGGGCACGCCCTCCTCGATCGCCGCGATCGACGTCCAGCGTCCCTCGCCGGAGTCCGACACGCGACCGGCGAACTCCTGGAGCTTGGGTGATTTGAACAGCTCCTGCGCGGTCAGGTCCAGCAGCCACGAGCCGACCACGCTGCCGCGCCGCCACACCTCGGCGACCTCGGTCGTGTCGATCTTGTACTTGTAGAACTGCGGGTTCTCCAGCGGGCTCGTCTCGGCGTCCTGCTCCTGTGAGCGCAGGCCCGCGTCTGCCGAGTGGATGATCGACAGGCCCTCGGCGTAGGCGGCCATCAGGCCGTACTCGATGCCGTTGTGCACCATCTTCACGAAATGCCCCGCGCCGTTCGGTCCGCAGTGCAGATAGCCCTGCTCGGAGGGGCTCGGCTCGCCGCTGCGTCCGGGCGTGCGCGGCGCGGAGTCCACCCCCGGGGCGATCGTGGCGAACAGCGGGCTCAGGCGCTGCACGACCTCGCTCTCGCCGCCGATCATCAGGCAGTAGCCGCGCTCCAGCCCCCACACGCCGCCGCTGGTGCCGCAGTCGATGTGGTGGATGCCCTTGCCCTGCAGTTCCTGCGCGTGGCGGATGTCGTCGTGATAATGCGTGTTGCCCCCGTCGATGATCGTGTCGCCGGGCTCCATCGCGTCGACCAGCTCGGCGATCGTCTTGTCGGTGATCTCGCCCGCCGGCACCATCACCCAGGCCGTGCGCGGCTTCTCCAGCTTGGCCACGAACTCCGCGATCGTGCCCGCGCCCTGCGCGCCGTCGGCCACGAGCGCCGCCACCGCGTCGGAGCTGACGTCATAGCCGACGCAGCGGTGCCCGTCGCGCAGCAGTCGCCGCACGATGTTGGCGCCCATCCGCCCCAGTCCGACCATTCCCAGCTGCATCGGTGTGTCAGTCGCCATCGTCGGTGCTCCTCTCGTGGTTATCGCCGTCGCCGCCGGCATGATCGTGACCGTGCCGATACCGTGCTCGGGTCAGTGTCGCTCAATCAGGACTCACCCCGCGCCTCGCCCGCGATTCGTCTGCTGCTCGCCGACGTCGACGGCACGCTGGTGACGCAGGAGAAGGTCCTCACCGAGGCGGCGATCGCGGCCGTAGGAGAGCTGCGCGAGGCGGGCGTCCTGTTCGCGCTGACCAGCGGACGCCCGCCGCGGGGGATGTCGATGCTGATCGAGCCCCTCGACGTGCGCACTCCGATCGCGGCCTTCAACGGCGGCCTGCTCGTGGACCGCGAGATGACGGTGATCGAGCAGCGGACGATCCCCACGGAGCTGATCGCGCCGGCGATCGAGTTGCTCGAATCCCATGACCTGGACGTGTGGCTCTACCAGGGCGCGGACTGGTTCGTGCATGATCTGAAGGGCCCGCACGTCGACCGTGAGGCGCAGACCGTGCAGTTCGCGCCGACGCTGCGCGCCGACTACGACGGCCTCGTGGACGGGATCGCCAAGATCGTCGGCGTCAGCGACGACCACGACGCGGTCGCGCGCGCCGCGAGCGCCGCCCAGGAGCGCTTCGGCGATCACGTCTCCGCCGCGCGCTCGCAGCCCTATTACGTCGATGTGACCCATCCGCAGGCGAACAAGGGCAGCGTCGTGGAGTACCTCGCGCGCCGGTATGAGATCCCCGGCGAGCAGATCGCGACGATCGGGGACATGCCCAACGACGTGCTCATGTTCGCCCGCTCGGGCCTGTCGATCGCGATGGGCAACTCCGACCGCGAGGTGCAGCGCGCCGCGCGGCGGGTGACGGGCTCCAACGATCACGACGGCTTCGCCGAAGCCGTGCGGCGGTTCGTGCTGTAGCGCGCCCCTCAGCGCAGCTTGCGCAGCGAGCGGTAGCGGCTTATGAGCGCGTTAGTCGAGCTGTCGTGCTTCAGGTCTGGCTCGGCCTCGCTCGTCAGCTCGGGGATGATCTCCTTTGCGAGCTTCTTGCCCAGCTCGACCCCCCACTGGTCGAACGAGTCGATCCCCCACACGGTCCCCTGGGTGAACACGCTGTGCTCGTACAGCGCTACGAGGGTGCCCAACGTGTAGGGGGTCAGCCGCTCGGCGAGGATGACGTTCGTCGGGCGGTTGCCTGCCATCGCCTTGTGCGCCACGACCGTCTCCGGCACGCCCTCGGCGCGGACCTCATCCGCGGTCTTGCCGTACGCGAGCGCCTGCGCCTGCGCGAACACGTTCGACATCAGGATGTCGTGGTGAGAGCCCAGCGGGTTCAGCGTCCGTCCGAACCCGATCAGGTCGCACGGGATCAGCTTCGTGCCCTGATGGATCAGCTGGTAGAAGCTGTGCTGGCCGTTCGTCCCCGGCTCGCCCCAGTAGACCGCGCCCGTCTGGTACTCGACCTCGGTGCCCGCGAGCGTGACGTGCTTGCCGTTGGACTCCATCGTCAGCTGCTGCAGGTAGGCCGGGAAGCGCTTCAGGTACTGCTCGTAGGGCATCACCCCGGCGCTCTGCGCGCCGAAGAAATCTCCGTACCACACGGCCAGCAGCCCCATCAGCACGGGCAGGTTGCGCTCCAGGGGGGTAGTGCGGAAGTGCTCGTCCAGCGCGTGCATCCCCGCCAGCAGCTCCGCGAACCGCTCGCGCCCGACCGCCAGCATCGTGGACAGCCCGATCGCCGAGTCCATCGAGTAGCGCCCCCCGACCCAGTCCCAGAACCCGAACATGCTGTCCGTGTCGATCCCGAACTCGCTCACGCCCTGCGCGTTCGTGGAGACGGCGACGCAGTGCTTGGCGATCGCCTCCTCCTCGCCCAGCGCCGCGAGCAGCCACGCGCGCGCCGAGCGGGCGTTGGTCATCGTCTCCAGCGTCGTGAACGTCTTCGAGGAGACGACGAACAGCGTCTCGGCGGGGTTCAGGTCGCGCGTGGCCTCGACGAAGTCGGTCGCGTCGACGTTCGACACGAACCGGAACGTCATATCGCGTCTGGAGTAGTGCTTCAGCGCCTCATACGCCATCACCGGCCCGAGGTCCGACCCGCCGATGCCGATGTTTACGACGTTCTTGATCGGCTTGCCCGTATGTCCTAGCCACTCACCCGAGCGCACCCGCTCGGTGAACCGCGCCATGCGCTGGAGCACCCGGTGGACCTCCTTGACGACGTCCACGCCGTCCACCACCAGCGACGCCTCCGAGGGCATGCGCAGCGCGACGTGCAGGACGGAGCGGTCCTCCGAGACGTTGATCTTCTCGCCCGCGAACATCGCCGCGATCCGTTCCTGCAGGCCCGACTGCTCGGCCAGCTCCACGAGCAATCCGAGCGTCTCGTCGGTGATTCGGTTCTTGGAATAGTCCAGGTACAGCCCCGCGCCCTCGACGCTCATCCGCTTCCCGCGTTCGGGGTCGGCGGCGAACAGCTCGCGCAGGTGGGTGTCGCGGATCGCCTCGTGGTGCGCGTCGAGAGCCGCCCACGCGGGGCGCTCGCGCAGCGGGGGCACGGCTCCTGCGGCTACGGCGCTACTCCTCGACGGGGGCTTGCGAGCCGGAGTCGAGGACATCCTGGCCCTTGTAGGAGCCGCAGCTCGGGCACACGCGGTGCGGCAGCTTGGGCTGGTGGCACTGCGGGCACTCGTTCGACGCCGCGGGCACGATTTTGTGCTGCGCGCGGCGCTTATGCGTGCGCGAGTAGGACTGCTTCTGCTTGGGGGTCTGTCCGCCGGACATCGGCCGGACTGTAGCAGCGGGGATGCAGTGGATGTTGCGGGGCAGGCGCCAGCTACGCTGGGCGCGCGATGTCCGGAGAGCCGATTCCCAGCGTGCGCGAGATCATCGCGCGGCGCACCGGCGAGGAGCTGGCGCTCAACGATCGCTATCTGAATCCCCAGATGGGGCGGATCTTGCGCACGCTCGGGTTCGACCGGACGTGGACGGGGGGCGAGGGCGCGCACCTGATCAACTCCGCCGGCGAGCGCTACCTCGACCTGTTCGGCGGCTACGGCGTGTTCGCGATCGGACGCTCGCACCCGCAGGCGATCGCCGCGATCGAGGAGGTGATGGCCGCGCGCACTCCCAACCTGCCCCAGCTGGGCGTCACGCTGCTGAGCGGTGTCCTGGCCGAGCAGCTGCTCGCGCGCGCACCAGACTCGGTGGGCGCGATGGTGCCGGCGAATACCGGCACCGAGGCGGTCGAGGCGGCGATCAAGATCGCCCGCGCCGCCACCGGCCGGCCGCGCGTGCTGTATGCCGAGCACGCCTTTCACGGGCTGACGCTCGGGTCGCTGTCGCTCAACGGCGATGACGTCTTCCGTGACGGGTTCGGGCCGCTCTTGCCCGACTGCGATCCCGTGCCGTGGGGCGACCTCGACGCGCTGGAGCTTGCGCTCGCGCAGGGCGAGGTGGCGGCGTTCGTGGTCGAGCCCGTACAGGGCAAGGGCGTGAACCTCCCCCCGGAGGGCTACCTGCCCGGCGCCCAGCGCCTGTGCCGTGACGCGGGCGCGTTGTTCGTCTGCGACGAGGTCCAGACCGGCGTCGGGCGCACCGGGCGGTTTCTCGCCTCAGAGCACTGGGATCTGCGTCCCGACCTGATCTGCCTGTCCAAGGCTCTGTCCGGCGGTATGGTCCCGATCGGCGCGGTGCTCGTCTCGCGCGCCGCGTTCGATCGCGTGTTCGACGGCATGGAGCGCGCGGTCCGCCACGGCTCGACCTTCGGCGGCAACGACCTCGCCGCGGCCGCCGCGCTGGCGACGCTGCGGGTGCTGGACGAGGAGGATCTGATCGCCCGCTCCGAGCGTCTGGGCGCGCTGCTGCTGGAGCTGACGATTCCCCTGGTGGAGCGCTACGAGGTCGTGCGCGACGTGCGCGGCCTCGGGCTGATGTGGGCGATCGAGCTCGGCCCGCCCGCGGGCGCGGCGGCCCGCCGGCTGTGGGAGACGGTCGAGCGCCGCCAGGCCGGGCTGTTCTCCCAGCTCGTGACCGTGCCGCTGTTCCACGAGCACCGCATCTTCTGCCAGGTCGCGGGCCATCGCATGAACGTGATCAAGGCGCTTCCGCCGCTCGTGATCGAGGAGGCCGAGATCCGCCGCTTCGCCGTCGCGCTGGAGGAGACGGTCGCGGCGGCCGAGCGCTACCCGTCGGCGCTGGCCAGGTTCGGGTTGCGGATGGTGCCCAGGGTGTTCGCCGGAAGGGGATAGAGACGTCCATGGACGGGGCCTCGTGGGGGCGAAAAGAAATCATTTTTTTTGCGGGAACGCACAAAATGAGTTTGCTTTTTTCGCCTGACCACCAGCGCATGGGTTGAGTACCCTCTGCGCCGGGCTGAGGCTACGTCCTCAGCGCAGCCAGGGCGAGGAACACTCGCGTATCCGCATCGTCGGTGCGGGGTGACACGAAGAACCTCCTCACCCGCTCAGCCTGGCCGACAAGCGCGCGTGCGGTGGCTCGCGGAATATGCTGCACACGATCGTAGTCGGCAATCTCACGCTCGACTCGCAACGTACGTAGGGTCTCCATCGTGTCGAGCAAATCTGCCCGGGCACCGCCAATCTCCTGGAAGATCGACCACACAGAGCGATCTCGAACACGGTCGGGGTCCCTGGCTGGTTGTGGCGAATCGAGCGGGCCCAAGCGTGAGACGAAGCGCGAAGCGTCTATCACCGCATTGTGTGACAGCCACCTCACACCATGGAGCCAGCTCTCCCCAAAGAGGAATTGAGAGACTGCTCCCGTCGCCGAGTGATATGCGGCGTAATACGCCGCAGACGCCGCACGCCGGGCGTCGATTGTCGGTGGACGGCCGCTGCCTGCACTGGTTGTGAGGCTCCTGGCATGTTTGATGAGAAATTTTGGATCCAGTGGATCCTTGGCTTTGCCTTTAGGCATCGTCGCCCAAGGGCACCATGCGCGTAGTTGCAGCCGCCCATGGCATGACTTCGGCTGTCGCCTGGCGGACTGCCGTACGGATTACGCTGGTCATCTGTTGGCCCCATGTGCCTTTCTCGCCAGGATCGGGCAGCGTGACTTCAACCAGAACTTCGGCATCGCCTGGAGGCTCTGTGAGCCAGACAGTCACCACGTGCGCCTCGCCGTAGCCAACGCGCTGGAGCGCCTCGAGGATCTTGGTACGCAACTCGCTGAGGCTGTCTGTATGCGTCCCTGTGGCCATTAGCTCACGATACCAGTGCATCTCGGCTGATCAGTCGGTGGTCGCGGGCGGTGGCTGACGAGAAGTAGGGATGCCGAGCGCGGGGCTTTCTCCGCCGTTCCTGGCGCCACCGGCTGCGGTGACCGGCGCCGGCATGGCTGGACGAAGACGCGGGGCTATGGGTCTCCCAAAGGGAGGACCCGCACATCACCGCTAGCCTGTCGGGCCGTGCTGGTCCCCAGAGATGACATCCGCAACGTCGCGATCGTCGCGCACGTCGATCACGGCAAGACCACGCTCGTGGACGCGATGCTGTGGCAGTCGGGCGCGTTCCGGGTCGGCCAGGACGTGGCCACGCGCGTGCTCGACTCGATGGACCTCGAGCGCGAGAAGGGGATCACGATCCTCGCCAAGAACACCTCGCTGCGCTACCGCGACGTCAAGCTGAACATCGTCGACACCCCCGGGCACGCCGACTTCGGCGGAGAGGTCGAGCGCGGCCTGACGATGGTGGACGGGGTGCTGCTGCTCGTGGACGCGTCGGAGGGGCCGCTGCCGCAGACGCGGTTCGTGTTGCGCAAGGCGCTGGAGGCGGGGCTGCCGGTGATCCTCGTCGTCAACAAGGTCGATCGCCCCGACGCGCGCGTGGCGGAGGTCGTGGACGAGGTGTACGAGCTGTTCCTCGACCTCGACGCCGACGAGCGCCAGATCGAGTTCCCGATCGTCTACTGCAACGCCAAGGCCGGCGTGGCCTCGCTGGAGTACGACCCCAACCTGGCGGGTGGGATCCAGGTCGAGGGCGGCAACCTCGCGCCGCTGCTGGACCTGCTGCTGGAGCGCATCCCCGCGCCGATGTATGACCCCGAGCACCCGCTGCAGGCGCTCGTCACGAACCTCGACGCCTCCCCCTACGTGGGGCGGCTGGCGATCTGCCGCGTGCGTCACGGGACGATCCGCAAGGGCCAGCAGATCGCCTGGTGTCGCGCGGACGGGTCGATCCAGAAAGCGCAGGTGGCCGAGCTGTACGTGACCGACGCCCTGGATCGCGTCGATGCGCCCGAGGCGGGGCCGGGGGAGATCATCGCCGTGGCCGGCATCGCCGAGGTCACGATCGGCGAGACCCTCGCCGACCCCGACGATCCGCGCCCGCTGCCCGTGATCACCGTCGACGAGCCCGCGATGTCGATCACGCTCGGCGTCAACACCTCGCCGCTGGCGGGCAAAGACGGCGACAAGCTGACCGCGAGGCAGATCAAGGCCCGGCTCGATCAGGAGCTGATCGGCAACGTCTCGCTGCGCGTGCGCGAGACCGAGCGCCCGGACACGTATGAGGTGCAGGGCCGCGGCGAGCTGCAGCTGGCGGTGCTCGTGGAGATCATGCGACGGGAGGGCTTCGAGCTGACGGTGGGGCAGCCGCACGTGCTCGAGCGCGAGATCGACGGCAAGCGCCACGAGCCCGTCGAGCGCCTGTCGGTGGACGTGCCCGAGGAGCACGTCGGCACCGTCACGCAGCTGCTGGCCGCGCGCAAGGGGCGGATGGAGCACATGATCAACCACGGCACCGGCTGGGTGCGCATGGACTACCTCGTGCCGGCGCGCGGGCTGATCGGGTTTCGCACCGAGTTCCTCACCGAGACGCGCGGCACGGGGATCATGCACCACGTGTTCGACCGCTGGGAGCCGTGGGCGGGCGAGCTGCTGACGCGCCAGAGCGGCGTGCTCGTGGCCGACCGCCGCGGCGCGACGGTAACGTTCTCGCTGTTCACCCTGCAGGAGCGCGGATCGCTGTTCGTCGGTCCTGGCGAGGAGGTATATGAAGGGATGATCATCGGCGAGAACACCCGCTCGGAGGACCTGGACGTGAACCCGGTCAAGGAAAAGCATTTGACGAACATGCGCTCCTCCACTTCAGACGTGCTGGTGCGACTCGACGCCCATCGCAAGCTCTCCCTCGACGAGGCGCTCGAGTTCGTGCGCGAGGACGAGGCCGTCGAGGCGACGCCCACCTCGGTGCGCATGCGCAAGGTGGTGCTGCCGAAGGTCGAGCGGCTCAAGGCGATGCGCAACGCGCGCAAGTGAGCGACATCGCCCTGCGGGGCCTGGTCAAGTCCTTCGCCGGCCCGGACGGGCCGATCCGGGCGGTGCGCGGCATCGACGTGTCGATCGCCGCCGGCGAGACGGTCGCGCTGCTCGGGCCCAACGGCGCGGGCAAGTCGACTACGATCGACATGCTGCTGGGGCTGCTCGCGCCCGACGCGGGCACGGTGTCGGTGTTCGGTAGCTCCCCGAACGAAGCGGTCGATCGCGGCGCCGTGGGCGCGATGCTGCAGACGGGCGCGCTGATCAAAGACCTGTCGGTGCGCGAGCTCGTCACGATGATCGCCTCGCTGTATCCCGCGCCGCTCGACGTCCAGGAGACGCTGGAGCTGACCGGCGCGAGCGCCTATGCCGATCAGCGCACCAACAAGCTCTCCGGCGGGCAGACCCAGCGCGTGCGCTCGGCGGTCGCGCTCGTGAGCGATCCCGAGCTGCTCGTGCTGGACGAGCCGACGGCCGCGATGGACGTCGAGGGGCGCCGCTCCTTCTGGAGCACCATGCGCGAGTTCGCCGCGCGCGGCAAGACGATCCTGTTCGCGACTCACTACCTGGAGGAGGCCGATGCCTACGCCGATCGCGCCGTGCTGATGGCCCACGGCCGGATCGTCGCCGACGGGCCGACGAACGAGATCAAGGCGATGGTGGGTACGCGCACGATCCGCGCGACGCTCCCGGGCGTGGACACGGACGCCCTCGCCGCGCTGCCGGGAGTGAGCGCCGCCGAGCGTCGCGGCGAAGCGGCGACGCTCGTCTGCACCGACTCCGATGCGGCGATCCGCGCGCTGCTCGCCGCCTACGCGGACGCGCGCGACATCGAGATCGTGGCCGCCGGCTTGGAGCAGGCGTTCCTGGAGCTGACTGGAGATGGCGCCGGCTCAGGCGGCTTGCCGGCGACCGGTGAATATCCATCCGCGGCCGCCGAGCCCTCAGGCTCCGGGGCCGGTGAAGATCCGTCCCAGCGGGCGGGAGAGGGCATTGGCGGCGGATGAACCCGTTCGTCTACACCCGCTACGAGCTGCTGCGCACGCTGCGCAACCGCCGGTTCTTCATTCTGTCGCTCGGGTTCCCGCTGCTCCTGTACTTCCTGATCGCGAGCCCCAACCGGCACGTGCAGGACTTCGCGCACACAGGTATCTCCGCGCCGCTGTACTTCATGGTCGGGCTGGCGGCGTTCGGGACGATGAGCGCGATGCTCTCCTGCGGCGCGCGCATCGCCGCCGAGCGCGCGGTCGGCTGGAACCGGCAGCTGCGCATCACGCCGCTGTCGACGCGCAACTACTTCCGCGCGAAGGTCCTGACCGCCTACATGATGGCGCTGATCAGCCTGCTGGCGCTGTATCTGGCGGGGACCTCGCTCGGGGTCTCGCTCGGCGCGAGCGAATGGCTGGAGATGACCGGCCTGATCCTGGTCGGCCTGATCCCGTTCGCGGCGCTGGGCATCACGATCGGGCACCTGCTCACCCCCGACTCGATCGGTCCGGCGATGGGCGGCGGCATCGCGCTGCTGGCGCTGATCGGGGGGACGTGGGGACCGATCGCCACGCATGGCTTCGTATATGACCTCGTCCAGCTCGTGCCCTCCTACTGGCTGGTGCAGGCCAGTCACATCGCCGTCGGCGGGCACGCCTGGGCGGCGAAGGGCTGGGCGGTGATGATCGCCTGGACGATCGTCCTGAGCGTGCTCGCCGGGCGCGCGTACCGGCGGGACACGGGACGCGTTTAACGCACGAGGCCCGCGGTGAGCGGGCCTCGGCAAGAATCTGGCACCCCTACATCGGGTGGGCGACTGTCCCTCGCAAACCAAGAGTACCAGGACTTGCCGATGCCGCTCAACGTATGGCTCCGGCGGTCGGATTCGAACCGCTACACCAAGTCGAGGGACATAAGTCGCCCATGCTGCCGTTACACCACGCCGGAATGCCACGAACGACCATACGCGGCGCTTGGGATGGTTCTCTCGGGGCTGCTCCTATAGGGTGCCGCGGATGAGATCGACGAGAGTCCTCCGCATCGCGCTGTTGAGCGCCGTCCTGACCGTCGCGCTCGCCGCGGGCGCGACGGCCGCGACGACGGTTATTCACTTCCAGTCCGAGAGCCTGCCGGCGCTGGAGGCGCAGCTGCACAAGCACGAGGTGCACGCGGTGACGTTCCACCCGACGCCCGCGCCGGGGCACATCCACGTCTCGATGAACGACGGTCGCCACTACACCGTCGTCTACGCCGCCGGCGAACAGGCCCAGCTCGTGGCGCTCGCGCACGCTAACGGTGCGCGCTACACGGTCGCCAAGGTCAAACCGAAAGCGGCGAAGTCGACGCACCACACGCTGCGCTACATCGCGGGCGGGATCGTGATCGTGGTGATCGTCGTCGTCGTGACGGTGCTGCTGGTGGATCGCCGCCGCAAGCTGGGTGAAGGCGGCTCAGACGCCGAGCCGGCTCCGGGGGACTCCGCTACGTAGTCAGAAGCCCGTGTTGGTCTTGACGCGCTTGCGGTCGGCCGGATGCAGGCCGCCCTTCTTCGCGAGTGTCGCGCAGGCTTCGGCGATGTCGTTGCCAAGCGTGACGGTCATCGAATAGCTGAGCGTTTGCTTGACGAGCGCGCGCATGATCTTTACGTGTTCGGCGTTCGGCGGAAGCGTGTAGGCGGGCAGCATCCAGCCCCGCTCGGCGGCGAGTTGCGCGGCTACGTCGAACTCGTCGTAGCCGTGCTCGCTTTGAAGTTTAAATGCTACGAGTGGGAGCTGCTCGTCCTCGGCCGCGCCGATGATCTCGAACTCGCCGATCGCGGCGATCTCGCGCGCGAGCGTGCGGGCGTTGTACTTCATCGTCTCCATGATGTAGCGGTAGCCGGAGTGGCCGAGGCGCGCGAAGTTGTAGTACTGGGCGAGCACCATCGATGAGCCGGTGGAGAAGTTCAGCGTGAACGTCGCGTCGCGCTTGCCGAGGTAGTTCTCGTAGAACACGAGATCCTCCGCGAGATCCGACTCCTCGCGAAACACGAGCCAGCCGATGCCGGGGTAGACGAGCCCGAACTTGTGGCCGGAAACGTTGATCGAGCGGACCTGCTCCAAACGAAAGTCCCACTCCGAGTCGGGGTAGAGAAACGGCCAGACGAAGCCGCCGCTGGCCGCGTCGACGTGGAGTGGCACGTCCAGTCCCTGCTCGTGCTTGAGCGCGACGAGGTGGGCGTTGATCCCGCGGATGTCGTCGGAGTGACCGGTGAAGGTCGTGCCGAGGACGGCGGCGACGCCGATCGTGTTCTCGTCGACGTGCGGCTCGACGTCCTCGGGGCCGATCGTGTACTTGTCGGGCGCCAGCGGCACGATGCGCGGCTCGACGTCGAAGTAGCGGCAGAACTTCTCCCAGACGACGTGCACGTCTCCGCCGAACACGAGGTTGGGACGGTCGGTCGCCTTGCCCGCCGCCTCGCGACGCTCGCGCCACTTCCACTTCAGGGACAGCGCGCCGAGCATGATCGCCTCGGAGGAGCCCTGCGTGCGCGCGCCGGTCGTCGGACCCGGGGCGTGGAACAGGTCGGCGAGCATACGGATGCAGCGCTGCTCGATCTCGGCCGTCTGTGGGTACTCGGCGTGGTCGATGAAGTTCGTGTGCAGGTTTTCCGCGATGATGCGGTCGGCCTCCGGCTCCATCCAGGTGGTCACGAACGTCGCGAGATTGCGCATCGGGATGCCGTCGAGGACCATCTCCTTTTCGATCAGGCCCTGTGCTTCCTCGGCGGCCATGCCGATCTTCGGCAGCTTGTTGTCGGGCGCGGGCTCCAACAGGTAGCGGTTGCCGTAGCGTTTCTCCAGCCGCTCGATCTGCTCGCGGGTGAGCTCGGGCGGATGCCCACCCGATGAGTGCCGGCCGGCGGGCTGCTGGTGGGAGGCCATGCCCGGCGATCATACGCCTACCGCACGCTGGTGCGGTCCCTGCGTTCGGTCACGGCGTGCGATACCCGGCGGGCGGCGATCGGTCCAAGTCGAGAATGAGACTCAGTCTCATTCTTGATAGGGTGGGGCCAGATGGCTGCGAGAGAACAACGCGAAGTGTGTCGCTCCCGCTCACCGAAGCGGGCGGTGCGGGCACTGCGTCCACGCACGTGGGCGGTGGTGGCATGCGTGGTGGTGGCCGCGCTCCTCGCGGGCTGCGACAAGAGTGGCCCGAGCGCGACGGCCGGCACGGAAGCGGGCGCCGGCAGGCTGAGGGTGGTGGCCGCGGAGAACTTCTGGGGCAGCATCGCCAGCCAGCTCGGCGGGAGCAGGGTCGATGTGAGCAGCATCATCGTCAACCCGGACACCGATCCGCACAGCTACGAGCCGACGGCGGCGGACGCGCGGACGATGGCGGGCGCGCGGCTGGCGATCGTGAATGGGATCGGGTATGACAACTGGGCGCCGAAGCTGCTGGCGGCCAGTTCCGCAGAAGGCGGCGGTGGCCGGGTGGTGCTGAACGTGGGCGACATGTTGGGTCTGAAGGAGGGCGATAATCCGCACCAGTGGTACTCGCCCGCGAGCGTGATCAAGGTGGTGGGGGAGATCGTGGCCGACTACGACAGGCTCGACCCGGCCGGCGCGGAGTACTACGCGGCGCGAGAGCGGGCGTTCGAGTCCGAGAGCCTCGCGCGCTACGACCAGCTGCGCGCGCAGATCCGAGCAAGGTACGCGGGCACGCCGGTGGGCTACAGCGAGAGCATCTTTCGACCGCTCGGCGAAGACCTCGGGCTGAGGCTGATGACCCCTTACAGCTTCGCCAAGGCGATCGCCGAGGGCGGCGAAGTGAGCGCGCGGGATAAGCAGACGGTGGACCGGCAGGCCGAACGCCGCGAAATCGCCGTGTGGGTGTTCAACAGTCAGAACGTCACGCCGGACGTGCAGCGGGTGAACGAAATCGCGCGCGCGCACGGGGTCCCGATTGCGACCGTGACGGAGACGCTGGCGCCGGCGAGCGACACGTTCGAGCAGTGGCAGGTGGCGCAGCTGGAAGGGTTGAAACGGGCGCTGGAAGCGGGGACGGGACGGTGAGCGCCGTGATGGGCGCCGAAACCGCTGCGGGACCGGCGATCGAGCTGCGCGACGCGCGCGCGGACGTCGGCGGGCGGACGGTATGGAGCGGGGTCAACATGAGCATGGCCCAGGGCGAGTTCGTCGCACTGCTGGGGGCGAACGGGTCGGGCAAGTCGACGCTGCTGAAGGCGGCGCTGGGGATGCTGGGGCTGAGCGCCGGGAGCATCTCAGTGCTGGGAGCACCGGCGGGGAGCGCGAACGCGCAGGTCGGATACCTGCCCCAGCGCCGGGCGTTCGACGCCGGCACGAGGCTGCGCGGGCGGGACGTCGTGCGGCTGGGCTGCGACGGAGAGCGCTGGGGCGTGCCGCTGCCGGCGCCGCGCTGGAGCGCGGCGGGCAGGCGCAGGCGTGACGACGTCGAGCGGGTGGCGGAGGCGATTGAGCTGGTCGGGGCGAGCGCATACGCGGACCGGCCGATCGGAGAGCTCTCCGGAGGCGAGCAGCAGCGCTTGCTGATCGCTCAGGCGCTCGTGCAGCGGCCGCGGCTGCTGTTGCTGGACGAGCCGCTGGACAGCCTGGACCTGCCCAACCAGGCCACTGTGGCCGCGCTCGTCGCCCAGATCTGCAGAGAGGCATCGGGCGTGGCGGTGCTGCTGGTCGCGCACGACGTCAACCCGCTGCTGCCCTACCTGGATCGGGTGGTGTACCTCGCGCGCGGGCGCGCGGTGGAGGGAACGGTCGAGGAGGTGATCGACGGCGAGACGTTGAGCGGGCTGTATGGCGTGCCGGTCGAGGTGCTCAAAGCCCGGGACGGGCGGCTGGTCGTCGTCGGCCAGCCGGAGCCGCCAGCTCACCACCACGACCGCCACGAGCACTCGCACGCGCACGACCATGCCCACTGAGCCCTGCAACCACCTCGACCCGGCACCCGTTCCATGACGAACCCGACCCTCACGTGGAACGCGGTACGCGACGCGAGCGAGGTGCTCGAATACCACTTCATGGTCAACGCCCTGCTCGCGGGCACGATCGTCGCGGTGATGGCGGGGCTGCTGGGGTGGTTCATGGTGCTCCGGGCGCAGACGTTCGCGGGGCATACGCTCGCGATGATGGCGTTCCCCGGTGCGACGGGGGCGGCGCTGATCGGGGTCGCGGCGGCGTGGGGATACTTCGTGTTCTGCGGCGCGGGGGCGCTGATGATCGGCTGGCTGGCGGGCGGGCGGACGCGCTCGTGGAGCGAGCAGTCGGCGGGCATCGGCGCGGTGCAGGCGCTCGCGCTCGCGCTGGGGTTCCTGTTCGTGAGCCTGTATGGGGGCGTGCTCGGGGATCTGGAGAACCTGCTGTTCGGCACGTTCCTCGGGGTCTCCGACGGCCAGGTGTTGACGCTGGCGCTCCTCGCCGCGGTCTCGCTGATCGTGCTGGCGGCGCTGGGACGGCCGCTGCTGTTCGCGAGCGTCGACCCGGATCTCGCGGGCGCCCGGGGCGTGCCCGTGCGCGGCCTGTCGATCGTGTTCCTCGGGCTGCTGGGGCTGGCGGTCGCGGCGACGAGCCAGGTCACGGGCGTGCTGCTCGTGTTCGCGCTGCTCGTGGCGCCGGCGGCGACGGCGCAGGTGCTGACCGCGCGCCCGGGCATCAGCCTCGTGCTGACGGTGGCGATCGGGCTCGTGATCGTGTGGGTCGGGCTGGGGATCGCCTACTTCTCGGCGTACCCGGCGGGGTTCTACGTCGCGAGCATCGCGTTCGCGCTGTACATGCTCGCGCGCGTGTGGTCGTGGGCGCGGGGCGCGCACGGATCGCGGCGGCGTGCGGCGCCTGGCCTGGAGCAGCAGGAGACGGGCGCAGCGTCGCCGGCCGAGGGCGTGATCGCATGATGGGAGTGCTGCGCCGGATCGCGAAGAGCCTGCCCGCACCCCACGAGTCGGAGGGCGGGTAGGCGTGCTCGGCCAGGAGTTCATGCGCAACGCCCTGCTCGCCGGCACGTTCGTGGCGCTGGCGTGCGGGATCAGCGGCTGGTTCGTGGTGCTGCGCGCGCAGGTGTTCGCCGGGGACGCGCTCAGCCACGTCGCGTTCCCCGGCGCGCTGGCGGCCGCGGCGGCGGGGATCGACGAGCGCGTGGGGCTGTTCGCGGCGACCGTGCTCGTCGGGTCGGGCATCGGCCTGCTCGGGTTCGGGGGCGGGGGTGCGGGGCGCGCGCGCGCGGGCGGCGCCGGCTCGGCCGCGCAGGACACGGCGATCGGGATCGTGTTCACGTTCGTGCTCGGGCTGGGCGTGTTCTTCCTGACCCTGTTCGGCATGAGCGCCGGCGGCGGCGCCGGTATCCAGGCGGCGCATACGCTGTTCGGGTCGATCTACGGCCTCGGCAGCGGCGAAGCGCGCGCGGCGGCGGCGGTCGCGCTCGGGGCGACGGTGGGCGTGCTGGCGATCGCCCGGCCGCTGCTGTTCGTCTCGCTCGCCGCGGACGTCGCGGCCGCCAGAGGAGTGCCGGCGCGGGCGCTGAGCGTCGGGTTCCTCGCGCTGCTGGGCGTGGTCGCGGCGGGGGCGACGCAGGCCGTGGGGGCGCTGCTGCTGCTCGGCCTGCTGACGGGTCCGGCGGCGGCCGCGCACCGGCTGACGGGCAGCCCGTACGTCGGCATCGCGCTCGCGGGTGCGCTGGCGGTCGGGGCGATGTGGGGTGGGCTGGCGCTCAGCTACGCCGTGGCGCGACTGCCGCCGAGCACGGCGATCGTGGCGCTGGCGGTGGGGGTGTATGCGGTGGCGGCGCTCGTGGACGTGTGGAAGCGCAGCCGGTCGCGGGTTCCCGAGATGCGGGGCGGGGCCTCGTCGTCGAGGCCGTCGAGCGTGGATGCGACAGGGGCTACCATCGCAACATGAGCGCGAGCACGTCGACAGCCGGCTGGACCGAGCGCGCCGAGGCGACGCTCGCCGCCGCCGGACACCGCCGCGGCGGCGCCCGGCGCGCGCTGCTGGAACTGCTGGCCGAAACGGGGACCGATTCGGGGGACGCTCGTTCCGCTCGCATCTCCGAATCGGCCAGCGCCGAAGGCGCGTGTCTACCGGCTTCGGCGGGCCAGGAGTGCGCGCTGACCGCGCAGGAGATCGAGGACGCGCTGCGCGCCCCCGGCAAGAGCAGGCGCGTGGTGAGCCGGGCGAGCGTGTACAGGATCCTCGACGAGCTCGAGCGCTTGCGGCTGGTGCAGCGTGTGGAGACCGGCCAGGCGATGGTCCGCTACGAGCGCGTGTGCGAGCACGACGAGCACCACCACCACCATCTCGTGTGCGACGAGTGCGGGGTGGTGATGCCGTTCTCCGATCCGGGGTTGGAGCGCGCGATCAAGACGCTCAGCGAGCGGGTGCCGCTGGCGGTGTCCGAGCACGAGATCGTGTTGCACGGCGCCTGTCGGGACTGCGCCGCCTGAGGCCGTGGGCGCGGCGCGGATGCGCCTCGCTCACCCACGACCTCAGGGGCAGCGCGATTACGACTGCCGCGTCGTGGCGGTCGTCCTGTGACGGCGCGAGGCGAGGAGCGCGGTCAGCCCGACGATCAGGCCGAGGGCGCCGAGGATCAGCGCGACGACGCCGAGGGTCTTGCTGGCGCCGGCAGTCGTGGTGCTGGCCTGGGTGGGAGCCTGCGCGGACCGACCCGTGCCGCCGGTCTGCCCGGCAGCCGGCCCGGCCTCGTCGCCGGCGACGTCCTCGATCACGCCGCCGCGGGCGGTGACGTTGATGCGCGGCGCGGGGTGTTCGGCGCTCAGCGAGGGGTCGATCCAGTGCACGACCTGTCCGTTGCTGTAGGTCTGGACCGTCTTGAATTCGAGCGCGCGCCCCGCGGCGTCCGCCGGGATCGCCAGCGACAGGGGGAAGTTGACGAACTGCCCGTTGTTCACCTTGCCGAGCGGCCCGGTCCAGGTCCATACGATCTGGGAGACCTCGGTGTCGATCGTTTCACCGTCTTCGATGACCGGGGTGGCGAGCTTGGCTTCGATGACGTGCGCCGCCCAGCCGGGCACGTTTTCATAGTCCACGCCCGTGAATCCGGGTGGGAACAGCGTGTCGACCTTCGTGACGTGCGCGCCTTCCTGCTCGCCGGGGACGCGCACGTCCAGCGTCGCGAATGCCCCCGCGGGAATCGTGTTGGGATGCAGGCTGATGTGCGCCTGGGCGGTTGCCGGCGCGACCAGCGCTGCGGCGGCGAGGAGTGGTGCGAGCTTGCGGGCTTTCATTGTGGGGAGTTCCTCCTGTCGGGGTTGCGTTCACTGGATGGGGACCTGCACGGTGCGGGTGTGCTCTTCGAATTCAGAGACGCGGTCGGTGAACTGGATCTCCCAGTCACCGCCTGGGCTGAGCTCGGCGGAGCTGAGGATGTAGTGGCCCGGACCCGCGACGGTCACCCGCAATGGCAGCGGCCCGATGTGCTTGGCGGGCAGCGCGGCGGTGGCGGTGAGTTCTTTGGTGGCGGTGAACTGAGCGCCGGTGGTGGCGTCGATCAGATAGAGGTGGATCGTGTTCAACCCGACCCGGGCCGGTTCAACGGTCATCTCCAGCTCGGCCTGGCCGAGCGTGGTGTTCGTGGAGAACGGGCCGGAGGCGGCGTCGATCGGCGGCGCATAGCTGATCAGCGCCGCGGTGAGGCCGAACACGCAGAGCAGCAGCGCGAGCTCGCCGCGCAGCGTGCGGCGCGCCAGTGCCCCGGTCTGCCCGGGCGGCCGCTCGGAGGCGACGATCCGCCTGAAGGCCGGGATCACCCGCTCGCGGTTGACCCAGCCGAGGCCGATCAGCGCCAGCAGCAGGGCGGTCTTGGCGAGGATCAGGGCGCCGTAGGTAGTGTGCAGGAGACCGTTCAGGCTGCGCACGTCGATATACGCCTGCACGACCCCGGTCGCCGCGATCGCGACCACGGCGGCGAGGGCGAGCGGGGAGAACCGCGCGAGCGTCGCGAGCAAGAGCCGGCTGCGCTCGGGCCGGTCGAGCTCGCGCGTGGCGGCCGGCAGCGCGAGCAGCAGGCACGCGATCCCGCCGACCCAGACGCTCGCGGCGAGCACGTGCACTACGTCGGAGGGGAAGAACACCGCGGTGGGGCTCTGGATACTCGCGTGGCCGCTGAGCGCGGGCGTGACCGCCAGGTAGGCGGCGCAGAGTCCGATCGCGCCGAGCAGCGGGCGCGGCGGCAGTGGAGCGAGCGCGGGGTCGTCCGGCTTCGTCGGGGCTGTGGTCTCGGCCCCAGTCACATCGGTGGTCGCGGGCGGACGGCGGGTGAGCGCGGCGGCGGCCGCCAGCAGGACGCCGAGCAGCACCCAGGCGATCGCTCGCAGGCCCCACACCTCGCCGAACCGGCTTTCCAGCGTGCTCTGCACGACCGTGTGTTTCAGCGACGCCCATAGCGACACCCCGGCGGCGCTCCCCCCCTGCAAGAGGATGCCGAGCACGCTCACGACCGTGCCCAGCGCGACCGCGACGCTCAGCAGCAGGCGCAGCCGTGCGGCGAACATCCGCGCGGCCGTCTGCCATTGGGGCTCGGAGTCGGCGACCGCGGCGAACCCGGGCCGCCAGGCGATCAGCAGGAACGCGAGACCGCCGAGCAGCAGCGCGATCGTCAGGTAGTCGAGGCTGCGCACCACGCCGAAGGCGACCGCGGTGATCGCGCCGCTGCGGTTGCGGCCGATCAGCCCGGCGACGGTGAACTTCGGGGCGGCTCCGGCGTGGCCGATGTTGAACACCAGGCCGCCATAGACGATGTGCGTGTCGGCCGAGATCACTCGGTAGGTCGCGGTGTAGGTGCCGTCCGGCAGGTCGGGCTTCAGCCCGACGCCCATCCAGTGCTCGTTGCCGTCGGGGTGTGAGACGTCGAGGTTGTCGACCTCGGTCCCCTGGGCGTCATAGACGCGCACCGCGCCGAGGGTTCCGCCGACCGACTGGTTGTACTCGAAGATCACCTCCGCCGGCTGAGTCGCCACCGTGGAGCCGGATGCCGGGGAGGTCCCGAGCAGCTGCGCGTGGGCGAGCGCAGCCGGGGCGCTCCAGAGCAGGCCGGCGAGGAGCGCGAGCGCGATCGCAGGCATGGCCCTGACATGACGTCTGGGCCATGAGCTTGGGTGCCTGGCCTCGCGGTTGCGAGCGATGACGGGACGACCGAACATGAAGGCTCCTCGCTGAATGCGTGTGCGGGTACGTCGAGAGCCGCCACGTTCGGGCTCCGCACCCGGATCACGGCAGATCTCGCCTGCGGGCGAGCAGCCACAGCCCGTCGCCGGGCGATGGGGGTCTAGTGGCTCGCCGCGGCGAGAACGGGCGGCGGACGCACGGCGAGCGAACGACCGATCAGCCGACCGCCGCGGACGGCTATCAGGACGAAGCCGCGACAGGTGCTCGCGGCCGGACGCGGGCGCGCCCGGCGAGCGCGAGGCTCGCTGCGCAGGGCGATCAGGACACGCTCACCCGGGTATCGCCGTGCCAGCAGCGGTATCGCCAACGTCAGAGCCGGCAGCAGACACAGAATTGCGTGCAGCACGAGGAGGCGAACTCTACCCGAACGCTCGCGATCTCAGCTCTCCACCCTCGGCCGAGAGGGGCCTCCCTCGGCCCCTCTCGGCTCCCTGCGCCGTCGTTTGCCCCTCTGGGCTCTCTCCGTCTCCCGTCGGCCGACCCCAAAGGTAGGCGAGCACGCAGATCAGGGCGAATACCGCGACGACGAGCAGGACCGGGCCGGAGTCCTCGACGAGCGCGCCGACGACGCCCGCGGCCAGGCCGCCGCAGAGCGCGGCCAGCCAGGCGGGGTCGCCCGCGACGGGGGCCAGCAGGCGCTCGCGCCGGCGTACCCCCCAAACGGCGCAGAGGAGCGCGAGGAGGGTGGCGGCGGGCATCGCGTGGTTGTGCAGCTCGCCGAACGCGGCGGTGTAGCGGCGGACGATCACGTCGCGCAGGTCGCCGGGCGAGCGGGCGTGCAGGATGCTGCCCGTGTAGTGGCCAGTGCCGTGGGCGGTGGCGAGGTCGAGCGCGGCGAGGGCGACGAGGGCGAGGATGGGGGCGATGAGCACGGTCAGCGCGCGCCTGCGTGTGATCGCACCGGGCAGCAGCATGACCGTGGCGACGGCCGCGCCGGCGCTGACCAAGATCACCCCGCCGACCCCCGCGCCGATGCGCGCCGAGCCCTCGACGAGGGCGAGCAGGATGCCGGCGCCGGCCATCGACAGCGCCGCGCGACGGCCGCCTGCCGATCTTCGATCGGTCGCGGGGTACAGCGCGGCGGCGACCGCCGCGAGCACGAGCACGGCGAGGCCGGACTTGAGCTCGTTGCCGATGCCGTAGAAGCGCGCGCCGAGGATCGGGTCGGGGCCTAGCAGGGAGCGCATCAACAGCTGCGTGCCGGCGAGCGCGTCGATGGCGAGGGCGACTATGGCCACCACTGCGGGGGCGAGCGGTGCGCGGGGCCACGGCAGCAGCAGGTCGGTGAGCGCGCCGAGAGTCAGGCAGGCGAGCACGATCGTCAGGTACTCGACCGCCGCGCTCGGGTGCAGCGCCGCGGGTATCAGCACGGCGACGGGAGCCCACAGCACACCGAGCGCGCCCGCGCGCATCGCCCATGCCCGCGCACGCTGCCAGGGCGCCGACGCGATCAGCAGCAGCGCCCAGGCGCTCAGCAGCCAGCCCAGCGCACGCAGACGCCGGGGGCCGATCGCGTGCAGGCGGGCCATCAGCGCGCGCAGGCTCGCGGAGTGCAGGGACCCGTCGGTGTGGATTGGATCGCCGCGCATGTCCGCCGGGATCGGGGTGAGGCCCAGATGGCGCAGAATCGTGGGGGCGATATCTACCGCGGCGATGAGCCCGCGCTCATTGGTCGTCTGGGAGGTCAGCATCAGTGGCGTATCGCCGGTTCGGAGTCCCGCGGCGGCGGCCCACAGCAGTTCGTGGCCGCGCGGGTCTCTTGCACGCTGCACGACGAGCAGCAGCTGGTCGGACGTGCGGCCGGCGCTCAGCGCGCGCAGGTCGTCGAAACCGGCTTCACCGGCAGGCAGGTCGGCGATGACGAGGCGGTGTGTGCGGCTCAGCAGTGCGATGCGCGCGAGCAGCGAAGGCGCCGTACCCAGCGAAACGGCGTCCACCTGTCCACCACGGTCAGCGGCAGCGATCGCGTCGGTGCCGTCGAGACCGGTGATCCCCGTGTATGCGGCGCCACCCGGGATCTGCGTGGCGAGCAGGCCGGGGCGCAGCAGCTGGGGGGCGTTTTCGGCGCGCCCGCGCGCTGCCCGCCAGCCGGTGATCGCACCGGCCGCGCCGAGTGTCCGCAGGGCCATCGCCGGCGGATGTGTGGGAGAGTAGGCCGAGGCGGCGATGCGGGCGCCCTGAGTGATGTCGAGCAGCAGCTGCTCGGCGGAATAGGCGCCCTGGGTCGCGGACATGATCCCGACGGAAAGACCCGGGACGCGCGCGAGCTCCGGCTCGCCGGCTGGAACGAACGCGAGCACCACGGAGCTGCGCCCGGGTAGGTCTGTCGCCGTGGCGTCGGACCTCCAGAGACCGAGCAGTGCGACGACGCAGAGCGGGAGCGCGAGCCACGCCCCGCGACCGAATGGGCTCAGCCCTCGGCCCCCTCGGTCGCGACGCCGGGGTGGGGTGCGCGCCCCCGCTCCCCGGGGGGTGTGCTCGACGGCTGCTCGCGCTCTCCGGGGATGTCGGCCGGCAGCGCCGTTCCCTCGATGTTCAAGCGCGGCAGCGCTCGGTCCAGCCATGCGGGGATGTGCCACGTGCGCTCGCCGACGAGGTGCAGGGCGGCGGGCAGCAGCAGACAACGCACGACGAGCGCGTCGAGGAACACAGCGCTGGCGAGGCTCAGGCCGAACTCCTTGATGACGCGGTCTTCGCCGAGCATGAACGACAGGAACACGCACACCATGATCGCCGCGGCTGCGGTCACCACGCGCCCCGTCAGCGCCAGGCCCTCGGCGACCGCGCGCGAATGGTCGCGGGTCTGCGTCCAGCGCTCGTGCATGCGCGAGATCAGGAACACCTCGTAGTCCATCGACAGCCCGAACACGATCGCGAACAGCATCACCGGGATGAACGACTCGATCGGACCCTGCTGGACGCCGAACAGGCTACCCAGCCAGCCCCACTGGAAGATCATGACGATCACCCCGAGCGAGGCGCTGATGCTGAGCAGGTTCATGACGGCGGCCTGCAGCGGGATCACGAGCGAGCGGAATACGATCATCAGCAGCAGCGCCGACAGCAGCACGACGACACCGATGAACAGCGGCAGCTTGTGGCCGAGCACGGCGGCGAAGTCGACCGCGCCGGCGGTCACGCCGCCGACGTACACGGCCATGCCGGTGTGGGCCTCGACCGGCGGGATCACGCTGTCGCGCAGACGCGAGACGAGCTGGGTGGTCGCGTAGGCCTGCGGGGAGGAGTGCGGATAGACCGTGATCGTGGCCACTTCGCCCGAGGGGTTGAGCTTGGCGGGGGCGACGGAGGCCACGCCGGGCGTGGCGGCGATCGCCGCGCGCAGCTTTTCGACGGACGCGGCGCCGCCACCGGGGGGTACGGTCAGGAGGACGCCCTGCTTGGCGGCTTCTCGCTTGGGGTTGGGGACCTTCGCGACGACCAGCAGCGGGCCGTTGAAGCCTTCGCCGAACCCCTGCGCGAGCAGCTCGTAGGCACGGTGGGTGGTCTGGTTCGCCGGGTCGTTGGAGGCGTCGCTCGATCCGAGTCGCAGCGCCATCGCCGGAGCGGCGATCAGCAGCATCACCAGCGTGGAGGTGACCGCGATCGTCCAGGGTCGGCGCTGCACGAACGCGCTCCAGCGCAGCCACGTGTGGCCGGCTTGAAGGGTGGCGCTGCCGGTGGTGGTGGTGCCGGCGGCGAGCGCCCGCGCTGCGGTCCCCGCTCCCTGAGCCGGAGAGCCCGTGGGCGTCGCGACAACGCCGGCCTGGGCCTCACGCGCTTCGCGCGCGCGCACCCTGCGACTGGGTCTCGCGACGCGCGCGCCCGCGATCGTCAGCAGCGCGGGCAGCAGCGTCAGCGAGGCGAGCATCACCAGCAGCACCCCGATCGACGCCGAGATCGCCACCCCGTAGAGGAAGTCGACGCCCAGCAGCATCATCCCGAGCAGCGCGATCACGACGGTCGTGCCCGCGAACAGCACCGCGCGCCCGGCGGTGTCCATCGACTGTATGACCGACTCGCGCGCGTCTGCGAACGTCGGCCCGGGCGTGCGGTAGGCCTCGCGGAAGCGCGTGAGGATGAACAGCGCGTAGTCGATCCCCACGCCCAGCCCGATCATCGCGGCCAGCTCGGAGGAGAAGTTGGGTGTGTCCACGACATGGGTGAACAGCGCGATCGCGCCGAGACCAGTGCCGAGGCCGAACAGGGCGGTGACGATCGGCAGGCCCATCGCCGTCAGCGAGCCGAACGTCAGCAGCAGCACGACGATCGCCGCGAGCAGACCCACGGCCGTGGACAGGCCGAAGCCGGCCTGCTCGGTCGCCTCGATCGCCTGGCCGCCGAGCTCGACCTGCAACCCCGGCTGACCCGCCGCTCGTGCTGTGCTCACGACGCGTTCGGCGGCCTCCTTGGGCAGATTGTTGGCTTTCTCGTCGAACACGACCGTCGCGAACGCGATCTGCCCGTTGGCCGAGATCGCCTTGCCGGCGGATGCGCCCGCGTAGGGACTGATCACGGCCGCGACGTGCGGGAGCTTTGCGACCTGCGCGAACGTGGCGCTCATCCGTGCGCGTACGGCCGGGTCCAGGACCGTGCCGGAGGAGACCTTGTAGACGATCGTGTCGCGGTCGCCGGCCTGGGCGGGGAAGCTGCGCTGCAGCAGGTCGGCGGCGCGCTGGGCGTCGGAGTTGGGCAGCGTGAAGTTGTTGGAGTAGCTCGTACCGGCCGACTGCGCGAGCATGTTCACGCCGATCAGCAGCGCAACCCAGCCGATGACCACGTACTTGCGATGGGTTGTCGACCAGCGGGCGAACTTCAGCATGGCGGTCCTCCGGGGAAGATCGGCGGGGCGGAGTAGGGGGGACTCCCAGGAAGGGTAGCCATCTCCACCGATCCCCTCGGGGCGTCAGTTGACGCTGGGGTCTGGCGGCATGCGCGCGAGCAGGGCATAGCCCCCGCCCATGCGCTTCAGAACGGCGCTCCACAGGTCTCGCGGCACGTCGGTGAACACGTCGTCGGGGATCGCGGCGTGCGCGATCCAATCGCCGTTGTCGAGCTCCTCGTCGAGCTGTCCCTCGCTCCAACCGGCATATCCCGCGAACACCCGCCGGCGGGCGGTCGCCTCGGTCAGCTCCTCGATCCCGGCGTCCGGGGCGGGAAAGCCGATGCGCCCGAGCACGAGCAGCCCCGCCGGGGAGGGGTCGAGGAACTCCGCCAGGCACACGATCGCGCTGGGCTGGACCGGTCCGCCGACGTACACCGGCTCCTCCTCGGCGACCGCCTGCTCCAGCTGGGGCACCGCCTCGCCGACGGTCACGGTGGACGGGCGGTTCAGCACCACGCCCATCGCGCCCTCCTGGCTGTGGACTCCGACGAGGATCACGGCACGCTCGAAGTTGGGGTCGTGCAGCGCCGGCGAGGCGAGCAGAAGCTGACCGCGGAGCGATTCGTCCATGATGTCATTGAGGCTAGCGCGCCGTGCGCCGTGGATGCGCGGGCCGGCGTAGGTCGGGCGCCGGCAAGGCCCGGAGGATGAACCGCGACTGCCACGAAAGGCGTAGGCAGCGCGTGGCGATGGCAAATCCGAGAAGGAGGCTTGGCGTGAGCACGAGTGAGTTCGATGTGGTCGTGGTCGGCGCCGGGCCGGCGGGGGAGGTGTGCGCGGGGCGGCTGTCCGCCGGTGGTCTGACGGTCGCGCTGGTCGAGCGCGAGCTGGTGGGGGGCGAATGCTCCTACTACGCGTGCATGCCCTCCAAGGCGCTGCTTCGGCCCGGGCAGGTGCTGGCCGAGGCGCGGCGCGTGCCGGGCGCCGCGCCGGCGATCGACGGGGAGCTGGACGTAGCGGCCGTCCTGCGCCGACGCGATGAGGTCGTGCACGATCTGAACGATGACGTCCAGCTGCCGTGGCTGAGCGAACGCGAGGTCGAGCTGGTGCGCGGGCATGCGACCCTCACCGGTGAGCGCGAGGTCGTCGTCGGCGAGCGGACGCTGCGGGCACGGCGCGCGGTCGTGCTCGCCACCGGTTCCAGCGCCCTGATCCCGCCGATACCCGGGCTGCGCGAGTGCCGGCCGTGGACCAACCGCGAGGTCACCACCGCCCATGCCGTTCCGGCATCGCTGCTGATCCTCGGCGGCGGCGTCGTAGGCGTGGAGATGGCCTGTGCCTACACGTCGCTGGGGGCACGGGTGACGATCGTCGAGGGGTCCGAGCGGCTGATCGCGCGCGAGGAGCCGTTTGCCTCCGAGCAGGTGTGCCAGGCGCTGGAGTCCCAGGGTGTCCAGGTGCTGCTCGGCGTCTCAGCCGCTTCGGCGCGGCGCGACCCTGATGGTGGGGCGGTGCTCGTGCTCGAGGATGGCCGCGAGCCGGCGGGCGAGGAGCTGCTGGTCGCGGTCGGACGCCGCCCGAACACCGGCGAGCTGGGGCTGGAGGCGCTCGGACTCCAGCCGGGCAGGCCGGTCGCGGTCAAGGACAGCATGCGCGCGGTCGCGCACGAGTGGCTGTATGCGATCGGAGACGTGAACGGGCGCGTGCTGCTGACGCACATGGGCAAGTACCAGGGGCGGGTGGCCGCCGCGCACATCCTTGGGCGGCCGACCCCGCTGCTGAGCGATGGGCTGTGCTCGCCGCGCGTGATCTTCACCGAGCCCCAGGTCGCCGCGGTCGGTCACACGCTGGCAAGCGCCCGGGGCGCCGGTCTGAGCGTGCGCGCGGTGGATATGCCCACCGAGGGCAACGCGGGCGGCAGCTTCGTCGGGCGCGACGCCCCCGGGACGTGCCGGCTGGTCGTCGACGAGGATCGTAGAACGATCTCCGGCGCGACGTTCACGGGCGTGGAGGTGGCCGAGTCGCTGCACGCCGCCACGATCGCGGTCGTCGGCGAGGTCCCGCTCGAGCGCCTATGGCACGCGGTGCCATGCTTTCCCACGCGCAGCGAGGTGTGGCTGAATCTGCTGGAGGAGCTCGGGCTGTGAGGGTTCAGGAGCATCGCCACACGTATGTTGGACGTCCGGCGATGATGAGAACATACGTTCGTACATCACCTTAAACCGCGGCTTGTGGTCCGGGCTCGTCGTCTTGCGCTTCGCGTAGGGTGTCGAGATGCTGGAGCTGCGACATCGCGCGAAGGCTAGGCGACTCATGACCGAGCGATACGACACTTACTTCAGCGCAGACATAGAGACTGATGGGCCTATACCGGGGCGCTTCTCGATGTTGTCGTTTGGGCTGACGGTTGCCGGCACGTTCAATGGCAGGGAGTTTGCACGAGCAGACCCTGTGAAGCAGACGTTTTATCGTGAGCTCAAGCCAATCTCCGACGTCTTTGACGCCGAGACGGCAGCGGTGAGCGGTCTCGACCGTGGACGACTGCTTACGGATGGGGCCGAGCCAGGCGAGGCGATGGATGACGCGGCGCGTTGGGTGATTGAGACGGCGGGAGAGGGCGTTCCCGTTCTGATTGCGTTTCCATTGAGCTTTGACTGGTCTTGGCTGTGGTGGTACTTCCACGCCTTCGGCAAGGATGGATCACCGTTCGGATTCTCAAACTGCTACGACATCAAGACTGCCTATGCAGTGCGGGCTCGGTGTCCGATCGCGCTCTCCGGTAAGTCCAGACTACCGGAGCGTCTGCGCAGTTCGCGTCCTCACGAACATCATGCACTAGCGGACGCCATCGAGCAAGCCGATATTTTCGCCAACCTGATGGAATGGGACGGGGTTGTGTGAGTACACACTCTCTCGAATTGCCAGAAGCGCTCCTACGACGTCGCGATCGATCGACCAGACGTCTAGAGGTGGCTCGAAGCGCAGCGGGAGTGTTCTTGGACGGTCGCTATCAGTCACTCGTCGTCTACGTGACGGGCTCAGTCGGGCGGGTAGAGGCTGGTGACCACAGTGACCTGGACATTTTTTGCGTCGATGTCGCAACCGACGACGCTAAGCGAATCGGCAAGCTTGATTCCATTCAGATCTTGAGTGATCTTATCAAGGCCAATCAGGCGGGTCGATTCCCTCCGTTTTCGGGCGACGGAAGGTTTCTGGATGTGCATAACGTTGAAGACGTCTTGCCTTTCCTCGGCACTCGTGACGATGACTATCGTAACCTCTTTACCGCGAGGATGTTGCTCCTGCTGGAGAGCCAGGTCCTGGTTGGCGAGGGCCCCTATAAAGAGGCGGTCGAACGTGTAATCGATCTGTATATGCGTGATTGCAGCGATGAGAAGACTTTCAAGCCTACATTCCTGCTAAATGATCTTGTTCGGTACTGGAGGACGCTTTGTCTCGCACACGAGGCGAACGACCATATACAGCAGGAGCGTACCTTAGACGAAAGACATCAGCGTAGGGTATCGGTCCTCAAGTTGCAATTTAATCGGGTCTGGATGGTGTTCAACGGTTTGGCATATCTGCTCTCTGGCTTTCAAGATGAAGGTGTACCGCGTACGCACATCGAACGTCTAGTCGATCTTACACCCCTCGGCCGTGCCTTGGAGATTGCTGAGCGCTTTCCCGAGGGTCGTCGACAGCTTCAGACACTTCTCAATGAGTACGCATGGTTTTTGGAGGTAACCGATCGTCCAAAGTGCCAGGTCGAAACCTTTTTTGCAGAAGACGCGCACTATAGGGAAGGACGTGAACGAGGGGCTATTTTTGGCGATCATATGGCTGAGCTTGTAAATCATGTTGCAGCCGCAACACCGATTCAGCGTCATCTACTGATCTGATTAGAAACGAAGAGGAGACATGCCAAAAGCCGATATCACTATTGAGCGGGATATTGCAACGAGACTGCGCGACCTGTATGAGTTTGTCCACGACGCCGCTGAGAACAACCACGACGATTCCGCACGCTACGGGGCGCTTAGCTCGATCGTCGTCTTGCTCCATCAGCCACTCGAAGTTGCTGATGGCCTGGTGCGAGGGTAGTCGGTTGGTGTTGGCTCGTTCAAGGTGAACGGACGGTTAACCCACCGAGAAGATCTCGAGCGTCCCGGATGAGTCGTCGTGTTCGTTGGCGTCGCCCTCGGGCTCGATCACGTGGCCGTCGATGACGATCGGGCTGTTCCAGTGTCCCGGCAGGCCGGGAAGGGTGGCGATCGGGCTGGGCGAGCCGGGATGGTAGACGTGGATCCCGCCCGCGGAGGGGTCGTACACGTACAGCAGCCCGCCGGCCAGCACCGGGCTCGTGCCGGGCGTGTCGTTCTGCCACGCCGGCTGCAGACGTCCCCGGCGAAGCGCGTAAGCGGCGGTGGCGTGTTCGTCGCCGACGAACACGGTTGTATGCTCGCCGTGGCGCCATACGGCCGGGGCGGTGAACAGCTCGCCTCCGCCCGGCAGCGCCAGCCGCTGCAGTTCGCCGCCGAGCCGCGTGTGCGAGGACACCGAGCGGCCGTTCAGGTGGGAGAGCTCGAGCACCCGCATGATGCCGTCCTTGCCCGCCAGCACGACGCGGTTGGCGCCGAGCAGCGCCGGCGCGCTGGAGCCGAGGTCGGTGTCGCTTTCGTTGAGCTGGGCCTGGTCGATCGGCGTGAAGGTCTGGCGCAGCGCGAGGCTCGGGAAGGTCAGCTCCAGGACGCTGTCGCCGAAGCTCGTGGTCCCGTTCCACGGCCCGTTGCCGGTGTCGATCAGGATGCGCCGCCCGCCCGGCTCCACGACCGGGCCGCCGCGCGAGAGGATCGCCGAATCGCTGGCCTGGCAGCTGCTGGGCGTGAGCAGGCCGCGACGGTTGGCACAGAGCGTGTTGAACACGCGCCGAAGCCGCCCGCCGGAGCGATCGATCAAGACCACGTGCCCCTGATACGGCGGGGCGTCGCCGAAGTAGCCGCTCGTGGCCACGACCACGTCGGGGCCGTCGATGTTCAGCGCCGCCCCGAGCTTCTCGTGCGTGGGGTCGCGCGTGACGCTCACCGGCCAAGTGCCGGTCCGATCCTCGGAGCCGTCGGCGAGCGAGAGCTTGTGGATCAGTCCGTTGGGGGAGGCTGCGTACACGAACAGCCCGTCCGGGTCGGCCAGCGGGCTGGCGGTCGTGATCTGTGCGGTGCCGGCCCAGCCGGCGTAGCCCGGCGGCGTGAACGTCCACAGGACATGGCCGCTGGCGGCGTCGATCGCGAGCGTCTTGCCGTACGTCGTCGTGACGACGATCGTCTCGTGCACGGCGCCGTGCACGAGCGCGGCGTGCAGGTAGATCGGCGATGAGTCCACCGTCCCCGGGAGGGCAACGCGCAGCCGGCGCAGGTGTCCCACGCCGGCGCTCGTGATTCCGGTCGCGAGTTCGGTCGCGTCGCTGCGCTGTGGGTTCAGACCGAACTCGGGCCATTGCGTCAGCGGCGCGGCCCCGACGTGTGCGGGTGCGGGGATCGCGGCGGCGTTGGCGGTCGGCGTGGAGGTGTCGGCGGCGTTGCCCGCGCTGCCGCCGCAGGCGGCGATCAGGGTGCAGGCCGACCCTACGGACGCCAGGCGCGTGAGGTTGCGGGCACGCATGGGTGTGTTCTAACGCATTCCCAGCCATCCGCCGCCGTCACCGAGGATGGGCTCCGATATGCTGACCCGCATGCCCAAGACCCCGCAGGTCGGCGAGCCCGCGCCGGACTTCGAGCTCCCCGGCACCGACGGGCTGTTCAAGCTCTCGGACCATCGCGGCGAGCGGGTGGTGCTGCTGTTCTACCCGGGCGACAACACGATGGTGTGCACGAAACAGTTCTGCTCGTATCGCGATCGCGCGGATGAGTTCGCGGGGCTGAACGCGACGGTCGTGGGGATCTCCTCGCAGGATCTGGAGTCCCATGAGGGGTTCGCGGGCAAGCATTCGCTCAACGTGCCGCTGCTCGCGGACGTGGACAAGCAGGTCGCGCGCGCCTACAGCGCCTACTCGTCGCGTCTGGGCACCAAGCGCGCGGCGATCGTGATCGACGAGCAGGGCGTCGTGCGTCACCGTCACGATCATCTGCTGGGGCTCGACTACCAGTCGGTGGACGACCTCAAAGCGGCACTGGACGCGCTCAACTGACGGGCGCCGGCTCCCCGGACAGCGTGCGCTCCTCGGCGACGCGCCGAGAGTGCAGCTCGGCGAGCTCCAGCTGCATGCTGCGCGGGCGCTCGCCGGGGCCGGGGGAGCGTCGGCGCCAGGTGCCTTCTGAGTCGAGCTGCCACGCGTTCTGGTTATCGGCGAAGGCCCGCTCCAGCGTGTCGAGCAGCTCGGCGCGCAGCGCGGGGGACTCGATCGGGGTCGCCAGCTCGACGCGGTGGTCGAGGTTGCGCGGCATCAGGTCGGCCGAGCCGATGTAGATCGTGTGCTCGCCGTCGCGCTCGAAGCAGAACACGCGCGAGTGCTCGAGCAGCCGCCCGACGATCGAGACGACGCGGATGTTCTCCGAGACGCCGGGGATGCCGGGTCGCAGGCAGCAGATGCCGCGCACGTTCAGGTCGACCTGGACGCCCGCCTGTGAGGCCTCGTAGAGCGCCCGGATGCAGCGCCCGTCCACGAGCGCGTTCATCTTCATCATGATCCTGCCGGGCGTCTGGGCGGAGTGCGAGGCGATCGTCTGCTCGATCTGCGCGAGGATGCCGTCGCGCAGCTGGTTGGGCGCGATCAGCACCTTGCGATAGTGCAGCGGGCGACCGAAGCCGGTCAGGTAGTTGAACATGTCGGCGACGTCCGCGCCGATCTGCTCGTCGGTCGTGAACAGCCCGAAGTCGGTGTACAGCCGCGCGGTCGCCGAGTGGTAGTTGCCGGTGCCGATGTGCACGTAGTTGCGCACGCCGTCGCCCTCGCGGCGCACGACGAGCACGCACTTGGCGTGCGTCTTCAGCGCCGGCTGGCCGTAGACGACGTGCACGCCGGCCTCCTCCAGCGCCTTGGCCCAGTGGATGTTCATGCGCTCGTCAAAGCGCGCCTTCAGCTCGACCAGCGCGACCGCCTGCTTGCCGCGCTCGGTCGCGTCGATCAGCGCCGGCACGAGCGGCGAGTCATCACTCGTGCGATACACGGTCTGCTTGATCGCGAGCACGTTCGGGTCGGCCACGGCCTGCTGGACGAAGCGCTCCACCGAGGTGGCGAAGGAGTCATAGGGGTGGTGCACGAGCAGGTCGCCTTCGCGCATCGCGCCGAGTACGTCGGGGCGCTCTGACTCGTGGCGCAGCAGGCGCGGGTGGGTGCTACCGGTGAGGGGCTCCTCGCGCAGCTCGGCGTAGCCTCCCAGGCGCACGATCTGCCACAGCGCGCCCATGTCGAGCAGCCCCTCGACGGGGTAGACCTCGTCCTCGGCGACACCCAGCAGCTCGATCAGCTCGTCGCGCAGGCGCTCGGAGCAGCGCGTGCCGATCTCCACGCGCACGATCTCGCCGAAGCGCCGGCGGCGCAGCTCGTCCTCGACCGCCTGCAGCAGGTCGGCGGCGTCGTCGGAGACCTCCAGGTCGGCGTCGCGCGTGACGCGGAACACGTCGCAGTCGACGATCTCCATGCCGGCGAACAGCGCGTCGAGGTGGTGGGCGATGATGTCCTCCAGCGCCACCAGCGTGAGCGGGCCGCCGGGGGGCTGCTGCAGCGCGACGAAGCGCGGCAGGATCTCGGTTGGGACCTTGACGCGCGCGAACACGGTCTCCTCGGTCGCCGGGTCGCGCACGAGCACGGCCAGGCTGAGGGAGAGGTTGGAGATGTAGGGGAACGGGCGACCGGGGGCGACCGCGAGCGGGGTCAGCGCCGGGAAGATCACGCGCCGGAAGTGCCGGGCCAGCTCCGCGCGCTGATCGTCGTCGAGCTCGTCCACGCCGACGACGGCGATCCCGTGCTCGGCCAGCGCGGGGCGCAGCCGGCCTTCGAAGCAGTCGCCCAGGCGCCGTCCCAGCTCCTGCGCGCGCTCGCGGATCAGGGCGATCGTCTGCGAGGGCGTGCGCCCATCCTGGCCTGGGTTCTCGACGCCCGCGTCGATCTGGTCGTGCAGCCCGGCGACCCGCACCATGTAGTACTCGTCGAGGTTGGTCGTGTAGATCGCGCAGAACTTGACCCGCTCGAGCAGCGGCGCGGTCTCGTCCTCGGCGAGCTGCAGGACGCGGTCGTTGAAGTCCAGCCACGACAGCTCGCGGTTGATGTACAGCGCGGGGTCGTCCAGCGCGCGGTTGCCCAGTGCGGGGTGATCGTCGTTGTCGCCGTCGAACATTGCCGTCAGTCACGCTACACCCTTGGACGCGAACAGCCTGCCGGCACCGAGGCGGCGCCAGGTACGTGGCGAGGATCACGCTAGTAGTCTGATGTCGGGCAATGGCGCGTCAGCTTTGGCTACTACGTCACGCCGAGGCCGAGCCGCACGGGACGCGGCCCGACTCGGATCGGCGGCTGACCCCGCGCGGGGAGCAGCAGGCGCGCGCGGCGGGGGTCGCGATTCAGCAGCTGGCGGTCGCCTTCGACGAGGTGCTGTTCAGTCCCAAGGAGCGCGCTCGCGCGACCGCGCGGCTGGCCGCCGAGGGCTGGAGCGCCCAGCAGCGCGAGCTGTTGCGCGAGCATCCGCCGCTGGCGGGCGGGTTCGACTCCGCGCAGGCGATCGACGCGCTGGCCGGGGTGCCGGCGCAGGACGGTCGCCTGCTGCTGGTCGGACATGAGCCCGATCTGTCGCTGACGGCCGGCGGGCTGACCGGCGGGCGAATCGACCTGAAGAAGGGTGGCCTGGCGGTCGTGCGCCTGGAGGGCGGGGCACCGCGCCTAGGCGACGACGGCGTGGTCGGCGAGCTCGCGCTCCTGATGCGTCCCCGCGAGCTCGCGCTGATCGCCGGCGTCCCAATCGACCGGGACTGAGGAGGCATTGGTCGCGGCGCCGGGGGCGACCGAGACGTCGATGTCGTCGTCCTGCACGGAGCTCGCCGCGCCGGCGGCGATCGCGTCCAGCGACTCCGCGGCGAAGCGGTAGCCGATGCCGAAGTGGGTGTGGATGTAGCGCCAGCGCGGCGAGGCCCGCTCGAGCTTCTGGCGGAGCTTGCGCACGAACACGTCGACCGAGCGGTCGCCGCGCACCATCGCATAGCCCCACAGGCGTGAGTAGATCTCCTCCCGCTCCAGCACGCGTCCCTCGGCGGCTGCGAGCAGCTCGATCAGCTCGAACTCGCGCCGGGTCAAATCGAGGCTGTGGCCGGCGACGAAAGCCTGGAAGCGGTCGGTGCGGATCTCGACCTCGCCGGCCATCAGCGGCTTGACCTCGGCGCGGCCGCTGGCGCGCCGGCGACGGCGCGCGACGCCCTGCACGCGGGCGATGACCTCCTCGGGGTGACAGGGCTTGGTGATCCAATCGTCGGCGCCCAAACGCAACCCGCGCACGCGCTGCGCGACCGTGGAGGGGCCGGTGCAGACCACGACGCCCAGCTCGGGCAGCGCGCCGCACAGGCGCTCCAGCCACTCCCACGCCTGCGGGCCGAGCACCGCGAGATCGACGATCAGGGCGCTCAGGCGCATCGAGGCGATCGCATCGGTCGGCACGGGTCCGGCGAGCACGCGGTGCTCCCAGGCGAGGCGGTCGAGACGCTTGCTGAGTACCTGGATGAAGCCACTGTCGCGGTCGAGCACCGCAACGCGCAACGAGCCGGCGCCTGGGGTGCTTGACGGCGCCGCCTCCTCCGTGGCGCGGATACTTTCCGTCATCGCCGCGCAGTCTAGGGGACGGCGCGGACCGTGTGTGCAACGTCCTGCCCACGGTAACAGGATGTTCACAAGCAAAAATCGCTATTTGCGAGGTGATCGCGGTGCGTTTTCGCCGCCCAGCGGGGCACTTTGCGGCGCCGCTTCGAGCGAGGCGTCGCGATCGGAGAGCGATCGGGTTCCGAGCGGAGTGCGCTCAGGACACTCCGGGGTTCGCGTCGGGCGCGGCGTCCGGTCGTGTGCCGGCCGGGTGCGAGGAGTCGGAGAACTCGCGGAACAGGCCGGTGACGACGAACGCGACCTGCTCGCCGATGTCCACGGCGTTGTCGCCGATCCGCTCCAGGGCGCGGGCGACGAGGATCATGTGCATCGCCCACTCGCGCGTGTCCGGGTCCTCGCCGATCTCGATCGCCATGCGGAAGATGTCGCGGTTCAGGCGGTTGATCTCGCGGTCCTGGCGGACGAGGTCCTCGGCCAGTTCGACGTCGCGCCCGGAGAAGGCCGCGCGCGACTGGATGACCTCCGAGCGCGCCTGCGCGCCCATCTTCAGCAGCGCGTCGAGGACCTCGCGGCGCACCGGCGGCTCATGGCCGGAGAGGGGGATCAGCTTGGCGATGTTCACGCACTGATCGCCCATCCGCTCGACACGCATGATCACGTGCAGCAGCGCGGCGACGAGGCGCAGGTCGCCCGCCACGGGCGCCTGCAGGGCCAGCAGCGAGAGGATGCCCTGGTGGACCTCCAGGTAGCGCCCGTCGAGGCGATCGTCGTCGGCGATCACCATCTGCGCGAGCTCGACGTCCTGGTGGTTGAGGGCCTCCATCACGCGGTCGAGCTGCTCGACGACGAGGTCCAGGCCGCCGAGCGCGCGTTCCTGCAGCTCCAGCAGCTGCTGCTGGAAGTGCGCGCGGCCCTGGGCCGGAGGGGGGGCGGCGCCGTCGTTCGGACCGCCGATCGCGTCCGGGATGCCCGTCTGCCGGGGACCGGGCTCAGCCGAACTTGCCGGTGACATATTCCTCGGTCCGGGGGTCTGAAGGGGCGGTGAAGATCTCATCGGTCGGGCCGACCTCGACGAGCCGCCCGTCGAGCATGAAGGCCGTGCGGTCGGCCACGCGCGCGGCCTGCTGCATGTTGTGGGTGACGATCACGATCGTCACGCGCGCCTTGAGCTGCTCGATCAGCTCCTCGATCTTGAGCGTCGCGATCGGGTCCAGCGCCGAGCAGGGCTCGTCCATCAGGATCACCTCGGGATCGACCGCGAGCGAGCGCGCGATGCACAGCCGCTGCTGCTGGCCGCCGGAGAGGCCCGAGCCGGGCTCGTGCAGGCGGTCTGATACCTCCTCCCACAGGCCGGCGCCGCGCAGCGCGGCTTCGACCTTCGGCTGCTGGGCGGCCTTCGAGCGCGCCCTGCGCCCGTGCGAGGTCAGGCGCAGCCCGGCGGCGACGTTGTCGAACACCGACATCGTCGGGAACGGGTTGGGCTTCTGAAAGACCATCCCGATCGCGCGGCGCACGGCGACGACGTCGACCGAGGGGTCGTAGACGTCGAAGTCGTCGAGCAGCACTCTGCCCTCGGCGTGGGCGCCGGGGATCTCCTCGTGCATGCGGTTGATGCAGCGCACCATCGTCGACTTGCCACAGCCCGAGGGTCCGATGATCGCGGTCACCTCGTTGGCGCGGAACTCGAGGTCCACGCCCTTGACCTGTTCGGCCTCGCCGTAGAACGCGCGCAGGCCCTGCAGGCGCACGGCGAGCCCGGGCTTGGTCAGCGCGGGCGGCCTGGTCGTGGCGGAGGCCTCCGGGCGCGGCGGCGTCGGAGCGCGGGCCTGGCTGGGCTCAGCGATCTCGTCGGGATCCATCGCGGCGGTCCTTGGGGTCGTGGTCGGCATGTCGGCGTCGAGCGCAGGGGAGAGGCTTCTTGCTTCTGCCGTGTTGGGGGGGAGCGTGGTCATGCAAGGCGACTCCTTCGCGAGACTACTCGGGCTATCAGGTTGAGCAGGAGGATCATGACGACGAGGGCGAGCGCGGCGCCCCACGCACGGTCTACCACGGCGGTGGTCGGGGATGTGACGTCGTTGTAGATTTGCACGGGCAGCGAGTTCATGAACCCGCCGAGGTCGGTGCTCGTCTTGAACGTAGCCCCGGCGGTGAACAGCAGCGGCGCGGTCTCGCCGGCGGCGCGCGCGATCGCGAGCAGCACCCCGGTCACCATGCCCGGCAGCGCGGTCGGCAGCACGACGCTGCCGATCACCCTAAAGCGGGGCGCGCCGAGCGCCAGCGCGGACTCGCGCAGGGCGCCGGGGACGAGCAGCAGCACGACCTCGGCCGAGCGGATCACGACCGGCAGCATCAGCAGGGCGAGGGCGAGCGAGCCCTTGTAGCCGGCGTAGGAGCTGCCGGTGCCGATGATCAGCGCGATGTAGATGAACAGGCCGAAGATGATCGAGGGCACGCCGGTGAGCACGTCCACGAAGAAGCGCACGGTGTTGGCGAACCAGCCGCTGCGCCCGTACTCGACCAGCCACACCGCGACGCCGATCCCGATCGGGATCGACAGCAGCGACGCGAGCGCGACGATCTCGATCGTGCCGAGGATCGCGCTCTGCACGCCGCCGATGGTGGAGTTCTTGAAGAACGTATTGCCGGTGGGGTCGGTCGTGAAGAAGCTCCAGCTCCACGAGGACAGGCCCTTGCTCAGCAGGTAGTAGACGATCAGCAGCAGCGGGATCAGCGCGAGGATCGTGCCGGCGAGGATCGCGCCGCGCGCGATCCGGTCCCGCCGCCTGCGCGCGGGCGTCAGCGCGTAGCGGTCAAGGCGGTCGGAGAGTGGAGTGGCGGGGGGCGTCGTCACAGTCCCGCCGCTCCGGCGATCGTCGGGGGCGCGCCCTCGACGCGCTCGCGGGCCGTGGTGCGCTTGGGCGCGCGGGCGCGCGCGGCGCGCAGCACGAGCAGGCGCGCGATCGCGTTGACGATCAGCGTCAGCACGAACAGCAGCAGGCCCGCGGCGAACAGCGCCGAGCGGTGCAGCCCCTGCGCCTCGCCGAACTCGTTGGCGATCACCGCCGCGAGCGCATAGCCCTGGCCGAACAGGTGCTGGGGCATCTGCGGCGCGTCGCCGATCATGATCGTCACCGCGATCGTCTCGCCGATCGCGCGGCCGAGGCCGAGCATCGCCCCGCCGACGATGCCGCCGCGGCAGTAGGGCAGCACCGCCAGGCGGATCATCTCCCAGCGGGTGGCGCCGAGGCCGAGCGCGGCCTCCTTGTGGTCGGAGGGCACGGTGGCCATCACCTCGCGCGAGATCGCGCTGACGATCGGCAGGATCATGATCGCGAGGATCAGCCCGGCGACGAAGATGTTGGGGATCGTGACGACGCCGCCGCCGATGAACGGAATGAACGAGAGGCGGTCGGCGACCCACTGCTCGGCGGGCACGAGCTTGGGGGCGAGGAAGAAGATCCCCCACAGCCCGTACACGACCGAGGGCACGGCCGCGAGCAGCTCGATCAGGACCGTGACGGGCGCGCGCACGCGCCCGGGGCACAGCTCGGTGACGTAGATCGCGGTCGCGACCGCGACCGGCACGCCGATCAAGAGCGCCAGGCCGGAGGTGATCAGCGTGCCGACGACGAGCGGCAGCGCGCCGAACTGTTCGGCCGAGACGTTCCAGTCGTTGTTAAAGGTGAAGCCGAGGACGCCGAACTTGGCGAACGCCGGCTGCGCTTCGCCGGCGAGGCGGAAGAAGAAGTAGACGATCAGCGCCAGGATCAGCGCCGCGAGCGCAGTCAGGCCGTAGCGCAGCGCCCGGTCGGGAAAGCGCGCGACCGGCGAGCGCCCGAGAATCGAGCGCCCGCCGGTCGCAAGCGATGCTGCCTCCATTACAGCCCTATCTATACCTGAGATATTGGATGCGGGCCATGGAGTGACCGCGGCGGATCAGCCGCTGAGCGGCGAGCCGTTGCATTCCAGCTTCGTGACGGCTTCCTTGGACTTCGCCAGGATTTCGGCCGGCAGCGCCGCGTAGTCGGCCTGGGCGAGCACGGACTGGCCCTGGGAGCCCAGACCGTAGTTCAGGAACTGCACGACGCCCTTGGCGGCCGCTTCGCCGCCGGGGATGCCAGCCTTGCACATGTCCTTGTAGACGACCACGAACGTCTGCGAGGTGATCGGGTAGGCCTGCGCGCCCGAGGGGTTTGAGATCTTGATCCCCAGGTTCGCCGGCACCGTCACTCCGGTCGCGGCGGCGCTGGTCGAGGCCAGGCTCGGCGCGACGAAGTTGCCGGCCTTGTTCTTGACCGACGCGTAGGTGAAGTTGTGCTGCAGCGCGTACGCCTGCTCGACGTAGCCGACGGCGCCCGTGGTCTGCTGCACCGCTCCGGCGACGCCCGCGTTGCCCTTGGCGCCGGTGCCGGTCGGCCACTGCACGTCCTTGCCTTCGCCGACCTTGCTCTTGAATTCGGGGTCGACGGCGGCCAGGAAGCCGGTGAAGCCCGAGGTGGTGCCGGAGGAGTCCGAGCGGTGGATGACCGTGATCGGGGTGCTCGGCAGCGACACGCCCGGGTTCAGCGCCTTGATCGCCGCGTCGTTCCAGGTTTTGATCTTGCCCAGATAGATGTCGGCGATCGTCGTGCCTTCGAGCTTCAGGCCGGTCTGCACGCCGGGCAGGTTGTAGGAGACTGTGATCGCGCCCAGGAACATCGGGATCTGCTGGACGGGACCGACCTTTTCAAGCGTCGCGAAGTCGGCCGGCTTCAGCGGCGGGTCCGAGGCGCCGAAGTCGACGGTCTTGGCTCCCAGCGAGGTGATCCCCGCGCCCGAGCCGACGGCCTGGTAGTTGACCGTCAGGGGCGACAGTGCCGATGCCCACTGCTGATAGACCGGGGCGGCGAACGTCGAGCCCGCGCCGGAGATCGTGCCCCCGGAGCTGCTCGAGCTGCTCGACGAGCTGGAGCTTGAGGAACTGGAGCCGCACGCGCCGAGGCCGAGTGCCAGCACCGCGACGCCTGCGAGCGCGCCAATTTTCTTATGGGTCACTGAGAGTCTCTCCCTCTACTGGGTTATGTGGGGGCCGGTCGCCACGCCGCGAGCGTTCGCACGCAAGCGGAGTTCCCTGCCGGCCGATGTTGGCTTGGGTCAGTCTCACGAATCGCCTACGGCCCCGATGTGAACATTTCGTGAAAGCTCGCCGGGGGCCTCGTCGGCGGCGTCGGCGACTTCGAGGGCGTCGGTCGCGTCCGGGACGGCGGCGGTCTCGCGCGCGGGCTGGGGCTGGAAGCGGTAGCCGAAGCCCGGGTGGGTGTGGATGAAGCGGCGGTCGGGCATTGCCGTCTCGAGCTTGTTCCGCAGCTTGCTCACGTAGACGTCGACCGAGCGGTCGCCGGGGCGCAGCTCGCCGCCCCAGACCTCGGCGTAGAGCTCGTCGCGCGTGACGATCGCGCCGGCGTGCCGGGCCATCGCCGCGAGCAGTTCGAACTCCCGCACCGACAGCGTCAGCGCCCGTCCCGTGGCCAGCACAAGACCCTCGCCGAGCCGGATCTCCAGTTCGCCGGCATACAGGGTGCTCGTGTTCTCAGCAGCGGCCGCCACGGGCACATAGCCTCGCCCGGACGGCCCATGGGCGGGTTGCGAAGTCGTGATCGAGTCGTGAAGAACTCGTGAAGAGAGCCCGCCGCCTCGATGGATGTCCATAATCTCCGCGGATGAGCCTGTTCACACGTCCGATCGACACGACCCTGGCGGGATTGCTGGAGGACGCGGGGCGCAACGTCGAGCGCTCGGCGCTGCTGCTGCGCGAGCTGCTGGGCGCGTTCCCCGAGCACGCCTCGCTGGCGCAGGAGCTGGGCGCATGCGAGCGGGAGGGCGATCGCATCACCCACGACATCATCCACCGCATGGGCGGCGGGCGACGGGTGCGCGCGCCGTTCGACGCGGGCGACGGGTACGCGCTGGCGACGGCGATCGACGACGTCGTCGACTACACCGAGCAGGCCGCGGCGCAGCTCGACCTGTACGGGGTCGAAGCGCCGATGGAGCAGGCCGTGGAGTTCGCCGACGTGCTCGTCGCGGCCGGCGCGGAGATCCTGGGGGCGCTGCGCTGCCTGCACAGTGGCGGCGAGCTCGCCCCGCACCTGGTCGAGATCCACCGCCTGGAGAACGAGGGAGACCGGTTGCAGCGCGACGCCGTGACCTCGCTGTTCGCGGGCGGGATCGACCCGATGGTGGTGATCCGCTGGAAGGACATCTTCGAGTCGCTGGAGGCGGCGGTGGACGCGTGCGAGACGGTCGCGCACGTGCTCGAGGGGATCACCTTGAAGCGCAGGAGGCGGTAGGCCAGACCGCATGCGACCCTCCCTGGAATCCGCGCATGCGCGCCCCGAAAATACCGTCCCAAGCGCTGCGTACGCTCGCTGGCGGGAAGGTGCAGCCGGGTGGCCCCGGCAAGCGTTTGATACACGCATTCTCGGAGTCATCCTTCGAGGGGTTCGATTCCCACACCTTCCGCCATACATAGACCGGACGGCTTGGAAGCAAGTGCCATCATCATGCGCCGCGGATTCATGGCCGCCACGCTTGAGCCGTCCGGTTTGCTTACATCGCCAGATGCTCTGGTAGAGTCAAAGGACGTGTATCAGACGCTTGGGGCTTATGCCTCTGCACCGGCCCGCCGCAAGGCGGGCCGCGTCGTTCTTCTCATCCAAAAGCAGTCGCCGGAGCGCTCGCTTCCAGCCGCGCCCCGCTCGCATCGCCCTGCAGGAAGGCCTGAAACGGCAGCGACGCGCCCGCGCCGACTTCCGGGAGCACCGCCCTGCCGGCCGCGACGATCTGGTTGCCGCGCCGCGCGAGCACGTAGACGACGAGGTTCTGCTGGGTCACGCTCGACCCGTTGCGCACCGTGCCCGCCGCGCCGCTCGTGCCGCCTTCTTCGCTCGCGTGCACGCCGTGGACTTCGATCCGTGGCGCCGCGCCGCTCACGCTCGGCGCTTCGCCGACGATCGCGCTGACGCTCGCGGGCGTGCCCGACGTGAGGATCTGATCGTCGATCCACGTCTGCGCGCCGTGCGCCGCCAGCGAGCCCAGCGAGGTCAGCGCCGGTTCCAGGCCCGCCGTGTTGTTCTGGAAGAGAACCGTCCCGTGCGCGTCCTTGACCGTGATCGCGATCGGCACCGCGCGCAGCGCGTGAGAAGAGGTGTTGTGCAGGGCGATCACCGCCGCGTTGCCTTCGCGGCCGCGCACCAGGATCGCGCTCAGCACGCGCACGTCGTCGCTCGGCCTGGCGATCGTCAGGCCCTTTTCGGCCAAGCGCGTGTGGTGGGCGGCCTGTTCGAGCTTCGCGCTTTTTTCGGCCGTCGTCTCGCACGCGCTCAGCGAGACCGCGAGCGCGGCCCCCGTCAATGCCAGTGCGAGCGCCCTCGCGAGCGGTCTCACATGCCCTGCCCGCCAGCGCACGGCCAGCGGACGCGGCGCGAGGGGGAGTGGGGTAGAGGGCTCATCCGAACGCCCCGCCGACGTAGTCGCGCGTGCGCTGGTTGCGCGGCGCGCCGAACATCTGCGCGCTCGGGCCGTACTCCACGAGCTCGCCCAGGTGCATGAACGCGACGTGGTCGGCCACGCGCATCGCCTGCTGCAGGTTATGCGTCACGATCACGATCGCCACGTCCGAGCGCAGCTCCACGATCAGCCGCTCGATCGTCGCCGTGGAGATCGGATCCAGCGCCGAGCACGGCTCGTCCAGCAGCAGCACCTCCGGCTTCACGGCCAGCCCGCGCGCTATGCACAGCCGCTGCTGCTGTCCGCCCGACAGGCGCAGCGCAGGATGGTCGAGGTCGGCCGCGACCTCCTCATACAGCCCGGCGCGCCTGAGCGCCGCGACCACCTCCGGCTCCAGTTCGCGGCGCGAGCGCCGTCGGCGGCGCCGTCCAGGGGCGTGCTCCTCGCGCAGGGCGTAGGCGACGTTCTCATAGATGCTCATCGGGAACGGGTTCGGCTGCTGGAAGACCATCGAGATGCGCCGGCGCAGCGCGTTCACCTCCATCGTCTCGATCTCCTCGCCGTCCAGCGCGATCCGTCCCGCGCGCGTGGCGCCATCGGTGATCTCCGTCAGGCGGTTCAGCGAGCGCAGCAGCGTCGTCTTGCCCGAGCCCGAAGCGCCGATCAGCGCCAGCACCTCGCCCTGGCGCACCGGCAGCGAGACGTCGCGGACGACCCAGTTCTCTCCGTACGCGAGCGACACCGATTCGATCCGCATCCGCTCGCGCACCGATGCTGCGTCGCTCGGGGTACGCACGCGCGCGCGCGCGGGCCGGGCGAGGCCGGGAGACGCGCTCGGCTCGGCGCTTGCGGGGGGCCCGACGACGCGCGGCTCG
>DASZJF010000040.1:0-128024 GCA_035948355.1 Solirubrobacteraceae bacterium
GGTGCAGCGGGATTCCGGTCGGGACGACTTCGGCGACCAGGGGGGCGAACTGGAGTGGTACGTGCACGTTCACGAAACCGGGCACGTACACGTTCTACTGCACCGTCCACGGCCCCGAAATGACCGGCACGATCACCGTCAAAAACCTCGGAACGCCCATCGTCACCACCGAACCGTCCACGGAACTGACGCAGGCCACCGCGCGGCTCAACGGCGCCGTCAACCCCGAAGGCAACGCGACGGAATATCGCTTCGACTATGGCGCGAGCACGGTCTCCGAACATATGACGAGCACCCTGAGCCTCGGCTCGGAAGACTTCGCCAGCCATCTCGTGTCGGCCGCGCTGACAGGTCTCACGCCCGGCACGAGCTACCACGTCCGGCTGGTAGCGATCTACGGTGTGGGCAAAACCACGGTGCTGGGGAGCGAACACACGTTCACCACGCCGGTCCCGGCCGCGCCGACGGTCGCAACCGGCCAGGCCACCGGTTTGCAGGAAACTGAAGCCACGCTCAAAGGCACCGTCGATCCGAACGAAGGCGAAGCGACGGAATACTCCTTCGAGTACGGGACGAGTTCGAGCTACGGGCAGTCCACCGAACCCAAGAGCCTGCCGGCGGACCGCGTCAACCGGACGGTGTCGGCGACGCTAACCGAACTGGCGCCGGGGACGGAATATCACTTCCGGCTGATCGCGCACAACAAAGTGGGTCCTGCCATGAATGGCGAAGACCATACGTTCACGACCGCCTCACCGCCGCCCCCGGCCGGTGAAACGCCGCCCCAGTCCTCGACGCCGAGCTCGTCGGGTACTCAGAACACACCCTCGCTGGGCACGCCGGATCTGACTGCGTTCGCGCCGATTGCGCCCGCCGGCCCGGCGCTCCCGATCGGAGGTTCGCCGCTGGTCGGGGGTTCGCACGCGCTGGCGCTGGCGACGTCCCAGCACGGCCAGGCGGTGCACGGCTCGATCGACGTCTCCCCGGCAGGGGTCGGTGGCAGGCTCGAAGTCGCACTGTTCGCTGCGGGCGCATCGCTGGCCGTCATCCACCACCCGGCCGGAGTCCGCGTGGGACGCCTGTTGCGCGCGGCGCTACGCGCCGGCGTAGTCTCGTTCACGACGCCCCTGACCGCCCGCGGGCGATCCGCGCTGCGCCGTCGCCACCGTCTTGGGTTGACCGTTCAGATCGTGCTCTCACCCGTCGCGGGCGCTCCCGCCAGCGTGACGCGGAGCGTGGTGCTGCATGGTGCGTGATGTGCCGGAAACTGCCGCTCACGACGGCGGTACGATGGTCTCCACCGCGCAGCGATGAGTGCGCTCAACGACGTCTGCGAGAGCGTTCTAGAACCGCCGCGCCACGCTCGATCTGCTCACTGGCCTGCTCCAAGAGACGCTCTAGCTCTCTGATTCTGGCGTCTCGTTGAGCGTCAATAGGCTTGTCGGGGGGCTGTAGCGGTGGAGCGGAGGGCTGCGTAAACGCAGGACTAAGGCCGGCCACCGAAAAATCTGGATTCCCGGTCGGGAATTCGCTGCCCTCTCGGAAGCCGGCCTCACTTTCCGAAGTGTCGTGATCGTAGGAGCCTTCCTTGGGGTCCTCCGAAACGCGTACGCTGGGTGTGTCCGTGCCCCGAACCTCTTTGTGTCCGATGTCCTCATTCTGAGCCTGCGTGCTCTCGTCCACATCGTCCATAGCTTGAGTCTACTCCCGTAGTTCGATGGTCTGGAGGGCCTCGCGCTCCTGGCGTGCCATGACTGAAACCGCGGTCAACCGCTCAATGCCACTCTCAACAGCCTTCTCGGCCGGGTATCCGACGCCGGTAGTCAGGAAACTCTCGGGCCACATGCCTCCCCATCCGCGAACGATCAGTAGCACGAGGACGGCGATGATCGCAAACGCCAGCGCTGCACGAATGATCTGGAGCCCAAACAGCCAGTCAAGAGCCACCGAGGGGAGCCCTTCACGAACTCCGTAGTCGAACGATCCCACAAGTAGACCGACCGCGAGGACAACGAGCCCAAAGGCCATCTTCTTGCTGTGCTTGCGCACCATGTCACGGTGATCGCTGGTGCCCGTGTCGGGGGGCTTGACCTGATCGGCAGCGGGCGGCGGACCTGAAGGCTCGAGCCTTACCAACCTGACCAGGAGGCGACGTTTCCCGAGGGGCAGTTCCATCAGCCGACTCGTTCTTTGATCCATTCCCAGAGGGCCGGCGGAAGCCAGCCGTTTGCGCTCGCCGTGCTCTGAATGCGAACGACGATGAGCCGATCCTCCGCTGACAGAAGGTCCCCAAGGCGAGGACCCCATGTTCCGACGTCCTCCTCTGTCTGCACGAGCCACATAGAATGGGACGGGCGTTCCGTCACAGTTGCCGACGCTTTGATCGCTGCGTCCAAGATGTCGCACTTCTGAGGTGGATCGGCTGTGGTGAGGCCGTAGCTGATCAGCAGGACCACTGCGGCACCGTTTTCGTGCGTGGTACGTGGAAACCTGCGGGCATGCGCGCGAGCCTACACGCTTTCTGTTGCAATGGATGCCGTCGATCGGTGGTGGCCACCACCCTCTTAACCGCCTGAGTCCCGAGACCGGGACAGTACCGTCGCTCCGTCTACGCCGCGACGGGCGCGGGGAACCACTCGGCGGGCAGCACGCCGGCCTCGATCTCGCCGACCAGCGGCGGGAACCAGTTCGCGAGCTTCGCCGCGGGGCGGCCCTCGATCAGCGGGCGGACGTCGCCGATGCTCATCAGCAGGCGGATCGTCGAGCCGATCTGCAGGTCCGCGGCGTTGGGCCGCTCGCCGCCGATGAGGCCCTCTGCGATCCAGCGGTCGACGCGGTCGAGCTGTCCTGGAAGCGCCGCGATGTCCGCCCGCGCGGTGCTGTCGCGGGCCTTGTTTTTGAACGCCATCAGTTTGGCCGTCATCGGCGCTGCGGGCTTCATCAGCGCGTTCGGCAGCGGCAGCTTGGCCTCGCCCGCATAGCTCAGCATCGCGTGCGGGCGGCGCAGGAACGCGACGTCGATGAGCGTGCGCGGCACAGACTGCAGGATCTCATCGCCCCAGCGCTCGGCCTCCAGCACGGGCGCGTAACGCTCGTCTCCCACCGGCGGCAGCAGCGGCGGCTCGGGCGCGAGCTCGTCCAGCCGGCGCATGATCGTGCGCGAGCCCACGATCCGCTCGCCGTCGATGCGCACGCCCGGCACCGTCGTGCCGCCATAGCGCAGCGGCCCGATCAGCATCTGCGTCATCGGGATCAGGTCCACGCGATCGAACGCGAGACCCTTCAGCCTCAGCGCCTGTTCGGCCGCGGCGCACGGATGCGATGCCGGCAACACGTACAGCTTGACGTTCATCTGCTCGCGCTCCTCCCGATCACGGTCCTCAGCATAATGCCTGTACCGGGGTTTGCACGCGAGCCCCTGTGTCGTCTCTTTGCCGATCTGCACTCACTCCCCTTCCTATAACACCACCCACCCATGCTCCTGGTCGTCGACGTCGGCAACACCCAGACCCACTTCGGCGCGTTCCGCGGGGAGGAGCTCGTGGAGCACTGGCGCTTTGCCACCGTGCGGGAGTCCACCGCCGACCAGCTCGGCGCGGCGCTCGGCAACCTGCTTGGCCTGCGCGGGTTGTCGTTCGCGGACGTCGAAGCTTCGATCGTCTCCTCCACCGTTCCCCGGCTGGAGCCCGAGTGGGCGGCCATGGCCTCGCGCTATCTCGGCCACGAGGCGCACGTCGTCGGTCCGGGCACGAAGACGGGCATGGCGATCCGCTATGACAACCCGCGCGAGATCGGCGCCGACCGGCTCGTCAACGCGGTCGCCCTGCGCGAGCGCTTCGGCGGCCCCGCCGTGTGTGTGGACTTCGGCACCGCCACCACCTTCGACGTGATCTCCGGCGACGGCGACTATCTCGGCGGGGCGCTGATGACGGGCATCGAGATCTCCCTGGAAGCGCTCTCCGAGCACGGCGCGCGCCTGCCGAAGGTCGATCTCGCCCCGCCCAAGAGCGTGATCGGCAAGAACACGATCGACGCGATCCGCTCGGGCGTCGTGTTCGGCTACGCCGGCGCGATCGACGCGATCCTCAGGCGGTTGTACGACGAGCTGGGCCAGCGCGCCGCGGCGATCGCCACGGGCGGGCTCTCCCCGCTGGTCGTGCCGTACACGGAGGAGATCGATGAGGTCGACGACCTGCTGACGCTCACGGGGTTGCGACTGCTGCACGCGCGGAACTCGTAAGCGTGGCGAAGGGCGCGGTGTCGCCCGCGCTGGGTGGGCAGGGAGGATGGTGTGGGTTGTCTAAGCTACGCCGCTACCTCGCGTGGCGAGACGTGCGTTGTGGGCTTGCCGGAGATGGGCCAGTGCGGAACAAATCCATACGGAGTCGCCGGCCGGTCTGCGACCGGCGATGCATGTAAGCGGCGATTTGACGGGGGCCTACGCGTGCGGAGCCTGGATGGCTGCGCAATCATGGGCGCGATGACCTTGTTGACCGACCCCTGGATGTTGGGTCCCTTGGAGGTGCCAAATCGCGTTTTGCTGGCGCCTCTGGCGGGAATCGGGAATTGGTTCGTGCGTTTGCAGGCCAAGCGCTACGGGGCGGGGATGGCGGTTTCGGAGATGGTCTCCTCGCATGCGATCTATTACGGGAACGAGAGAACGTGCGTGGAGATGCTGCGCATCCATCCCGACGAGCGCGCTCCCGGGCCCGCCGGTGCGGGCGGCGCGCCCGTGTCGATACAGCTGTTCGGCGAGAGCCCGGCGGTCATGCGCTCCGCCGCCGCCCATGTCGCGGCGAGCACGAGCGCCGATGCGATCGACATCAACATGGGCTGCCCCGTGCCGAAGGTGCGCAAGACGGGCGCGGGCGCGGGGATGCTCGCCGACCCCGATCTGGCCGTAGCGGTGGCGCGTGCCGCGGGGGAGGGCGCCAGAGACGCCGGGCGCGAGCTGCCGATCACCGTCAAGCTGCGCTCCGGGCTGCGTCCCGGCGATGAGAGCGGCTACGCGCTGGCGCACCGCCTCGTGGAAGAGGCGGGGGTCGCGGCGATCGCGTTTCATCCCCGCTCGGCGGCCGTGCACCACAAGGGCGTTCCCGACTACGAGCTGGCCGGGCGGCTGGTCGAGTCACTGCCCGCGCCCGTGATCCTGACCGGTGGTCTCAGCGACGCCGCGCGCGTGCGCGCGGCGTTCGAGCTGACGGGCGTATCGGCGGTGATGCTCGCGCGCGGAGCGCTCGGCAACCCGTGGCTGTTCCGCCGGCTGCTGTCGGACGACGAGCGCGAGCCCGCGCGGGCCGAGGTCCTGGATGAGCTCGCCTGGACGATCGATCGCGCGGTGGAGCACCTCGGCGAGGCCCGAGCCACCCGCTACCTGCGCAAGTTCTACCCGTGGTATGTGGCTCTCCTCGGGCTCGAGCCCGCCGCGGCCAAGTGCCTGGGTGAGTCGCTGCAACACGCGGACACTCTCGCGTGCGTTCGCGAGCAGCTCGGGGGAGTCCTCGCGCAATCGGGAAATGGTCCCGAGCCTCGGTATACTGCTGCGCTCGCCGCCGCCTAGCAGCGGAGCGAATCCCCGCTCATGGCGGGATTTTTGCGTTATCGCCGGCAAAACCAACGAACCCGATCGAGGGCGAATGCAGAAGGACGTCATCCTCACCCCCGAAGGCCTGGAGAAGCTCAACGCGGAGCTCGAGCAGCTGTCCACCGCCAAGCGCCGCGAGGTCGCCGAGCGCATCAAGGAGGCGCGCGAGTTCGGAGACATCTCCGAGAACTCCGAGTATGACGACGCCAAGAACGAGCAGGCGATGATCGAGAGCCGCATCGCGCAGATCCAGGAGAAGCTGCGCATGGCGACGGTGATCGAGACGAAGGACCTCTCCACCGACGTCGTGCAGGTCGGCTCGGTCGTGCACGTCAAGGACGAGAAGACGGGCAAGTCGGTCAAGTACACGATCGTCGGCTCGGCCGAGGCCAAGCCGCTGGAGAACAAGCTCTCCAACGAGTCTCCCGTCGGGCGGGCGCTGATCGGACGCAAGCGCAACGACACCGTCGCCGTCAAGGTCCCGCGCGGGCCGGCGCGCAAGCTGAAGATCACGAAGATCGACGTCGGGCTCAAGTAGTCTCGCCGCTGTGAGCGGTATCGAGGATGAGCGTGCGTCGGGTACGGCGGGCGGCGAGGCGTCGGAGGGCACTGCCCGGGAGGGCGCCGGGAGCGCGCCGGAGGGCCCACGGCACGGCCTGCCCGAGCTGATCGCCGAGCGCCGGGCCAAGGCGCAGCGGCTGAGGGAGTCCGATCCCGAGGCGTTTCCGTACGCGTTCGCCGACGCCGAGCCGATCCGTTCGATCCTGGACGCTTACGAGCACCTGGAGACCGGCGAGGAGACCGAGGACGCCCACCGCGTCGCCGGGCGCATCGCCGCGCGGCGGGGCTCCGGCAAGGCCGCGTTCCTGGATCTGGTGGACCGCACCGGCAAGATTCAATTGCACGCGCGCGTGGACGTGCTCGGCGAGGAGCCCTATCAGCGGCTGTTGTCCCTCGACCTGGGCGATCTGATCGGTGTGGACGGGGCCATGCTGCGCAGCCGCCACGGCGAGCTGACGCTGCGCGTCGACGCGTTTCAGATTCTCACCAAGGCGCTGCGACCGACCCCGGACAAGTATCACGGGCTCAGCGACGTCGAGCTGCGCTATCGCCGGCGCGAGCTTGACCTGATCGCCAACGAGGACGCCCGCGGACTGTTCATCGATCGGGCGCGGATCATCTCGGCGATTCGCTCCCACCTGGACGGGGAGGGGTTCGTCGAGGTCGAGACGCCGGTGCTGCAGCCGCTCTACGGGGGCGCGCTGGCGCGCCCGTTCACGACGCATCACAACGCGCTCGATCGCGACCTGTACCTGCGCATCGCCACCGAGCTGTATCTCAAGCGGCTGATCGTCGGCGGGCTGGAGCGGGTGTATGAGCTGGGCAAGGACTTCCGCAACGAGGGCATCTCGACCAAGCACAACCCGGAGTTCACGATGGTCGAGTTCTACGAGGCCTACGCCGACTATGAGATCGCGGCCGGGCGCCTGGAAGCGTTGACACGGGCCGCGGTCGGGGCGATCGAGTACGCCGGTGAATGGGACTTCGCCGGTCCGTGGCGGCGAGTTGGCTTCATCGAGGCGATCGCGGCGGCTACCGGCATCGATCTGCAGGCGACCGATCGCAACGACGCCGCGCTGGCCGCGGCGATCCGCGAGCGGGGTCTCGAGGTGGAGACCGAGGGCGCGAGCTGGGCGCAGATGGCGGACGACCTGCTGTCGAAGCTCGTCGAGCCGACCCTGAGAGAGCCGACTTTCGTGTTCGACTACCCGGTCGAGCTCTCGCCGTTCGCGCGCGCCCACCGCTCCGAGCCGGGATTGGTCGAGCGCTGGGAGGCCTTCGCGGGGGGTATGGAGATCGCGAACGCCTTCAGCGAGCTCACCGACCCGGACGTCCAGCGCGAGCGCTTCGAGGCGCAGACGCGGTTGGCCGGCCAGGGCGGCGGGGAGGCATCGCAACCCTACGACGAGCTGTTCGTGCAGGCGCTCGAGCAGGGCATGCCCCCGACGGCCGGCGTGGGTCTGGGTGTCGATCGCCTCGTGATGCTGCTCATGGGCACCGACTCGATCCGTGAGGTCGTGCTGTTCCCGGCGCTGCGCTCCTGATCGGCGGTGGTCCGGGGACCGGTTGGTAGACTGCGCATGAAGCCAGAGCAGACGACATAGAGCTTGAGGCACCGTCCTCGCAGGAAGGAAGCACACCATGTTCGAGCGATTTACAGAACGGGCCCGGCAGGTGGTCGTTCTTGCGCAGGAGGAGGCGCGCACGCTCAAGCACAACTACATCGGCACCGAGCACATCCTGCTCGGGCTGCTGCGCGAGGAGGAGGGTCTGGCGGCGCGCGTGCTGGAGTCGCTCGACATCACCGTCGAGCGCGTGCGCGCGCAGGTCGTGCGGATCGTCGGCTCCGGCGAGGAGGTCACCTCTGGGCAGATCCCGTTCACGCCGCGCGCCAAGAAGGTGTTGGAGCTGGCGTTGCGCGAGGCGCTGTCGCTCGGCCACAACTACATCGGCACCGAGCACATCCTGCTCGGCCTCGTGCGCGAGAACGAGGGCGTCGCGGCGCGCATCCTCCTGGACTTCGACGCCGACTCGGAGAAGATCCGCAACGAGGTCATCCGCATGCTCTCCGGTCCCGGCGGGCGCCGCCAGGGGCAGGGAGCGGGCGCGGGAGCGGGCTCGGGCCCCGGCCCGGCGGAGGGCGGCAAGAAGTCCTCGAAGCTGCTCGACCAGTTCGGGCGCAACCTGACCAAGCTCGCCTCCGAAGGCAAGCTCGACCCCTGCGTGGGGCGCGAGACGGAGATCGAGCGGATCATGCAGATCCTCTCGCGGCGCACGAAGAACAACCCCGTGCTGATCGGCGAGCCCGGCGTCGGCAAGACCGCCGTGGTCGAGGGCTTGGCGCAGCGCATCACCGCCGCCGACGTGCCCGAGCTGCTGAAGAACAAGCAGATCTACACGCTCGACCTGGCCGCGCTCGTGGCCGGCTCGAAGTACCGGGGAGAGTTCGAGGAGCGGCTGAAGAAGGTCATGAAGGAGATCACACAGCGCGGGGACATCATCCTGTTCATCGACGAGCTCCACAACCTCGTCGGCGCCGGCGCCGCCGAGGGCGCGATCGACGCCGCCTCGATCCTCAAGCCGGCGCTCGCCCGCGGCGAGCTGCAGACGATCGGCGCCACGACGCTGGACGAGTACCGCAAGTATCTGGAGCGCGACTCGGCCCTGGAGCGCCGCTTTCAGCAGATCCGCGTGGAGGAGCCGACGATCGACCAGACCGTCGAAATCCTCAAGGGCCTGCGCGACCGCTACGAGTCCCACCACAAGGTGCAGATCACCGACGAGGCGCTGCGCGCCGCCGGCGAACTCGCCAGCCGCTACATCTCCGACCGCTTCCTGCCCGACAAGGCGATCGACCTGATCGATGAGGCCGCCTCGCGCATGCGCATCAAGTCGATGACCTCCCCGCCCGCCAACCGCGAGCTCGAGACCGAAGTCGAGACCACGCGGCGCGAGAAGGAGGCCGCGATCGAGGCGCAGGAGTTCGAGAAGGCCGCCGCGCTGCGCGACCAGGAGCGCAAGCTGACGAACCGCAAACGCGAGCTCGAGGAAGAGTGGGAAGCCGGCGAGTCCGGCGAGCGCCCCTCGATCGGCGAGGAGGAGATCGCCGACATCGTCTCGATGTGGACCGGCATCCCCGTCTTCAAGCTGACCGAGGCCGAGACGCAGAAGCTGATGCGCATGGAGGAGGAACTGCACAAGCGCGTGATCGGCCAGCACCCGGCCGTCGAGGTCATCTCCAAGGCGATCCGCCGCTCGCGCGCGGGGTTGAAGGACCCCAAGCGCCCGACCGGCTCGTTCATCTTCCTCGGCCCCTCCGGCGTGGGCAAGACCGAGCTCGCGCGGACTTTGGCCGAGTTCCTGTTCGGCGACGACGACGCGATGATCCGCATCGACATGAGCGAGTACATGGAGAAGCACGCCGTCTCGCGCCTCGTGGGCTCGCCCCCGGGCTACATCGGCTACGACGAGGGCGGCCAGCTGACCGAGGCCGTGCGGCGCAAGCCCTACAGCGTGCTGCTGCTGGATGAGATCGAGAAGGCTCACCCGGACGTCTTCAACATCCTCCTGCAGATCCTCGAGGACGGGCGCCTGACCGATGCGCAGGGGCGCACCGTGGACTTCCGCCACGCGATCGTGATCATGACCTCGAACATCGGCGCTGCGGAGATCGCGCGCAACACGCCCCTGGGCTTCGCCGTCTCCGACGATGAGACCGGCATCACCTATGACGACATGAAGAATCGCATCATGGGCGAGCTCAAGAAGGTCTTCCGCCCCGAGTTCCTGAACCGCATCGACGACGTGATCGTCTTCCACAAGCTGCAAAAGGAGGAGATCAAGCAGATCGTCGAGCTGCTGTTGCTGCGCATCCGCGAGTCGATGGCCGAGCGCGAGCTACAGCTGGAGCTGACCGATCCCGCCAAGGACATGCTGGTCGAGAAGGGCTGGGATCCCTCGATGGGCGCCCGTCCGCTGCGCCGCGCGATCCAGCGCTACATCGAGGACCCGCTCGCGGACTTCGTCCTGCGCGAGCAGCTCATGCCCGGCGCCACCGTCGTCGTTGACCCCGCGCCCGAGGGCGATGATAACGAGGTGCGCCTGACGATCGTCAAGCCCAAGAAGCAGAAGACCCCCGTCGCCGTCGGCGGCGGCGGCGCCGAGGGCGAGGATCCCGAGCTCATCGAGGGCGAGGGCGAGGACGGCACTCCCGTCTCGGACCCGCCGGCCGAGTCCTAGGCGGCGCGAGCGCGATACCGGTCGCGCCGGCCGAAACGCTGCACCCTCAGCCGTCCCCGCCGGCGCGTAGGCTGGACGGGATGGCACGCGACACGATCTACGCCTGCTCGGAGTGCGACTTTCAGTCGCCGCAATGGCACGGGCGCTGTCCCGGATGCGAAGCCTGGGGAACGCTCGTCGAGGAACGTGTGGTCGCCCGCGCAGGCGGCTCGGCCGCACGTGGCGGCGGCGCAGGCTCGGGCGCACGGGCAGGGCGCCGCGTTGGCCGGGCGGAGGGGAGTCCGTCCGCTCCGCGCCCACTGCGCGATGTGACGGCGACCGCCGCCGCGCGCCTGTCCACGGGCATCGGCGAGCTCGATCGCGTGCTCGGCGGCGGGCTCGTGCCGGGCTCGCTGGTGCTGCTCGGCGGCTCGCCCGGGATCGGCAAGTCGACGCTCACGAACATGGCGCTCGGCAACCTCGCTCACGCCGGGCACGGCACGCTGTACGTGAGCGGCGAGGAGTCCGCCGAGCAGGTCCGCCTGCGCGCCGAGCGCCTCGGTCCCGGCGCGCTGGAGGTCCCGATCCTCGCCGAGACCGATCTGGATGCGGTGCTCGACACGCTCGCTTCGACGTCCCCGCGCGTGTGCGCGATCGACTCGGTGCAGACGCTACGCTGCGGTGAGCTCTCGGGCGCGCCGGGAGCGGTCGGACAGGTGCGCGAGGTGACCGGGCGGATCATGGAGCTCGCCAAGGAGCGCTCGATCGCGATCGTGCTCGTCGGGCACGTCACCAAGGACGGCGCCCTGGCGGGGCCGCGCGTGCTGGAGCATCTCGTGGACTGCGTGCTGCAGTTCGAGGGTGAGCGCGAGCGCCCTTACCGCGAGCTGCGCGCGCTCAAGAACCGCTTCGGCTCGACCAACGAGGCCGGTCTGTTCGAGATGCGCCAGGGTGGCCTCGTGGAGGTGCTCGACGCCTCCGCGCGCTTCGTCGCCGGCGCCACCCGCGCTCCGGGGAGCGTCGTGCTGGCTGCGATGGAGGGCTCGCGGCCCCTGCTCGTGGAGGTCCAGGCGCTGGTCGCGCCCTCCGAGCTCGAGCAGCCGCGCCGCGTCGTCTCGGGCCTGGATCGCAACCGCATGGCGCTCGTGCTCGCGATCCTCGGGCGTCACGGCGGCGTCGCCGTTGGCGGCAGCGACGTGTTCGTGAACGTCGTCGGCGGCGTGCGCGTGGACGAGCCCGGCTGCGATCTGGCGGTCGCGCTGGCGGTCGCGAGCGCGGCGCGGGGGGTGCCTCTGCGGGGCACGCCCAGGGCCTGCTTCGGCGAGCTCGGCCTCACGGGGGAGCTGCGCTGGGTCGGGCATCCCGAGCGCCGTCTCGCAGAGGCCGCCAAGCACGGGCTGAGCGCGACGATCGTCCCCATCGAGAGCGGCTCCGGCGCGTGTGAGGTCGCGACGCTGCGCGAGGCGCTCACGGCGGCGCTTTCCAGTGACGCGAAACGGCCGGCCCGAGTGGCCGCATAAGGCCATCCCGATCGCGCGGGCTCCCGACGGTGGCGTTTCCCAGTGACGCGAATCGGCCGGCTCGGATCGCCGCGTAGGGGTCGCCGCGGGGGCTGTCGCCGGCGGCGCGAGGTCCGCGAGCAGGCTCAAAAACGGCTCAATGCCGTAGAATAGGCCCCTGTGGCTCCACGATCCGGCGATGAGTTCGACACAGACGCAGTCGTAGCAAGACCGGAGCCGGGGCTGATGAGGGCGCTGGAGATGATCGCGCCCGGGACCGCGTTGCGCGAGGGCATCGAGTCCATCCTGCACGCCCGCACCGGCGGATTGATCGTGATCGGCGAGCCCGATGACCTCAGCTTTTTGAACTCCGGCGGGATCAAGCTCGAGATCGACTACACCCCGGCGTTCCTCTACCAGGTCGCGAAGATGGACGGGGCGATCATCCTCAACGCCAACGCGACCAAGATCGCGATGGCCAACGTCCAGCTGATGCCCGACCCGACGATCCTCTCGCACGAGACGGGTACGCGCCACCGCACCGCCGAGCGCGTCTCCAAGCAGACCGACGCGCTCGTGATCGCAGTCTCCCAGCGGCGCGAGGTCGTCTCGCTGTACGTGGACGGCGTCAAGTACATCCTCGCCGACATCCCCGTGGTGCTCGCCAAGGCCAACCAGGCGCTGGCGACGCTCGACAAGTACCGCACCCGCCTGGACCAGGTCTCGACGCGTCTGACCGCCCTGGAGTTCGAGGGCGGCGCGACCCTGCACGACGTTCTCACCGTGCTGCAGCGCTCGGAGCTGGTGACGCGCATGGCCGTCGAGATCGAGCGCTACATCGTCGAGCTCGGCTCGGAGGGTCGCTTGATCGAGATGCAGCTGGAGGAGACGATGGTCGGCGCGGCAGCCGAGAAGGCCGCGCTCGTGCGCGACTACCTGTCCGCCTACTCCGACGAGGCGTTCGCGGCCGCGCTGGAGGAGATCGGGCGGCTCGCCCACCAGGACCTGCTCGACTTCGGCCGGCTGGCCGAGCTGCTCTCCTACGATCGCAAGTTGAACACGCTCGACTATCCCGTCTCCCCGCGCGGCTACCGCGTGCTGGGGCGGATTCCCAGGCTGCCAAAGCTCGTGGTCAGCCAGATCGTCGGCGAGTTCGGGGGGCTCGACGAGCTGCTGGCCGCGACCGACTCGGAGCTCGAGGCGGTCGAGGGCGTGGGTGAGATCAGGGCGAAAGACATCCGCGAGGGGATGCGACGGCTGCAGGAGATCAACCTCGTGGACCGCTACCTGCAGACGTGATCGCAACAACTTGACCCGGACTTGACAGGGCAGCCCGACGGGCGGCCGCAAACGAAGGAGGACACCATTCCCGCACAAGCAATCGAGGCCCCATCCACAGATCTCGACTCCGAGGAGACCGCCGAGGCGCTGCTCGAGCAGATCGAGGCCACTCGCGAAGTGGAGCTCATCGAGTTCGAGCTCGGCGACAACGTCGTCTACCCCCACCATGGCGCAGGCAAGGTCGAGGGCAAGGAGGAGATGGAGATGGCGGGCGTTCGCCGCGAGTACCTCACGATCAAGATCCTCCACAACGACATGACGGTCAGGGTGCCGAGCGAAAACGCCGCGCTTGCCGGTCTGCGCAGGGTGATCGATGAAGAGACGGTCAAAAAAGTGCTGGACGTCCTCCAGGCCGAGGTCTCGGAGATGCCCAAGAACTGGAACCGCCGCTTCAAGCACAACCGCGACAAGATCAAGACCGGCGACATCTACGAGCTGGCCGAGGTCGTGCGCAACCTCTCGCTGCGCGAGTCCGAGAAGGGTCTGTCGACGGGTGAGAAGCAGATGTTCACCCGGGCCAAGAAGATCCTCGCCTCCGAGCTGATGTACGCGCTCGACAAGGACGAGGAAGAGGCCGAGAGCTATCTGGACGAGCTGCTCGCCACCTCGGCCTCCAGCCAGATGGCGATGGCCGAGTAGCGAGGCTCTCATCGCGCACGCGGCGCCGGCAGGCGCGGAAGGTTCGCCGCGTGCGCGATGGCAGTCCCGACCCAGACCTCGACGCAGAGCGCCCTCGACCGCAATGGTTATCGCTCTGATCCTCGCCGCCGGCAGCGGTGAGCGCCTGGGCGCCGATCGTCCCAAGGCGCTCGTCGAGCTCGCCGGCCGCTCGCTGCTGCAGTGGAGCGTCGATCTGATGCTCGCCGTGGGCGACATCGAGCGCATCGTCCTCGCGTTGCCGCCGGGAGTCTCCGCGCCCGCGGGCACGACCGGCGTGCAGGGTGGCGCCGTACGCTCGGAGTCGGTCGCGCGTGCGCTGCAGGCGTCCGGTCCGGGCGATCCCGAAGACGTGATCGTGGTGCACGACGCGGCGCGGCCGCTGGCCTCGACCGAGCTCGTGCGGGCGGCGCTCGACACCCTCGCCGGCAGCGACGAGCTGGATGGCGCGATCGCCGCCGCGCCGGTCATCGACACGATCAAGCGGGCCGAGCGCCGGCCCGGCGCCGGTGGCGATGCAGCCGGCGCCAACCCGGCGACCTTGGGTGCGGTGGGCCCGATCGTGTCCGAGGGCCCGATCGTGGTCGAGACGCTGGACCGCTCGGCGCTGTGGGCCGTGCAGACGCCCCAGGTCTTTCGCCGCGGCGCCCTGGAGCACGCCCTCGACGTGCCGGGCGAGATCCTCGCGCGGGCGACCGACGACGCCTGGCTGGTGGAGCGTCTGGGAGGGCGCGTGGTGGCGATCGTGCCGTCGGGCGGGGAGAATTTGAAGATCACCACACCGCTGGACCTGGAGTTGGCCGGACTGCTGATTGGTCGCTCTGAACTCGCCGACCGGAATCGCGGGCGTCGTTGAGGCGTCGTTGAGACGCTGTCGCGGGCGGGCGGCGGCGTTTGTGTCGTAAAGGAGTTGTGAAGGTGTCTTGTGGTTAATGTTCTATTCCTGCACTTGGTGCGCAATCGTCTATACGGAGGAGAAGTTCTCGACGAAAGGCACGCAACTCAGACACAAAACACGACCCTCATAAGAAAACAAAAGTATATACCGACATACTATAGTAACACCAAGTTAAAAAAGTAGATACTCCATGCTCACCGACTACCACCTGCATCTCCGCCAAGACGACCTGAACGCCCGCGCAGAGGATCGCTTCACCGCGGAGAACGTCTCCCGCTACCGGGCCGTCGCCGGCGAGCGCGGGATCTCAGAGCTGGGCGTGTCCGAGCACGTCTACCGCTTCGAGCAGGCGCTCAGCGTGTGGCAGCACCCGCTGTGGCGCGAATTCGCGACCGACGACCTCGACGCCTACTGCGAGTTCGTACGCGCGCACACCGACCTGCGGCTCGGGATCGAGGCCGACTTCGTCGCCGGCGCCGAGGACCGCATGGCCAACCTCCTGGAGCAGCGCGACTTCGACTACGTCCTCGGCTCCGTCCACTTCCTGCGCGAGCACGCCATCGACATGGACGACCACAGCGTGTGGGATCGCGGGCACAGCGCCGAGGAGATCTGGCGGCGCTACTTCCAGACGCTCGCCGAGGCGGCCCGCAGCGGCCTGTTCGACATCCTCGCCCACCCCGACCTCGTCAAGGTGTGGGGTCCCGATCGACCGCGCCCGGAGGGCGACCTGCGCCGCTACTACGAGCCCGCGATCGAGGCGATCGCCGAAACGGGCATCGCGGTGGAGGTCTCCACCGCCGGCCTGCGCAAGCGCGCGCGGGAGCTGTACCCGGCGCAGGCGTTCCTGGAGATGTGCGTCGAAGCCGGCGCACCCGTCGCGCTCTCCAGCGACGCCCATCGGCCCGATGACGTCGGCGCGGACTACGACCAGGCGCTCGAGCTGCTCGATCGCGTCGGCATCGCCGAGCTGTGCGTGTTCGAGCGCCGCACACGGCGCCTGGAGCCGATCGGGGCCCCGGCCGCGGGAGTCGGCGCGCAGGAGGGTGCGCGATGAGCGTGTTGAGTGGTATCGGCTATGACTCGCATCGGTTCGCGCCCAACCGGCGGCTGATTCTCGGCGGCGTCGAGATCGCCCACGAGCGGGGCCTGGACGGGCACTCCGACGCCGACGTGCTGACCCACGCCGTGATCGACGCCCTGCTCGGCGCCGCCGGCCTGGGAGACATCGGCGAGCGCTTTCCCGACTCCGACGAGCGCTGGCGCGATGCCGACTCGATCGGGCTGCTCCAGATGGTCGTCGCGACCATCGCCGACGGCGGGTATGAGATCGTCAACGTGGACTGCACGGTCCTGATGGAGGCACCCCGGCTAACCCCGCACAAGCCGGCGATCTGCGCGCGCCTGGCGACCGCGCTGGGTCTGCCGCCGCAGCGCGTCAACGTCAAGGCGAGCACCGGCGAGGGGATCGGCTTCGTCGGGCGCGGCGAGGGCGTCGCGGCGCTTGCCACCGCGAGCCTGAGCACCGCCGAGTGACGCGCCCAGTGGGTTAGGGTTGCCGACCATGCGGCGCATCCTCCTCCACGACACTCGCAGCGGTGAGTTGGTGGGGCTCCAACCCGTTCGCCCGCAGGCACAGGAGTTTCACGTCGGCATCTACGCCTGCGGACCGACCGTGTACAGCCGCATCCACATCGGCAACGCCCGTCCGTTCGTGATCTTCAGCTTGCTCAAGCGATTTCTCGAGCATGACGGTCGGTCGGTGACGCTGGTCGTCAATGTCACCGACGTCAACGACAAGATCTACGGCGCCGCGCGCGCACAGAACCGGCCGAGCGCGGAATTGGCCGCGGAAATGACCTCGTTTTACTTCACCGACACGGACGCGCTCGAACTTGGGCGTCCCGAGCACGAGCCGCTTGCCTCCGAGAAGATCGATGCGATCGTCGACTACATCGCGACGCTCATCGACCGTGGCCACGCGTATGAGAGTGGCGGGGACGTGTTCTTCCGCGTCCGCTCAGACCCGGACTACGGCGCTCTTTCCCACCGCCGGCTCGACGACATGGATCAGGGCGAAGACGTCGAGGGAGCCGACCGCAAGGACGATCCTCTGGACTTCGCCCTGTGGAAGGCGCAGAAGTCCGGCGAGGACACTTGCTGGGATTCGCCCTGGGGGCGAGGCCGTCCCGGCTGGCACATCGAGTGCTCGGCCATGGCCGAGGATGCGCTCGGCGTCAGCTTCGACATCCACGGCGGCGGCTCGGACCTGCTGTTCCCCCATCACGAGAACGAGGCCGCACAGACCCGCACGGCGCGCGGCGAGGAGCTCGCGCGGATCTGGATGCACAACGGCATGATCCAGGCGACCGGCGAGAAGATGGCCAAGTCCGTCGGCAACATCGCGCCATTGCACGAGGTGATCGAGCGATACGGTCGTGACGCGGTTGTGATGTATCTCATCAGTGGTCACTATCGCCAGCCGCTCGCATTTTCCGAAGCTGCGCTGGAGCAGGCTCAAGCGAACGTCCTGCGCATACGGGAAGCTGCCCGCAAGCTCTCGCCGGGCACCTCGCCCAGCGACTTGGACGAGCTTTACGAGCGCTTCTTCGATGCTCTGGCTCGGGACTTCAACACGGCAGAGGCGCTGGGATATCTCAATGAATGGATACGCGAGGCGACCAGCCCGCTGTATGAGGCGCCGGGCGATGCGCAACTGCGCGACATGCTCGGCGTATTGGGTTTGGACGGAGTGCTCGCTCCTCTCGCGCAGGCGCCCGAAAGCGTGCGAGCATTGGCTGCCCAGCGCGAAGAGGCGCGCGCGAGCAGAGACTTCGCCGCCGCCGACCGGCTACGCGATGAGATCGCCGCTCTGGGGTGGGAGGTGCGTGACGTGCAGGGCGGATTCGAGCTGCTCCCACGGTGATCCTCTATGGCCGCAACCCCGTCCGCGAGGCGCTGCGGGGGCGCCGCGCGCGCAGCGTGGACGAGGTCTGGGCTACGCAGAGCACCGCCCACGAGCCCTGGCTTGCCGGCGTGCACGTGAAGACCAGCTCAGCCGCGGACATCGAGCGCCGCTGCGGCTCCTCCGCTCACCAGGGCGTGTGCGCGCAGGCCGGCGGCTATCCGTACGTCTCCGCCGAGGAGCTGCTGGCCGGCCCCGAGCCGCTGGTCCTCGCGCTCGACGAGCTCCAGGATCCCCAGAACCTCGGCTCGATTGCGCGCACCGCCGAGTGCGCCGGGGCAAGCGGCGTGGCGATCCCGCAGCGGCGCTCGGTCGAGGTGACCCCGGCGGCGTGCAAGGCCTCGGCCGGAGCGCTCGAGCACCTGCGCGTCGCGCGGGTGCGCAACCTGGCCGACTTCCTCGCCCAGGCGCGTGCGGCGGGATGCTGGTGCTATGGAGCAAGCGCCGAGGCCGCCGGCAAGCGCGCGCCGATCCCCTATGACGCCCCCGACTATCGCGGCGCCGGGGTCGTGCTCGTGCTCGGCAGCGAGGGCCGCGGCCTGCGTCCACGGGTGGCGGCGGCGTGCGACGAGCTGATCGCGCTGCCCTTGCGCGGACGGGTGGGGTCGCTCGGAGTCAGCGCCGCCGCGGCGGCCGTGCTGTACGAGATCTTGCAAGATCGCGACCGCGCCCCTTGACAACGTCCGATGACTGTGCAACCCTCGCGCTCAACATAACGCTGAACCTAAGGTTCAGATACCTAAGCATTGGCGCCAGGGGAGGAGTGCGCCACTGAGCAAATTTGGGCTACCCGCGCATGCGGGAGCTCCGAGAAAGGATCTGCTCGTGGCACTGAGAATCTCCCGCAACACTAACTCTGAAGTCAAGGTCGATGATGGCTTCTTGATCGCGCTCGCCAAGCAGGGTGATCGCAACGCGTACGACCGGCTCGTCAGGCGCTACCACGGGTTCGTGCGCCTGAAGGCCTCCTCCTACTTCCTCGCCGGGGGCGACTCCGACGATCTGATCCAGGAGGGCCTCGTCGGGCTCTACAAGGCGATTCGCGACTACCGCACCGATCGCGAGTCGAGCTTTCGCAACTTCGCCGAGCTGTGCATCACCCGCCAGATCATCACCGCGGTCAAGACCGCGACGCGCAACAAGCACACCCCGCTGAACCAGTACGTCTCGTTCTCCTCGACCCCGGCCGCGGCAGGGGACGACGTGCCGACGCTCGACCAGATGCTCCCCGGCCCAACCGTCCACGACCCCGTCAACCAGGTCATCTCCTCCGAGGAGCTGCGCTCGCTCGTGGGCTGCCTCTCGACGGCGCTGTCAGAGCTTGAGAGCCGCGTGCTGGGTCTGTACCTCGACGGCTGCTCCTACGAGCAGGTCGGCGAGCGCCTGGAGTGCGACACCAAGACCGTCGACAACGCGCTGCAGCGCGTCAAGCGCAAGGTCGGCGCGCACCTGGATGCGCGGGCGGTGGCCGCGTAGGAAGCGCTCGAACGGTGATCGTCTCGGGTGACGCCGTGCGCCGCCCTCGCCTCCCGATTCCGTGCCGTACGTACCCTCACAGCCGGTCTCCTTCCGCGCTCAGCGACTCATCCGCTTGATGCGGCTACGTACGAACCCGGGCCAGGCCCGGGGGCGGCGCGTCAGGCTAAACACCAGCGGCAGTGAGTCGAAGTAGGTAAACCGTTCGCTCGCGAGCCCGTCCTCGTTCAGCACGAAGCGGTCGACCGACTCCCAGGAGACGGGCGCCCCGCCGGTGCTCCCGCGAACCGTGAACTCGATCAGGACGCCATCATCGGTCGCGCCCCAGCGGTGGACCTCGGCGGTCAGATCCGGGATCAGCTCGAACAGGTCGGCAAAGACCTGCTTGCCCGCCTCCAGTCCGTGCGTGGTCGGGACCATCGGCGCGGACAGACGGGCATCGGGCGCGATCAGCGTGTCCAGACGCTCGGTTGTCGGCGCGCGCCAGAACTCGGCGAAGCGCCTGACGAAGTCCGCGGCCGTGTCCTGGTCCATCTGCGCACCCTAACTGGACCGGTCAGATCGCGAGCTAGACACCCCTGTGGCCGCCCCGACCAGGACGACCACAGGGGCTGTGGGATGGAGCTTCTCTCAGTGTTCGCCTTCGGCCGGCAACCCCGAGTTACCGGGTCCTTCCGGTGGCAGCGACGAGGCTGGGGCGGGCGTCACCTGGATCGTGAACGGCGCGCTCGCGGCACCCTCGTTCTCCGGACCGCCCGGGATGCGCACGCGGAACACCTTCGTGCCCGGCGCGTAGACCGTGTGGGCGATCGAGTATGTCGAGCCGGCGCCGACCGTCGCGACCTCCACGACGTGGAAGTTGCCGTTGCCGACGTTCTGGCGTTCCAGGTAGATGATGTGGCCGGTGTGGTCGGGCGCGACCGTGCCCGTGAACGTGAGCGTTTGACCCGCCTGGATCGTGCTCTGCGAGACGGCCGCCGTGAGCACGTCCCTGACGCCCTCATACAGCACGGCCGACCTGCTGGCGCTCGTCCTGCACAATTGTCCATGAGGTTGCGGACACGGTGGATTGGCGGTGGTGACCTCGTAGAACGTGCTGTTCACCGGCGACTGAGCCGGGAACGTATAGGCGCCGCTGGAGTCGGTGCTCACCTGGGCGACCGGTGCGAATCCGCGCTGGCGCACGGTCCGCGCGAGCAGCGTCACCGGCCCGCTCGACACGCCCGCGGCCACGCCGCTGATCGTCACCGACTGCCCGAAGGAGATCGGATCGGAGGAAGCGGAGATCGTCAGCTGCGGGTTCTGCGCCTGGGATATCTCATACGTCAGCACGTTCGACGGGCTCGGGATGTTCACGCCGCCACTACGAACGATCACACGCAGATTGGCATCGCCCGGGACGATGAACGTGTGCACGATCGAGAACGTGCCGTTCGGTTCGACCGTGCCCCGGTCGATGCGTCGCCATTCGTTGCCGGTGATCGCGTTCTGGCGTTGCAAAATCACGCGCGCCCCCGCGTCGGCCGGACTGACTGTGCCCGTGAACGTGACCTTGTTGGGGCGGCCCGTCAGCAGTTGCGTTCCTTCGGGCGGACCGACAAGCGTCACCTGAGCGGCGACCCGCACCTGCCGGCGCCCGCTCTGGGCGCGGTGCGCGCGTACATAGAACGAGCTGTCGGTCTGCACGCCGCTCTGCGTGAGCTCGTAGAACCCGCGCGCGTCGGTCGTCGTGCTCTGCACGAGCGTATATCCGGGTGTGCCGGATGAGTGCTCGAACAGCTGCACCGTCTGTCCGGTTGCACTCACGCGGCGCGTGCAGCGAAGTCGTCCGAACGCCACGACCGAGTCTCCGGCCGTGATCTGCCGGGGCGCGACGTTGAGGTTAACGGCGCACCGGCCACCGGGGCTCGGGTGCTTACGTGCCGCTGCGCCGGCCGGGGCCAGCGCGAGCAATGAGACCACGGCCACGATGGCCGGGGCGAGCCTGAATGAACGCATGATGCCTCTCCCTTGTGCGGTTTACCTATGTTCGGCGCCTCGTCGAGTCCGCGCCCCCGCCGGACCCATCTGCGCAAACCCATGCGAGCGCCGTTTGATGCGGTTGCGGCGTCGCCCCCGGTTGGACGCATTGCGGTTTGCGCGCACAGTGCTCGCCCACGGATGCGCGCATGTACAACCGCGAAGCACGGCGAACCGCGAAGCACAACGAATGGCGCCGCCGGCAAAGTCCGTCCGTCCACTGCGGGCTTCTACGGTCGTCGCGGTTCCGACCTGCGCCTAGGGTTCAATCCCACTGGGAACGACGGACCGTCGAGATCGACGGCGAATGTGCTCGCGTGCGGGCACCGATCACAGGGAGGCAGTGATGAGCACATCATTCGGGGGCGAGACTTCGGAGTGGGAGGCGGTCGAGGCGGTGGGGCGCGCGTGGTGGCTCGGCCTGCTCGTCGGTCTGATCTCGCTCGTCGGGGGCATTGTCCTGATCGCCTATCCCGGCCCCACGCTCACCGTGGTCGCGCTGCTGGTCGGCATCGAGCTTTTGATCGGCGGCGTCTTCCTGATCGTCGGCGCGCTCGGCCAACCGTCGGGATCGCGCATCGGCGGCGTGCTCGGCGGTGCGCTGGCGATGATCGCCGGGGTGATCGTCCTGCGTCATCCGAGCGGAAGCATCCTTGTCGTCGCGCTCGCGGTCGGCCTCTACCTGATCCTCGCCGGCGTCCTGCGTCTCGTCGGCGCCTTCGAGACCCGCGAGGGTCGCGGCTGGCTCCTGCTGGCCGCGCTAGTCGACCTGGCGCTCGGAATCCTGATCGTCTCCTGGCCGGAATTCGGCATCAAGACGCTCGCGGTCGTGTTCGGCATCGTGCTGATCGTGCGCGGCCTCGCGCTGGTCCTGATCGCGTTCGCGCTGCGCGCGGCTGCCCGCGAACTCAAGGCGGCCGGCCCTCCCGTGCATGCGGCCTGAGGCAGCCGGCTCTCCTGTGCGCGCGGCCCGAGGCGAGGGCTGGCTCTCCCAATACACGCGGCCTGCGTGCCATGCCTCGGGCGTCGGCACCAAGGCCGACCTAGGTTTCTCGCGCCGTGGCCGGCTGCTCGGTCGGGATGCCGCGACTGAACAGCAGCGCGATCAGCGCGATCACCGCCAGCACCGACAGCGATGAGCGTAGCGCCGACAGGCGCGCGGTCTCATTCTCTTCGACGATCGCATCGGTCGCCTGTGGCGAGGTCCCCGCCTTGTCGAGGGCGCTGCGCAATTCGACGTCCGACACGAACGGCACCCCGCTGGCCAGCGCCACGCCGACCTTCGCTTTGACCTCGCTCGGTACGGCCGCGTTCTGCTGCACGCCCGTCAGGAACGACGTGCTCAGGGCGGCGATCAGCACCGCGCCGGCCAGCGCCGTCCCGATCGAGGCGCCGAGGTTGGTGACGGTGTTCTGCAACCCGCCCACCTCGCCACTCTGTGCGTCCGACACCGAGGACACGGTGACGCTCCCGAGCTGTGACGCCAGCGCCCCCACGCCCAGACCGGCGAGCAGCATCGGCCAGGTCACGATGTCGGCCCCCGCGCCGGCTTCCAGCGCGGCGACCATCACCACGATTCCGGCGAACAGCGCGAGGAACCCCAGCTGCACGATCCTGCGCGGCGAGGCGTTGGGCCACACCTTCGGGATCCCCGCCGCCGCCAACAGCAGCGTGATCGACAGCGGCAGCAGTCGCACTCCGGTTTCGATCGCCGACAACCCCAGTGCGACCGACAGGAACAGCGGTACCGCGAAGAACAAGCCGGCTTGCAACAGGTACTGAAAGAAGAACGAGGTCAAGCCGCCGCGCAACGTCACGTTGCGCAGGATCGCGGGATTCACCAGCGGCTCCTGCCCCCGATCCAGCCGCCGGTTCTCCCACTGCAGGAACAGCCACACGACCAGCCCGCCACCGAGCATCAGCCAGATCGAAGGGGACAGGCCGAACCACTCCGGGGCACCCGGCTTGGGCTGCACGAATCCCCACGCCCCCGAGCGCAGGATCCCGAACACGATCAACCCGAGCCCCAGCGCCGAAAGCGCGGTCCCGACCAGGTCCAGTCGCACCCCCGTCTCGGCCACCGAATCCTCCATCCGGCGAGTCAGCGCGAGGATCACCAGCACGAGCATCACCTCGCCCGCGAACACCCAGCGCCAGGACAGGTACGTGGTGAACAGCCCGCCGATCAGCGGACCCGCCGCGACCGCGATCGCACCGGCCGAGGCGACCAGGCCGTACGCGCGCGGGCGTTCGGAGCGAGTGAAGTTGGACGCCACCAGCGCGACGATCGCGGGCAGTATCAGCGCGGCGCCGACCCCCTCCAGAAAGGACCATCCGAGCATCAGCACGCCGAGACTGGGCGAGATCGCGGTGATGAACGATCCGCAGCCATAGATCACGCACCCGATCGCAAACGCCCGCTTGCGACCGAGGATCTGACCGAGCTTGCCGCCGGTGATCATCAGCGAGGCCATCACCAGCGTGTAGAACGTGATCGCAGTCTGGATCCCGGTCACGGTCGTGCCCACGTCTTTGGCGACCGTCGCGATCGACACGTTCATGACCGAGCTATCGAGGGTCATCAGGAACTGCCCCGCGGCCAGGGTCACCAGAACGATGCCCGCCGCCTCCGCTCGGCGATCCGTCGTGTCGGCCACGCCGGGCAAGCTAACAGAATGGCCGTTGCCGGCGACCCGGAAGTTGCCGGCGACCCGGAACGGCTACGCGAGCGGCGAGCGTACCGGTAGTGCGCCCCGGCGAACATGCGCGCGCCGTGTCAGTAGTTATCCACAGTCCCGAGCGTATTGAGTCCCGATGGCGCGATTTGCGGGCGGCCGTAGGCTCGATCTACGCACGATCTGGTTTTAGCTCGCACGCTGGTTATTTGCCCTCACAGGCAGGACGACCGTCATCCGAGACCGAACTACATCGAGCATACAAATCGCCGAAAGGAGTGAGGCATGGCTACGAGTTCATACGAGTCCGGCGGGGGGGAGCAATCCGGCGCCGGGTGGGTGATGTTCGCTGGGATCATGCTCTTGATCGCCGGTGTGCTGAACGTGATCTACGGGATCGCCGCGGTCGATGACTCGAAGTTCTTCGTGCATGAAACCCAGTACATCCTCAGCGGACTCAACACCTGGGGATGGGTGACGATCATCCTCGGAGCGCTGCAGATCCTCGCCGCCTTCTCGATCTGGTCGGGCGGAGGGTTCGGACGCTGGTTCGGGATCTTCGCCGCGAGCCTCAGCGCGATCGCGGCTCTGATGTATATGCCCGCCTACCCGTTCTGGTCGCTCGCGGTCTTCGCGATCGACATCCTGATCATCTACGGGCTGGCGGCCTATGGAGGCCAGCCGATCGACGCATAGGCTCAGTTGCCCGTGACGGTTGTATCCGGCAAGGGGGCGCCCGTGACGGCGCCTCCTTCGCCGTGGGCTCGCGCAGTCCGGCCGGCAGCTATGCTCAGACGCTCGGTCGTGCCTGCGCGATCGATCCGCGGCGATAGGGGAACCTGATGCTGACGCTGACCACGACGATCACGCCACTCGCCGTCTCCTCGGGGGGCTATGTCGGTTTTGGGATCCTGTACCTCGTCCTGCTGGTCGTGCTCGGACTCACCGCGATCAAAAAGGGTCACTGGATCATGTTCGTGATCGGGATCTTCATACCCATCTTCTGGCTGATCGGCGCGCTGCTGCCACCGACTCGGCCTTCGGAGTAAGTGCAGCGCGATGAGCGACGAGTCACCCCAGACCCCTTCCGCCGCGGCCGGGCGCCCCGCCGAGCCTCCGACGGCTCAAATTCCCGCGGAGCCCGCGCCCGCAGGCTCCTCGACGCCGCCCGCCGGCTCGCCGCCCGACCCGGCGCCGTCGGGGCAGCTCAGCTCGCACCGCTGGCTGGTCCGGAGCATGCTCGGTCTGGCCGCCGTGCTCAGCGTGATCGGCATATTCGCCGTCTGGGCCAACCGCCAGCTGCTCGACACCTCCTACTGGACCGAAACCAACACCGCGTTGCTGGAGAACCACGCGATCCAGGAACAGCTCTCCTCCTACCTCACCGACCAGATCTACGCCAACGTCAACGTCGCCGGAGAAATCCGCTCGGGCCTGCCATCCGAACTGAAGCCGCTGGCCGGGCCCGCCGCCGGCGGGCTGCGTAGCCTCGTCGAAAAAGGCATCGTCCTCGCCCTGCAACGTCCGCGTGTGCAGGAGCTGTGGAAGACCGCCAACGAGGTCACCCACCGGCAGTTCGTCAACCTGATCGAAAACAAGGGCCGCGCGATCCGCACGCCGGGCGGCGGCGCGGTGATCCTCGACCTGCGCCCGATCGTCTCAGACCTCGCCACGCGCCTCGGCGCGCCCGCCTCCACCGCCGAAAAAATCCCGGCGAACGTCGCCGAAATCAAGATCATCAGCTCCAAGTCGCTGGAAACGGCGCAGGCCGGCGTGCGTGTGCTCAAGGGCCTCGCGCTGATCCTGCCGATTCTCGTGCTGCTCCTGTTCGCCGGCGCGATCGGTCTGGCCCGGCGCCACCGCAGCCGTACGCTGCTGAACGTCGGTCTCGTCTGCGTCGGCGCCGGGCTCGTCGCGCTGCTCGCGCGCACGCTCATCGGCAACCAGGTCGTCGATACGCTCGCCACCACCGAAGCCATCCGCCCGGCCGCCAGCGCCGCGTGGTCGATCTCCACGAGCGTGCTCGTCGACGTCGCCGACGCGCTCATCTTCATCGGCGTCGTCGTCGTGCTCGCCGGTCTGCTCGGCGGACACTCGCGCTGGGCGAACGCCACGCGCCGGGCGATGGCCCCCTACCTGCGCGACCGCCCCGACATCACCTTCGGCGCCGTCGCCGTCGCGCTGCTGATCCTGTTCGCCTGGGGCCCGATCGACGCGACCCAGAAACTGACCGGCATCCTCTTGATCACCGTCCTGTCGCTGTTCGGCACGCAGATGCTGCGCCGCCAGACCGCAACCGAATTCCCCGACGCCGCGCCCGCCGGCGGCATGGATGCCCTGCGCAAGGGCATGGCCGACGTGCGCGGCTCGCTCGCGCGGGGAGGGGCCAGCCTGCGCGCCGGCATAGCCGGACATACCGGCGGTGGACATCAGGCCGACGCACAGAGCGATTCAGTCGGAGGCCTCGAGCGCCTGGCCTCCCTGCACGCGAGTGGTGCGCTGACCGACGAGGAGTTCGCCGCTGCCAAGCGCGAACTGCTCTCGCGTCAATGACGGCTCTCGACTCGAAGGCCCGATCCTGAGCTCGGCCACGCCAACGTCGGAGAGTCGCCCCGAGGAGAAGCCCTCGACAGCCCCCGCCCGGCCAGGGCTCGTCCTCGCGTCGCTGATCCTCGTCGCTGCGGTCGCCAACCTCAACCTCGCCGTCGCCAACGTCGCATTGCCGTCGATCGGCAAAGCCTTCGACGCCTCCCAGACCGGGCTCGATCTGGTCGCGGTCTCTTATTCGCTCGGCCTCGCCGCCTCCGTGCTCTACCTCGGCGCGCTCGGCGACCGCTACGGGCGCAAGCTGATGCTGATCCTCGGCATGGCCCTGTCGATACCCGCCTGCCTGCTCGCGGCCTTCGCCGGCTCGATCGGGGTGCTGATCGCCGGGCGCCTGCTGGGCGGGTTCTCGGCCGGCATGGCCTTCCCCACGACCCTCGCCCTGATCACCGCGCTGTGGTCGGGGCCGGTGCGCACGCGCTCGATCGCGCTGTGGTCCGGTCTCGGCGGCGCGATCTCCTCGCTCGGCCCGCTCATCTCCGGTGCCCTGCTCGAGCATTTCGCCTGGGGCTCGGTCTTCCTGATCACGCTTCCGCTGGCCGTCGTCGCGCTCGTGATGGCCCTGCGCTACGTGCCGGCCCACGTCAACGAGACCGACAGCCCGGTCGACAACCTCGGCGGCATCCTCTCGGTCGTGTTCGTCTCGGCGCTGATCCTCGCGATCAACTTCGCCCCCGTGCCCGACCACACCAGCCTGGTGATCGGGCTGGTGCTGATCGCGCTCGCCGCCGTGATCGCCTTCGCGATCCGCCAGCTGCGCGTGCGCAACCCTCTGTATGACCTGCACATCGCCGGCCGGCGCGTCTTCTGGGTGGCCGCCTGCGCCGGAATCATCGTCTTCGGCTCGCTCATGGGCGCGATGTTCGTCGGCCAGCAGTTCCTGCAAAACGTCCTCGGCTACTCCACCCTCGACGCGGGCCTTGCGATCCTGCCCGGCGCCGTCGGCATGGTCATCGCCGCGCCACGCTCGGCCAAGCTCGTGCAGGCGCGCGGCTCGCGCTTCACGCTCCTGACGGGCTACGCCTTCTGCCTGCTCGGGTTCCTGACGATGCTCATCCTCTGGGAAGACCACATCTCCTACTGGCCCGTCGGCCTCGGTTACGCGCTCGTCGGCCTCGGCGTCGGCTTCGCCGGCACGCCCGCCTCGCACTCGCTCACCGGCTCGGTGCCCGTCCGTCGCGCCGGCATGGCCTCGGGCACCGCCGACCTGCAGCGCGACCTCGGCGGCGCGATCATGCAGTCGATCCTCGGCGCCCTGCTCACCGCCGGCTATGCCTCCGCCGTCGCCGCCTCGATCGCCGCCTCGCCCGAAAAGGCGCGCGTCACCACGGGCGTCGAAACCGAGCTGGAGAAGTCCTTCTCCAGCGCCGCCGCCACCGCCCAGCACTACCCCCACTACGCCTCCCAGATCATCGCCGGGGCGAAGGCCTCGTTCCTCTCCGGCGCCGACTGGGCCTACACCGCCGGGATCATCGCCGTCCTGCTGGGCGCCGCGATCGTGTTCTTCCTGTTCCCCGGCCGCGAGGAGGAGCAGCGGATGCTCGCCGGCTATCGCTCCGAGGACACCGCCGGCGCCCCGGATGTCTCAGCGCCTGTGGCAGCGCACAGCGCTCCGGCATAAGCGCTCCCAACCATGCCGACGGCTGCGGTGAGCGGCGCCGGCAGCAGTCGCCGGCGCCGCGAGCTATGGCTCACCCACCAACAACCCCCGCTCGACCTACGGGCGAACGGCTCTCACCGCTACGCCGCGGCCGGCTGCGAGGCGACCCGGTCCGCCGCCACGTTGTCGCGAATCAGGTCCGCCGCGCGCTCGGCGATCGCGATCGTCGGCGCGTTCGTGTTCCCGCGCGGCACCACCGGCATCACCGACGCATCGACCACGCGCAGGCCTTCGACCCCGCGCACGCGCAGCTGCTCGTCCACGACCGCATCCTCATCCGCGCCCATCCGACAGGTGCCGACCGGGTGATACACCGAGAACGTCGTCCGCGCGACATGCGCGCGCAGCGCATCGTCGGTCTCGCCGTCGGGCGTCGTGAACGGCCCCGCGCAGTATGGCCGCATCGCCGGCTGGGCGCAGATCTCGAGCGTCAGCCGCAGCGCCGCGACCATGCGTTGCAGATCATCGCCCGCCGCATAGAACTCGTTATGCACTATCGGCTTCGCCGTCGGGTCGCTGCTGGCCAGCCTCACCGAGCCCCGGCTGCGCGGCGTCAGCAGACACGGCGACACCCACACTCCGTGACCCTCCGGATCGCTCATCCCCTCGTCGACGATATGCACGGGCGCGACATGAAACTGCACGTCCGGCGCCGGCGCGTCCGGCTCGACCCGCGCGAACCCGCCGGCCTCCGCCAGGTTCGACGCGAACGGTCCCGTCTGCGTCGCTTCATACTCCGCCAGCGCCGCCGGCTCCAGCGCGAGCAAAAGGCTCTGCGGCTCGGGCGTCGTCCACACCAGCTGCGTGCCCGCATGGTCCGACAGGTTCTCACCGACCGCCGGGCGGTCGAGCAGCACCTCGACCTCGCGCAGCGCCAGATGCTCGGCCGGGCCGATTCCCGACAGCATCAGCAGCTGCGGCGAGTTATACGCGCCGCCGCACACGATCACCTCGCGCTCGGCCCTGAAGTCCTGCGCCTCGCCCAGCCGGGCCGCCTGCACGCCGACCGCGCGCGCACCCTCGATCAGGATCTTATGGACCTGCATGTACGGCATCACCGTCAGGTTCGCCCGCTCCATCGCCGGATGCAGATACGCCACCGCCGCGCTCGCGCGCAACCCTCCGCGCTGAGTCAGCTGATACATGCCCACGCCGTCCTGCCCGCCGTCGTTGAAGTCCTCGTTGCGCTCCAGTCCCGCTTCCACGCCGGCATCCACCCACGCACGCGAGATCAGGTTGCCCGAGCGCTGCTCGCTCACCGGCAGCGGTCCACCCACGCCGTGCCATTCGGAGGCGCCGCGCTCGTTGTCCTCGGCCTTCAGGAAGTACGGCAGCAGATCGTTCCACGACCAGCCGCTCACGTCCCACTCGTCGTAGTCGCGCGGGTTGCCGCGGATGTAGACCATCGCGTTGATCGACGAGCTCCCGCCCAGCACCCGCCCGCGCGGCAGCGGAATCCGCCGATGGTCGCACCGCGGCTCCGGTGCGGAGTGATAGTCCCAGTCGATCTCCGTGCGCGCCAATTTCAGATACCCCAGCGGCACATGGATGTTCTGGTTAACGTCCGGCGGTCCCGCCTCCAGCAGCAGCACCCGCACGTCCGGATCCTCGCTCAGCCTGCTCGCGAGCACACACCCCGCCGAGCCCGCGCCCACGATCACATAGTCATACATCGTCGCATCCTCGCTTCTCCCGGTTTGGTGCGAGCCCGACCCAGCCCGCTCGATTAGTGCGAACTTGCACTAACGTACATCACCCGGTGCGCCCCTGCACGATCACCCGAGCTTGCACCCGCACGCGCGCCGCGGCGATCGTCCACGGGGGCGCCCGCCTGCTCTGCGTGCTGGCGCTGACGCTGGCGCCGGCGAGCCTCGCCGCCGTCACCGCCCCCGCGGACGGCGAAACCTTGGCGCTCGATCCCCAGGGCGCCGCCGTGCCCGTGCTCTGGAACGGGGGAGTCGCCTGGCAGGACCCAACGGGGGTTCGCGCCGCCGCGCCCGGGGCGGCCACGCGCCGGCTCGTCTCCTTCCGGGCGCTCGGCTACACCTACTCCTTCGCGCTCGACTCCGGCAGCGGCGCCGGCTCCGGCGCCGCAGGCGGCACGTTGGCCTACGGCTGGGAAGAGGCCAACGACATGACACCGCCGATGGGACCCGGCGACACGAGCGTTCCCGCCCCCGCGCTTCCCTACGAAACCTCGATCTCCCACCGCGGCCTGATCGGCTCAGACGGTCACACCACGCCCCTACCCGAATGCTCCACACAGGATCAGCCCGGGTACTTCGGCGCGCCGATCGTCTCGCTCGCGCAAAGCACCGCCGCCTACCTCTGCGCCGGCGCCCCGCCCGGCATGCAGGTTCCCGCGCATGTGATCCTGCCCTCCTACCTGGCGCTCAGCAATCTCGCAACGCCCGGCACCCCAGCGCAGACGATCCCCGAAGCCGGCGCCCCGTTTCAGCTCTCCGGCGCCTACGTCGCCTACGGCGCCGGCAATGGGACCACGACTACCATCGCCGCGCGGCGCATCGTCGTCTTCGACCGCATCACCTCGACGGTCGTCTACGAACTGCACCTGGGCGCAAACGAATACGTGCACGCGCTCGCGCTGCAGGCCGACGGGACGCTCGTCGTCCTCGGGGCGGGCGCCTCACCCTGTCCCCAGCCCGGCCGGGCCGACGCCGGCCAGTCCTTCCCCGCGGTCTGGCTCTCGCCCGCCGAGCCCACCCCGCACCAGCTCGGCTGCTTCTACGACGGCGCCCTGCGTCCCGTCGGCGGACAGTGGGTCGCACTGGCGCCCACCGGTCCCGGCACGGAGGCCTCGCTCGAGCTCCTAACCCTCGCCACCGGCGCCACCCGCACGCTCGCCGTGGTCGCCAACCCCGGCGTGCTCGAACCCCAGACCCAGCAGCTTCAATCCCAGCCCCAGACGGAACCGGTGGGCGACTTCGACGGCCATCGCCTCGCCTGGGTCCAGCACACCTGCGCCGGCGCCGCGATCGAGCTCACCCCCGACATCGCCGCCATGACACCCGGCCCGCTCGCATCCGCGCGCTGTCCCGTCCAGTTCCACCTCCACGGCCCGCTGCGCCCCGGCGCGCGCGGGATCGTGCGCTTCCGCCTCTCCTGCCCCTTGGGGTGCACCGTCCTCGGCACCCGCATCGGCGGCTCGCGCGTCCTGGCCACGAGCGGGTCCGCCTACTTCTCGCTCCCCGCCTCCCCCCGCGTCGTGACGAAGTCCTTCCGCCTCTCCCGCCGCCAACTCGCCTACCTGCGCCGGCGCGGACACGTCCGCGTCCTGCTCTCCGCCGAAACCGCAGGCGTGGGCAGTGCGCCGTTCACCAAAACCGCCCTGCGCGTCACGCTCGCCCGCTGAGCGCCGTTCGTCTCCGAGCCGGCCGCGACGTGGAGCCGCCGAGTCCAGCGACGTGCTGGTGGATCTCTTGCGGGTATGCCCTTCAGCGGAGATCGCAACCGTCTATGGAGAGCCGACGGCCGGGGTCGAACCGGCGACATCCGCTTTACAAAAGCGGTGCTCTACCAGCTGAGCTACGTCGGCGAAGGCATGGATGGTAGCGCCGGGCGGGCCCCACGATTTGGGGCGCGTGCTAGGGGACTTCACATGACGTAAGATTCCCTAAAAATCTCTAAAAGTTCTAAAGACCTCTAAAACTCATGGTGTAGGCTGTGGTAGTGGCGACAAACCCGTTCAAGCCCAGCTTCGGCGTCAGCCCTCCCGTGCTCGTGGGCAGGGACGCGCTGATCGACGAGTTCGTCGAGGGACTCGAAGACGGACCCGGCTCGACCGCCAGAGCGACGATCTACACGGGTGCGCGCGGCGCCGGCAAGACGGTGATGTTGAACGCGGTCGAAGATCGCGCCCGAGCACTTGGCTGGCTCGTCGTGAGTGAGACCGCCTCACCCGGCTTCGTGGATCGAATCGCTCGCCAGCAGCTGCCGAGACTCCTCCAGAACTTCGACCCCAAAGCTCTTCAGCGTCGCGTGACGGGAATCACCGGGCCACTGGGGTCCGGCGCCGTGAGCTGGAGTACCGCGGACCGCCACGCACCGGAGGCGACGCTCCGCAGTCAGATCGAGCTCGCCACCGATCTGCTGGCCGAGCATGAGACCGGCCTGCTCATCACGCTCGATGAGATCCATCACAACCAGATCGCCGAGTTGCGGCAGGTTGCCACAACCGTGCAGCACGCTTTCAGAGAGGAGCGACAACTGGCGTTCGTCGGGGCGGGACTGGCCTCAGCAATCACCGATGTGGTCAACGACGAAGTGCTCACCTTCCTGCGCAGAGCCGAGCGACATGCGCTCGGATCGGTGGCTCGCGAGGACGTCGCGCGTGCGATCAGAGCCCCTCTGGAAGTCGGTGGGCGCACCGTCGCTGGGGATGTGCTCGACGTGATGGTCGATGGCACGCGCGGCTACCCGTTCCTTATCCAGCTGGTCGGCGCCCAGGTATGGCGTCGGCACAGGTCCGACCCTGAGATCTCGATGGACAGTGCCCGGGAAGGAGTGTCCGAGGCTCTGCGCCGGCTCGGTAGGCTTGTCTATGAGCCGGCGCTCGCCGATGCCTCGGCGATTGACAAGTCTTTTCTACTCGCGATGGCCAAGGATGATGGTCCTTCGCGAATGAAGGACATCCAGCAGCGTCTCGAGATAGATGCCAACTACGCAAGCCAGTACCGACTCAGGCTGATCGCCTCGGAGCTCATCGAGTCAACGAGTCACGGCTACGTCGACTTCGCTCTGCCCTATCTGCGCGACTACCTCCGTGAACACGCTGCGGCGGCCGGGCTTAGTCTGAATCCGCTGTGTTGAGGGGTGGGTTCTGTCTGGTGTTGAGCGAAGAATGACCTCCTGACGGGGTTTTTTCAGGCTGTGACGGCAGTCGGGACCCTGGGTCAAGGGGTCACTCGTATGGTGCAGGATGCGAGCGGGTCGGACGGGACGGGGTGCGGGTCGCTAATATCACGTAGCCAATCCGGACTCAATCCCAGTCTAAATCACAGATCGATAGCTATGTCGGCGAGATGGGTAGGTCGCACGCTATTTCACAATAGTGAAGGTGAGCTGTTTTGCGTTTGAAGCTCCCGCAGCGTTGGTGGCGCGGATGATGAGCGTGTAGTGGCCCGGCTTGAGCCGCTTTGAGTGCGAGATGCGCCCGTCGAAGGCGACCTTGTTGGTTCCGGCGTGTGCGCTGAAGGAGAGCGCGCCTGCGGTCGTTGTGCGCTCGCAGCCGGCTTTATGGCTGTTCTTGTTCGTCTGCGCCGCGCATTTGCCGCGGACCTTGCGGCCGGCGACCCGTCTGGTGAAGCTGAAGCTCACCGTAGCCGGCTCATTCAACGAGAAGGAGAACGTCGTCCCGATCGGAGTGCTTCCTTGCCGACTGATCTTCGCGAGTCGTCTGCCCTCGCGCCATCGTTTCGCCCACGCGCCCCACGAAAGCCGAGTAAGACGCGAGTTGCGGCGTTGGTGTGACGATCGGAGGCCCGAAGCTGCCATTGGATTCGCCCGGGAGCACGACGATCGCTTCTTCTTCCCCAGGGCTCATCGGCTGTGTGAGGACGTCGTCTCTTCCGTCCCCGGTGAAATCGCCGACGAAGGAGCCGCAACCTCCGATTCGGGGAGATGTATACACCGGGCCTGGCGTGAGGTTTCCGTGGTCGTCCCCGAGGAGCATGTAGTACTTGTTCGAGTCACTCCCACCCCAGCAGCCGTCCGGCGCGACGACGACATCCTCGGTTCCGCCTGCGCCCGTGAAGTCCCCGGCGTAGACCGGCCCGATTTCGGGCAGGGAGATGGGCTGTCCCACGGTGAGGTCGCCGTGTCCGTCTCCGAAGAGGATCTGGACCTTGTTCGGGATCGTGCCCCCTCCGGCGCTCGGCGCTGCGCGCGAGCGATGGCCGAGGCACTCGCGCGCAGCGACGGCGCCGTCGCGATCGCAGACCGAATCGAGCGCCTCGCGGCGAGGACCACGCTCACGGAGTCGCTTCCGGCCCCGGGAGAGAATTAGGCGCTGGTGCAAGCGCCGGTGTTGCGCGCGGCGCGCAGCTTACATGTAACGGGGCGCCGTGGTGCGGGGTATCGGAATGTATGAGGGCAAGCCACATACAGCCGCGTCGTGCGGCGGCGCAAACCGCCGAGGAGACCGCACACCTGAGCGGCTTCAGGCGGCGCTCCCTGGACAGAGGCGTGAACCCGATCCTGTACTGGAGCGCGCGAGCGGTGCTCGTGCCGTTCTTCCTGATCTACCTGCGCATGCAAAGGATCGGCCGCGAGCACCTGCCGCGCAGCGGCCCGCTGCTGCTGGCCGCCAACCATCGCAGCTTCCTGGACCCGTTCGTGATCGGCACGCTCGTGCGCCGGCCCGTCTACTACATGGCCAAGCGCGAGCTGTTCGAACGGCGCTGGCAGGCGTGGGCGCTGAACGCGCTCGGCGCTTTCCCGGTCGATCGCGGGGCCGGTGACCACGAAGCGATGCGAACCGCCAGGGAGATATTGCAACGGGGCGATTGCGTGGTCATCTTCCCCGAGGGCACCCGCACGCGACGGGGGCCGCTCGGCGAGCCCCATCGCGGTGTCGGGCGACTTGCGCTGGAAACCGGCGCGCCGGTCGCACCGGTCTCGGTCATCGGCACCGAAGACGTTCGCCGCGGCTGGCGCATGCGTCCGCGCAAGGTGCGCCTGCGGGTGGGCCGCCCGCTGCGCTTTCCCACCGTGGCAGAGCCCTCGCCCAAGCTGGCCGCCGGGATGACGCGGCGGATCTGGGCGTGCGTGAGCCTGCAGTGGGAGTGGCTGGGTGGAGAGACCGCTCGTGGGGGAGAGGTCGCGCGCACCCGCAGGATCGGGCGTGTCCGAGAGCTCGACAGCGCCCGAGCGGCCGATCGCACCGGGGAGAGCGACCGCGCCGCAAGCGCCCCGCGGACGCCCCGAGCGGCTTATGAGACCTCGAATGCGCCCCGATCGGCTCGGGCCGCATGAGCGAGAGCTCGGGCGTGGAGGGATAGTGTGCGATGAGTGAGCTTCGTGCAGGCCAGCCACAAGCCCAAGGCGCAGCTCGACGCCGAGTTCTCCGACCTGTATCGGGCGCATCTGCGGGACGTCTACAGCTATGCCTACTACCGGGTCGGCAACCATCACGACGCGGAGGATCTGACCGAGCAGACCTTCCTGCAGGCCTACCGGCATTTCGAGCGCGCCCAGCGCGAATCCGACGGCCGGCCGCTGCGACCGTGGCTGATCAGGATCGCGCACAACCTCGCCGCGAACCTGTATCGCGACCGCTCGCGCAAGCCGGCCTCGCCGATCGACGACACGACCACGCTGATGGCGCCGCACACGACCGAGCAGCTGGTCGAGGGTCGCGAGCAGGCGCGCCAGGTCCTCGACGGCGTCAGCCGCCTGCCGGAGGACCGGCGCGAGGCGCTGATCATGCGCTTCGCGCTGGGGATGGACAATCGCGAGATCGCGCGTGCCCTCGGCCGCTCCGACGGGGCGACGAAGGTGCTGATCCATCGCGCGATCAAACAGCTGCAGGGGCTCGTCAGCGAAGCGGATGCAGCAGAGGACGTCGGCGCCGATGACTGAGGCTGCGCCCAACTTCGAGAGCCTGCTGCGCGAGGCCCTTTCGCCGGTGGAGCCGCCGGAGGACCTCGTGCTGCGCCTGGAGGGCGCGCTGCTGAGCATCACCGAGCTGGCGGCCGACGAGCTCCAGGACTGGGAGCTCTCGGCGATGCGCGATCCCCGCAACTGGGCGCGCCCGGCGGCGGCGGTCGTGGCGGGGGGCGCCGCCGGAACGGCGCTCGTGCTCCTGCGCGCGCGCCGGCGCGCGCACATGGACGTCTCCCACAGTGGCCTTCTGGGCGGCACGCGCGAGAGCGCCGAGCGCGCGCTGCGCGACATCCAGCGCGAGAGCCGCAGGCTTCTTCGCGGGCGCTGACGCAATGCGCCGTGTGGGCCCGTGATCCACTGCGCAAGCCCGCCGCGTATCAATGTCCGACATGGCCCTGTACAGACGCTCCGCGGAATCCGCCTCCGCCTCGCTGCGTCGGCTAGCCGACGAGGATCTGATGCAGCTCGTGGCCGAGGGCGACGCGGGCGCGTTCGCGATCCTGTACGAGCGCCACACCAACGTCGCGTTCTCGCTGGCGTTTCGCATGTGCGGCAAGCGGGGAATCGCCGAAGAGGTCGTTCAGGACGCGTTCCTGTCGCTGTGGCGCGGCGGCTCACGCTATGACCGCACGCGCGGCAGCGTGCGCACATGGGTGCTCGGGATCGTGCACAACCGCGCGATCGACGCGCTGCGTCGGGGCACGGTGCACGATCGCGGCAGGGTCAGCGACGAGGGCATCGAGGAACGGCTGGAGGCGCCCGAGCGCACCGACCAGGAGGTCTCTCGCCGCGATGAGGCGCGCGAGATCCGGGCGGCTCTGGAAGGTTTGCCCTCCGAGCAGAGTCATGTAATAGAGCTGGCCTACTACGGCGGGTTCACCCACAGCGAGATCGCCACCATGCTCGACACACCGATCGGCACGATCAAGGGACGTATGCGCTTGGGACTGCAGAAGCTGCGCTCCCAGCTCGGCCCGGCGGAGGCGGCACGATGAGTCCCGTCGATCCCCGCGAATGCGAGCGGCGCGCGCAGGACGCGGCCGCATACGTGCTCGGCGCGCTTCCCGAGCAGGAACTTGCGTCCTTCCGCGAGCATCTCGGCGGCTGCGCCGAGTGCGCGGCCGAAGTCGCCACCCTGCAACCGGCAGCCGACTCGCTGGCGCTCGGAGTCGCGCGGGTCGAGACTCCGCCCGACCTGCGCGACCGGCTGATAGCCGTCGTCGGCGGCGAGGCCGAGCTGCTGCACGCCGCGGGACACGAAGCCGATCTGCCTCCGCGCCGCAGAGCCGGATGGCGGGCGCGCCTGGCGCCCGCCCTGGGTGCCGCGACCGCGCTCGCCGCCGGACTGGCGATCGGTGCGCTGGCGATCGGTGGGAGCACCAGCACCGTCACGAAGACGCAGACGATCGAGGCCGCCGTCGCCGCGCCCGGCTACAAAGCGACGGCAGCCTTGGAGAGGTCCGGCTCGCACGTGGTGCTGATCGTCAGCGGAATGCCCGCGCCCCCGCCCGGGCGTATCTATGAGGTGTGGCTCGAGCGCGGTACGCAGGCACCGCAGCCGACCGACGTGCTGTTCTCCGTCACGCACTCCGGCGGAGGTTCGGTCGGCGTGCCCGGGAGCCTCCATGGCGTGAGCAAAGTTCTGGTCACCGCCGAGCCGCTCGGCGGCAGCCTCAAACCGACGCGCGAACCGGTCATCGTCGCCTCGGTCTGAGGAGTACCGGCTCGCCCGGCCGCGGTCCTCGCGCGGGGGCAGACGCAGACGACGCTCACGGGCGCGAGAGCCCGTCCCGGATGAGCACGCTTGCGACATGGATAGGCTCTGGCGGACATGGCCACCTGCTACCGGCACCCATCGCGCGAGACCGGCGTGTCGTGCTCCTCCTGCGGGCGCCCCATCTGTCCGGACTGCATGACCACCACGCCGGTTGGCATGCGCTGTCCTGAGTGCGCCAGGCAGCGCACCAAAGTCGTGCGGATGCGCGACATGTCCGCGGGTCCAAAAGTGACGATCGCTCTGATTGCGATCAACGTGATCGTGTTCCTGAGCGAGGGAAGCTTCACCTTGAATGGTCAGCCGACGGGCAAAATCTATGAAGAAGGCGCCCTGTTCGGCAGTATCCGCGGAGCGCCCACGCTGGGTGTCGCGCACGGTCAGTGGTGGCGGATCGTGACCAGTGGATTCCTGCACGAGAACCTCATCCACATCGGCTTCAACATGTGGGTTCTCTACTACCTGGGGATGATGCTCGAGCCCGCGCTGGGGCACCTCAAGTTCGGTGTGATCTACGCCGTCTCGCTGCTGACCGGGTCCTTCGGAGCGCTGCTCGTCTCACCCCACGTGCCGACGGTCGGAGCCTCCGGCGCCGTGTTCGGCGTTATGGGCGCGGCGGCGGTCGAGATGCGCGCCCGTCAGATCCCGATCATGCAGAGCGGGGTGGGGATGCTGATTGTGCTCAACCTGATCATCAGCTTCACCCTGCCCGGCATCTCCTGGGGTGGGCACATCGGCGGGCTGATCGGAGGGGCGCTGGCGGCGCTGGTGCTGCAACTTGGCGATCGCCATCGCCAGCAGGCTCTCGCGATCGCCGGGTGCGCCGCGATCGCCGTCGCGGCGGTGGCCGGTTCGCTGGCCACCTCACATGCCAGCGAGGCCGAATCGGCCGTTCCGATTCAGCTGACGCCCGCCGGTCCCGAACCATGATCCGTGCCGACCACCGCGCACGATAACCTCGTTGTGCAGATGACACTGCTCAGCGACGCTGAGATCGAACAACGCATCGCCACCACCGCCGGTGAGTGGCATCGCCGGCACGAGCGCGACTCGATCGTGCGCGACCTCGAGCTCGCTGACTTCCCCGCGGCGATCGCGTTCGTCAACCGCGTGGCCGAGCTGGCCGAGCAGGCCAACCACCATCCCGACATTCTCATACATGGCTGGAACAACGTGCGCCTGACGCTGTCGACCCACTCGCAGGGCGGCTTGACCGAGGCCGATTTCGAGCTCGCGGCTCGCATCGACCGACTGGCGTGAACGGGCTGAAGCTCATATTCGCGGCGCTGCTGATCGCGGTCAACGCGTTCTTCGTGATCGCCGAGTACGCGCTCGTGCGCTCGCGCCGTGCGCGGCTGGAGCTGATGCGCGAGGAAGGCGCGAAAGGCGCCGGGCTGGCGCTGGAGCAGCTCGGAAACATCAACGAGTACATCTCCGCCGTGCAGATCGGCGTCACGATGACCTCGATCGGCATCGGCGCGCTCGGCGAGCCCGCGCTGGCGAACCTGCTGAAAGGCGCCCTGGGCGACACGCTCAGTCACGGGGTGGCAGTCGCCGTGTCGGCGATCGTGGCGTTCCTGCTGATCGCCTCCGCCCAGCTGATCGCCGGCGAGATGGTGCCCAAGTTCTATGCGATCGACCGCGCCGAGGCGGTCGCCCGGCGCGTGGCCCGCCCATTGCAGGCGTTCAGCGTCCTGTTCCGCCCGTTCATCCTCGGCCTGACGGCGATCGCCGACCGGATTCTGCGCCTGCTCGGCGTCGACATGAGCCTCGAGCGCCGCGGCGGCTCGCCGGACGAGCTCAAGCGCCTGATCGCCGAGTCCCATGCGGGCGGGCACATCGACCTGGGCGAGGCCGGCATGCTCACGGGCGTCTTTCACCTGCACGAACAGGAGGCCCGCCAGGTGATGACCCCGATCCCGGCGGTGGTCACGATCGACGTATCCCAGGACGTGGAGCAGGCGCTGCAGCTGTGCGTCGCAAGCGGCCACACGCGACTGCTGGTGACCGAGGAGGAAGACCGCGATCGCGTGCGCGGGATCGTCCATGCCAGCACGCTCATCGGCCAGCTCATGCAGGACGGTCCGCACGCTCCGGTGCGGCCGCTCGTGCACGACGCCCCGATCGTCCCCGAGACCAAGCCGCTGGACGATCTGCTGGCCGAGCTGCAGCGCCAGCGCACCTCGATGGCGGTGGTCGTGGACGAGTACGGCCGCGTCGTGGGGATCGTCACCGTCGAGGACATCATCGAGGAGGTCGTCGGGGAGATCGCCGACGAGACCGACCCCGCCGGGGGGGAGATTCGCAAGCTCGCCGACGGCGACTGGTTCGTGCGCGGGCACGTCGCCGTCACCGACCTGGCCGACTATGGCCTGCACCTGCCGGTCGACAGCGACGCCTACAACTCCGTCGGCGGCCTTGTCTTCGCCGAGCTCGGGCGGCTCCCCCGGCGTGGGGACACGGTCGTCGCGAACGGCTTCTCGATCCGGGTAGAGTCGGTGCGCGACAACCGCATCGAGGCGGTCCGTATCCGCGAGCGACGCTCCGTGCAGCGGAGCGAGGGTCGCGAGCCGCCGGCCGGCTGAACAGGCACTTCCGGGGAGGACAGCCAAGTCGTCTGCCCGCTTGACCGCGGTTCGTCTTGACCCCATAAACACGTCCGGCCCGCGGGGGGAGCGGGCCGGATCGTGTGCACTGGGAGGAGGCGGGTGTGCATTGCGACTGTGTCGCAGGGACAAGTATCCACGCCGGGATGAATGCCAGCTAAAAGTCACATCAGGCCAGATAAATTCTCACGTGCGGAATGTCACAGTCTGCTCAAGACGTCGCGGTGCGGCCGTCGTGAGGCGTGGATACCGCGGCGGAGTGGTCTGGGGGCGGGCCTGGCCCTTCCGCCGGGACGATCGTGACCTCAGTAAGCGTGAAATCCGCGCCCGCTCTTGCGTCCGAGGGCGCCCTCGGACATGAGCTGGGTGACGCGATCGGGCACGGCCTCGCCGATCGTCTCCCCAATCGCGGCGGAGACGTCCAGGCCGACGAGATCGAGCAGCGCGAGCGGCCCCAGCGGATGGCCCGCCCCGAGCCGCATGCAGGTGTCGATACCGGTCGGGTCCATGCCCGTCTGTTCGAGCAGCCGCACGGCGCTGAACAGGTACGGGAACAGCAGCCTGTTGACGACGAACCCGGGTACGTCCGGCACCTCGACGGGGGTCTTCTCGAACGCGTTGCACAGCGCCAGTGCGCGTGCGCGCGTCTCGGCGGCGGCCGCGGAGGGAAAGATCAGCTCGACGAGCTGCATCCGGGTGACTGGGTTGAACACGTGCAGACCGACGAACCGCTCGGCGCGCCCGCTCTCGGAGGCCAGCCGCTCGATCGACAGCGACGAGGTCGTGCTCGCGAGGATCGCCTCAGTCTCGAGCATGCCGTCGAGCTCGGACAGCAGTCCGGCCTTGACGTCGTGGTCCTCGACGACCGCCTCGACCACGAACTCGGCCTCGGCGAGCGCGTCGCGATCGGTCACGATCCGCACGTGCTCGGGGTCGATCTCGGCGCCCAGGCGGGCGAGCGTCTTCTCGACCGTCTGCCTGGCCCTGTCGGCCGAGTCATCGGAGCGTGCGAGCAGCAGCACCGGCCCGTGGTGGGCGGCGGTGGCGGCGAGGCCGCAGGCGATCGCGCCGCTGCCGACTATCGCCAGGCGCTCATCCAGGTGTTGTTCAGGTGGTTGGGTTGACTGACTGGTCAATCTAGTCCTTGTGTCGCGCGATAGAGTAGGGGTCACGAGCTGGGCATACTCGCACAAGTATCGCTCTCACACTCCATGTCAACGCCGCGCTAGAGACCTTAAATAGGAGGCTGTTCAGTCATGAGGCAACCAGAGGGCCGCGAGGTCGTGATCGTCGAGGCGGTGCGCACGCCGATCGGCCGTGGGCACAAGGAGAAGGGCTACTACAAGGACACCCATCCCAACGAGCTGCTCGGCCGGTGCTACAGCGAGGTCATCGCGCGCGCCGGCATCGACGCAGGCGAGGTCGAGGACGTGATCGCGGGCTGCGTGCAGCAGTTCGGCGAGCAGGGCTTTAACATCGCGCGCAACGCCTGGCTGCAGGAGGGCCTGCCGATCGAGACTCCCGGCACGACCGTCGATCGTCAGTGCGGCTCCGCCCAGCAGGCCGTCAACTTCTCGGCCGCGCTGATCGCCGCGGGCGTGCACGACGCGATGATCGGCTCGGGCGTGGAGCACATGGGCCACCTGCCGTTCGCGGCCGGGATGAAGACGCAGGAGGACTTCGGCTTCGCGTTCACACCCGAGTTGATGGCCAAGCACAACATCGTCGGTCAGGGCCTCGGCGCGGAGATGATCGCCGACCAGTGGGAGATATCCCGTTCCGAGCTCGACGAGCTGGCGGTGCGCTCGCACCGGCTGGCACACCAGGCGACCGAGGAGGGCCGCTTCGAGCGCGAGATCGTGCCGATGACGGTCAACGGCGACACGTACGTCGCAGACCAGGGCATCCGTCCCGAAACCAGTCTTGAGGCACTGTCGCAGCTGAAGCCGGCGTTCAAGCCCGACGGCAAGATCACCGCCGGCAACGCCTCGCAGATCTCCGACGGCGCGGCGGCCGTGCTGCTGATGTCAGCGGACAAGGCGTCAGAGCTCGGGCTCACGCCGCGCGCGCGGATCGTCGACCAGACGACCGTCGGCTGCGATCCGGTCAAAATGCTCGAGGGCCCGATCCCGGCGACGCGCAAAATCCTCGACCGCAACGGGATGGCGATCGGCGACATCGACCTGTTCGAGATCAACGAGGCGTTCGCGCCCGTGGTCGCCGCCTGGCGACGCGAGCTGGACCCGGACATGGACCGCGTCAACGTCAACGGCGGCGCGATGGCGCTCGGTCACCCGCTCGGCTCGACCGGCGCGCGGCTGATCACCACGCTCCTGCACGAGCTCGAGCGCTCCGACAAGGAGATCGGCCTCGTGACGATGTGCTGCGGCGGGGGGCTCGGCACGGGCACTTTGATTCAGCGGGTCTGAGCCGCCTCTCGTTGGATGCCGTTCCGGGCGGCACATGTGCCGCCCGGCGGGGCCGAACATGTTCGGCCCCGGAGACGGGCCACATGTGGCCCGTCTACCGCCCGGCACATGTGCCGGGCGGCGGGCCTGCACATGTGCAGGCCCGAAGGGATGGCGCATGCGCCATCCCGGGCCGGGCCGCATGCGGCCCGGCCTCCCTCCGAGGAGAGGGTCAGCTAACCGCCGCTCGGTCCCCCGCCCGTCCAATTGACGACGACGGGGGGCTGGGCCAGCAGCGCCTGCCAGGTCGCCGCTTCGGCGTTGCCGCTCGGAGCGATCCCGTGCGCCGACTGGAACTGCTCGAGATTCGCGGTGGTGCTCGCGTCGAAGATGCCGGTCGTGGCCTGGCCGGGGATCGCGCCCGCGAGGTGCTCCTGCATCCACAGCACCGGATCGCCGCGGCTGCCCTGCGCCAGTTCGGTGTAGCCGGGGTTGGGGGTCACGCTCGTGAGCGGACTCAGCGGCGCCGCCAGTGCGGTCCACGCCGCCGCGGGCGTTTCCTGCCAGTCCCACCACGAGATACCGGTTGCGCCGTAATCGATCGCCTCCTCGCGGAAGCGCACCAGTTCCGCGCTGGAGGGGTGGTTGTAGGTCTGCCCCAGTGGAAAGATCGGGCGGCCATAGACGCGGTTGGCGATGTAGGTGTTCGCATACACGGTGTCAACCGACGTGCCGATGTCCTTCCAGTACATCTGCGGCGCGTTGAACTGGGCGCCGTTCGGACCGAGAAACACCGAGTAAGGGAACGACGTGTGGTAGCCCACGTACGGGAACGACGCCAGCCCGAGAGGGTAGGCGGGTCCGATCTGGGCGCGCAGATCGGCGATGTAGGTCTGCGCCGAGCCGTAGCGTCCTTCGTACTCGGCCTCGGCGTCGATCACCAGGCAGTCCGCGCCTGTGGCGACAGCTTTCGCGCCGAGGTTCGCCTCACCGGCGGGGCTCGTGCCGTAGACGTACTGCCAGGCGCACACGTGCAGTCCGGCGGCGTGCAGCTGCGCCACCAGTTCGGGGCTGAACTGGCTCCAGTAGTTGGTCGAGCCGTCGGAGCTCTTGACGAACACGGTGCTCACACCGGCGGCATGGGCCTGCGCGACGATCGAGGCGACGTTGCCGCCGTCGGACTGGCTGACGTACCAGATCCACATGCCCTGACCTTCGAACGCGCTCGGGCCGCTCGCTCCCGCGACGGGCGCGAGCGGAGGCCGCGGTGCGGGTGGGTGCAGCGCGTAGCGCACGATGCCGATCGGTCCGTAGGAGCTCGAATGGCGGCCGTGGCTAAGCAGCACCATGATGTTGCCCGAATGCGCGGTCTTCGGCACGGTCACCTCCAGCCCGCCCGGCGTCTTGCGCAGGCGGGAGGCCGGTGAGACGCTCGAGATGCGTGCCTTCGGCTTGCTCGGAAACGCGACGACCATCCCCGCCGTCAGGCCCCTGCCGGCGATCAGCAGGGTTCCGTGCAGCGAGACCTGGTGCGGGTTTGTGCCGCAACGGCTCACCGGCACACACCGCACGCTCGTGATGCGCACGGTGTTGACGTGCGAGCTCGAGGTCGGTCTGCTCGTCCCGCCGGTGGTGCGCGTACTTCCGGTCCCCGCGCCTGGCGCACTCGCGCCACCCGGGTTGGTCGCGGCGCCCAGCGCCGAGGCGCCGACGCCCCCCGGCGCCATCGTGCCGAGGGCCAGAAAGCCCAGCGCAAGCGCGCATCGCAGTGATGCGGCGGATCTCGATCGCTTGTGGGCGCCTGCGTGAATCACTGCAACTCCAATCGCGCCTGGGAAGCGGGGCCGACGTTAGCCGGTCTGCCTGCGCAAACCGACCGGCGGGACGGAAGTTGCGTCCCTGCGGTCCTCCCGCTGCGATGGGCGGAAGTTTGCGCCTCGATATACCGCCCGGATTGCTCGCCGGCCGCTACCCCCAGCGAAAGCCCAGCTCTGACGGAGTAGGGGCGAGCGGACTGGAGGGGAGGTCCGGGGGTGGCTCGGGCAGGTTGAAGCCGGACGGGGCGACGTCGTTGGGCGCATCGGGATGAAACAGCGCGGCCAGATACTGGATCTGACCGCGCCCGACGCTCAGCTCGGACTGTCCACCGCCATAGCACCCGATGTCGTGGGCCGCGCAGTAGTCATACACGTCCAACAATGACCGCAGGCCGCCGAGTCGCGAAGGCTTGATGTTGAGCGTGCGTGGTGCGAACGGCAGAGCTTCGATGTCCGCGATGGAGTGGATCGGCGCGTCCCAGGTGATCCGCTGGCGGTGGGGGAGCAATATCGGTTCGGTCTCTGCCGTCAGCTTCGGGTCCTCGATCCAGGCATCGTTGAACGCCTCCACGACGCGACGATAGAGAGCTGGGTCCGCCGGGTTGTCGACGATCGTGCCCTCGTACTGCCCCTTGAGGTCGACCGACTCGACCGCGCCCAACTCGACGAGCCCCGCGATCAACTCCTCATCCCATGACGGTGTGGGGTCGAGCTTGAACTGCAATCCCGGCGCGATCTGTAGACGCGCCAGCAATGGCGCAAGCGTTGGCGGCTCGCCCAGACGCAGCGATGCGACGAAGCTCAGCGGCTTGCACTCGCGTCCCAGGGCCGCGTGCAGCGTCGTTGCGGCTTGGCGCAACGCGAGGTCGAGTGCGGCGGAGTCGAACGCCCAGTCGCGGTACAGACGGAACTCCGACCGGTCGGTGTGCTGAGGAAAGAGATCCAGCGTGCGCAGGTGCGCGGCGAAGGACGTCAGCGTCCACTGGCCCGCCAGCGGCCAGCGCCCGGCTCCCTCGCGCTGCAGCGCCTCCTGGTCCTCGGCGGCGTAAGTGACGTCCTCGCCGAGACCCTCCTCGCCTGCGCCGTGCAGGCGGATAACGGTGGTCTTGCGCACGAACTCGCTCGAGAAGGCGACCTCGTGACCTTCGAGCTCGTATCCCTCGATGTGCAGGGGGAGCTCGGCGAGCAACTCGTAGGTACTCACGACTCGCTCACCTGGTTTTCGAGCCTGGCCACGAGCTCATCCAGGTGCAACTCCTCCAGGGCTCCCGAGACGGCCTGTAGCTCGCGTGCGCATAGCTCGATCAAGGCCTTGCCCTCGCCCACCAGTTCAAGCGTCTCGTTCAAGCTGGCCTCTCCGGAGTCCAGGCGACGGATGATCTCCTCCACGCGCGCAGCCGCAGTCTCGTAGGTCTGTGACTCCTCCGTAGCTCTGGAACTGGGCTCGGTGGCGGATTGGGGGTCGCTCATCGCTCGGCGATCCTCGCGGGAATGGTTTCGTCGGCAAATCGCAGGCTCACCTCGCGCGCGTCCTTCGCGGCCGCGGCGGTCGCGAGCGGCTCCCCGCCGCGCGCTTGCACGAGCGCGTATCCGCGTTCGAGGGTGCGCTGGGGATCGTGTCCGGCGAGCGCCAACGCCAACCGCTCAAGCTCCTGGGGACGGCGCGTACGACAGTCGCGCACGGTCGAGCTCGCCTTGCGCTCCAGGACGATCGCGCGTCGCTGTGTCAACTCGCGCTCGGTCTGCACGCGCCGGCGCGAGCCGGCCCGGACCTCGCGCAGGCGCTGGTGCAGCTGCGTCCGCTGGCGCTCGACGTGGGCGGCCGGCGCGCGCGAGAGCGTCGTCAGCGTTCGCGCGCGCGACAGCACGGCGCGGCGGCCGTGCTCATGCATGCGCGAAACCGTGCTCAGAAGCTCTGCGCGAGCGCTCGCGCAATCCAGGCCGACGGCCGCCTCGGCGGCGTGCGTGGGGGTGGAGCAGCTGATGGCGGCGACGTCGTCGAGCAGCGTTCGATCGGTGTGATGACCGACGGACGCGATCACGGGCACGGCCAGCAACGCGACCGTGCGACACAGCCCCTCGTCGCAGAAGCACAGCAGGTCGGCGAGCGAACCGCCGCCGCGCGCGACGATCGCCACGTCCACGTCGCCGACCGCAGCGAGGTCGGTGAGCGCGCGCGCGATCAGCGGGGCGGCGTGGCGATCCTGCACGGGGGCGAACCCCCACACGATCCGACCGCCCCAGCCACGCCGCGCAAGGCCGGCGAGAATGTCCTCGCGCGCCTTGCCGTTCTGCGCGGTCACGACTCCGATCGTGCGCGGCAGCAGCGGTCGAGACAGCAGCTTCTGCGGCGCGAGCAGGCCCTCGGCGTCGAGCCGCTTGCGCAGGCGCTCGATGCGAGCCAGCAGATCGCCCTCGCCGGCCACGCGCAGGTCGGCGACGGAGAACGAGAAGCCGGGGGATGAGGTGGCGCTTCCCGGGTAGAAGTCACAGCCCCCCGCGAGCACGACCTGCATGCCCTCGACGGGCGCCGCTCCGATCCGGGCGAGGATCGCCTCCCAATCGGTCAGCCACGCCGCGCAGGGGATCGCGCCCGAGGCGTCACGCAGCTCGAAGTACACGCGCGCCCGGGACGGACGCAGGTTGACGAGCTCCCCGACGAGCTGCACGCGCGCGAACGAGCGCAGCCGCGTGCGCAGCGCCGATGCGTACTCGCCGACTCCGTATGGCCCAGGCAGATCGCTGCCGGGGATGCCGGTTTGCTCGGGAGCCGGGGTGTGCGTGGACACAGCTCTCAGCATAGGGCTCGCCCCCGATAGGGTCTGTGTAATGGCTAACAGTCGCAGCAAGAGCCGCACTCGTCGAGGTCGGGGACGATCCCGCAAGCGCCGCCCCGAGCCGGGCGCGGCGATCGTGGACAGCGGGGAGCGCGCTGCGGATCAAGGGGTGCGCGAGGCCGGTCCGAGAAAAGCCGGCGAGGCGGGTCCAAAGAAAGCCACCAAAGCGCGTGCGCGTACACACGCGCGCGTTAAGCGCGATTTCCGGGACCCTCTATCGGTAGGCGAGCGCCCGCAGGCGCCCTGGCACCCGTGGCCGCTGTCGGAGGTGCTGATCCTCATCGGGGGGATCGGCGCCGTCGTCGGGATGGCGCGGTTGGGCCATGGCGGGATCTCAAACGGCGGACCCGTCCTGTTCGCGGGGCTCGCGGCGGTCGTGCTCGGCACGCTCGAGATCACATGGCGCGAGCACACCGCCGGGTATCGGTCACACACGCTGATCCTGGCGCTGCTGCCGGTCGTCGTGTTCCACTCCGTCCTCGCACTGGGTCTAGCCGCGTTCACGACCGTGCCGCGCCTGCTGAACGTCGGGCTGCTGTTCGTCGACGCGGCCATATTCGCGACCCTGTTCAAACTGCTGCGCGCCCGGTTCCTGGACGCGCGCGCCCGCGTCGTCAGCCGGCTCTGAGCTCAGACTGAGACCGCGGGGCGCTCGCGTCGTCCACCGGGCCGAGGCCGGTGCTGGTCATGCACGGCGCCCGGCGCTCGTCATCGCCCGACCCAGGGGTCTGAGCCCGGGTATCCCGATCAGCCGCCGCTGAGCGAGGGCATCGGGCGCTCGCCCGTGTCCGCCGCCTCGCCCCGAGTCTCGCCCTCCAGGCCGAGACGCTCCAGACGCGCGATCTCGCGCTCGCCTTCCAGGCGCGCCGGATGCACGGGGGGAAGGTCTGAGATCAAGCGCGCGATGCGGTTGCGCAGCTGCAGCGCGAAGTGGGGGGTGGATGCGCCCATCAGCCGGCGCACGTCCTCGACGCTCACCTCGTGGGAGCGCTCCCTGCTCAGCAGGATCGGGTCCTCGGCCTGGCTCATGCCGCCTCCGGCGCGAGCGCCCGAGCGCGGGAGAAGAGGGGCTGGGCATAGTAGTAGTGGTAGTGGGAGGTCGGAGTCATTCGACGGGCAGGCTGGAGGATTCTTCGGACGGGGGCGCATTCGGCAGGATCTCGAGCGCCGCGTCGAGTTCGGCCTGAGTGCTCGCCGAGATCGCACGTTCGTCGCCGATCAGCCAGCCGTGATTGTAGACGCCCTTGACCGGCTGCGAGTGTGGCGAGGCGGGTCGGACGTCGTTCAGGTAGGCGCTCAGCACGCGCGGCACGCCGGTCGCGTCGTCGAGCAGCAGCAGCGGCGCGTAATCGCCGGTGGCGGACAGGATCGCGGCGGCCGGTGCGTCGAACGGACGCGTCGCGTTGGCGAACGCCAGCCCGTGGCCCGGTTCGCGCACGCCCCACCCGAACGAGCCGTCGGCGAACCGCGCGACGGCGATCGCGTTGCCGGCGGGCGTCGCGTCTTCGCCTGCGTGCGCCTCGGCGCGGGTAACCGGGCCGAAGCGCCCAAGCTCGGCGAGCGTCCGCTCGCCGATCGCCGTGGACCCGACCGTGTAGATCGAGGGTCTGCCCAGGCTGCTGAGCTCGGCGGCGGTGGCCGCGGGCACGCCTGAGGAGGATACGAGCAGAATCGGCGCTCCGCTCTGCGCGGCCAGGCCCGCGGCGGGCATCGCCAGCGCCGGCGGGCCATCCGCGGCCACCACGATCGCCTGACGCGGGCTCGTGCCGCGCGCGATGCTCAGCAACTTAGCGACCGAGACCGCCAGCGAGTAGGCGTCGGCGGGGACGGTCCCCCGCGCGCGGTAGCCGGCGGGCGCTTCGATCGAGGATCCGAGCAGGAGCAGCTGCGCCCCTCCGAGCGCGCTCGCGCCAGTCGGATGCATCTCACGCAACGCCAGCTCGCTCGCCCGCGGCAGGCTGCGGCCTTCGGCATACAGCAGCGGCGCGCCCAGCGGAGCGCTCGCCAGGGCGGAGGCGACGAGCGCCTCGGGCCAGTCGTTCACGTCGGCGATCGCGACCGCCTGCGGACGCGTGTCTGCGGTCAGCCCCGGGTACGCCGCCCGCGCCACGGCGGCCGCGTCGGTCACCGCGCCGGCGCCGCCCAACCGCGTCGTGTTGCGCGTGGCGGTAGCGGCCGTGCCGGCGGCGCCGGTGTGCACCACAATCGTTTCGACGCCGGCGCTCGGCTGTTCGGAGGAGGTCTTGCCGCAGCCCGCGATCGCCACGCCCACCGCGACGGCGAGCAGTCCGGATGTCGCCAGTCGGGGAGCTGCCGCCAGCCGAAGAGCTGGCGCCCGCGCGCGAAGAGCCGCCTCCAGCCGGGAAAGACCGCCGCGTGGGTGGGCGCACTCGTGGTGGGGCACGGCGGAGACACTACCGAGCCGGCCAGAGGCCGCCGACGGCAGCCCCGCTCGTACAAGCGATCCCGGTCGCATACTCCGTCACGGCCAACCGATATGAGTCTGTGATACCCCCGTCTGGCGGTCTGTGAGAGGCCAATTCGCCGCAAAATGCAGGGAAAACCTACTAAACCGCGTACACCTGGTGCAACCGTCGTTGCACTTTGCTAGGGTGCCGCGATCAACGCCGAATCCCTGAACAGACATCAGGGAACGGGGGACCCAGTTCGTTGGGGCGAATCCCACGGTGAACCGTGAGAAGCGCAGGCTCTTTCAGCGCTAGCCCGTCAGCTAACCCCGCAGGCCGACGAAAGAGGTCGATGAAGTGCGGTTGCGAACACTCAGTGTGGCGCTTTGCTCAAGCTTGACGTTGACGGTTGCCGTGTCCGCGGCCCCGGCCCTGGCCGGCACGACCAGCGCGGCCGCCATCGCCGGTGGCGCCGCCGCCGGATCGACCTCGACCTCCGCCAGCGGTGGGGCCTCCCCGACGGTCAAGACCCAGCCAAAGCCGAAGAGGTCGCTGCACCTCTCGCCGATCACGGCCAGGACTCCGAACATCGCCTATAACGGACCGGTCTACGAAAAGACCGCGGGCGGCCAGATCGTCCCCTACGCCCCCCCGCCCCCGCCCGGCCAGGTGGGCGGCGCGACCGGCGGCAGCGCCGTCGTCGCCACCGCCTCGACCAAGCCCGACCTGCTCGTCCCCGGCTCGCTTGCGCGCTATGTCAACGGGCTCGCCGCCGCACCGATGTCCGCGCCAGCGGCCATCCAGCAGGTCATCTGGACCGGCAACCAGATCATCGGGCTGCCCTACATCTTCGGCGGCGGTCACGCCTCGTTCGTTTCCCCTGGCTATGACTGCTCGGGCACCGTCTCCTTCGCATTGCACGGCGGTGACCTCCTGCAGAGTCCCGAGGACTCCTCCGAATTCGAAGGCTGGGGCTCGCACGGCGCCGGGCGCTGGATCGCGGTGTTCGCCAACTCCGGCCACGCCTACATGACGGTCGCCGGGCTGCGTCTGGATACGAGCGCCGCCGACGATCCGTCCAACCAGCAGGGCCCCCGCTGGCGTCCGCTACGCCCGGAAAACGCCGGGTTCGTCGTACGTCACCCGCTCGGGCTGTAGGCGCCCGCGGTCACCTGTCGGTGACGCGCCGGTCGGTGTGCCCGATCGCACGCGCCGGATCGAGCGCGTCGCCTGCCGCGGGTCGGGCTTCACGCCGGCTGGGATGTGGCCGAGGCGGTTCGGCTACGCTTGAGCGAACCGTACGCGCGTTACAGCTATAGGAGGACTATCAGATGGCCGGTCTGACCGGGCGCATGTCAACCGTCGTGAAGGCGAAGGTCTCAAAACTGCTGGATCGCGCGGAAGATCCCGCCGAGACGCTCGATTACAGCTACCAGAAGCAGGTCGAACAGCTCCAGAACGTCAAGAAGGGCATCGCGGACGTCGTCACCGCCAAGAAGCGCCTGCAGATGCAGGAGACCACGCTCAAGCAGAGCGTGGTCAAGCTCGACACGCAGGCCCGCCAGGCGCTGTCCTCCGGCCAGGAGGATCTCGCCCGAACCGCGCTGGAGCGCAAGAACGTCGCCCAGACCGAGCTGCAGGGGCTTGACACGCAGGTCACAGAACTGGAAGATCAGCAGCAGAAGCTGACCGACTCCGAGCAGAAGCTGCGCGCGAAGATCGAGTCCTTCCGCACCAAGAAGGAGGTCATCAAGGCGCAGTACTCCGCCGCCGAGGCGCAGGTGCGCATCTCCGAGGCGGCCACCGGCGTGGGCGAGCAGATGGCCGACGTGGGCCTCGCGATGCAGCGCGCGGTGGACAAGACCGAAAACATGAAAGCCCGCGCCGACGCGGTATCGGAGCTGGAAGCCGCCGGCACCTTCGACGACGTCACCGCACTGGGCTCCGGGGAAGACGACATCGACCGTCAGCTGAAGTCGCTCTCCAGCCAGTCCGCCGTTGATGACGACCTCGCCAAGATGCGAGCCGAAATCGGCGCCGGGGATGGCGGCGGGGCTCCCGCCGCGGAGATCGCCGCGGCGCCAAGCGAGCACGCCGCGAGCGAGCCCGCGCAGACCCCGCCGGCCGAGGGCCAGTCATGATCGTGCGCATCTCCGGCGAGGACCAGTACCGGCTCGCCGACAGCGACGCGGACCGGCTGAACGAGCTGGAGAACGCGGTCATCGCGCTCGTCAACGGGGGTCGGGAGGACGGCTTCGCCGATGCATACGCGGCGCTGCTCGACTTCGTGCGCGCGCAGGGCGAGCGCGTCGGCGACGACGAGATCGAGACCTCCGAGGTGATCCTGCCGCCGTCGGACCTGACGTTTGCCGAGGCCGGGCGAGAGTTCACCGGCGAGGGTCTGATCCCCGACTAGCCTCAACTAGCGTTTGCGCTCTTCGCGCTTTTGCCGGGTGAGGAGGAAACCCACGCAGAGCACTCCGAGGATCACCATCAATACGGGAATCCACCCTCCGTATACCAGCAGCGCGAGCAGCGCCACGAGAACGATCAGCCAGCCGGGAACAATGCGGCGCCGGCGCGGATCTCCGCCCGCGGGAAGCTCGGGGTAGGGCGACATCAGATCGGGATCCCCCACAGCGGAAACCAGCGCTCGAGTTCCGGCTCGATCGGCAGCTCGCCTGACATCTGCGCCTTCAGCTGCAGCTCGCGCTCGGTCGCGCGCTCGTTGCTAGCTCCGGGGACGGGCACGAACGGATACCAGTAGCCGCGCTTGTAGTTATAGATCATGTACACCGGCCGCCGTTGAGCGTCGGTGAAGGCGAACACCGCGCACAGCAGCCGCTCGCCATGTCCGGCCGTCTCGATCGAGCTCGACACGGCGTTGATGCCCACCGCGAGGTCTTCCACGCTGGGGGCGCCGTCGGGGTTGCGCAGCACCATCCAGCGGTAGCCGTAGCTGTCGTCCTGGGTGGCGACCGTCGTGCCGGTGTCCCCGCCGGTGGCCCTGACGACCTCCTCCATGTCGCGCAGCGTCGCTTCGAACTCGCTCGTGGCCAGCGCCTGGAAGACGATCGCCGCGACTCCGGCAGGGTCGATCGAGTGTTCGGACTGCAGTGCGATGTATGCGGTCGTGATCGCGAACAGCCGGTCGGGCGCCGGCCCGGCGACCTGGTGGCGGCCTGTGATGATGTCGCGCAGGCCCACGCGGAATTACGCGACGACGGCGCCGGTCGTGCCCTGCAGCTGGGACTCCAGCCGCTCCAGCGCCGCCAGGCGCTGCTCCAGCGGCGGGTGGTCGGCGAAGATGTTCATCAGCGACTTCTTCGTGCGCGCGGGGATGATGAAGAACGCGCTCATCCCTTCGGCCGTGCGCATGTCCTGGCTGGGGATGCGCTCGATCGTGCCGCTGATCTTCAGCAGCGCCGAGGCCAGCGCCGAGGGCCGTCCGGTCAGCACCGCCGAGCCGCGGTCGGCGGCGAACTCGCGGTAGCGCGACAGAGCGCGCAGCAAGAGGAAGGAGATCGCGTAGACGAGCACCGAGACGAGCACCACGATCATGATGTCCTCCTCCTCTTCACGGTTGCCGTAGCCACCGCCGAAGAAGAGGGCGAACTGGGCGATCGTCGCGGCGAGCGTGGCGAAGAAGCTCGCGAGCGTCATCACCAGCACGTCGCGGTTGATCACGTGGGTCAGCTCGTGCGCCATCACGCCTTCCAGCTCGGCGGGCTCCAGCAGTTCGAGGATGCCACGGGTCGCGCACACGGTGGTGGCCTTCTTCGAGCGACCCATCGCGCAGGCGTTGGGCATCGAGGTCTCGATCACGCCGACGCGCGGCTTGGGCAGGTTGGCCTGCACGCACAGCCGCTCGATGATCCCGTGCAGCTCGGGCTCCTGCGCGGGAGTCACCTCCTTGACCCCCATCGTCGCCAGTGCGATCTTGTCGGAGGCGAAGAATTGCAGAAGCAGTATCGCCGCCGCCACGACCACGATCACGCCGGCGCCGGCGCCGGCGGCGAACAGCACGCCGACGAACACCACATACACCAGTCCGAGCAGGAACATCGTCAGCACCATCCGGGCCTGCAGGCCGGTGTCTCGACCGAACTTCTCAGGGCGCTTGGCCATGGGGCCATTGTCGCAGACCGGGCTCACGGGCCGCTAAACGTGACGTCGCCGGCGGCGCCGCGCAGCGTGGTGGGTCCGTAGAGTGCGGTTCACGATGAACCCGCGGCAGGATCACCGGCGATGAAGCCCGAAGTCCATGTGCTGGGCATCTCGATCAAGACGTTCGGGGTGACGTTCGCGCTCGCGTTCCTGGCCTGCGGCCTGGTGATCGCGCGGCGGCTGCGCGAGCTGGAAAAGCCGGTGGACTGGGCGTACGAGCTCGTCTTCGCCGCGCTCCTGGGCGGTGTGATCGGCGCGCGCGGGTACTTCCTCATTCAGAACTACTCCTCGGTGCAGCACAACCTGCTCGGCTCGATCTTCTCCGGCTCGGGACTCGTCTGGTACGGCGGCGCGATCGGCGGCGCGATCGGAGTGCTGCTGTGGATGCGCTGGCGGGACGCGATCGAGCTGCGCATGTTCGACATGACCGCGACCGCGCTCGCGCTCGGCTACGGCATCGGGCGGATCGGCTGCCAGGTCTCCGGCGACGGCGACTATGGGATCCGTTCGAGCCTGCCGTGGGCGATGGGCTATCCGCACGGCACCGTCCCGACCCCGCCGGGCGTGAGGGTGCAGCCGACACCGATATACGAGACGGTCGCGATGTGTCTGCTCGCCTACTGCCTGTGGCGGTTGCGCGATCGCGTGCGCCCGGGCGTGGTGTTCGCGCTGTACCTCGTATTCAGCGGCCTGGAGCGGCTGCTGGTCGAGTTCATCCGCCGCAACGCCGAGGTATGGGCGGGGCTGACCGCGCCGCAGCTGGAGAGCATCGTGCTGATGATCGTCGGCCTCGCCTGGCTGGCGTGGATGGTGCGCGAGGATGGCGTGGCGGGGCTGCGCACGGGGCCCGGCGCGAGAGCCCAGCCCGCTCGCGCGTGACTCGCCAGCGATAATCACCGGATGGCCACCGGAACCACCTCGTCGCAGAGCGCTCTCAGCCCGGCATTCCCGCTCGCCAGCCGCCTGAACGAGCAGGGGCGCCTGGAGGTCGGCGGATGCGACACGATCGAGCTCGCGCGCGAGTACGGAACCCCGGCGTATGTCCTCGCCGAGGACGATCTGCGCGCACGGGCGCGCGCGTTCGTGGACGCCGGCAAGCGGACCGGGCATGCGGATTTCAACGTGGTGTTCGCCTCCAAGTCCTTCCCCTGCACGGCCGTCCTGAGCCTGTTCGCACAAGAGGGTCTGTGGTGCGACGTGGCCTCCGCAGGGGAGCTGCACCTGGCCCTGAACGCGGGCTTCGCGCCCGAGCGGATCGTGCTGCATGGCAACGCCAAGTCCGAGGCCGAGCTGCGGATGGCGCTGGAGACCGGCGTGGGCCTGATCGTGGTGGACAACTTCGACGAGATCGACCGGCTGGCGAGTTTGGTGGGGCAGTTCCACCCGGCGCATGCGCCGACGGGACCCCAAGAGGTCCTCATTCGCGTCACGCCCGGCGTGCGGGGGGAGACCCACGATCACATCTCCACCGGGCAGGCCGACTCGAAGTTCGGGTTCGTCATGGCCGACGCTCCCAAGGCGATCGCGCAGCTCGAAAGCGTGCCGGGGCTGCGCTTGGCGGGGCTGCACGCGCACATCGGCTCGCAGCTGCTCGAGCTCGAGCCCTTCCGTCGCGAGGTCGCAGAGCTCGCGCGGCTCGGCGAGTTCCCCGTGTGGAATCTCGGCGGCGGGCTCGGTGTGCGCTACACCGCCGATCAACCCCCCCCGCCCGCGGTCGAGGACTACGTGTCCACGCTCGTCGAGGGCGCGCGCACACACGGCATGGCAGCGCCCGGTCGGCGCCTCTTGATCGAGCCCGGGCGCGCGCTCGTGGCGAACGCCTGCGTGACCCTCTACAGGGTCGAGTCGGTCAAGCGCAACGTCTCGCGCTGGGTGGGCGTCGATGGCGGCATGTCCGACAATCTGCGCCCGATGCTCTACGGCGCGCGCTACGAAGCCCATGTGGCCGACCGCATTGGCGGTGGCGATGAGTGCGTGCTCGCGGGCAAGCACTGCGAGTCCGGCGACGTGATCGTGCGCTCCGCACTGCTCGACGATCCCCGCCCGGGCGATGTGATCGTCACGCCCGCCACAGGCGCCTACGGGCATGCGATGGCCTCCAACTACAACGGCGTTCCGCGCCCGCCCGTGATCTTCTGTCACGACGGTCACGCCCGCGTCGTCGTCCGCCGCGAGACCCTTGAGGATCTGACGGTGCGCGATGTCTGAGCCGCTGCGCATCGGCCTGCTCGGTCACGGCACCGTCGGTGCGGCGTTCGCCGCGCTGCTCGACGAACGCGCCGCCGAGATCGAGCGCGTGAACGGCCGCGCGCCGGTCATCACCGGCGTGCTCACGCGCTCGCGCGGGGACTTCGCCGAGATCCTCGCCGACGCCGACCTGATCGTCGAGCTGATCGGCGGCACCGAGCCCGCGCGAGAGTACCTGATGGGCGCAATGCGCGCCGGGCGTGACGTGGTGAGCGCGAACAAGCAGCTGCTCTCCCAGCACGGCGAGGAGCTGTTCGCGCTCGCGCGCGAGCAGGACGTGCGCCTGCGCTTCGAGGCCGCCGTCGCGGGCGCCGTGCCGGTCGTGCGCGTGCTCGAGGAATCGCTCGCCGTCACCCCGATCGAGCGCATCCACGGGATCGTCAACGGCACCACCAACTTCATCCTCTCGGAGATGACCGCCGGGCGCACCTACCCCGAGGCGCTCGCCGAGGCTCAGCGTCTGGGCTACGCCGAGGCCGACCCCACCGACGACGTCACCGGCCGCGACGCCGCCGCCAAGATGGCGATCCTCGCGCGCCTGGCCTTCGGCGCGCCCGTCCGCCTGGAGGACGTTCCCTACGAGGGCATCGAGCAGCTGGAGAGCGACGACATCGAGTACGCCCGCGAGCTCGGCCTCGGGCTGAAGCTGATCGGCACGGCCGAGCGCCGCGACGGTGGGCTGTCGGTGCGCGTGCACCCCGCCTTTCTCTACGCCGGGCACCCGCTCTCCTCCGTGTCGGGCCCGTTCAACGCGGTCACGGTCGAATCCGAGGCGATCACCGAGATCACCATGTCCGGTCCCGGCGCCGGCGGGCGGCAGACCGCGAGCGCGGTGCTGGGCGACGTCGTCAGCGTGATGACCGGCGGCGCTCGCCCACCCGCGCCGCCACTTCAGCTGCGTCTGCTCGAGGACGTCCCCAGCGCGTTCTACCTGCACCTCGACGTCGCCGACGAGCCCGGCGTGCTGGCGTCCGTCACGCGCGTGCTGGGCGAGCAGGAGGTGTCGATCCGCTCGGTCGTGCAGCGCGGCATGGGCGAGGGCGCGCGCCTGGTGATGGTCACCCACGCCGTGCCCGAGTCACGCCTGCGTGCCGCGATCGCACGGCTGGAGGAGTTCGAGTTCGTGCGCTCCACCCCGCGCACCATCCGTGTCATCGAAGAGGAGTTCGGATGAGCCCGACACCGCCTGTCGAGGAGCTTCCGCGCGTGCCCCTGCCGAAGGTCGAAGGAGCGGCCTTCTCCGGCACGCACGTGCCGCTGATCGAGCGCTATCACGAGCGCCTGCCCTTCGAGCCCGGCGATCCCCTCGTCAGCCTGCAGGAGGGCTCCACGCCGCTCCTGCGCGCGCCCGTGCTCTCGGAGCTGGTCGGCGCGTCGGTGCGGTTGAAGCTCGAGGGCGCCAACCCGACGGGCTCCTTCAAGGACCGCGGCATGACCTGCGCGGTCTCCGCCGCCGTGCGCGACGGCGCCAAGGCTGTCATCTGCGCCTCCACCGGCAACACCGCCGCGAGCGCCGCCGCGTACGCCGCGCGCGCCGGCATCACCTGCGCGGTGATCGTCCCCGACGGCAAGATCGCGCAGGGCAAGATGGCGCAGACGCTCATCCACGGCGCCCGCGTCATCTCCCTGGCGGGCAACTTCGACCAGGCGCTCACGCTCGTGCGCGAGCTGACCGCTACGCACCCGATCGTGCTCGTGAACTCGATCAGCGAGTATCGCGTCGAAGGCCAAAAGACGGCCGCGTTCGAGATCCACGAGGGCCTCGACGGTGGGCTCGAAGCCCTGTGCATCCCCGTCGGCAACGCCGGCAACATCACCTCCTACTGGCGTGGGTTCCAGGAGATGGGCTCGGCACCGCGCCTGTACGGCTACCAGGCCGCGGGCGCCGCCCCGCTCGTGGAGGGCAGGCCCGTCGAGCACCCCGAAACGGTGGCCTCGGCGATCCGCATCGGCAACCCCGTACGCTGGGAGGACGCGATGGCCGCCGCCCGCGACTCGCGCGGCGCTATCCGCGCGGTCAGCGACCAGGAGATCCTTCGGGCGTTCCGCCTGCTCGCCTCCCGCGAAGGCATGTTCTGCGAGCCCGCCTCCGCCGCCTCGGTCGCGGGTCTGCTGCGCTACGGCGCCGAGGGCGCGGAGCAGATCGTGTGCGTGCTCACCGGCCGTGGCCTCAAGGACCCCGAGACGGCGATCGCCCACAACGACGGGCGCATCATCAGCTGCCCGGTGGAGCTGGCCGCGATCGAGGAGGCGGTGCTGGGTGATCCGTAGGCTCAGGGCGGCGCCCGCATGCGGCGCCGGGTGCGTATGACCGCGCCGCGCCGGGCCGGCGGCATGCCCGGCGACCGGCCTGGGGGGGTGCGTGCGGATGGACCGTAGGCGGGTCGTGCGCGTGCCCGCGTCCTCGGCCAACCTCGGCCCGGGGTTCGACTGCATGGCCGCCGCCGTCGGGTTGCACCTGCGGCTGGAGGTGCGCGAGACGGGGCGATTCGCGATCGAGACCGACCTGCCGGTCTCGCACGGGCGTAGCGAGAACCTGTGCGTGCGCGCGTTCGAGGCGCTGCACTCCGCGGACGGGTTCACTTTCGCGATCGCCTCCGACATCCCCCTGTCGGGGGGGCTGGGATCGAGCGCCGCGGCGATCGTCGCGGGGCTGATGGCGGCCGACCACCTGTTCGAGCTGGACGCCGACCTGCTCGCGCTGGCGTCAGAGCTGGAGGGTCACCCCGACAACGTCGCCGCGGCGCTGCACGGCGGGTTCGTGATCTGCGCGGACGGCGTCGCCACGCGCTTCGACCCGCCCACGGGCCTGGAGGCGATCGCGGTCGTGCCCGAGCAGTCGGTGTGCACGCAGGCCGCGCGCGAGGTCCTGCCGGCGGAGGTGCCGCTGGACGAGGCCGTCTACAACGTCGCCCACACCGCGCTGCTCACGCTCGGGCTCTCCCGCGGCGACTGGGATCTGGTTGCCCGCGGACTCCACGACAGCCTGCACCAGTCCCGCCGCGCGCCCCTGTTTCCTCGCTCGTATGAGCTGGCGTTGCGCGCACCCGAGCTGGGAGCGCTCGGAGCGAGCATCTCGGGCGCCGGGCCGACCGTGCTCGTGTGGTGCTTCTACGAGCACACCGGCGCCGTCGTCGAGGCGCTGCGCCCCGAGATCGAGGGCTGGGCGAGCCTGCTGCGGGCGCCGTTCGAGGTCCAGGGGGCTTTCGTGGGGGAGATGTAGGCTGGGCGGCGTCGCGTTGGGCTCCGTTCAACGCTTCACGAGCGTCATCGACCACCCCCGCGGTTCCAGCTGAAAGGTCACGCGAGATCCCGGGTGAGCGTGTTCGAACAGCGCCGCCTGCCGGGTAAAGCCGGTCGGCCTGAACGGGGGATAGGTCCAATTCCGGGGGATCGTAAAGAGACACATGTACACCAGCGCGCCTGCCGGCACGAGGCGCCAAGGGACGCGTGTGGCGCCGATGGCCCACACCAGTGTCGCGACGGCCGCGAGCTGGGGGATGATGAAGTAGCGGCTGCCCGTGGGGTAGACCGTCAGCTCCTGCCAGTCGACGCCCCACGGGTGTGCGACCGCCATCACGAACAGCGCCCCGCCGAACGCGACCATCAGCTTGAGCTCGGCCGTTCCCCGGCGTAGCGCCGTCAGTGCGCCCACGGCGCCCAGGATGCCCAGGAGGGTCGCCGCCGTGGCGCTCAGCACGACCGCGTTGCCCAGCAGCGGCTCGGCGATCACGCGGATTCCAAGGATCTGGAGCAATCCCGTTACGGAGGGATGCAGCGGAACGCTCACGCGTGGCCGAGCGCCGAAGCCGTGGGGCAGGTGATACTGAAGCACGAGCAGCGCGAGCAGCTGGATCGCGGCGCCGACGGTCAGGATCCCGAGCGTCAGGCGCGACACGGCGCCGGCGCCGCGCCGGCGCCGGTGGAGGAATGCGAGTGGCGCGAGCGCGATGCTGAACACGCCGGTGACGCTGCACAGCGCGAGGATCGTCACGTCCAGGGCGCGGGTCGAGCGTCGTCTCGGCGGGCGCAGCATCAGGACGAGTACGGCGGCGACGGCCAGATACCACAGCGCGTTGTCGACGTTGGCGTCGGATTCGAACGTCCCGGGCAGGGCGATGTACAGCGTCGCGAGCAGGGCGCGAACGACGATGCCGGGTGAGATCGTCTCGGCGCGAGGAGACAGCAGCAGACCCACCGGAAGCACGCGCACCACGATCGCGATGGAGTTGGTGATGAGCGGAGCGAGCGCGAGCGGTGCCAGCTGCGCGATCCCGGCGGCGAGCGTGGGCAGCTCCTGGAAGTACCCCGACTGCGGCACCGCCAGCGTCGCGAGCAGGCCGCGGTTGTACACGTCCGCGTAGAACGTCCTGCCGTCCTCGGCCCAGAACCGCGCGTGCATGACGGCGTCGGGACGGCGGCTGACGATCAGCAGGCCCGCGAGCAGCATGCCCCACAGCGGCACGAGTCGCCGCAGCAGATCCAGGCTCGCCACGACGGCGCCGCGGCCGAGCCCTGCCGGAGCGGAGGGGGGCTCTATGGCATGCGATGGCGACCCCATTCGGTCCTATCGACTCCGATCATCCTCACTTTACAAATGCAGGCAGTTCATATGGCAGGCGTGTGCGGCTACCCCAGTCCGGCCACGCGCCCCCGAGCCTCCCCAAACCCCGGCAGCCGCGCGAGCGTTTCCTCGGCAACGGCCAGGTAGTCCGCGCCGAGATCCGGGCGATGGTCGAGGATCGACTTGGCCCGCTCGGCCGACTCGGCGTAGGCGATCGAGGAGCGGATCGCGGTGTCGAACACGCGCTCCCCGAACCGCTCCTTCAGCGAGGCCAGCGCCTCGCGGGAGTGCACGGTGCGCATGTCGGCCAGGTTCAGCAATACCCCGAGCAACTCCAGCTTCGGATTGAGGCTGTCGCGTGCGAGCTCGATCACCTCCATCGCCTGCTCGACGCCCTGCAGCGCGAAATACTGGGCCTCGGCCGTCACCAGCGCGCGATCGGCGGCCACGAGCGCGTTGACGGTGAGCAGCCCGAGCGAGGGCGGGCAGTCGATCAGGATCAGCTCATAGGAGCTGGGGGCCTCGACCAGGGCGCGGCGCAGCGTCAGCTCGCGGCCCATCTTCGCGCCCAGCATCAGCTCTGCCTCGGCGAGGCTGAGGTTGGCGGGGATCAGGTCGTCGTGGATTGCCTCGCCCGTCGTGGCCCGGCCGGAGAGCACGTCGGCGATCGTCGGCTCCACGTCGGGGGACAGGTCGAAGTAGTCGGACAGATTGCCCTGCGGGTCGAGATCGACGGCGAGCGTGCTCACGCCCGCTCGCCGGAACGCGTCAGCCAGCGTCCGCACCACGGTCGTCTTGCCGGTCCCGCCCTTCTGCGACAGCACGGCGATGGTCATAGTCGTCCGGGTGGCCGTCATCAGGCGCGATACTACGCGGCGCACGCTCGCGCCGGGACGCGGCGCGCCTTCCATCCGGGCCGGCCGGGTGCAGAGGCGCCCGGGCGCGGGGAGGGGTCGAGCCGGGCCGAGCCCGTCTCGACGCCGGTCGGGCTCAGCTCGCGCCGTGCAGGGTCTTCGCGCCCTCGGCGCCGTCCAGCTGGGCGGGGATGCTGAGGAACCGCAGCCTGTAGCGGCCGACGAGGATCTCGTCGCCGTCCTCCAGCACCTTCCACTCGATCCGCGAGCCGTTCACGAACACTCCGTTGAGGCTGCGGTCGTCAAGCACTCTGACGCCATCGGCCTGGCGCACGACCAGGGCGTGGCGCCGCGAGACGGTCGGGTCGTCGAAGCGCACGTCCGCCGCGAGGCTGCGCCCGATTCGCGTCCACTCGCGCGTCAGCGCCACCGTCCTCAGCTCGTCGCAGTCTTCGTAGGCGAGATACTCGCCGGGCTCCTGCAGCTGCTCGCGGGCGTCCTTGAGCCACGCGTCGCCGTCGATCGGCTCGGGTCGCGACAGCGCGCCGCCGCTGCCGACGGCGCCGGTCCTGAGCGTGTCCGCATAGCTGGTCCGTCCGCCGGAGGAACCGACCGAGCTTGCCCTGCCGGCGCCCAGGCGCCCTGCGAAGATCGGATCCCCTGCACCCGATGCGCTCGACCGGGCCGGGCCGGTGATGCGGCTACGGGCCAGACCGCCGGCGCTGAACAGCGACGCCCGCACGAAGTCGTGTCCCCCGCAGCCCGGACAGTCACTCAGCGTGTCGGTGCCGGCGAGCGTCAGCATGTATCCGCAGTACCCGCACCGGAACGAGCCGGCGCCGGCCATAGTGCCCGAAGTAAGCGATTCCATCCTGTGCCACGCCCCTTTCTGCTTTCTGGTTTCCCCAGGGTGCTGCGCCAGTCTGGACGAACTCGTGGCGATCATAACAAGCTTCCGTACTCGATGTAAGCCGCAGTCACGAGTTCTGGCAGAAGAGATCTGGCACCTGGCTTCTGATTTGCGATCTGCGGGCGCCCGACGGCTGCCCATCGTCTTTCTACCCCCGCTCCAGTCCATGTAAACCCTCGGCTTCTACCGACCCTCCAGCAGGAGCGCGGCGCTCGCCGGCGAACTCAGGCCCCATGAGCCGCCCGGCCGAGCATGACATCGAGCAGTTCGAGCGCTTCCTGCTGCGTCGCGGCGTCGGCGCGCTGGAGGCCGATCGCGATCGCTGTGCGGATTGCGGGCGCACCCCGCTGGTGGGCGAGCACGTCCACCTGCACGCCCGCGTCCAGGGCATCGTCTGCGAGCTGTGCAGCCCGCTGCGCCGTGAGCATCCGGTCGCGACCGAGCTCGTGCGTCACTCCGAGCACGGGCACACCGTGCGGCTGACCCGCGCGGCATAGCGGCCGCCGCGCCCGAGAACTAGACTGCGCGCGACCATGGACCCCGTGACCGTGTCGATCGTCGTCGACCGCCCGCGCGAGCAGGTGTTCGACTACCTGCAGGACATCGCCAACCACGCGGAGTTCACCGACCACTATCTGTGCGACTGGCATCTGACGCGCATCGACTCGATCGGCCGCGGCGCGGGCGCTCGCTTTCGCGTCAAGTCCCCCGGCGCCCGGTTCGCGTGGGGCGACGTCACGTTCGTCGAGGTCGATCGTCCGCACCGGATCGTCGAGGCCGGCCGGACCGGCAAGAACAACCGTGTACGCACCCTCGGCGTCTACGAGCTTGCGCCGGGCGCCTCGGGCACGACGCGTGTGCGGTTCACGCTCGAGACAGAGCCCGCCACGCTCGCCGACCGCCTGTTGGAGGGGTTCGGCGCGCGCGGGTGGATGCGTCGCCAGAACGCTCGCGCGATGCGCCGCCTGCGCACGATCCTCGAGTCAGACGTTGACCGTGGCGAGCGCGTCACGGTCGCCGGTGGATAGACTGCCGCGCGTGCTGAGCCGCCTGCGCAAGCCGACGCTCTCTCTGGGCCTCGTCCTGTTGGCCGCGCTCGCGCTGGCCGCGTGCGGAAACTCTGAAACCAAGGTCACGACCGGAACCTACGCGGGCGAGTCCGGGCAGAACGCCCCGTACCTGAACGTCGGCCCGCTCGTCTACGAGGTGCAGCTCTCGCGCGAGCTCAACCCCGCCAATGTCGAAGACGCCGCCTACCTGCAGGGTCTTACGCCGCTGCAGCGCAGGCTCGCCCCCGGGCAGGAGTGGTTCGCGGTGTTCATCCAGGTCTACAACCACTCCTCGGTGGCGCACCTCGGTGCGAGCACGATCACGATCAGCGACACCCAGAGCAACGTCTATACCCCGATCGTCCCCGACCAGACCAACCAGTTCGCCTACCGCGGCGGGTTCATCCCCGCCAGCAGCCAGATCCCGGTGGCCAGCTCGATCGCCGCCAATGGGGGCACCCAGGGCGCGCTGCTGCTGTACAAGATCCGGGTCGTCTCGCTGGACAACCGGCCGCTGACGATCCACATCGTCGATCCGCTGGACGCCACGCAACGGGCCTCCGCAGAGCTTGACGTTTAGCGTTAGCCGCTCGTCTTCAGCCCCGCCTCGAGCACTTCACGCGCCACGGGCGCTGCGGTGGCGCCGCCGGCGCCGTCTTTGACCATCAGCACGCACACCACGATGCGCGGGTGCAGGGCTGGCGCGAACGCCGCGAACCAGGCGTCGGTGTTGCTCGGTTCGCTGGCGGCGCCCTGGCAGCTGGAGCCGTGCGATTCTTCCGAGCCGGAGCTTTCGCCTGCGCCGCGTGCTTCACTGCTGCTGCCCGAGCACGAGTTCGCGGTGCCCAGTTCGGCCGTGCCGGTCTTGCCGGCGACCGTCACGCCGGGGATCGCGGCCGAGGTGCCGGTGCCTTCACGCACCACGCCGATCATCAGCCGCCTGACGGTGCGCGCCACGCTCGCGCTGGTCGCGGTCGCGACCCCATGGGGATGGGCGTCGAGCGCGAACGTAGGTTGCGGCCGGTGCCCGCCGTCGGCGATCGTGGCCGCTACGATCGCCATCTGCAGGGCGCTCGCCTGTACCTCGCCCTGGCCGATCGCGGTCGAGCCCACGTCCAGTTCGCCCTGGATCTGCGACGCCGCCGGCAGCGTGCTTTCCACGGCGCCCGGGACGCCCGGTTCGTGGTTGAAGCCGTACCGTTCGGCCATCGCCACCAGCCGCGGCGCTCCCAGCTTGACTCCCAGCGGCGCGAACACCGAGTTGCACGACACCGCGAATGCCAGCGTCAGCGAACCGCCGCATTCCTCGCCGTTGGCGTTGCTCAGCTTGACCCCGTCGAGCGTCGCGTACGTCGCGTAGGGAAACGTCGTGTTCGGGTCGGCGATCCCGGCCTGCAGGACGCCGCTGAGCGTGACCATCTTGAACGTCGAGCCCGGCGGTTGCAGGTCGTCGATGCCGAGTCCGGCCACCGCCAGGATCTGTCCTGTGCCCGGCTGCATCGCCACCACCCCGCCGAGCTGACCGCCCAGGGCCGTGACGGCGGCGCGCTGCACCGCCGGTGAGATCGTCGTGTGCAATGCGGGCGCGGCCCTCGGCGCGGCGATCGCCAGCACGCGGGTCGGCCCGCCTGACTGTGAGCCGTCGGCCAGCAGCTCCCCTCCCGGCGTGCCGCGCAGGCGCTCGTCGAGGGCCTCCTCGATGCCGCTCACCCCGACGATCGCGTCGGCGGGGACGCCTTCGGCTTCAAGCTGGGGCGCGCGTGCCGTCGGGATGGGACCAACTTCGCCCAGCACCGCGCCGGCCGCGGCGCCGAGCGGTGAGTCTCGCTGACCGGCTTCGGTGGCCGTGCCTTCGCCCAGCACCGACCCGTCTCGCGCCAGCACCGTCGCCCGGCGAGGAAGCGTCGTCTTGCGGGTGAGCGCCTCGCCGGTGTGCAGCCCGGGGAACTCCAGCGAGGGCGACCATACGATTCCGCCGGTTTCACCGCTCCCGCCGACGATCTTCAGCGCGAACGCGAGCTGAAGCGTCCCGAACAGGCGGGTGTGCACGCGCACCGGCACCGCCACCAGTCCTCCGGGCGCCGCACGCGGCTTGCCCGTCACCAGCAGACGCGTGGCGGTCGCGGTCCTCAGCGCGTGCTCGTAGTCGTCCGCCAGCTCCTGCGCAGAGACGGCTCGTTTCGAATGCGCGTCGATGTCGCCATACATCGTCGCGTAGTCGCCGTGCGCCCACGCGGCCACGAATCGACCCGCGAGCGCCTGCGCCGCGCTGGAGCCGTGCCCGGCGCCGACGATCGCCCCGACCACGAACGCGACCGCGGCGAGCGCGATCACGGGCCGCGCCCGCATGGCGCGCCGGCGGCGGCGATGGTCGTTGTGAGGGCGACCGGCGCCTTGAGCGCCGGGACGCTCGCTCGCGGATGTCGCGTTCACGATCGATCCCACCGGCGAGCGTCCACGTCGTGGAACGGTAGAACATGGCCTGGTGAGCCCGCTCGTGCGCACAAGGGGTCCGAACGACGGTCGCGATTGGTGCGTGGAAGGGTGACGACGCTCGACTGGCTGATAGTCGGGTTCGCGGCGCTGCTGGCGGGGTTCGGCTTTCGACGGGGGTTCATCGTGGGCGCGCTCTCGTTTGCGGGATTCGCTATTGGTGCATTCCTCGGAACTCGCCTCGGTCCTCTTCTGCTGCCGCGCGGATCGGCCTCGCCGTACGCGCCCGCGTTCGGTCTGATCGGCGCTCTGCTGGCGGGCGCGATCCTCGCGAGTGGCCTGGAGGGTCTCGGCTTCAGGCTGCTACGCCGCACGCTGATCGTGCCCGGCGCCGGTCTGCTCGACGGTCTGTTCGGGGCGGCTCTCGGCGCCGCGCTGGGTCTGGGGATCGTCTGGATCGTGGCGGCCGTGGCGGCGCAGACCCCGGGGGTGGGACAGCTGCGCGCGGACATCCAGCGCTCGGTCATCCTCAGCGAGCTCAACCGGTTGCTGCCGCCGTCGGGGCCGATCCTGAACGCGCTCTCGCGCCTGGACCCGTTGCCGCAGCTCGCGGGTCCCTCGCCGGACGTGGCGGCGCCGCTGCCGCGAATCGACCGTGCCCCGGGCGTGCGCGCGGCCTCGCGCGAGGTTGTGCGTGTGCTCGGCACCGCCTGCGGCCTGGCGATTGAGGGCTCGGGCTGGGTCGCGCGCCCGGATCAGATCGTCACCAACGCACACGTCGTCGCCGGCGAGCGGGACACGACCGTCGAGCTCGGCGGCCACCCGCCCGCCCTGCCCGCGGAAGCGATCGCGTTCGATCCGACCGATGACATCGCGCTGCTGCGCGTCCCCGGTCTCGGCGACGTGCCCTCCCTGCGCGTGGCGAGCGAGCCGGTCTCCGGCAGCGCCGGCGCCATCCTCGGCTATCCGGAGAACGGTCCCTATGACGTGCAGCCGGGGCGCATCGGACGCACCCAGACGGTGCTCACCGACAACGCCTACGGACAGGGTCCCGTCCGCCGCCTGCTGACGCCGCTGCGTGGGCTGGTGCGGTCCGGCAACTCCGGCGGACCGCTCGTGGACGGGAGCGGCGCGGTGCTGACGACGGTATTCGCCGGGACCGTCGGCGGTGGGCCGCCCGGTGGCTATGGAGTCGCCAACGCGACCGTCCTGCGCATCCTGGCCCAGGCGGGGTCGGCTGCGGTGAGTACCGGTCCGTGTGCGGCCGGGTGAGTGCGGATCGAGGTTGTCGGAGCCCGGCTCAGGTCCCGGCCGCGGCCGGGCGCGAGGTGGAGCGGGGTCTGGTCGGCCGAACGGTGGATGTGGGGATAGTCGCCGGGTCGGCGTCGGGGGTGGGTGCGTTGTCTTTTTGAGCATTAACGCGCGCGCGTGCACGCGCGCGCGTGCTGTCGGCCTTTTTCTGCATCGACTTCCCGCCGGCGGCGTCGGCCGCCGCTCGCTCGTCGATCGCGCCCTGCACCTGCGCCAGCCGGCGCACGAGCGCCGAGCGGACCTGCTCCAGCTCCTCGGCGCTCAGCAGCGTCGGGCCGGGTCCGCGACGCGTGGCGGTCGCTCGCGGCGCGACGCCCGGGTGTTCGGCTTCGATCTCGCCGATCGCCCGCTCCAGCGTGGCGATCTGGGCTCGCAGCGCACGCCTGCGCGCCACCGCTCCGTCGGCCTTCTCACCGGCGCCGCCCGCCGTGTCGCGCCTCGGCTCACCGGGCGCGTCCTGGGGCATCGCGACATACAGCGCGGCGGCGACCTCGCGAGGATCGACGCCGATCGCCTCGGCTTCGCGGGCCGCGTCGGCGGCGATCGTGCCGACGGCCGAGGGTCGGCGGAACGTGGACGCCACGAACGTGCCGCTGCCCTGCTGGCTCTCGATCAGCCCCCGCTGCTCCAGCCGTTGGTAGACAGCGCGCACCGTGTTGACGTTCAGGCCGCTGGCCTCGGCCAGCTCGCGCAGGCCGGGCAGGCGCTGTCCGGGTCGGAGCTCGCCGTCGTATATCCGCGCCGACAGCGCCCACCCGAGCTGCAGGCCGATCGGCACCTCGGCGTCGCGGTCGATCGCCGCGGCGAACTCGTCCAGGCGACGCTCGGCCGACCCGGGTGTATCGAGCTGCGTGCTCACGTCCTCACGGTAGCGCTCGCAGCCATAGAAACCTAGTGTGTTGGTGAACTAGTACACTGAACCAATGTCCGTGGAGAGGAGACCTGTGCGGGAAGCGGCGTCGGGGGCGAGCGCCGCGCAGGGCCCGCCGCCGCCGGCCGACCGATCGCAGGCGGGCCCTACCACGCGCGAGATCGCCGAGCGGGCGCTGTCGCCGAGCAGGGGCGCGCTGGAGCAGACAGGGGACCTGATCATCCTCGCCGGCAGGACGATCGTCGCGGCGGTGCGCCCGCCGTTTCCCTACGGCGAGGAGCTGGTCTCGCAGTTCCTGTTCGTGCTGCGCCTGTGCTGGTTTCCGCTGCTGGTCTCGACCGTCGCCATCAACTATGGCGCGCCGGGTCTGGAGGCGGCGAACTTCCTGACGCTGTTCGGCGCGGTCGACCGCCTGGGAGGGTTCTTCGTGCTCGCGGCGATCCGCGAAATCGGCCCGATCATCACCTCGATCGTGCTCGCGGGCGTCGCCGGCACGGCGATCACCGCCGACCTGGGCGCGCGCAAGATCCGCGAGGAGCTCGACGCGCTGCAGGTGCTGGGCGTGGATCCGGTCAAGAACCTGGTCGTGCCCCGCTTCCTGGCGCTGATGCTCGTCACGGGGCTGTTCAACCTGTACGCGATCCTGTTCGGCCTGTTCGGCGGGATCATCGCGGCGCTCACCTACGGGCAGCCGCTGGGGCCGTTCTGGAACACGCTGTTCGCGAACGCGACCGTCACCGACCTGTGGGGCTCGGTGCTGAAGACGACCGTGTTCGGGGCGATCATCGCGATCGTCTGCTGTTACAAGGGCATGACCGCCAGCGGGGGCGCGGAGGGCGTCGGCCGCGCCGTCAACCAGGCGGTCGTGATCTCGTTCCTGGGGATCGGCGCGTTCAACTACGTGTTCACGCAGACGCTCCTCGCCACCCATCCGAACATCCTGGTGATCAAGTGAGCGAGCTGTCGGCCCTGCCGCGCGAATGGCTTGCCGGGACCGGGGAGGTCGCGGGGTTCACGGGCCGCGTCGTGGGAGACGTGTGGGGGTTGCGCGTGTTCAGGTTCTTCGGCGAGGCCCTGCGCCAGTCGGGGATCATGATCGTCTCCTCGACGCTCGTCATCTGGGGCCTGGTGTTCATCGTCGGCCTGGGCACGTGCGGCATCGAGGGCGCTTACTTCACCCAATCGCAGGGGGCGCCGGGGTACGCGGGCGTGTACACCGCATGGTGCGATCTGCGCGAGGCCGTGCCGCTGACGTTCGGCTACATGCTCTCGGCGAAGGTCGGCACCGGGATCGTGGCGGAGCTCGGCGCGATGCGCATCAGCGAGGAGATCGACGCGCTGGAGGTGATGGGCATCGACTCGATGACCTTCCTGTGCGCCACGCGCCTGCTGGCCGCGTGGCTGGTGCTGCCGTTCATGTACCTGTCGGCGATCGGCGTGGCCTACCTCGGCTCCTATCTGGCGGTCGTGCAGCAGATCGGGTACGTCTCCTCGGGCGGCTACTTCCTGATCTTCTGGCAGTTCCAGAACCCGCCCGACTTTCTGTTCAGCCTGATCAAGGGGATGTGCATGGCCACGGTGGTCGTGCTCGTGGGGTGCTACTACGGCTACAACGCCCGCGGCGGACCCGTCGGCGTGGGCACGGCGACGGCCAAGTCGATGGTGCTCAACCTGGTGTGCGTGAACCTGATCGGGATGCTCGGCACGGAGGTCTTCTGGGGGGCCAAACCGCGGGCCCCGATCGGCGGGTAGCTTTGATCGGGGTCCGCGCTTTGGTTGCAGACCGATCGCGGCGCCGGCGGGTGCGGTGACCGGCGCCGGCAGCGCCGTCGGTGAATCGGGCTATGGGTCACCCATCGTTCGCGCATGAGGACGCGCGCGAACGACTTGACGCAACCTCGCGTGGCCCACCCGCTACGCTGACCGCCGTGACCAAGACCCTCCTCATAGCCGAGAAGCCCTCCGTGGGGCAGGACCTGGCGCGCGTGCTGAAGGGGCCGTTCCAGAAGAAGGAGGGGTGGCTGGAGGGGCCCGAAGACGTGGTCACGTGGGCGGTCGGCCATCTCGTGCAGCTGGCCGAGCCCGACGAGTACGACAAGAAGTTCAAGCGCTGGCGGATGGAGGACCTGCCGATCGTGCCCGATCGGTTCAAGCTCGTGGTCCGCGACGAACGCTCGCGCAAACAGATGGCGGTCGTCACCGCCCAGCTCGGCCGCGACGACGTCGATCTCGTCGTCAACGCCTGCGACGCCGGGCGCGAGGGCGAGCTGATCTTCGCGTACCTGTACGAGAAGGCGAAAGGCGACAAGCCGATCAAACGGCTGTGGCTCAGCTCGATGACGAACGCTGCGATGAAAGAGGCGCTGGCCTCGCTGCGCCCGGCCGAGGAGCTGGCCTCGCTCGAGCAGGCGGCCCGCTCGCGCTCGGAGGCCGACTGGATCGTGGGCATGAACGCCACGCGCGCGGCGACGATCCGCCTGCGCAGCTCCTTCGACGGAGCGGTCTCGTTGGGGCGGGTGCAGACGCCGACGCTCGCGATCGTGGCGCGCCGCGAGGAGGAAATCAAGGCGTTCAAACCCGAGCCTTACTGGCTGGTCGACGCGACCTTCGCGGCCGATCCGCTCGCCGACGCGGACATGAACGGCGACGGCGAGGACGGCGAGCGTGTCTACCGCGGCCGGTTCCACGCGGGCGCGAAGCCGCGGATCGCGACCGAGGCCGAGGCGGTGGCGATCGTCGAGGCCTGCGAGGGCAGGACGGCGACGATCACGAAGCTGGAGACGAAAGAGCAGCGCGAGAAAGCGCCGATGCTGTACGACCTGACGACGCTCCAGCGCGAGGCGAACACGCGCTACGGGTTCTCCGCGAAACGCACTCTGGCGGCGGCGCAGCGTTGCTATGAGGAGCACAAGGCGCTGACCTACCCCCGTACCAACTCCAGGTACTTGACCAAAGACATGGTCGCCGAGATCAAGCCCACTGCGGAGCTGGTGGGCGGACACGCGGAGTACGCGAAGGCGGCCGCGTATGTCACGGGCCTGGATCTGCTGCCGTTGGGCAGGGTCGTGAACGACGCGAAGGTGACAGACCACCACGCGATCATCCCGACGAAGTCCGAGCACGACCTCGACCGCATGGGCTCGGATGACAAACGCATCTACGACATGGTCACGCGGCGCTTCCTGGCGGTGTTCCACCCGGAGGCGGTGTTCGAGAACACGCGCGTGGAGAGCACGATCCCCGCAGGCGAGGACGAGCGCGACGGCGGGTACGTGTTCCGTACGCGCGGCCGGCTGCTGCTGGTGCCGGGCTGGCGTGGGGTCTACGACGAGGTCTCCGCGGCGGGCACGGCGAAAACCAGCGGCGCGAGGGCCGAGGGCGAGGAGGACGAGGGCGCCGACCAGCAGTTGCCGAAGTTGGAGAAGGGCGAGCGCGTGCGGACGCGCGAGATCTCGAGCGCGCGCAAGGAAACGAAACCGCCGCGGCGCTACAGCGACGCGTCGCTGCTGGGCGCGATGGAGACGGCGGGCAAGCTCGTCGAGGACGAGGAGATGCGCGAGGCGATGAAGGACTCGGGCATCGGCACGCCGGCGACACGCGCGGCGATCATCGAGCGGCTGATCACGGTCGGGTACATAGAGCGCGATGGGCGCTCGCTGGTGGCGACCGACAAGGGCGTGAACGTGATCCGGCTGCTGAACGAGCACCCGCTGACCTCGCCCGGCCTGACGGGCGACTGGGAGAACCGCCTGGGCAAGATCGAGCGCGGCGAGGACTCGCGCGAGAAGTTCATGGGCGATATCGCCGGGTTCGCGAAAGAGACGATCGCGGAGCTGGACGAGAAGCTCAAGGACGTGCGCATCCCCCGCGCGAGCCTCGGGCCGTGCCCGGTGTGCGGGCACGAGATCATGGAAAACCGCAAGGGCTATTCCTGCTGGGCGCGCAACGATCCCGGCTGCGGGTTCGTGATCTGGAAGGGCAAAGCCGGCAAGCAACTGCCGGTGGAAGTCGCGCGCGAGCTGATCCGCACTGGCTACACCGCGCGGGCGATCACCGGGTTCAAAGGGCGCAGCGGGCGCAGCTTCAAAGCTCACCTGGCGCTCGAGCAGACCGAGGAGGGCAAATGGCGGGTCGAGTTCGACGAGCCCTGGGCCAAGGCGGGCGCCAAGCCGCCGGAGGCGGAGGCCGAGACGCCCGACACCGCGCGGGCGGCGAGCGACATCGAGGCTCGCACTGCCGCCTAGCGGGTTGACATTGGGGGGAGACCCACAGGCCAGTCGGTTCGATCGCCCGTAGTGGCGCCGGTCACCGCACCTGCCGGCGTATCGGGAGCAGCGCCCGGAGCGCGGCGCGCGGGCCCGGCGCCGTTGCGCGACCCGCAGGTCCTTGACGAACTGCGCGCCCGCCCGTGGTCGGCGTCCGCGCTGGAGCTGTGGATCGCATGCCCGGCGCGGTGGTTCGTCGAGCGGATGCTGCGTCCCGACAGCCCCGAGCCCGACCCCGAGCCGCTGACGCGCGGGGGACTCGCGCACGCGGCGCTGCGCGACACGCTGGAGGGGCTGCGCGAGCGCACGGGCTCGGCCCGAGTGACCCCGGCGCGGTTGGGGCTGGCGCGCGAGCTGCTCGGCGGAGCGCTGGCGCGCCACGAGCAGGAGTTCCCGCTGTCGGTCCGCGCAGAGCGCGTGCCGAGCGCTCGCCGCCGGCTGGAGGCGGACCTGGAGCGCTATCTGGCGCACGCGGCGGCCCAAGAGAGCTCGCTTGAGCCCAAGTGGCTGGAGGTGGGGTTCGGGTTCGACGACGACGAGGGGGGGGATAGTCTGCCGGCGCTGGACCTCGGCGGGGGGGTGATGCTGCGCGGGCGCATCGACCGCATCGACGTCACGCCCGGGGGCGAGGCCGTCGTGTACGACTACAAGGGCGCGCGCGTGACGCCCGGGGCGAGGTGGATCGAGGACGGCAAGATCCAGCTCGCGCTGTACATGCGCGCGGCGCAGCGGCTGCTCGGGGTGCGGGTGGTGGGGGGGCTGTACCAGCCGCTGGGTGGCGTCGATCTGCGCGCGCGGGGCGTCCTGGATGGCGCCGCCGGTGTGGGGGTGGAGTGCGTGCGCACCGACCTGTTCGACGCATCCGAGCTCGACGCGCTCGTACAGGACGCGGTCGGGCTCGCGCGCGCGGCGGCGGCGCAGGCGGCGGCGGGGGAGATCGAGGCGCGGCCGCTGACGTGCGCGTTCACGGGCGGGTGCTCGCATCCGGCAATCTGCAGATCCGGGCGGTGATCGTGGAGCGGTTGACGGGATGGGAGCTGGCCGATCCCGCGTCGGCCGCGACCGGGTCCGAGGGTCCGACCGAGTCCGCGGCCGGCGCGCCGGCGCCGAGGACGCTGACCCCCGAGCAGGAGCGCGCCGTCGGCCGGCGCGCCGAGCCGCTGCTGCTGGCGGCCGGTGCGGGTAGCGGCAAGACCTCGGTGCTGGTCGAGCGATTCGTGCGGGCCGTGCGCGAGGACGGGGTCGCGCCCGGGAGGATCCTGGCGATCACGTTCACAGAGCGCGCCGCGGGCGAGCTGCGCGAGCGGGTGCGCGTGCGACTGCTGCAGCTGGGGGAGACGGCCGCCGCGCGCGCGATCGACGGAGCCTACGTCGGCACGTTCCACGGGTTCTGCGCCCGGCTCCTGCGTGCGCACGCGCGCGATGCGGGGCTGGCGGAGGATCACGAGATCCTCGACGAGGGCCTCGCGGGACGGCTGCGCCGGCAGGCGTTCGCCGAGGCGCTCGGCCAGTTCGTGGGCGACGGGCATCGCACCGAGGCGGTCGACCTGGTCGCCGCTTACACCGCCGACCGGGCGCGCGCGACCGTGCTCGGCGTGTACGCCGAGCTGCGCAGTCGCGGAGCACGCGCGCCGCGACTGCCCGCACCCCAGCCCGGGCGCGCCCCGATCGGGCAGTCCGAGCTGCCCGGCACCGCGGAGCTGGACGAGGCGGGCGCCCTGGAGGCTCGCGCGGTGGACGAAGCGGGCGCCGGTGCGATCGTGCTGTGGGACGAGCTGCTGAGGAGGTTCGGCGAGCGCTACGACGCCGCCAAGCGGGTCCGCGACGGCGTGGACTTCGACGATCTCGAGCTGCTGGCGGGAGAGCTGCTCGCCGGCGATGAGCAGATCAGAAGGGTCTGGGCGGAGCGGTTCGAGCTGCTGATGGTGGACGAGCTGCAGGACGTCAACCCGCGCCAGCTGGCGCTCGTGCGCGCGCTGGAGCGCGAGAACCTGTTCACGGTCGGGGATGAGTGGCAGTCGATCTACGGGTTTCGCCACGCCGACGTCGGCCTGTTCAGGGATCGCGACGCGCGCCTGGCGCCGCTCGGGCGGAGTCTGCGGCTGGCGCACAACTTCCGCGGCCGACCGGAGCTGCTCGGGGCCGTGAACGCCGTGTTCGAGCGCCGGTTCGGCGAGACCTACATACCCCTGCGCGCGGGTCGCGAGAGCGAGCGCGAGGCGTCGTTGGCGCACCGCGAGCCGCGCGTCGAGCTGCTGCTCACGGACCGGCGCGGCTGGAGCGGTGCGCGCGCGTCGATGGCGGCGGTCGGTGGACCGACGGGCGCGGCGGACTGGCGAGAGGCGGAGGCGCTCGCGCTGGCGCGGCGCGTGCGGGAGCTGATCGACGCCGGGCGGACGACCGCCGGTCGGGTGGCGGTGCTGCTGCGGGGGATGGGAGACATCGACTGCTACGAGCAGGCCCTGCGCGCCCAGGGGGTGCACACGCGCGCGAGCGCCGGGTCGTTCTGGGCGCGCCAGGAGGTGGCCGACCTGCTCGCACACCTGCGCGCGCTGATCGATCCCGGCGACGAGCTGGCGCTGTACGGGGTGCTGGCATCGCCGCCGGTGGGACTGTCGAGCGACGCGCTGGCCCTGCTGGCACGGGCGGCGCGGGAGCGCGAATGCGGCGTGTGGGAGGTGGCGCGCCACCCCGAAGGTGGAGCCCCCGCCGCCGCCGGCGGGACGGGCGGTGTCGCAGAGAATCCCCCGCGGAACGGCGAGCGCCGGCGCGCGGCCGAGCACTGCGCGTGGCTGGAGCACGAGCGCGAGCAGGCGGACGAGCTGACGCTGGCGCAGCTACTGGAGCGGGCGATCGAGCACGGCGCTCACGCGGCTCGTCTGTGCGCGGATGAGGACGGACCGCGTAGGCTCGCGAACGTGCACAAGCTGATCGGGTTGGCGGGGGAGTGGGAACGCAGCGAAGGGCGCGACCTGCGCGGGTTCCTCGACGAGGCCGCGTTCCAGCAGGGGGCGGGTGGCATGGGGTTCCTCGCAAGCGCCGAGACGACCGCTGAGCCCGACGCGCCCGCGGAGGGCGAGGCGCCGGTGGATGCGGTGCGGCTGATGAGCGTGCACGCCGCCAAGGGATTGGAGTTCGACGTGGTGTGCGTGGCCGACCTCGGTCGCGCGCCGAGTGCCGGCGTGCCCGACCTGCTCGTCGAAGGCGATCGCGTCGGGGTCCGTCTTCTCAGGCTCGCCGATCCCGAGCCGCGCCCGGCGCTGGAGTATGCGCAGCTGGCCGAGGAGCGCCGCGAAGCCCAGGCGCAGGAGGAGGACCGGATCGTGTACGTCGCCATGACCCGCGCGCGCGAGCGGCTGCTGCTCAGCGGGGCGGTGGACTTCTCCAGCTGGCCGCGCGAACGCCCCGGCGCGGCGCCGATCGCGTGGCTGGGGCCGGCGCTGGTGGCGGAGCTGCCCGCGCTGTGCGCCGAGGCCGTGCGTCATCTGCCCGGGCGGCGGGACCGCCCGTCCGGCGGTATCGCGGGCCCGGCGGGCGGTGAGCCGATGGGCGCCGGCGAGCCGGCGAGCGACGCGCCCACGACAGGCGCTCGACAGGCATCGGTGCTGAGCGTGGACGGGACCGACGTGCCGTTGCGCTTGGCTCTGAACACGGCCGTCGTGGCGGCGACGTGAGCCAGGCGCGCCCCTCTGACGGCGAGCTGTTCGCCCAAGCCCAGGCGGGGGATGGGCGCGCGCGCGAGGAGCTGGTCGAGCGCTACCTGCCGCTGGCGCGGCGGCTGGCGCGCCGCTACCAGCGCAGCGAGGAGCCGCTGGAGGATCTGATGCAGGTCGCCTCGCTGGGGCTGCTGAAGGCGGTGGACCGCTACGACCCGAGCCGCGATACGGCGTTCTCGAGCTTCGCGGTGCCGACGATCCTCGGCGAGCTGCGCCGGCACTTTCGCGATCGCACCTGGTCGGTGCGGGTCCCGCGCGAGCTGCAGGAGCTGGCGCTGCGTGTGGACAAGACCGCCTCGGCGCTGTCCTCACAGCACGGCCGGGCTCCGACCGTCGGCGAGATCGCCGCCGCGATGGACTGCACCGAAGAGCAGGTGCTGGAGGCGCTGCAGGCCGCCGGCGCCTACCGCGCGGGCTCGCTGGACGCACCGCGCTCGCCCGCCGGCGAGGATTCTGCGGGCGAGAGCGTCGCCGACGCGATCGGCGTCGAGGAGGGCGGGTTCGAGCGCGCGGAGGAGCGCGCGACGCTCCGGCCGATGTTCGCCCACATCACCGAGCGCGAGCGGCTGGTGCTGACGCTGCGCTTCGTCGAGGATCTGACCCAGGCCGAGATCGGCGAGCGCATCGGCGTGTCGCAGATGCAGGTCTCCAGACTGATCCGCCACGCCCTGGCTCGACTGCGGGAGGGGATGGAGTCTGAAGAGAAATGATCATGGACCCGCCCACGGGTTGACATCGGCGGGCGCACGCCCGACACTGTGACGATGCCCCGATCGATGTGGATGGGCACGCTCAACTTCGGCCTCGTGAGCATGCCCGTGAAGCTGTACAGCGCCGTCACGAACAAGAGCGTGCACTTCAACCAGCTGCACGGCGCCGACAACGCCCGCATCCAGCAGAAGCGCGTGTGCTCTGCCGACGGCGAGGAGGTTGCGTTCGAGGAGATCGTCAAGGGCTACGAACTGGCGCCCGAACGCTACGTCGTGATCGAGGATGCAGAGCTCGCCGCGCTCGCCCCCGAGGCGACGCGCACGATCGAGATCGAGGACTTCGTCGAGATCGACGAGATCGACCGGATCTACTTCGACCAGCCGTACTACATCGTCCCCAACCGCGGTGGCGCGCGCTCGTACAAGTTGCTGTTGCAGGCGATGCGCGACACCGGCAAGGTCGCGATCGCGCGCGTCGTGCTGCGCTCCCGCGAGCGGCTGGTCGCGGTGCACCCGCGCGAGGACGTGCTGATGATGACGACGCTGACCTACGCCGACGAGGTCAACCCGGCGAGCGAGCTGCGCGAGCTCGGCGGCGAGGAGGAGTCCTCCGCCGTGGGCGAGCGCGAGCTGGACGTCGCGCGCCGGCTGGTGCAGTCGCTGGCCGAGCCGTTCGACATCACCCGTTACCGGGACACCTACCGCGAGGCCGTGCTCGACCTGATCGACCGCAAGGCCAGTGGCGAGGAAGTCGTCGTCGAGCCACGCCCGGCGGTGCAGGAGCTGGTGTCGCCCGACCTGATGGGCGCGTTGCAGGCGAGCCTGGAACGCGCGCGCGAGCGCGGCGGGGACGTGTCGGCGACGGCGAACGGCAAAGCGAAGCCGCGCAAGAAGGCGCCGGCCAAGAAAGCTCCCGCGAAGCCTCGCGCCACCAAGAACGTGTCTTGAAATAGGCGGTGCGGTCGGTGCGTTCATGGATCGAGCTGGGCGACGCGGGACGGCGCAGCGCATGCTGGTGGCACGTGCAAGCCGTCACGTGGCGATCCAGCGCCGTGTCCAGGGGCGCATCCGGACGTGCCGATCTTTTCAAGACACGTTCTAGAACTGATCGGCGGAGGCCGCCTGCTCTCAGGCGCATCCGAGCCGCAGCACCAGCTCCTCGCCGCCGCCGTCCGAGGCTGGCTCGACGCGGCGGCTGTCGGAGTAGCGCTCGATCACGTTGCCTACGTCGGGGAGCAGGGCGTCGTCCATCAATCCCGCCGCGCCGCCCGCGCGCAGCTCGGCCACGCGCAGCTCGATCGTGCGCTCCTCGGCGGTCAGCGTGTAGGCGACATGGCTGTCGCGGACATGGGCGGGGGCGTGCGCGGAGATCGCATCGCACAGGATCAGCGCGTCGTCGAACCGATCCAGGGGGCACTGGGCACGGGCGAGGATCATCGACGCGACGCGGTTCAGCACCGGCCCCGCGAGCGGACCGGTCGACACGCGCAGCGCGACGGACTCCGGTGGCTCCGGCGGCGGCGATGAGGCGTACGGCCCGGGCGTAGTCGATCCGCTCACGTTCGCGTGGCCGGGTCAGTCTGGTCGTCGGGGTCATCGGGGTCGGCGGCCGAGGCGACCCCTCCTGCTGGAGGGGTCGACCAAGCTCCGTCCACCTGGCCGTTGGACAGCGAGAAGGTCATGCGCACCTCCGTGCGCTCATGCTCGTCGCGCCCGAGGTGCACGGACTCCGCCAGCGAGGCGATCAGCGGCAGGCCGAGGCCGAGGCCGGGGCTGTCCGGGTGTGGCGCGATGCCGGGTCCCTCGTCGCGCACGACCACGGTCAGGGTGCCGTCGTCCAGCGTGGCGAGGACCTCCAGCGGCCCGGGCGCCTCCTCGGCATAGGCGTGGACGACCACGTTGGAGCAGGCCTCGGTGACCGCCAGGCGGACGTCGGACAGCAGCTCCTCGTCCACGGCGAACGTCTCGCCGAGCGCGCCGAACGCGTGGCGGATCAGCGCGATGTTCTCTGCTCGAGCCGGGAGCGACAGCTCCATGTCCGGCTTCATACTCGCTCCTGGGGTCCTCAAGTTACCTGCGTCATCGCTAATGGTGCCCGATAGCGGCGATTCTCACACGCTGAGCATACGCCAGCGATCGCGCCATCACTCGCCCGCGCTCGCCATACGTGGGGGAAGGTCGCGGTTTTGCCGTGGCGGAAGGGCGGCGCGAGTCGCCGGGACACCCCCTCCTCAAAGCATGCGCGCCACTGGTTGGGACCCGCGCGCACTGATACCCTTTCTGGCTCCGCCTCAGGTGTCCGCCCGTGCCCGCGCGATGAGTGTTCGTGCGGTACCGCACCACCCCAGGGAGCACTTCCATGACTACGCACACCACGCAGCCGCCCAAGGCAGTCGGACTCTACGACCCCCGCTTCGAGCACGACGCGTGCGGCGTGGGCATGGTCGCGCGCCTGGACAACACGCCGACGCACGAGGTCGTGGAGCGGGGGATCGCCGCGCTGAAGAATCTCGAGCACCGGGGCGCCTCGGGCGCGGATCCGTGCACGGGCGATGGCGCGGGGATCCTGATGCAGATGCCCGACGAGCTGCTGCGCGCCGCGGTCGAGTTCGAGCTGCCTCCGGCGGGTGCCTACGGCGTGCTGATGTGCTTCCTGCCCGCGCGCGACGACGCGCATCGCGCGCGGCTGCAAGGACTGCTGGAGCGGACCGTGCTCGCAGAGGGCCAGACGGTGCTCGGCTGGCGCGAGGTGCCGGTGCGCCCGGAGCACACCGGCGAGGTCGCGAGCGCGTGTCGCCCGGAGATCCGTCAGCTGTTCGTCGGCGCCGGGCCCGAGCACGCGGGCGACCAGGACGCGTTCGAGCGCAAGCTGTACGTGATCCGCCGCGTATGCGAGCTGAGCCCGGAGGGCGAGGGGCTGTATGTGGCGTCGAGCTCCTCGCGCACGCTCAACTACAAGGGCATGCTGATCAGCTGGCAGCTATCCGAGTTCTACCCGGATCTACAGGACGAGCGCTGCAAGAGCGCGCTGGCGCTCGTGCACTCGCGCTTCTCGACGAACACGTTCCCCAGCTGGGAGCTCGCGCACCCCTACCGCACGATCTGCCACAACGGCGAGATCAACACGGTGATGGGCAACGTCAACTGGATGCGCGCGCGCGAGTCCGAGCTGTCAAGCGAGCTGTTCGGCTCCGATCTGTCCAAGATCCTGCCGGTCGTTACACCTGGCAACTCCGACTCTGCGACGTTCGACAACGTGATGGAGCTGCTGCTGTTGGCCGGACGCTCGCCGGCGCACGCGGCGATGATGATGATCCCCGAGGCCTACCGCGATCGCGAGGACCTGCCCGCCGACCTGGTCGGGTTCTACGCCTACCACGCCTGTCTGATGGAGCCGTGGGACGGTCCGGCGTCGGTCGCGTTCACCGACGGGCGCGTGGTCGGCGCGACGCTCGACCGCAACGGGCTGCGCCCGGGACGCTGGGTGGAGAGCACCGACGGGCACGTCGTGCTCGGCTCGGAGACGGGGATGCTCGACGTGGCGCCGTCTGAGATCAAGCGGCTGGGACGGTTGCAGCCGGGCAAGCTGTTCCTCGTAGACCTGCAGCGGGGGCGGATCGTCGAGGATGGCGAGGTCAAGCATGCGGTCTCCACGCAGCGGCCCTACCGCGAGTGGTTTCAGCGCAGCTCGGTGGCCTTCGAGGAGCTCGACCCCTCCGAGCAGGTGACGATCTCCGAGGAGCCGCTGCACCGACGCCAGCGCGCGTTCGGCTACAGCCAGGAGGATCTGCGCGTGCTGCTTACGCCGATGGCGCGCGACGGGGCCGAGCCGATCGGCTCGATGGGCAACGACATCTCCCTCGCGGTCCTCTCCGATCAGGCGCCGCCGCTGTTCTCCTACTTCAAGCAGCTGTTCGCGCAGGTCACCAACCCGCCGATCGACCCGATCCGCGAGGAAATCGTGATGTCCCTGGAGACGACCCTGGGCAGCGAGCGCAACCTGTTCGAAGAGACGCCCGAGCACGCGCACAAGCTCGTGCTGGAGCGTCCGATCCTGCTCAACCGCGAGCTGGAGACGCTGCGCCACGTCTCGCACGAGCTGTTCGCCGCGCGTACGATCGACATCACCTGGCCCGTCGCCGAGGGCGCGGCCGGCATGGCGGCGGCGCTCGAGCGCGTATGCGAGCAGGCGCACGACGCGATCGTCGCCGGTGTCAACATCATCGTCCTGTCCGATCGCTTGCTCGGTCCGCGCCGCGCGCCGATCCCGTCGCTGCTGGCCGTCGCCTCCGTGCACCATCACCTCGTGCGCGAGGGCACGAGGCTGCGCGTGGGGATCGTGCTGGAGTCCGGCGAGCCGCGCGAGGTGCATCACTTCGCGACGTTGATCGGCTACGGCGCGAGCGCGATCAATCCCTACCTGCTACTGGAGACGCTCGACGAGCTCGTGATCGAGGGGCGGATCGCGTCTGAGGCCTCCAACGGGGCATCCAACGGGGCTGTGCCTACGGGCGAGGAGCTGAACGCGCGCCTGGAGCTGGCCGCCCAGAACACGGTCCGGGCGATCGGCAAAGGGCTGCTGAAGACGATCTCCAAGATGGGCATCTCCACGATCCAGTCCTACCGCGGAGCGCAGATCTTCGAGGCGGTCGGCCTGGAGCGCGAACTGATCGAGCGGCACTTCACCGGCACCGCCTCGCGCATCGGCGGGGTCGGCCTCGACGTGCTCGCGACCGAGGCGCTGGAGCGCCACGCCCGCGCGTATCCGGCGCCCGAGGACGATCTGCTGCCGGTCGGCGGGGTGTATGCGTGGCGGCGCGACGGCGAGCACCACATGTGGAACCCCGAGACGATCGCTCTCGTGCAGCACGCAGTGCGTGCAGCCAACGGCAACGTCGCGGCCGCGCTGGCGGGCGAGGGCGACGCGCTCGCGGAGGTGCGCTCCAGCGAGGCTTACGTGAAGTACCAGGAGTACGCCCGTCAGGTCAACGAGGACGCGGCGCGCAAGGCGACGCTGCGCGGCCTGCTCGAGATCGGGCCCCGCGAGGACGGCGAGGACGGGAGCGTGCGTGAGCCGATCGCCCTGGAGGAGGTCGAGCCCGCGAGCGCGATCGTGCGGCGCTTCTGCACCGGCGCGATGAGCCTTGGCTCGATCTCGCGCGAGGCGCACGAGACGCTCGCGATCGCGATGAACCGCCTCGGCGGGCGCTCGAACACGGGCGAGGGCGGCGAGGACCCCGCGCGCTTTACGCCCGACCCCAACGGCGACCGGCGGCGCTCGGCGATCAAGCAGGTCGCCTCGGGCCGCTTCGGGGTGACGATCAACTACCTCGTCAACGCCGACGAGCTGCAGATCAAGATGGCCCAGGGCGCCAAGCCCGGCGAGGGCGGTCAGCTGCCGGGCGGCAAGGTCGACGCCTACATCGGCGCGATCCGCCACACCACGCCCGGAGTGGGCCTCATATCTCCTCCGCCCCACCACGACATCTACTCGATCGAGGACCTCAAGCAGCTGATCTACGACCTGCGCTGCTCCAACCCCCCCACCGACACGAGCCCGGGGGCGCAGGTGTCGGTCAAGCTCGTCGCCGAGGTCGGCGTGGGAACGGTCGCCGCGGGCGTCTCCAAGGCGAACGCCGACCGCGTGCTGATCTCCGGCCACGACGGCGGCACCGGCGCCTCGCCGCTGTCCTCGATCCAGGCCGCGGGCGTGCCGTGGGAGATCGGTCTCGCCGAGACCCAGCAGACGCTGCTGCTCAACGACCTGCGCTCGCGCATCGTCGTGCAGACCGACGGTCAGCTGAAGACCGGTCGCGACGTCGTGATCGCGGCGCTGCTCGGCGCCGACGAGATGGGCTTCTCCACCGCGCCCCTGATCGCCACGGGCTGCATCATGATGCGCGCCTGCCACCTGAACACCTGCCCGGTCGGGATCGCGACCCAGGACCCGGAGCTGCGCAAGCGCTTCAAGGGCACGCCCGAGCACGTCGTCAACTTCTTCTTCTTCGTCGCCGAGGAAGTGCGCGAGATCCTCGCCTCGCTGGGCCTGCGCTCGCTCGATGAGGCGATCGGGCGCGTCGACCTGCTGCACGCCCAGCCCGCGATCGAGCACTGGAAGGCGCGCGGGGTCGACCTCACGCACATCCTCACGCACATCGAGCTGGGAGAGGACGCTCCCAGGCGGCGCATCGAACCGCCGCCGGCGGTGCTGGCCGAGGCGCTGGACTGGGAGCTTGTGCGGCGCTCGGCCGGCGCGATCGAGCGTGGCGAGCGCGTGCGGATCGAGCTGTCTATCCGCAACGTCAACCGCTGTGTCGGCGGCATCCTCTCCAGTCACATCGCCCGCGCACACGGCGCCGCCGGGCTTCCAGAGGGCTCGATCGAGGTCGAGTTCGAGGGGTCGGCCGGGCAGAGCTTCGGCGGCTGGCTCGCCCCGGGCGTGACGTTCACGCTGCGCGGGGACGCCAACGACTACACCGGCAAGGGACTCTCCGGCGGCGTGCTCGCGGTGCGCCCGCGCGAGGGCATGGCGAGCGAGTTCGTCGCCGAGGAGAACGTGATCGTCGGCAACACGCTGCTGTATGGGGCGACCGCCGGGCGCGCGTTCTTCCGCGGCCTGGCGGGCGAGCGCTTCGCGGTGCGCAACTCCGGCGCGAGCGCGGTCGTGGAGGGCGTCGGCGACCACGGCTGCGAGTACATGACCGGCGGGCGCGTGGTCGTGCTCGGTCCCACCGGGCGCAACTTCGCCGCCGGCATGAGCGGTGGCATCGCGTACGTGCTCGACGAGAACGGCACGTTCGCGCGGCGCTGCAACATGGGTATGGTCGGGTTCGAAACGCCGAGCCCCGAGGACGTGGCCGAGCTGAGGGCGCTGGTGCAGGAGCACGGCCGGCGCACCGACTCGCCGGTCGCCACGCGGCTGCTCGCCCAGTGGGACGAGCTGATCGCGCGTGGAGCGTTCGTCAAGGTGATGCCCCACGACTACAAGCGCGTGCTGGCCGAACGGGCGGCCGAGTCTTCGGCCGAGATCCCATCGCCGGCGGTGGCGGCCTGATGGGCATACTCGGCGGCAGCCACCTGCCGGGCGAGCTCGGAACGCGCGAGGGCATGCTCGTAAGGCGCGGGGCCTGATGGGCAAGCTCGGCGGATTCCTGCAGATCGAGCGCCACGGGATCCCCTACCGGGACCCCGACGAGCGCGCGCGCGACTATCGCGAGTTCCTCATCACCCGCCCGACCGAGGAGCTGCGCGAGCAGGGCGCGCGCTGCATGGACTGCGGCGTGCCGTTCTGCCACAACGGCTGCCCGCTCGGCAACCTGATCCCCGACTGGAACGACCTCGTCTACCGCGACCGCTTCAAGGACGCGATCGCGCAGCTGCACGCGACGAACAATTTCCCCGAGCTGACCGGCCGTCTGTGCCCCGCGCCGTGCGAGGCGGCGTGCGTGCTGGAGATCCGCGAGAACGACGCGGTCACGATCAAACAGATCGAGCTCGCGATCGTCGACCGCGCCTGGGATGAAGGCTGGATCGTGCCGCGCCCGCCCCGGCACGAGACCGGACAGGCGGTCGCCGTGATCGGCTCGGGACCGGCGGGCATGGCCGCCGCCCAGCAGCTTCGCCGTGCCGGGCATCGCGTCGTCCTTTTCGAGCGCGACGAGGCCGCCGGCGGCCTCGCGCGCTTCGGCGTGCCCGACTTCAAGATCGAAAAGCGGATCGTGCAGCGGCGCGTCGAGCAGCTCCTCGCCGAGGGCGTGGAGCTGCGCTGCGGGGTGGACGTCGGCGGGACCGGCACCGGTGTCGCGGGGACCGGCGTCGATGGAGCGGACGTCGATGTCCCCCGCGGGGATGGCGATCGATCCGGCGCCGGGCGCGAGGTCGTCACCGTCGAGGAGCTACGGGGCACGTTCGACGCGGTCGTGCTCGCAACCGGCTCGCGCGTCCCGCGCGACCTGCCCGTTCCCGGCCGCGAGCTGGACGGGGTGCACTTCGCGATGGACTACCTCTATCAGCGCAACCGCTGGGCCGCACGCGAGTTCGGCCCCGCGCCCGACGTCTCTCAGCCCGAGGTCGCGCACGCGATCAGCGCGGCGGGCAAGTACGTCGTCGTGATCGGCGGCGGCGACACGGGCGCGGACTGCGTCGGCAACGCGCTGCGCGAGGGCGCGCGCTCGATCGTGCAGCTCGAGCTCCTGCCCGAGCCCCCACCCAAACGCCCGGACGACCGCACGCCGTGGCCGGAGTGGCCGCTGAAGTACCGCATGAGCTATGCGATGGAGGAGGCGCTGCGCGAGGGCGTGGGCGAGCAGGACTACTCGATCGTCACGACCCACTTCTCCGGCGACGCCGAGAGTCGGGTCGCGGCGCTGCACATCGCCCAGGCGCAGGCCGCCCCTCCGTTCGGCCCGATCGCCGGAACCGAGCGCGAGCTGCCCGCACAGCTCGTGCTGCTGGCGATGGGCTTCCTGGGACCCGAGCCGGCGCTGCTGGACGGGCTCGGCGTGGAGAAGGACCCGCGCGGCAACGTCAAGGCCGTCAAGCCCTACACGACCTCCGTCGAGGGCGTCTTCGCCGCCGGCGACGCCCGCCGCGGGCAGTCGCTGATCGTGTGGGCGATCAACGAGGGGCGCCAGTGCGCGCGGATGGTCGATCGCTTTCTCGCGGGCAAGCGCAACGGCGTGGTCGAGCAGCGGGGAGAGGCCTCGGCCTCATCGGCGTCGGCCCTGCCAGAAGACCAGGCGATCGCCGGTCACGCCGACGCCGACGACGGCCCCGAGGGACCGCCCAACCACATAACACCCGGCGTCCCGGCGGAGTAGGCCCCGGGCGGCGCACCACGGCGCCGGGGATGGAGGAGCCCGCCCCGGGCCGGAGCTGCCTACGCGCGGGAGGAATCTGGTGCTACCGTTTTGGGAGATGCCTGCTCAGAAGGTCTCAATCTCCATGGATGAGCCAGTGCTTCTGGCTGCTCGTGAAGCTGCCAAACGCCGGGGTATGAGCCTTTCGGCCTGGTTGAACGAGGCGTCCGAGACTGCCTTGGAGACCGAGGTTCGTCTTGAGGACGGTCTGGCCGGGGTCGCCGAATGGGAAGCCGAAAATGGGCCGATCACTGCTGAGGAGCTGGCCAAGGCCGACGCCATCCTCGACGCCGCGGGGATCGGTCGTAAGCGCGAGCCCCCTCGCGCTGCGTGAAAAGCGTCACCTACGACACGGGCGCATTGATCGCGGCCGAACGCGACTCGAGATCCATCTGGCGACTGCACAGGCGCATGATCGAACGCGGGATGTATCCGACGCTTCATCGGTTCGCGTCACCTCTGTCTTGCCTCTCCCGGCAACGCCAACAGCTGCGGTGACCGGCGTCGACAGCGCCCGCGGTTGGGCTGGCTATGGGTCACCCATCAAAGCCCGCCCCCGCGCACTTCCGCGCCGCATCTTCTACGCTAGACGCGGGATGGCTGTCACGGTCACACGCGACGATCGGGGGACGAACGGCGCTTCGGAGTCGCTGCCGCGCGCATGCGTCATCGGCGCCGGCTCCTCCGGCATCGCCGCCGTCAAGGCGCTGCACGAGCGTGGCATCCCCTTCGACTGCTTCGAGGCTTCCGACGAGGTCGGCGGCAACTGGGTCTTCGGCAATCGCAACGGCATGTCCGCCGCCTACCGCGACCTGTTCATCAACGTCTCCCGCGAGCGCATGGCCTACTCCGACTTCCCCATGCCCACCTCCTATCCCGACTTCCCCCACCACACGCACATCCGCGAGTACTTCAACGACTACGTCGACCACTTCGGCCTGCGCCCGCACATCACCTTCCAGACCGGCGTCAAGCACGCCGACCGCCGCGCGGACGGCACTTGGGAGATCACGCTCGACAGCGGCGAAACCCGCACCTACGACGCCCTGCTCGTCGCCAACGGCCACCACTGGGACCCGCGCTGGCCCGAACCGGCCTTCCCCGGCTCGGACACCTTCTCAGGCGAGCAGCTGCACGCCCACTCCTACGTCGACAACTCCTGTTCGCCGGGCGCAACGTCGTGATCCTCGGCATGGGCAACTCCGCCATGGACATCGCCGTCGAGTCCTCCTACGTCGCCGCCAACACCTACCTCTCCGCCCGCCACGGCGCCTGGATCATCCCCAAGTACGTGTTCGGCAAACCCGTCGACCAACTCCCCCAGGACCCGCGCGTCCCCTTCGCCATCCGCCAGCGCATGATCCACCAGGTCATCAAGAGCTACACCGGCGACCCCGAGCGCTATGGCCTGCCCAAACCCGACCACAAGTTCGGCGAGTCCCATCCCACCGTCTCCGGGCGCATCCTCGACCGCATCGCCCACGGCACGATCGCGCCCGTCCCCAACATCGCCGCGCTGGAGGGCTTGCAGGTGCGCTTCACTGACGGCAGGGTGGTCGACGCCGACGTCGTCGTCTACTGCACGGGCTATCGCATCACCTTCCCCTTCCTCGATCCCGACCTGGTGTCCGCGCCCGACAACCACATCGAGCTCTACCGGCGCGTCTTCCACCCCGACATCCCCGGCCTCTACTTCATCGGGCTGCTCCAGCCGCTCGGCGCGATCATGCCCCTCGCCGAGGCCCAGGGCCAGTGGGTCGGCGACCACCTGCTCGGCGACTACGTGCTCCCATCCCCCGCGCAAGTGCGCGCCGACATCGCCGCCGATCAGGCCGCCATGGCCAAGCGCTACGTCGCCTCCAAGCGCCACACCATCCAGGTCGACTTCGACGACTACCTGCGCGACATCGCGATCGAGCGCCGCGCCGGCGCGCGGCGCGTCCGCGCCCGGCTGCTGCCGGCGTAAAACGGTCAGATCCGCGCGCGCAACCGGGGGCGCCCCGACCGCGTTAGGTCTTCTACGCTGTTTCTCACAGCCATGCCCACCTTCTGCCGGCACAACCGCTTCATCGAGCGCTGCCCCATCTGCAGCAAGACCCTGCCCGGCGCCGAGCCCGCTGCCAGCGCCGGCAAGTCCGGCAAACGGCGCTCCTCGCGCGGTGGGGGAGGGGGCTCGTCGTCTTCCTCGCGTGGCGGCGCCGCCACCGCGCGCAACCGTCGCCTTCGCGCCGGTGGGCGCGAGATGCACGTCCACCGCGAGACCCGCGCCCAGGACGACGGCTACGAGCACTCGCTCGTCCCCGGCCTGCATTCCTCCGAGGACGCCGCCCGTCTCGCGCAGGAGATCGCCTTCGCCTCCGGGCGCCTGCTGCGGATGCACGCCGCGCCGCCGGGCCTGTTCAACGAGATCCGCGCGCTCGCCGGCGACGATCAGCTCGAGCGCGCAACCTGGATCTGCTTCCTCACCGTCTACCTCTCCCCGCTGCAGGGCGACGATCCCTTCGCCGGCGTGCGCCTCGTGCTCGAACGCGAGGGCGACGGCAGCGGGTCCGGGGACGCGGCGCGGCGTGAGGGCTCCCCGCTCGACGGCGTCCCGCTCGGGCCGCGCACCTCCCACGACCCCGCGCGCGGCTCCGAGACCGTACACGCCTACCGTCAATGGGCCCTGAACGCCGGCTCTCAGGTGCAGGGGTTCGTCGGCGATGAGTCCTGGACGCCCCAGCGGCGCTTCGAGCGGGCGTTCGAGCGGCTCGCGCTCCCCGGCTTCGGGCGCATGGGGCGCTACGAGCTGCTCCTCACGCTCGGGCGGCTCGGGCTCTACGACATGCAGGCCGACTCGCTGCACCTCGCCGTCGGGCGCGCCGGGCTCGAAGACGCCACGACCCTCGCCGCCAAGCGCGTGCTCGCTGTCGGCGACCCGATCTACCTGCAGCGGCGCGCCTCCGCGTTCGCGCATGAGCTCGATGTCCCCATCGACGTGCTCGACCTCGCCTTCGCCAACTGGGGCAGCGGCGAGCGCGCCACCCTCGGCTTCAAGCCCGACGTCACCGATCGGCACGCGCTCGAACGCGTCCGTGAAGCGTTCGAACTGGACTCGCCGATCGCCGACTGACGCCCGTTTGCAGCGCATTCCCGGCGCTCGCGGGCGCCGGCGCGATCGATTGCGAACGGCGCAAAAGTGCCGTCCACCCCGCCGCCTACAGTCTGCGCAATGGCGCTGTGCTTCATCGAGCCGCAGGACGCAATCCGCGTGATCGCCGAGTCCGTCGGCCGTGAGGCCCGCCGCCAGCTCGTCGGCGAGGTCGTGCGCGCCTGGGTCGACGACATCCCCGACCAGGAGCTGTCCGTCCACTACGCCAAGGCGATCGCCGACCTCGACCAGGACGACCTGCACCTGCTCGCGGCCTGGCACGCCTCGCTGGAGGTCGGCCAGCCGATCCCCAACACCGACTTCCTCGTCGGCGTGTTCCCGAGCCTCGGCGACAACCGCCGCGAGGCTCTGAAGATCGCCGCCGGCTTCCGCGGCGAGGAAGCCTTCCAGGCCGGCGTCTGCGAGGAGCAGGCACTCGACACCGTGCTCCCCTGCCTCTCCCGCGAGCGGGCGATCGAGCTCGCGCACGAGTGCATCCAGCTGTATGCCTGGGACCGTCTCGGCTCAGATAACTAGACTGAGGCACATGCCTACCGTCGACGATGTGATGGACGCCCTGTCCAACGTGATCGATCCTGAGCTGGGATTGGACTTCGTGGAGCTCGGTCTGATCTACGGCGTCGAGGTCAACGACGGCCACGTCAACGTCACCTTCACGCTCACCACCCCCGGCTGCCCGATCGGCCCGCAGGTGACAGAACAGATCGATGAGTTCGTCGGCGAACTGGACGGCGTCAAGGCGATCGACTCCGAGATGGTCTTCACGCCGCCGTGGTCCCCCGAGCGCATGTCCGAGGATGCCAAGTTCGCCCTCGGCTACTGACGCCGCTGAGCTGCGCGATACTGCGAGATTGCAGAATGGGGCTCAGGCCGGCGCCGCGACCGACGCGCGCGCCAGCTCCACGAGCGTTGCCAGTTCCGCGGCGATCGTCTCGCCGAGCAGGTCGATGTCTCCCAGCGCGTCGTAGTCGCCGAGCAGGCCGAAGTTCATCTGGCCGTTGTAGGACATGATCGCGATCGCCAGCGCGTGGTTTTCGGGCAGGAACGCGACCGGATAGGCGGCGAGCATCTCGCGCCCGAGCACGTACAGCGGGAACTGCGGCCCCGGGACGTTCGTCACGAGCAGGTTGAACAGGCGCGTGGAGAAGTTCAACCGCGACGCCTGCGCGAGGATCGTCGGCGGCGCGAAGTTCTGGGCGCCCGCGATCACCTCCGCGCCGAGCGCCTGCTTGGACTCCTTCAGGCCGTCCATCGCGTGTGAGACGAACCGCAGTCGCTGCACCGGGTCGGCGATGTAGACCGGCAGCGGCCCGCGCATCGCGACTATGCGGTTGCCCATCGTGTCGTGCTCGTCGGCGGCTCGCACCGACACCGGTACGAGCGCACGCAGCTCCACGCCCTCGGTGCGCAGGCCGCGGGAGACGAGGAACTTGCGCAGCGCGCCCGCGACGATCGCGAGCACGACGTCGTTGACGGTGCCGCCGAACGCGTTCTTGACGAGCTTGAAGTCCTCCAGCCGGCTGCCGACGCCGATGAAGCGCCGGTGCGGGCCGATGGGAACGTTCAGCGGCGTCGCCGGCGCCGGGTTCAGGCCCGCCCACACGATCTCGCCGATGCCCTCCGCCGCCTCGCGCGTCCGCGCCAGCGCGCGATCGGGATGCGCGAGCGCGTCCCGGGCGCCCTCCGCCAGCTCGACCCCGGCGCGCACCGCCCCCCTCAAGCCGGCGGCGATCAGCTCGGGAGTCCCCGGTTCCGGGTGCGGGCGCCACGCGCGCCCGGAGTGCTTGATCGGCGGCGGGTCCGGGCTGAGGTCGAACAGCACCGTCGCCAGGTCGATCCCGGCGATGCCGTCGATCAGCGAATGGTGGGTCTTTGAGATCAGCGCGAAGCGATCGTCTTTGAGCCCCTCGATCAGCCACATCTCCCACAACGGCTTGGAACGGTCCAGCTGCTGGGAGAAGATGCGCGCGGTCAGGCTGCGCAGCTGCTCGGGCTCGCCCGGCGTCGGCAGCGCGGTGTGGCGCACGTGGTACTCCAAGTTGAAGTTCGGATCGTCGATCCATACGGGACGCCCGCTGTCCAGCGCCGTATACGCGAGCTTGTGGCGGTAGCGCGGCACGAGATGCAGCCGCATGCGGATCTGTTCGAGGAACTCCTCCATCGGCGGCGGGGGGCCTTCCACGATCGTCAGCCCGCCCACGTGCATATGCGAGCTCGGCCCCTCCTGGTGCAGGAACGACGCGTCGATCGGGGTGAGCCTGTCGAGGTGCTTTTGCGCCATGCATCGATTAGCGTACCCGGCTCGCCGACCGGGCTCCCTCGGCGGACGGTGATCCGCAGCCTCGTGCCCGGCCGGCTCCCAAGCCCTCGCGTCACCTTCCCGGCTCTACAATAAGCCCGGTGCCCGAGACCGTGCCCAACACGATCGAAAAGCTGCTGCTCGCCGCGCCGCGTGGATACTGCGCTGGCGTGGATCGCGCCGTGCAGACCGTCGAACGCACGCTGGACGAGCACGGCCCGCCCGTGTACGTGCGCAAGCAGATCGTCCACAACCGGCACGTCGTCGAGCTGCTCACCGAGCGCGGCGCGGTGTTCGTGGAGGACGTCGGCGAAGTTCCCGAGGGCGCGATCACCGTTTTCTCCGCCCACGGCGTCGCTCCGAGCGTGCGCACCGCCGCGCAGGAGCGCGGGCTGCAGACGATCGACGCCACCTGCCCGCTCGTGACGAAGGTCCATCGCGAGGCCGCGCACTTCGCTCAGGACGGCTACACGATCGTGCTCGTCGGCCACGACGGCCACGAGGAGGTCGAAGGCACGATGGGCGAGGCGCCCGAGCGGATCGTGCTCGTGCAGGACGAGGCCGATGTGGACGCGCTTCAGATCGAGGACCCCGAGCGGGTCGCGTACGTCACCCAGACGACACTGTCGGTGGACGAAACCGACTCGATCGTCGCGCGCCTGCGCGAGCGCTTCCCCGCGATCGCCGGTCCCCGCACCGACGACATCTGCTACGCCACGACCAACCGCCAGGCCGCCGTCAAGCAGCTCGCCGGCGACTGCGACGTGATGCTCGTGATCGGCTCGCGCAACTCCTCCAACTCGGTGCGCCTGGTCGAGGTCGCGCGCGATTGCGGCACCGACGCCCACCTCATCGACAACGCCTCCGAAGTACGCGAGGAGTGGCTCGCCGGCAAGCGCGTCGTCGGCATCTCCTCCGGTGCCAGTGCCCCCGAGAACTTGGTGAGCGGCCTCGTCGACTTCTTCCGCGCGCGGGGCGTCAGCGACGTCTCCGAGGTGGACGTGATCCACGAGGACGTCCGCTTCATGCTCCCCAAGCCGGTGCGCGAGTTCGCCGCCACGGGGAACGCGTCCTGAGCGCCGCGCAGGCCATCATCGCGCGGCGCCGCGCCGACCGTCTAGGGTCCACGAACCACTAGGCTCCGTTGCCTTCATCCCGACTCGCCCCTGGACCGACCGATGCCGATGCCGCAACTCCCGCCGTGACGCGAACCCTGATCGTCTCCGACCTGCATCTCGGCGGGCTGTCCGGGATCGATCTGCTGCGCCGGCCCGAGTTGCGCGCCGCGCTGCTGGAGGAGCTCGACGGCGTCGACCGGCTGGTGCTGCTCGGCGACGTGCTCGAGCTGCGCCACGGACCGCCGCACGAGGCGCTCCTGGCGGCACGCCCGTTCTTCGAGGATGTCGGTCGCGCGCTCGGCGGCGATCGCGAGCTGGTCGTGACCGCCGGCAACCACGATCACCTGATGGTGTGCACGTGGCTGGACACGCGCGCGCTGCGCGAGCCCGCGCCCGACCCGCTGGGCGTCGAGCAGCGCTTCGACCCCGCCGAAGCCTCGCCGATGCTGGCCCAGATCGCCCGGTGGGCGGCCCCGGCCCGCGTCACCGTCGCCTACCCCGGCCTGTGGGTGCGCCCGGACGTGTATGCGACGCACGGGCACTTCCTCGACGCCCATCTGACGGTCCCCACCCTGGAGCGCATCGGCGTGGGCGTGATGGGACGCCTGCTCGAACGGCCACCCGGCGCGCTCTACGGCGTCGAGGACTACGAGGCGGTGACCGCCCCGATCTATGCCTGGCGCGACGCGATCACCCGCTACGCGGTCGCGGGCCCCGTCCTCAACGGGCTGGCCACCGCCCGCGCGTGGCGCGCGCTGGGCGGCAGCCGCAACGGGACCGGGCGAGCGCAGGCGCGCGGCGGCAGGCAGATGCTGCGGTCGGCGCGCGTCGCGGCGAGCAGGACCGCGATCAAGCGGGCGTTTCCGCTGATGGTCCGAGGGCTCAACCGCGCCGGGCTCGGCCCCGTGAACGCGGACATCTCACGCACCGAGCTGCGCCGCGGAGGGTTGCGCGCGATGGGGGAGGTCGCGGCGCGTCTGGACCTCGGCGACGCCCATGTCGTCTTCGGTCACACCCACCGCGCGGGTCCCTTCCCCGAAGATCCCGAGTCGGAGTGGCGCGGGCGCGGCGGCGCGCGCCTGATCAACTCCGGCTGCTGGACCTATGACTCGGCCTTCCTCACGCCCACGCCCGGCGAGTCCCCCTACTGGCCCGGCACGTGCGTGCGCGTCGATGACACCGGCCCGCCGGTGCTCAGGCGTCTGCTGCTGGACCGCACGCACGGGGAGCTGCTGGGCCGGGCGCCGTCGAGCGCTGGGCATCGCGCGTGAGGGGACTCCGGGCGAGGAGCGCCATGAGGCGCCGACGACCGCGGTACTCCCGGCGAAGGCCGCGTCCGGCGGGCGCGCTCGCGCTCGCGCTGCTGACGGCCGCGGCCGTCCTGTTGAGCTGCGGCACGCGGGCGCTCGCAACCCGTACGTACTACGTGTGCAACGACTCGTCGTGCCCCAACGCCGCCAACGCCAACCCCGGCGATCGACGACGTCCCTGGAGGACGATCGGCCGTGTAAACCGGCAACGTCTCCGCGCCGGAGATGCGGTCCTGTTCAGAGGGGGAGATACCTTCACCGACCAGACCCTCGAACCCGCGTCCTCAGGGTCCGCGGACGCTCCGGTCCTGTACGGATCGTATGGCGCGGGTCATGCCATCTTGAAGCAGGGCGTGTGGATTCCGCCCCATCGCAGCTGGGTGACGATCGAGAGTCTGACCGTCGACGGGAGCGGATATGGCGGCCCTCGACAGGGGGGGTTGCAGGGAATCGCCGGCGCCGCCGCGGGTAACGACGCACATATCTCGGTGCTGGACAACACCCTGAAGAATCTGGCGATCGGGATCAACGGCGAGGCGCCGGTGAGGGCCTTCGCCAGCGACAATCATTGGGTCATCTCCGGCAACACGATCGACAGGACGGGAGACTCGGGGATCATCGTCCTGGGAGACGCGTTCTCGATCGTGCACAACACGATCGAGAACACCGGGCTGGATTACACCTATTTTGGCGAGCACGGCGTTTACCTCAAGGCGACGAACTCCACCGTGTCAGATAACACGATCACTGGATTTCACAACGACGGCGTATCGGCGCGATATCGAAACAGCAGGATAGAAGGCAACACGATCCAGCATGGTGAAGTCGGCATCGCCTGGTTTCAAGACGGCCTCACCGCCGGAACGAGCGTTTGGCGTGACAATGCGATCTCTCATACGACCGGGGACTCGTTCTACGTCTCGTCCGCCGACGCGGGCGGGCGCACGCGCGAGAGCTTCGTCATCGTCAGCAATACGATGTCCAAGGACGCCGGCAGCTACATGGACCTCAGGCCCACCGGCGGCACCTATACGATCGCGGGCAACACCTCCTGCATTGCGCCGGCCATATGCAACGCGTTCGTCGGCCGCAGCGGCGGCTGACGCCTGCAAGGCGTCGCTCGATCATCGATGACGCTCGCGCGCGCCCGTTCGCGGTGAGCGCTGCGCCTGGGTGGCGATCGCCACGCCCGGCGTAAAGCAAGTCGCGTGGCAGCGCACGCCCGCGCCGATCTCCAGCCCGAGCACGCCCGCGGTGTGGCAGGGGTGCTCGAACAGCCGGTAGGCGCCCGGGTGTGCGACGTCCAGCTCGGTCACACGGTCGCCGGGGCCCGTGGCAGCGGACGGGCCTCCGGCGCCGGGGGACGCGTCGCGGCCGGCGGGCCCGCCGCTCACGCGCACCGTCCCCGTCCCGTCGAGCACCGCCCACACGCCGCCCGCCTCGTACGGCCCCGAGTAGGCGCCGGGCCGATCCTCGGTCTGGGGCGCCAGCAGCGCGCCGGGGGCGTCCTCGGGGCGCAGCGGCCGCAGCGGCTCACGCTCCACGCCCAGCAGCTCCTGGATCGCCAGCTCCGTTTCCTCGTACGCGCCCTCGCCGTAGTGGTACTCGAACAAGCGCGCGTGCCCGTCGAACAGGTAGCGCGCCGGCCAGCCGAGGTTCTCATACTCCTGCCACACCGACAGCTCGCCGTCGATCAGCACCGGGTACTCGATCCCCAGCCGCGCGACGGCGTCCCTGACCGCCTGCTCCTCACGCGAGGGGTCGAACCCCGGACAGTGCACCCCGATCACGCGCAGCCCGTCGTCCGCATAGCGCTCGTGCCACCCCTTCACGTAGGGCAACGTGCGCAACGAGTTCGGGCGGCAGAAGTCCCAGAACTCGACCAGCATCGGCCGCCCCCGCTGAATGATGCTCGCCTGCGCCCCCTTCCCGCCGGGGACGTTCACCCACGACATCTTCGTCGGGAACAGCGGCGCGGCGATCGTGTCTACCGGAGCCCTCATTGAGAATCAGAGCGCCCCTGAGACGCGCGAGGGGCAAGATTGGCAACAGGACGCGAGGGAGCGCTTCAGTGTGCCTGGGCACATGAGCGACTGAGGACGCAGCCAGGCGCCGCCCATCGCGCGTCTCAGCCGATGCTTCCGACCATCTCCAGCTGAATCAGCCGGTTCAGCTCGACCGCGTACTCCATCGGCAGCTCCTTCGTCACCGGCTCGATGAAGCCGTTGACGATCATCGCCGCGGCCTCGTCCTCGGTGAACCCGCGCGAGCCCATGTAGAACAGCTGGTCGTCGGAGATGCGCCCGACGGTCGCCTCGTGGGCGACCGTCACGTGCGGATTCTGGATCTGGATGTCCGGCCAGGTGTCGGATTTCGATTCGCCGTCCATCATCAGGCCGTCGCACTGCACGCGCGATTTCGAGCCGGCGGAGTTGTGCCCCATCTTCACGAGGCCCCGGTAGCCCATGATGCCGCCGTCCTTGGAGATCGACTTGGCGAGGATGTTCGAGGTCGTGTTCGGCGCGAGGTGCACGACCTTGGCGCCGGTGTCCTTGTGCACGCCCTTGCCGGCGACGCCCACGTTGAGGTGGTCGGCGCGCGCGCCCTCGCCCATGAGGTAGGAGCCGGGGTAGAGCATCACGTACTTGGCGCCCATCGATCCGCCGACCCACTCGACCGTGCCGCCCGCGTCGACCATCGCGCGCTTGGTGTTGAGGTTGTAGACGTCCTTCGACCAGTTCTGCACGGTCGTGTAGCGCGCCTTCGCGCCCTCGTGCACGAAGATCTCGACCACCGCCGAGTGCATCGAGTTGACGCTGTAGGTCTGCGCGGTGCAGCCCTCGATGTAGTTCACCTCGGCGCCCTCGTCGGCGACGATCAGCGTGTGCTCGAACGTTCCCTCGCCCGCGCCCTCCATGCGGAAGTAGGACTGCAGCGGCAGGTCGCACCTGACGCCCTTGGGGACGTAGCAGAACGCTCCGCCGGACCAGACGGCGCCGTGCAGCGCGCTGAACTTGTTGTCCTGCGCCGGCACGCACTTGGTCATGAAGTACTTCTGCACCAGCTCCGGGTACTCGGTGATCGCCGTGTCCATCGAGCAGAACAGGATCCCCTGCTTGGCGTACTCCTCCTTCAGGCCCTCATACACCGGCTCCTGGCGCCACACGCCGACGACGCCGGCGAGGTGCTCGCGCTCGGCCTGCGGGATCCCAAGATCCTCGTAGGTCTGCTTCATCTCCGCGGGCACGTCGTCCCAGCTGTTGAAGCGCCCGGCCGTCGGCGGCGAGTACAGCACGAGGTCGTCCAGGTTCAACCCGCCGAGATCCGGGCCCCAGGTCGGGATCGGCTTGCGTTCGAAGATCTCCAGCGACTTGATTCGTTTCTCCGCCATCCAGTCGGGCTCGCCCTTGATCCGCGACAGCTCGCTGACGACCTCGCGCGAGATGCCCTGGCGGGCGCGCAGCTGGCCCTGACCGTCCTCGACGATCGGGCTGGGCTTGGCGATCCTGACGGTGTCGGTGGCTGCCATACGACTCCTCGCTGGGTGGTTATAACGCGAATCCCGTGCTCTGGACTAGGAATTGTATCGCGGGCGGCAGGCGGGCCACAGGGCGGGTGCTTCAAGGGCTCAGCTGAGTGCGTCTTCGACCTTCCGGCGGAAGGCGGCCGGGTCGATTGCCGGATAGCGGAACAGCTCGGGCTCGACCGCCTCATGCAGCTCGCGCAGCCGCGACGGGTCCACCAGACCGCGCTCGATCATCTCGCCAACATCCTGGAGGTCCTGGGTGAAGCCCCGCTCGATCTTGGAGAGCGCCTGAGAGTAGAAGTCGAAGTGACGGATCTCGACGCGCCCCTCCTGGAAGATCAGGGGGCTGCGTTCGCGCCAGCCCGGAAGCTCCGGGATGAAATCGGGCGGCGATGCCAGCTCGATATTGATCTGGAGGCTCTCCTTCAGAGCGGGCAGTGCGTGGAGCAGCTCGTCGGCGTCGGGTTCGAATCTCAGATCCACGTCGACCGTCGACGCACGCCATCCCTCCAGGACCGCCGTCGCGCCCCCAGTCAGGTAGATCCGCGTCGAGTCGCTCGCTACGTGCCCGAGCCGGCGAGCAAGCTCCCGCAGACGAGGCTCGTCAACCGGTGGACGCATGCTCGGCCGCTCGCGCGAAGCTCACCATCCGAGCAACGAGGGCGTTGTAGCGGCTGTGCGCTCCGCCCCCTGTATCGGCCACGAGTAGTTCATAGAGGCGGTGCGACGGATTGGCGCCACCGCCCGCGGGGACCTCGAAGCCCAGGGTTCGCAGACGCGGCGCGGCCATTGCGACAAGCAGCGCGGACTCGCTCTCCCGCCCGGCGGTGAGGTCGCCCAGGCCCTTCGCGACGATCTCGTGGCCGGGAAGGTCAGCCGGCACTCGCGACATGAACCGATCGTAGGCCATAGGCACGGGCCGACTCACTCGGGCCAGGTGTGGTCGCCGGTAACCGCGCCGCGGACGACCTTGAGGTTCAGCAGCGCGCACTTGCGCCTTGTCGCCGACACGGGAATGCCCAGCAGCTCGATCATCCAGTCGGCGTCCAGCTCGCCGACCTCCTCCAGCTCCATCCCGATCAGCTCCTCGGAGGCGATCGACGCCGAGGCCTGGGAGATCGCGCAGCCGTGGCCGTGGAAGCGCAGATCCTCGATGCGCCCGTCGGCGACGCGGATGTGCACGCCCAGCTCGTCGCCGCACAGCGGGTTGTGCTCGAGCGCCTCCAGGTCGTGCGGGTCCAGCTCGCCGAAGTTGTGCGGGCGCTTGTAATGGTCGAGGATGTAATCGCGGTAGAGGTCGTCCATGACGATCAGAGTCCGAACACCTCGCGCCCAGCCAGCAGCGCCTCCACGAGCGCGTCCACATCCCCAGGCTCGTTGTACACGCCCACGCTCGCCCGCGCCGTCGCGCCCACCCCCAGGCAGCGCATCAGCGGCTGCGCGCAATGGTGGCCGGCGCGGATGCACACCCCGCCGCGGTCGGCCAGCTCGGCGACGTCATGCGGATGGATGCCCGCGACCGTGAACGATGCGAGCCCGCCGCGGCGCTCGGCCTCGGGTGGGCCGACGACGCGCAGGCCCGGAACCTCGCCCAGGCGTTCGAGCATGTACGCGGTCAGCGCCCGCGCGTGCGCGCGCACGCGCTCCATCCCCAGCCCCGACAGGTAATCCACGGCGGCGCCCAACCCGACCGCCTCGGCGATCGGGGGCGTGCCGGCCTCGAACTTGTACGGCAGCTCGTTCCACTCGGCCGACTGAAAATCGACCGAGGAGATCATGTCGCCGCCGGTCATGAACGGCTCCATCACCTCCATGATCTCCGCGCGGCCGTGCAGCACGCCGACACCCGTCGGCCCCAGCGCCTTGTGACCGGTCCAGGCGTAGAAGTCCGCGCCGATCGCATCCACGTCCACGGGCATGTGCGGCACCGCCTGCGCCCCGTCCACCAGCGAAACGGCGCCCGCGGCGCGGATGCGCGCGGTCATCTCCGCCACCGGGACGATCGTCCCCAGCACGTTCGAGACGTGCGCGAACGCCACCAGCCGCACATCGCCCCGCGCCAGCTCCGCGTCCAGCTGCTCCGGCGACAGCTCGCCGCGCTCGTCCACCTCCAGGTAGCGCAGCGACGCGCCGCGCTCGCGGCAGAGCATCTGCCAGGGGACGATGTTCGCGTGGTGCTCCAGCTGGGTAATCAGGATCGCATCGCCTGGGCCGACATTCGCCCGCCCCGCGGCGCTCCCGCGCCCCCAGGCGTGGGCGACGAGGTTGATCGCCTCTGTCACGTTCTTCGTGAATACGGTCGTCCGCGGCTGGGCGCCGACGAACGCGGCGACGCGACGGCGCGCGCCGTCATAGGCCGCATCGGCCTCCTGCGCCAGCGCGTAGACGCCGCGGTGGACGTTCGCGTTGTGCGCGCGCAGGTGCTCGGCCAGCGCGTCGATCACGACCGCCGGCTTCTGCGAGGTCGCGCCCGAGTCCAGATAGATCAGCTCGCGACCCTCGAAGCGGCGGGCGAAGATCGGGAAGTCGCCCTTCACACCCAGGGAGGCCAACTCGGCAGGATCGGCGATCGGCGTAGCGCGGGCCATCACCACGCCCCCAAAAGCGCCCACAACCCTGCCGACGGCTGCGGTGAGCGGCGCCGACTGCGTTGGACAGGACGCTGGCTCATGGCTCACCCACCAATCCGACTAGCGGCTGGTCGCATACGCCTCGATGTCCTCACGCGCGGAGGCCAACTTGGCGGCGAGCTTCGCGCGGATCAGCTCTTCCAGCGGCGGGTCCGCGAGCTCCGCCAGCACGGGCTCGAAGAAGCCCTCGACGAGCAGCCGCACCGCGGCCGGGCGGTCCAGGCCGCGCGACTGCATGTAGAAGATCGCCGCCTCGTCGAGCTCGCCGACGGTCCCGCCGTGCGAGGCGGAGACGTCATCGGCGGAGACGAGCACCGAGGGGATCGCGTCCAGGCGCGCCCGTGGCGAGAGCATCATCGTGTGAATCTGCAGGTAGGTGTGCGTCTGCTGAGCCCCGGGGTCGATCTGGATCAGCCCCTCGAACGACGCGCGGCTCTCGCCGGTCGCGGCCCCGCGCCAATGCACGTCCCCGCCGGACGGGCCGGTCTCGTGCAGGTCCACCGCGAACGCGTCCAGGTGCTCGTCGGCCTCGGTGAAGAACAGGCCGCGGAAGGCCATGTCGCCGCCGGGCTCGGTCACGGCCAGCTCCAGGTGCTGGCGCACGAGATGCCCGCCCAGCAGCGAGGGCAGCCAGTGGCAGTAGGCGTCGCGCCCGACGCCGACGTAGCGGGTGGAGACGTCGTAGACCTCGCCGCGGCGGGCGGGACTCCAATCCTGGAATTGCGCCAGACGGCAGCGCGCGCCGTCGCGCAGATACAGCTCGAACGCCCCCGCGTGCAGCGCCTGACCGTCGAAGTCCTCGGCGAGGTCGTACTCGTGCACGCGAAACTCGCTCGTGCGGTCGCCGACGATGAGCGTGCGGCCGTACTGCGCCACGCCCGGACGGTCGATCGCGTAGACGATCTCGAAGGGGTCCTCGACGACGACGCCGGGCGGCACGTACAGGAACGCCCCGCCCGTCCAGAAGGCGGCGTTGGCGGCCTCGAGCTTGTGGCGGTCGATCGTCAGGCGCCGGGAGTAGTGCTCGGAGACGAGCTCGCCGTGGTCGCGGAAGGCGTCCTGCAGCGAGCACAGGATCACACCGCGCTCGGCCAGCGCCGGGTCGAGCTCGACGTGCACGACCGCGCCGGCACACTGCACGATCCGTCCGGCGTGGGCGCGCTCGGGGAGCGTGCGCGTCACCACATCGGGCACGGAATCGGGCTCGATCCCGCCGGGCTGGGTCTCCAGCGCGTCCAGATCGAGCGTCTGCAGGCTCGTCGTCCAGAACCCCGAGCGCCGCCACACGGGCAGCTCGGAGGTGAAGAAGTGCGCCAGCGCAGCCTCGCGCAGCTGGGGGAGGCTGCGGTGCGCGCCGCCGTGGCCCGCCCCGGCGCCGTGCAGCGCGTGGTAGAGCGTCGCCTCGCGATGGCGACCGGGCTTGACCGCGACGGGCTCGGCCGAACCCTCAGGCACCTGCCCCGACCTCCTGGCGGATCTGGTCATACCCCTCGCGCTCGAGGCGCTCGACCAGCTCGACGCCGCCCTCCAGCACGATGCGCCCGTCCATCAGGACGTGCACGAACTCGGGCTTGACGTAATGGAGGATGCGCTGATAGTGGGTGATGATCAGCGCGCCGAGGCCCTGCTCGTCGTGCAGGCGCTGGACGCCCTCGGCGACGGTGCGCAGCGCGTCGATGTCGAGGCCCGAGTCGGTCTCGTCGAGGATCGCGATGTCGGGTGCGAGCATCGCCATCTGCAGGATCTCCGCGCGCTTCTTCTCGCCGCCGGAGAAGCCGTCGTTGAGGTGGCGGGAGGTGAACGAGCGATCGACGTCGAGCAGGTCGATCGCGTGCTGGAGCTGGGTGCGGAACTCCTTCACCTGGATCGGCTCCTCACGTCCGGCATTGATGGCCATGCGCAGAAAGTTCGCGACCGATACGCCCGGGATCGAGACGGGGTACTGGAAGGCGAGGAACAGGCCCGCGTGGGCGCGCTCGTGCGGCTCGGCCGCGGTGATGTCCTCGCCCTTGAAGACGATCGAGCCCTCGGTGATCTCATAGGAGGGATGGCCGAGCAGGGTCGAGGCGAGGGTGGACTTGCCCGAGCCGTTCGGGCCCATCAGCGCGTGGATCTCCCCGCGCGAGATGTCCAGGTCCACGCCTCGCAGGATCTCGCGCTCCTCGATGCGCACGTGCAGGTCTCTGATCTCTAGGTCGGCCATGTCGCTGGTTCGGGCTCCGGTCGTCGGGGTTGGATGAGGGATGGGTCGGGTCAGCCGGCCGGCGCTGCGGCGCGAGCCGAGGCGGCGGCGGGCAGCGTGGGCAGGGTGGCGGCTGCTATGCCCGTATCGGCGGGCAGTCCGTCGGCAAGGCCGCCGAGGGACGGTGCGAGCACGAGGTCCGCCAGCGTGGTGTCCCGCAACGTGCGCACGATCGCACCGCGCACGCGCGTCCACAAGAGCTTGGTCGGGCAGACATGCCCGGGATCGGACTCGCGCGAGCACACGATCGAGCCGTCCGCGGCCTGGGAGATGCACTCGATCGGCGCGATCGAGCCCTCCAGCGCCTCGACCACCTCGGCCATCGTGATCTCGGCCGGCGGGCGCGCGAGCAGGTAGCCGCCGCGCGATCCCCGCCGCGAGTCGACCAGGCCGGCCTTGCGCAGCCGCGCGACGAGATGCTCCAGGTAGGCCAGCGGCATGCCGTCGTGCTCGGCGATCTCCGCCAGGGAGATCGGATGCCCGCCCGCGCCCTCCGCGCCGGCCCGTCGAGCCAGCTCGACCATCACGCGCACGCCGTACTCGGCCTTGGTTGAGAACATCATCGTCAAATACCTACCTGCGCGCTAGGGTATCAACCGAGCGGGGAGTGTCCGGGATCGGGCTATGGCCGGGTGAGCCACAGCCGGTCCCTTTCATCGTTTGCGGTCCAAGCCGCTCACCGCAGTGGCGGGCGTTGCGGGGGCGCTTTGGTGGCGGCACGCGGGCCGTGCCGGCGATCGTGGTTTGTGTGTGCCTGTGTGGGTTTTGGGTTTCACACGGGCTTTCACGCCATAGACTTCGCGGTTCTCTCTTGACAAGTGATTGTAGATCCTCTATGTTCTTGTTGTCATGGCGTCTCGTTTGGGGGACGCGGGCATACATAGATCGGGTTTGGGTCTGGCCTCCTTGGCCGGCACAGGCGCGCCACAGGGAACACGCTCTTGGGAGAGGGTTCGTAACCGGGTCGTAATGATGAGGGGTTGTTTTCGCGTGAGTTCATGCAGGTTCAACGTGACGGGGATTGCTGCGCGGCCATATCGGCCCGTAGGTAGATGCGTCAGCAGCGCTGACACATCTCTCTCTCTCTCTCTCTCTCTCTTGTCGCAGTAGCGCTGCCGGTCTAACCGCCGCTTCGCTGCCGATCACGACCCCCCGCGGGGGGGTGGGCGCGTGATGTCTACGGTGCGGCGTCGCGCGCGCGTCTCGTTGTCCACCGGCGCGCCTGCGCGACGTGGTGGCGTGCAGGTCTCCGAGGCGCAGCGCGCGCGGATGTTGAGCTCCGCGGCGGCGGTCGTCGCGGAGTATGGGTACGGGCAGATGAGCGTGGCGCGGGTGACGGCGCGTGCACGGGTGTCGCGGCGCACGTTTTATGACGTGTTCGAGGATCGCGAGGACTGTTTTCTGGCGTTGTTCGAGGACGCGATCGCGCGTGTCACTGATCGTGTCGTTCCTGCGTATGAGCGTGAGCGTGCATGGCGGGAGCAGGTTCGTGCGGGTCTGAGCGCGCTGTTGGTGTTCTTGGACGAGCGGCCCGAGGTCGGCTCGCTGCTCGTGGTGGATGCGCTCAGCGCCGGACCGCCGGTATTGCGGCGTAGGGCGGAGATATTGGCCGGTCTCGGCGCCGTGCTGGATCGGGATGGTTCGCGGTCGAAGCATGGTCGTGGGTTGGCGGAGATCACTGGCGAGGGTGTCGTCGGCGCGGTGTTCAGCGTGATCCACACGCGGTTGCTCGCAAAACGTTCGGGGGCGCTGATGGAACTGTTGAACCCGTTGGTGAGCATGGTCGTGCTGCCCTATTTGGGGTCTGGCGCGGCGCAGAGAGAGCTCGAACGCCCCGGACCGAAGCTCGCGCGGCGGTCTGGTGGGGCGAGTAACGGCGCGGGTGTGTCGGTGGGGCCGGCGGAGGACCCGTTGGCGGGTTTGCCGATGCGTTTGACGTACCGCACGCTGCGGGTGCTCGGCGCGATCGGGGATTGGCCCGGGGCGAGCAATCGCGGGGTCGCCGAAAACGCGGGTGTGCTCGACCAGGGCCAGATGTCGAAGCTGCTGGCGCGCCTGGAGCGCTTGGGGTTGATCCGTAACGCGGCGGCGCAAGGCGCCCATCAGCCGACCGGTGAACCGAACGCGTGGCGTCTGACCGCGCGCGGTGAGGAAGTGGAGCGCGCGGTGGGCGTCACGCCAAGCGATGACGCCCACGTAGAGAGTGTGGGTGGTGGGCGATGAGACGGACAGCCCACTCGATTCGAGAGTTGTTTGCAACAGGTAGTGCCAGTCACCCCGCTTGGGGGTTCAACGAGTCAGTCAAAGATCCTCAGGAGGGGAGATAAGCATCATGTTTCAAGCGATTCGTACACGTATCAGCGCCACGAGCGTCGTGGCGGTGCTCGCGCTCGTGCTCGCCATGAGCGGCGGGGCGTATGCCGCAAAGAAGTATTTGATCACCTCGACCAAGCAGATCAGCCCGAGTGTGCTGGCGTCGTTGAAGGGCAAGGCGGGTCCCGCTGGGGCAAACGGCGCTCAGGGGGCTCAGGGTCCTGCCGGGCCGCAGGGTGCGGGGGGCGCGAAGGGCGAAACGGGCGCGGAAGGCAAAGAAGGCAAAGCCGGCGGGGATGGTAAAGCCGGGGCGACCGGGCCGACGGGTAAAAGCGGTGTGAACGGCAAGGGCGTGGCGGTCGCGGGCGAGTCGGCGGGCGCGAACTGCAAAGAAGGCGGTTCGAGCTTTGAACAGGAAGGCTCGGGGACGAAGACCTATGCGTGCAACGGCAAAGAAGGCTCGCCCTGGACGGCTGGGGGCACACTGCCCTCCGGTAAGACGGAGACGGGTGTGTGGGCCATCTCGGTCAATCACAAAATATTGGGTGCTGGGTATCCGATCTCATTTCCCATCCCGCTCAGTAAAGCCCTCGCTGAAGAAGAACATCGGTTCGTGATCCAGCCCGGGAAAGCCGGCTTGGAACACGCCGTAGAATGCCCTGGCACAGTGAGCAGTCCGAAGGCGAAGCAAGGTTATCTTTGTCTCTATATCGAAGAAATGGAAAATTTCACTGCTCTGGGCTTTGGTCTCACATGGGTTAGCGGTGACATCCTCAACTATGGGATCCCGAAAGAAGAATTCGGGAGCGCCGTTGGTACGTGGGCGGTGACCGCCGAATAGCGGCGACGGCATGTCGAGAGGAGAGAAACAGGCGATGAATATGACTCACGTTAGGTACATCCTCGCGGCGTGGTTGTGCGTGCTTGGTGGCGGCGCCCTGTTTGGGGGCGCCGTCGCCCAGGCGCGGGTGGCGCACCCCTTCGAAAAGGCGTTCGGCAGCGAAGGGTCTGGTCCCGGCCAGTTCAAGAAACCGACTGGGGTGGCTGTGAACGATGTGACGCACGACGTGTACGTGGTTGACACCGGAAACAATCGTGTGCAGGAGTTCAACTCGTCCGGTTCGACTGTGATCGGCGAATTCAATGGGTCTGGATCGCCGACTGGTGTTTTCTCCGAACCGACGCAGATCGCGGTGGACGACTCGGGCAATCCACTGGATCCCTCCGCAGGCGATGTCTACGTGGTGGACGGTAATCACCATGTTGTCGACAAGTTCAGCGAAACCGGCGTCTATATCGGTCAGCTGACAGGGACGACGTGCGAAACTCCACCAAACATTGAAGAAGTCGTTCCGTGCCCTAAGACTGGCGTGGTGCACTTGTTCCAGGAATTGAAGAGTGTGGCCGTCGACCCGGCTGGTGAGCTGTGGGTGCAGGACCAAGAACCCAATTTCCCCAGGCGTGAACGAATCGAGAACTTTAGCGACGGCCAGCCGAATCAGCCGATCGCCGTTCGTCAGACGAGTTTGGGGGCTAATCTGTCGTCAGGATTGTCTGTGGACGCGGAAGACAACATTTACCTTTTTGCGAACGGAGGGGACTATAAGGTCAACAGCCGTGGAGAACTGCTGGTGTCTCCATTCTGTGGGGGTAAGAACAAATTTTTCCAAGAAGAATTCATTCAGACAGAACCAGCTTTTGGTGTGGCGTTGGATGGAGCTTTGGGTCAAGTATATCTGGATTATAAGGAAGGAAGAAAAGGAGAATATGGGGGCAGGTTGATAGGGGTGTGTGGTTTGGCGGGTGATTTGATCGAAAGTTTCGGGTCTGGCTATTTGACGGATAGTCGGGGTGTGGCGGTGGATGCGAGTAGTGGGGAATCGAACAGCGGCACGGTGTATGCGTCGGATGCAACCGCGGACCGCGTCGTGATCTTTGCTGCTGTGGCGTTGCCGACCGTTAGCGTGATGGCCCCCAGCGAACAGCGGCCGCGGAGCCTGACGTTGAACGGCGCGGTGAACCCTGAAGGACACGCGGTGACCGGCTGCGTGTTCGAATACGACACGGTCCCGTACTCCAGCGAAGGCGAAGGCCCGCATGGCACGCAGGTCGCGTGTTCGCCGGGGGCGGGGAGTGTTGGTGGCGGGTCGGCGCCGGTGCATGTCAGCGCGCAGGTGAGCGGTCTTGAACCGGAGAAGACCTACTACTACCGTCTGGTCGCCGAAAACGCGGCTTCGGCGATCGCGGGTCCGAGTCGCTCCGTGGGGCGGGAAGTGTTCGCGGGCCCGATTCTTGGCGGAGAGTATGTTACGGGTGTGACGTCAGGCAGTGCGACTTTGGCCGCGTCGCTTGATGCGAATGGTGGTGATACGCACTACTTCTTCGAGTATGGGCCGTCGTCTGGGTATGGTGCGTTCGCGCCGGTGGAACCGCCGGGCGCGGATATCGGGTCCGCTGTCGGTGCGCAGGCGTTGAGCGTTCATTTGCAGGGTCTGCAGCCCGGTGTGGCCTACCACTACCGGCTGGTGGCGGAACAGGATGGGGAACTCTTTGAAGAATCGGATCGTGTCTTTACGACCGAGATGGCGAGCGCGTCCGGCACCCCGTTGCCCGATGGGCGGGCGTGGGAACTGGTTTCCCCGGCGACCAAGCCCGGGACGGTAATCGATTTCTTCGTGGGCTTTTCGGATGATATTCAGGCGGCGGCGGACGGCAGCGGGATCTACTACGACACGTTGAACCAGTTGGGTGAAGGTGTGGTGGGCAAGGGTGTGTCGTCGGATGTCCTGTCGTCGCGCGGCGGTGCCGGTTGGCGCTCGCGTGATTTGACGTTGCCGGACGTGTTGCCCCCTGAAGGCGATGAACCCGCGAACGGTTTGGGGGGTGCGGAGTATCTGCGGTTCTCGCCGGACCTGTCGTCGGCGATCGTAGAACCGCACAGGTTCACGCCGCCGTTGGCACCGGGCGTGTCCGAAAGGACTTTGTACCTGCGCGATCTGTCGCTGGAGTCGTCCTTTGCGCCGCTCGTGACGTCTGAAAACACGCCGGCGGGAACGCGCTACGGCGTGGAAAAAGGCGTGCGCCCGGATGGCGGGAGCTTCGTGGAACCGATGCGCGTGTATGCCGCGAATCCTGACCTGAGCAGTCTGGTGGTGTCGTCTCCCGTCGCGTTGACCGAAGGAGGGTATAGCGAACTTTATGAGTGGAGGGCCGGCACGTTGGCGCCCGTCGGCGTGCTGCCGAATAACACTCGCTATGAACATGCGATGAGTGTCGCTGGTCAAGGCGCCGGAATCGGCGGGACGCAGCGCGCGGTCTCCGATGATGGTCGTTGGGTCGCGTGGACGGCCGGCAGCCCCTACGCCACAGTGAACGTGCCGTTGTACGTGCGTGACATGGTCGAAGAAAGGACGATGAAAGTCGGGGGCGCTAATCCCCGTTATCAGACGATGAGCAGCGACGGCTCGAAGGTCTTCTATCTCGAAAACGGCGATCTGTACCTGTTCGAAACGGAAACGGAAACTTCGACCGATCTGACCCTCAAGCATGGGGTTGGCGAAACGAGCGCAGGCGTGCGGGAAGCCGTGAGCGATGTGAGCGAGGACGGCTCGTACGTGTATTTCGTGGCCACGGGCGTGCTTGCTCCGGATGCGGTGGCGGGCCAGCCGAACCTGTATGAGTTGCACGAGAGCGAAGGAGCGTGGTCTGAACCGACGCTCGTCGCGACGCTGTCCTTCGAAGACGAACCGAGCTGGTACGAACAGGCGTTTGGCGCCGCGTCGGGACCGGCTCTCGCTTACGTCAGTTCCCGCGTCTCTCCCAACGGTCGTTACCTGGCGTTCATGTCTGAGCGGTCGTTGACCGGGTATGACAACCGCGACGCCGCGAGCGGCCAGCCCGACGAGGAGGTCTACCTGTACGACGCGGTAGCCGGCCGGCTTGTCTGCGCGTCGTGCAATCCGACGGGGGCGCGACCCCGCGGCGTTTTGGACAAGAGTGGCAGCGAGCCGCTGGTCGACCGTCGAGGTATCTGGAGCCGCAGAAATCTGGGCAGCCATGCTAAAGAACATTGGCTCGCGGGCAGCGTGCCGGGCTGGGATGAAGGCGTCAGTAACCGTTCGATGTATCAGCCGCGCTACCTCTCCAATAGTGGGCGCTTGTTCTTCGACAGTCCGGACGCGCTGGTGGCGCTGGCGACGAACGGCCTGGAGGACGTGTACGAGTACGAGCCGCCGGATGTCGGTGGTTGCACGGTCGGCGCTCCGGGGTTCAGCGAAAACGCCAATGGGTGCGTCGATCTGATCTCCTCGGGTATCTCGGGCAAGGAATCGGCATTTTTTGACGCGAGCGAAAATGGGGATGACGTGTTCTTCATCACCGCGGCGAGGCTGGTGGGCGAAGATCGCGACACGGCGTACGACATATACGACGCGCATGTCTGTGGCGCGCAAGGCGTGCCCTGCCGGCAGGAACCGGTGAGCCCGCCGGCATGCACGAACGAAGAATCCTGCCGTGCGGCGCCGAGCCCGCAGCCCGCGATCTTCGGCGCGCCGCCGAGCGCCACGTTCGCCGGTGTCGGCAACCTGGTGGTGCCGTCTTCGGCGGCTGCCGGTACGACGAAGAAAACGGTGAAGAAGAAGACGGCGAGGTGTGTGAAAGGCAAGAAGCTCAGTCATGGTAGATGCGTAAAGACGAAGAAAAAGAAATCTAAGGTGACGGTCGGGAAATCCAGCGATGCCGGGAGGGTGCGATAATGCGGCGCTTGGTGTTGGTGGTTGCATTGCCGGTGCTGTTTGTGCTGGGACTGTCGTTGAGTGTGTCCTCTTCGGCGTTTGCCGCCAGTCCGTGGTGGCACATGGCCGTGATATCGGCGCCCGCGAGCGCGAACAGTCCCCACGGGACAGTTTCGCTGGACGTCGAGAATCTCGGCGATCGTGCCACTGCCGGTACGCTGGCCGAAAACACTGCGGAAGGATTGCGCGGGGAAAAAAAGAATTTCGTCACGGTCGTCGACTCGTTGCCGACGGGCGTGACGCCCGTCGGGGCGTATGTGGAAGGAGCGAGCAAGGGCAACGTCCTGGGTAACAGCGAGCCCCAAATCGAAGAACAGCTCAAACGGCCGTTGTGTACGATCGCGGGCCAGACTGTGACCTGCGAATACGTGCCCCCGGTTCGCGCTTACGAACAGTTCTTCGTGACGATAGTCGTCGAAGCGTCCTCGGGCGCGGGGGATGGCTTGAACGAAGTGACGGTCAGCGGTGGTGGCGCTCCGATATGGCGATCACACCAGGCGCTGGCGCTGGAAAGCACGGGGTACGGTCCGCAGTCCTATGAATTGACCGGGGAAGAAGAGGGTGGGTTGCCTTCGACGCAGGCCGGCGCGCACCCGTTCCAGCTCACGAGCACGTTGATGCTCAACAGCAAGACCGAGCTGAACACCGAAACAGGCAACCACCAGTTCGGGTTTCTTGAAGTCGCGCCGTGGGGGCTGACGAAGGATCTGCGTTTCGATTTGCCTCCGGGGTTGCTCGGCAACCCGACGCCACTGCCGAAGTGCAATCTCGGGGTGTTCCTCACCGCCGCGCTGCCGGAAGTACCGGAAGGCGCGCCGGAATGCCCACCCGACACCGTGGTTGGTGTCGCCGATCCGATCATCTCGAACGTGGGCGAGCTGCGGATCGGTCATGCCCCGTTGACGCTTCAGGTGCCGTTGTACAGCCTCGAACCGTCGGTTGGCGAGCCGGCGCGGTTCGGTTTCATCACGTCCAGGGGTCCCGTGATCCTCGACACCTCGGTACGCACCGGCGAAGGGTACGGCGTCGTCGTGACGGTCCCCAACATCCTCTCGGACACTCCTTTCATCGGTAGTGTCGTGACGTTCTGGGGCATCCCCGCCGATCCGCGCCATGACAACAGTCGCGGCAAGACGTGTCTCACCGGAACACCGCAACCGTTTGAAACGGGTGGTCCCGAAGCGTCGTGCTCGGCGAACGAAAAGCCGCAGCCGTTCTTGATCAACCCGACGTCGTGCACCGGCCCGTTGCAGACCAGCATTGAAGCGGACTCCTGGGAAGCGATCGGCAAATGGAGCGCGCCGTTGCGGTACGCGACGCAGACGAGCCTCGGTGAACCGTTCGGGATGGACGGGTGCAACCGTTTGAACTTCGAACCATCGATCACGGTCACGCCGGATGGGCAGGAGGCGAGCAGCCCGACGGGCCTGACCGTTGGTGTGCACGTCCCCCAGGAAGCGAGCCTGAACCCCACGGGGCTCGCGGAGTCAAGCGTGAAAGACACGACCGTCACGCTGCCTGCGGGCGTCGCCTTGAATCCCTCCGGTGCGGACGGGTTGATGGCTTGTGGTCTTGGCGAAATCGGCCTGGAAGGCCCCGTCGAACAGTCCTGTCCCGATGCCGCGAAGGTCGGGACGGTGGAAATCGAAACGCCGTTGCTGCCGAACAAGCTCGAAGGAGCGGTATACCTCGCCAGCCAGGAACAGAACCCCTTCGGTTCGCTGATCGCCCTCTACATAGTCGCAAAAGACCCCGTCTCGGGAGTCCTCGTCAAGCTCGCCGGCGAAGTCACACCTTGCCGGCAGACAGGGGCAATCGTCGCCGGCGTCACATGTCAAGCACCGGGCCAACTGGTCTCGACGTTCAAGAACACCCCGCAGCTGCCGTTCGAAAACCTGCGCCTGCACTTCTTCGGCGGCGCCCGCGGCCCGCTGGCGACGCCCACCCAGTGCGGGTCGTATACGGCGAGCGCGACGATAGCGCCATGGTCCGGTAACCCCGCCGGCCAGCTCGAATCGCCACCGTTTGCGATCACGAGCGGCCCGAAGACCGTGCCCTACCCGAACGGCTCGCCGTGTCCCGGATCGAGCCCGCCGTTCAGCCCTGAACTGACCGCCGGGAGCTCGAACCTGCAGGCGGGGGCGTTCACGCCGTTCACGATGACGATGAGCCGCGAAGATGGCCAGCAGCAGTTGGACGCGATCCAGTTGAAGACCCCGCCGGGCTTCTCGGGCCTGTTGAGCGGTGTGGAATTGTGTCCCGAACCGCAGGCCTCAGAAGGACTGTGCGGCCCGAGCAGTCAGATCGGCGAAACGACGGTCAGCGTCGGTCTGGGTGGGGACCCCTACACCGTCAAGGGTGGACGGGTCTACGTCACCGGACCGTATGACGGCGCGCCGTTCGGGCTCAGCATCGTCAACCCAGCCAAGGCGGGGCCGTTCGATCTCGAGCACACCAAGACCAACCATCCCGCGTGCGATTGTCTTGTGGTCCGCGCCAGGATCGAAGTGGACCCCGTCACGGCCGCCCTGACGATCACGAGCGACACGAGCGGCCCGCACGCGATCCCGACGATCCTGGAAGGCATCCCCTTGCAGATCAAGCACGTCAACGTGTCGATCAACCGTCCCGGGTTCACGTTCAACCCCACCGACTGTGAAAAAACCGCGATCACCGGCGCGCTCCGCAGCGACCAGGGCGCCACGTCATCGCTGTCGGTGCCGTTCCAGGTCACGAACTGCGCAACCCTGGCCTTCACCCCGAAATTCGCGGTCTCAACGACCGGGAAGACCAGCAAAGCCAACGGCGCCGGGCTGAACGTGAAGCTGACCTACCCCAACGCGCCATTCGGGACCCAGGCGAACATCCATCAGGTCAAAGTAGAACTACCGGTGCAGCTCCCCTCCCGTCTGACGACGCTGCAGCAGGCGTGCACCGCCGCGCAGTTCCACGCCAACCCCGCGGGATGTCCCGCCGCGTCGATCGTCGGTCACGCCAAGGCGATCACCCCGCTGGTCCCCGTACCCCTGGAAGGCCCCGCCTACTTCGTCTCCAACGGCGGCGAAGCGTTCCCGAACCTGATCGTCGTCCTACAGGGCTATGGCGTCACGATCGATCTCGTCGGCGACACGTTCATCAGCAAATCCGGGATCACCTCGAGCACGTTCAAGACGGTCCCCGACGCACCGGTCGGCAGCTTCGAACTGACCCTGCCCCAGGGTCCCTACTCGGCGCTGACGGCCAACGGCGACCTCTGCGCCCTCACCCGCACCGTGACCGTCAAGAAGAAGATCACTGTCCGCGCGAAGAACGGCCGCAAACGCACCATCACCAGGAAGGTGAAGCAGACCGTCCCGGCCACCCTGACGATGCCCACCGAATTCATCGCCCAGAACGGCGCCGTCATCCATCAGACCACCCCCGTGACCGTCACCGGCTGCGCCAAGACCAAGAAAACCACCAAACCCAAGAAGAAGAAAACCAAGCGACACAAGTAGACGATCCTCTTCGTCGTTCCCTGAAACCGTTTGACGCGCCGGCTCTTCGTGACTACGACCACGGCGCAGATGCAGCGCGCGCGCATTCTCCACGCGCTCGTAGCCGTCGTCGCGGAGGTCGGCGTCGCCCGGGCGACGGTCACGGCCGTGTGCGCCGACGCGGCGATCTCACGTCGCACGTTCTACGCCGTGTTCGAGAGCCTCGAGGACTGCTTCCTGGCGATGATGGACGACGGATACAGGCGCGTCGACGCGCTGATAGCTGACGCGTTCGTGGGGGAGCGCAGCTGGCAGGACGGTGTGCGCAACGCGCTCGCGGCGCTGCTCGCCATGTTCGACGAGCAGCCCGTGCTGGCGCGCGTCTGGCTCGTCGAGACGCTGGCGGCGGGGCCGCGCGCGCTCGAGCGCCGCAAGCGCCACATCGCGGCGCTCACCCGCACGATCGTCGCTCGCTGGCCGGCGCCGGAGGGCGTCGAGCTGAACGCGCTGGCGGCCACGGCGGCGATGGAGTCGGTGCTCGGTATCATCCACACACGCGTGCTCAGCGGGCCGGACGAGCCGCTGGTCGAGCTGCTGGGGCCGCTCGCGGGGCTTGTCACGACGCTCTACCTGGGCCCGGGAGCGGCCGCGAACGAGATCGAGCGCGGCGAAACGTTCGCCCGCGCGAGCGCGGCTAGGCGACAGGCACAGAGCCGGTCGGGCGTCGCGACCGCTACCGCGGGTGTGCCCCCGGCGCTGCGCAACCCGCGAGCCCACCGAGCGCGTGCGTGCGTGCTCTACCTGGCGCAGCATCCCGGGTCGAGCAACCGGCAGGTAGCGCAGGCCGTCGGTATCCCCCGTCACGATCAGATGTCAAGGCTGCTCGCGCGTCTCGCTGGCATGGGACTGCTCGTCAAGCACGAAGGCCTACCAGGACGCCCAAACGCATGGTTCGTCTCGCCGTCCGGGAGGCAGGCGGCGATAGCGCTGCAGGACCTCTGTGGGAGCGACGTTTCCTAAACTCGGCCCAATACACAAAGATCCGGAGTGTGCCCAGAGTGGGAGCTCCCGCTGCCCCTACCAGACCCGTGAGTTCACCTATACGGCGGGAGAACGGCGTGTAACGTCTTGACGTCTGCAGTCAGGACAAATAGGCTCGCTTCTAAGTCTTGAGGTCATCAAATGCTCTGGAGTCGATGATCTATCCGCTTCGAGCAGCCACAGCTAGCGAGGGGAATGCGATGATTGGACGGAGGCGTCACCCAATAGGACGAGTTGGTGAGGGCAGACCTAAGCATCTGCCATCACAGCCTCATGTGGCGCGTTGGCTGGTGTGCTTGACGGTGCTCATCACCGCGTTGTCGTCGTGCGGGCCCGAGTCTGTGGATGCCAGGAGCCCGCTTCACCCTGCGAGCGCGATGGAAACCTCACCGGGGAGCAGCACTGTCTCACCGGCCCACGGATTTCACTATTCGCTCACACCGTCCACAACCGAACCGTATGCGGCTTGCGGCAGGCCGTCGCGGGGTCATGCGGCGTGCACGTCGATCATCGTGCCGCGCGGCGCAGCCCGCAGGCGAGCTCTCATCGGGGCGCCCAGCCAGCAAAAGCCTGGCAGTGCTGTGCCCGGCTATGAAGGCAGCGGCGAACAAGGTGGCTTCTCTCCCGCCGACCTGCTCTCTGCTTACAAGATTCCATCTACGATCCCCCGGTCTCAAACCGTCGCGATAGTTGACGCCTACGACGATCCGAATGCCGAAACCGACCTGAATACTTACCGCTCCCACTATGGATTGTCTCAGTGCACCACTACGAACGGATGTTTCACCAAGGTCAACCAGGCCGGCGAAAAAGCGAACTATCCGGCGGCAAATGCAGGATGGTCTGTCGAGATATCGCTGGATCTCGACATGGTGTCCGCGATCTGTCAAGAATGCAAAATCCTGCTGGTTGAGGCAAACAATAACGCACTCAGCAGTATGTACGCAGCGGAGGACGAGGCCCTTGCTCTAAAAGCCACAGAGGTCAGCAACAGTTGGGGTACAAATGAGTATTCCGAAGAGACGAAAGCTGACAGTCACTTTGACGGTACGAATGTTCCGATCACAGCTGCCAGCGGTGACGAAACATTGGGACCTAGCTATCCGGCTGCATCGCAGTACGTCATCTCCGTGGGTGGTACGACACTAAGGAAAGCCGAAGGCCCGCGCGGCTGGAGTGAGACGATATGGAGCGACAGTGGCGGCGGGTGTAGCTTGTATGAGTCAAAGCCCGTGTGGCAAACCGACCCGAGCTGTACCGGGCGCACGGCCTCCGACGTGGCGGCGGTCGCAGATCCCGAATCGCCTGTGTCTGTTTACGACTCGTACAAAGTCGAAGGTTGGATTCTCCTGGGCGGGACGAGCGTGTCCGCGCCGATCATCGCCGCCGTGGAGGCGCACGCCGAAGGTCCCACGCGTAGCAGTGACGCCGAAATCTTTTACCGACGGGCCCTGTTCGATGTTGTATCCGGCTCTAACGGAGGCTGTGGTATCCGCTACTACCTGTGCAACGGCCAAGAAGGCTACGATGGGCCAACCGGATGGGGGACTCCCGACGGAGCCCTGGAAACAGAAGTCGGCTTTCACGCGATCACATCTCCGGCGCCGATCGTGGCGACCAATAGCGCCGTTTTGAGTGGATATGTAAATCCGGCTTCACTGGCGACCAACTATTGGTTTGAATACGGTAAGACGACGTCGTACGGCTCGTCGGTCAGCGGTAGTGCGGGGTCGGGTCGCCTATGGAAGGGCGTGAGTCAACGCGTCACTGGCCTCAAAGTGCGCACGAGTTATCATTATCGCCTCGTTGCGCAAAATGCCTCAGGGACGGTCTACGGCGTCGATCACACGTTTACCACGAGACCCTGGGAGGCCGCGGTTACCCCCGTGCCGGCCGGCTCAGAAAGCAGCATCCTGAAGGACGTGTCGTGCACGTCGTCGGAAACATGTTTGGCGGTCGGGCCCAAATCGCTCGGTCATGGGCCTTTTGTTGAGAGTTGGAACGGCACCGAATGGTCTATTCAGACGGCGCCGAGCCCGGAAGGCTCTGAACTCGGCGAACTGCGCGGAGTGTCGTGCGCGTCTTCCACTGCGTGCACAGGGGTGGGCGCCTACAAAACCAGCTCCAGCACGGTATCGCCGTTCGCTGACCGCTGGAACGGCACGGAATGGTCTAGTCAGCAGACGCCCAGCCGCGAAGGGAGCAAAGAAAGCTGGCTGAACAAGGTGTCGTGCGTGTCGACTACTGCGTGTACTGCCGTGGGCGTCTACACCACCAGCTCCGGGGCGTGGATGGCTTTGGCCGAGCATTGGAATGGCACGGGATGGTCTATTCAGACGACGCCGATCCCGGGAGGCGCCAGTGAAAGCTGGCTGACCGGTGTGTCGTGCTCCTCTCCTGCCTTGTGTACCGCCGCCGGGGCATACGTTAACAGCGCGGGTAAAGCGGTCACGTTGGCTGAGCGCTGGAACGGCACCGAATGGTCGATTCAGACGACGCCCAATCCGGAAGGTGCCAAAGAAAGCCGGCTGAACGGTGTGTCGTGCTCCAGTTCTAACTTGTGTACCGCCGCCGGGGAGTACCAGAACAGCGCGGGTAAAGGGGTCACGTTGGTTGAGCGCTGGAACGGCACCGAATGGTCTATTCAGACGACGCCCAATCCGGGAGGCTCTTTTAACACACTTGCTGGCGTCTCATGCGCATCGTCGACAGAATGTCTTGCCGTAGGGGAATACTCCACGGCGACGGGCGAATTTGGATTGGTTGAGCGCTGGAACGGGACGTCGTGGGTGACCGAACCAGCTGCGATGGGCGTCGAAGTTGCTTCTCTGCTTGCTGCATCGTGCCCGGCGCAGCAGTCGGCCGGCTGCACAGCCGTTGGGGCACAGACGGAATGGAGGGCGAGATACGGATATTTTGTCACGTTGGCGGAGAATGGTGTCTCTCCACAGGTGACACCGGAATGGCGCCTTGGTGACGCTGCGCTGGCCGAACCTATCCAATCGGCGGCTACAGGCACGATCAAGCTGACCGAGGGGAATGAAACCGGTTCGGCGTCGCTCGAATGCGAAGCGCAGAGCAAATGGTCGTCGGGCCTCGGGGCCAACGGCGAAATCACCTCGTTTAGCGGGAATTGTCAGGGTTCGTGGCTCGAAAAAGCTAAATGTGAAAACACGGTAACTTTGCAAGCGCTCGGCCTTCCGTGGCATGGCACACTGATTGCCAGCGAAGGATCCGTGGAGGATGTGTTGACCGCTGCCGGATTCAAGTGGACCTGTACCGTCTCGAAAATCGCTCATGAAGAGGAATGCAAAGGGAGACTGCTCGCCAAAATGACCAACGGGGCGAGTGGGGTGACCGCGACGTTCCTGCCCCAAGAAGCGTACGACTTATGCAAAGGTGCGAACATTGGCCTGATGGCGTTCGAAGGTAGTCAAGCCATTGCGACTAGTCACGGTGGCAAGCTGAGTGTGGTCACCGCGAGCGAATCGGAAAAACTCTCCGAAGCCGGATGGAGTGTCGGGGGGGCGAGTGTGCTTGAACCGCTTGGTATCACGGAGAGCGGCAAAATCAAGCTGACGTCAGGATCGGCTTCCACGGAATGCGAAGACAGCGCGGGAGGGTCGGCGTTCCCGTTCGCGACCGGCGAAGTGGTGTCGGTGACGATCACGAAATGTAGTACCGGAGGTTGGTTGGAAGGGCGGACGTGCGAAAGTGGCAGCGAGACGGTCGAAGCCACAAACCTGCCGTGGCGCGCTGAACTCGTGACGATCGAAGGCGCCACGCGCGAGGTGCTGACGGGCGAAGGCAAAGGCACCCCGGCGTTCAAGTGGAAATGCAAAGTGTCTGGCCACAGCGAAGAAATCAAGTGTGAAGGAGCGGTAAGCGTGACGGTGACAAACGGCCCGAGTGGCGTCACCGCGGCCTTCATCGCATCCGAAAAGCTCGGGTTGTGCACGCTGGAAGGAAGCCAGTCGATCGAAACCGGCGCCGGCAAGCTCGAAGCGACCTAGTGGTTCATCCGGAAAATGCGCTGAGTGTTTGCCGGATGGATGGGCGCGATCTGACGGCCGACGGTGTCGGTAAGTGTGCTGGTGGCACATGGCCGACGGCGGCGGACGTCAGGCGCGTTACAGGCGCCGGGAAACGCCAGCGAATTTTGCGGAGGGGCCACTAGCCCCCGCGAGGAGTGTCCGGCCTACTCCGACGGTCAACCCAACGGGCGACCTACGACAGAGGGATTAGAAGCCGGCGGATGTCATGCGCGAGCGCTTCCGGCGTCAGCAGTTCGGGCTCGAACAGCACCCGCTCGCGCCCGCGCGCGTCGAGCAGCAGCAGGAAGGCGTACTTGTCGAACGCCGCGCGCCCGGCGCTCGCGGGATGCACGCGATACGCGCGCCAGACCGGACGCAGCAGGGCGGGCGAGCCGGTCAGGTAGCGGACGCGTCCCGTGAGTGAGACCTGTGCGAGAAACCGCGCGACGCTCGCGGGCGTGTCGGTCGCCGGATCGGCGCTGACGATGAGGACGGGCACGGAATGGGGCAGTTCATCGAGCGCCCCGCGGATCTGCTGGGCGATGAGGATGCAGGTGGCGCCACAGGTCGAGTACAGGAACGTCAGCACCACAACATGGCCGCGCAGGCCACTCAGCGAGACCGGGCGGTCATCTTGATCGGTGAGCGTGAAGTCGGGGGCGAGTGGACTGGGGGGGATCGCCGCACCGTCGAACCCGGACGAGTTCGTAGCCTCCGAGCCCGGCACGGTGGACGAGGCGCCGTGGTGGTCGGGGGGGGAGGCCAAGGTCGCAACGAGCGTGATCGCCACGGCGAGCACGGCGAGCGACGCGAGCAGAACGACGAAGCGGCGCCGGGACATATCCAGGCATCATGTCGTCTACAGGCCACGACAGCCGCCATCCCCATATCGACAGCCTGGGCTCGGTTGGTGTATCCTATACACATGAGCCGCACAAACGTGGAGCTGGACAACGAGCTGATCGGCCGCGTGATGGACCGCTACGGGCTGAAGACCAAGCGCGCGACGATCGACTTCGCGCTGCGCCAGCTGGACCTGGAGCCGATGAGTCGCGAGGAAGCGCTGGCGATGCAGGGGACGGGCTGGGAGGGCGATCTGGAGGAGATGCGCACCGGCTGGCGGGACCCCAACCTGTGATTCTCGCCGACAGCTCGGCCTGGATCGAGTATCAGCGTATGACCGGCAGTCCAGCCCACCTCCGTCTGCGGACGGCGGTCGACGCCGGCGAGTCCCTCGCGACGATGGGGACGGTGATGTTCGAGGTGCTGGCTGGAGCCCACGACGAGCGCCAGGCGCGAGACATGCGCCGCCTGCTCAACCGCTGCACCTATCTGCGCCTAGAGGAGCCGCCCGACTACGAGGCGGCCGCCGCGCTGTACCGGGCTTGCCGGCGCGGAGGCGAGACGGTACGCAAGGCTCCCGACTGCCTGATCGCGGCCGTCGCGATCAGAACGGGAGCCCGGCTGCTCCACCGGGACGCGGACTTCGACGCGATCGCGCGCCACACGGCGCTGGTCACGGTCCCGCTCTGATCCGAAGGAGCGCCGGACTCGTCCGCACGAGCGCTCCGGTAACGAGTCGGTTTGGTTTTGCCCCGGGGATGGTCTTTCGGCGCTATACTTTTTGAAGTCTCCATGAATCCCGACTATGATTTAGGAGTATCGCGATGAGCCTGTCAGGCGCGGAGCTGCTGAAACGGATCAAGTCCCAGATCACCGAGATCGATCCTTCGCGCGTGCGCGAGCTGATCGGCGAGGGCGTGGCGATCGTGGACGTGCGCGAGACCGACGAGTTCACCGCCGGCCACCTGCCCGGCGCCAAGCACGTGCCGCGCAGCTACCTGGAGACGCGCATCGAGGCCGCCGTCCCCGACCGCGACGCGCAGATCGTCCTTTACTGCCAGTCGGGCAATCGCTCGGCGTGGGGGGCGCGCACGCTGGAAGACGACCTCGGCTACACGAACGTCGCGTCGATGACGGGCGGGATTACGCTGTGGAAGGACCGCGGCTACGAGGTCACGGTGCCGCGCGCGCTCAGCGCGGAGCAGCGCGAGCGCTACTCCCGTCACCTGCTGATCCCGGAGATCGGCGTGGAGGGCCAGCAGAAGCTGCTCGACGCGAAGGTGCTGCTGCTGGGCGCCGGCGGCCTGGGCTCGCCCACGGCGCTGTATCTCGCCGCCGCCGGCGTGGGCACGCTGGGGATCGTCGACGACGACGAGGTCGACCTGTCCAACCTGCAGCGCCAGGTGATCCACACGACCGAGCGCGTGGGCGTCCCCAAGGTGGACTCCGCCGAGGAGTCGATCAGGGCGCTGAACCCGGACGTGCAGGTCGTCAAGTACCCCGTGCGGATCGACGCCTCGAACATTATGGAGATCATCGACGGCTACGACGTGATCGTCGACGGCGTCGACAACTTCCCAACGCGCTATCTGCTCAACGACGCGACCGTGCGCCTGAAGATCCCGGTCGTCTCGGCCTCGATCCTCGGCTTCGACGGCCAGCTGTCGGTGTTCAAGCCCTACGAGGGCCCCTGCTACCGCTGCCTCTTCCGCGAGCCCCCGCCCGCGGAGCTCGCGCCCTCCTGCGGCGCCAACGGCGTGCTCGGCGTGCTGCCCGGCACGATGGGGCTGCTGCAGGCGACCGAGGTCGTCAAGCTGATCCTCGGCATCGGCGAGCCCGCGATCGGCAGGCTGCTGCTGTACGACGCACTCGGTGCCACGCTGACCGAGGTCAAAGTCCACCGCGACCCGGACTGCCCGATCTGCTCGCGCGAGCCCGAGGAGATCGCCGACGAGGAGATGGGCGTCTTCCCCGACTACGAGGCGTTCTGCGCGGCCGCAGGGTAGTCTGCCCGACCGGTATGGCGACGATCAAGATTCCTCCAGTGCTGCGCGCGTCGGTGGGCGGCGAGAAGCTCCTCAGCGCCTCCGGCGAGAACGTCGGCGACGTGCTGCGCGACCTCGCCGCCAATCATCCGGCGACCAAGGACCAGCTGTTCGCGGCCGACGGCGAGCTGAACCGCTACGTGAACGTCTACCTCAACGACGAGGACGTACGCGTGCTCGGCGGGTTGGACACAGCCGTGGGCGAGAGCGACACACTGGTAATCCTGCCCGCCATGGCGGGTGGGCGCTAAGCGGTCGCGGCCGTCTCTGAGGCTGGCTCGGCAACCATGCCCGCCACCGGCACGTGGCTCATCGCGTGCTCGGTCAGCGCGGTGATCGTCAAGGACGGGTTGACGCCGACGTTGGCGGGGATCGCCGAGCCGTCGCAGACGAGCAGGTTCTCGTAGCCGAACACGCGCTGGCGGGCATCCACCACGCCGCGGGAGGGGTCGGAGGCGATCACGGCGCCGCCGAGGATGTGGGCGGTCGTGGGGATGTTGAACAGCGCCTCGGTGACGGAGCTCTGAGCGACGCCGCCGGTGCGCCGGGCGAGCCATTCGGCCGCCTGGTTGGCGATCGGGATGAACGTCGGGATCGGCTTGTCGGGGTCCTGCTCGGTCTTCAGCCAGAACGAGCCGAACGGTCCTTGACGCGGGCGCAGTGCGATCGCGTTGTCGAGCGTCTGCATCACCAGCACGATGATCGTGCGCCGCGACCAGTGCTTGGGAAATAGTACCTGCGCGAAACGCTTGGGGTGCAGCAGGATCTGTGAGAGTAGCTTCAGCGGGCGCGTCAGACGCGTGCCGTCGCCGACGAGCAGCGTGTACAGGCGGTGCATCGAGTCGCCGTCGTCGCCGTAGGTGACGGTCTCGATGTGGGTGTTCGGGTCAGGGTAGATCGAGGAGGTGATCGCTACGCGTTTGATCAGGTCCTCCGGGTAGTCCTCTGGCACGGTCACGGTCAGGATCGACTCGCTGTTAGTGCGCACCAACTCGCCCAGACGCGAGGAGAGCTTCGCCAGCGACCCGTTCAGCCGGCAGCGTTGCAGCAGCTTGTTGGTGCCCAGCGGGCCGGCTGCCACCACGACGCCCCGCGCGCGTTGGACTTGGCGGTCCTTGCGCAGCCATGCGCCCGAGCGCACCGATTCGACCTCATAGCCCTCAGCACCGTCGGCGCCCCTGAGCGGGCGGATGTCCACGACGGTGCGTTCGGCCTTTACGCGCGCGCCGCGCTTCTCGGCCAGGTACAGGTAGTTCTTGACGAGCGTGTTCTTCGATCCGTGCGGGCAGCCGACCATGCAGCGCCCGCATTCCCGGCAGCCGGTGCGGTCCGGTCCCTCGCCGCCGAAGAAGGGGTCGGAGACGGTCACACCGGGCTCGCCGAAGTAGACGCCGACGGGAGTCTTTTTGTAGGTGTCGCCGACGCCCAGCTCCTCGCCCAGCTCGCGCAGCAGCTGATCGGCGGGGTCGTCGGACGGCGTCTGCACGACGCCGAGCATCCGTTGCGCCTCTGTGTAGTGCGGGGCGAGAGCCGACTCCCAGTCGTTCATGTCCGCCCATTGAGGGTCTTCGAAGAACTGCCTGGGCGGCACGTACAGCGTGTTGGCGTAGCCGAGGCTGCCACCGCCGACGCCGCAGCCGGAGACGACGGAGACGTCTTTGAAGGTGGTCAAACGGAAGATCCCCTTCATTCCGAGCAGGGGATTCCAGAAGTAGCGCTTCAGGTCGGCGGTCGAGCTGGGCAGCTCGTCGTCGGCGAAGCGCCGTCCGCACTCCAGCACGCCCACCGCGTGGCCTTTCTCAGACAGCCGCAGCGCGGAGACGCTGCCGCCGAAACCCGAGCCGATGACCAGCCAGTCGAAGTCGTATCCGTGCCCGAAGTCCGCGTGTCTCTCGGCCGTCATCTAGTCCTCTCGATCCTCGGCCCGTCGTTTCGCGCTGCGCGTCTGACGGCCGCGCATCGACAGAGTCACAAACAGAACCACGAGCACCACGGCGATCGCCACCACGATCACGACCACTCCTGTCCCCACCGCAAACGGCACCATCAGGACTACAACAATACCCGCACTGTCCAACCCGATCCACCACCGTGCCCGGCCCCCGCTATATTCCGTGAAGTAATGGCCGTTCAGCCGCTGAAGAACCGGCCCTGTGGCGGGCGCTACGGGGATGTCGTGCAGTCGATCGGCAACACGCCGCTGATCGAGCTGCCGCGTCTGTCGCCCAAGCCGTGCGTGCGCATCTGGGCCAAGCTCGAGTCGCGCAACCCGACCGGCTCGGTCAAGGATCGCGTGGCGCGGGCGCTGATCGAGGACGCCGAGGAGAAAGGCGCGCTCTCGCCCGGGCAGACGATCCTCGAACCGACCTCCGGCAACACCGGGATCTCGCTGGCGATGATCGCCAAACGCAAGGGCTATGAGTTGAAGGTCGTGATGCCCGAGAACGTCACGCCCGAGCGCACGCAGCTGCTGCGCATGTATGGGGCGGAGATCGTCTACTCCGAGGGTTCGCTGGGCTCCAACGGCGCGGTCGAAAAGGCGCTGGAGATGGCGCAGGCCGATTCCTCCGTGTACATGCCCTACCAGTACGGCAACGAGGCCAACCCGCTGGCCCACTACAACGGCACGGCGCTGGAGATCCTGGAGGAGCTCGACGAGGTCTCCGCGTTCGTCGCCGGCCTGGGCACCGGCGGCACGCTGATGGGCAACGGGCGGCGGCTGAAGGAGACGTTCGGCGAGAACGTGAAGATCGTCGCCGCCGAGCCGATGCAGGGCGAGCCCGTGCAGGGGCTGCGCTCGCTGGACGACGGGTTCATCCCGCCGATCATCGACATCTCGCTGCTGGACCGCAAGATCTTCGTCACCAACCGCGACGCGATCATCTGGACGCGCAGGCTGCTGGACGAGGAGGGCGTGTTCGCGGGCGTCTCCAGCGGCGCGATCGCCAGCATCGCCGTGCGCATCGCCCGCGAGCTGGATGAGGGGTCCAACGTCGTGTTCGTCGTCGCCGACGACGGCTGGAAGTATCTGTCGAGCGGCATCTACACGCTGCCGGTCGACGAGGTCGAGAACCTCGACGCCACCGTCTGGTGGTAGAGCCCGGTCCGCCGTGGCGGCCACGGTCGGCTATCGGCTCTGTGGACGTGAACGCGCGCGCACACGCACGCACGCATGCAGTGCGGTCGAGATCGGCATGAACATCTCCCGTTCCCTCCTGGACGACCTGATCGCGCACGCGCGCGAGGAGTACGACGAGGAGTGCTGCGGCATGATCGCCTACGCCCCCGCCGAGTCAGGCGGCGAGCCGCGCGCGATGAGGGTGCACCGCGCGAGGAACATCCACGCCAGCCGCAAGCGCTTCGAGATCGACGGCCTGGAGGTGCTGCGGACGATGGACGAGTTCGAGAACGAGGACGCAGAGCTCGGCGCGATCTACCACTCGCACACCCACACCGCCCCGTACCCCTCCCAGACGGACATCAACTTCGCGGCCAACTGGCCGGGGCTTGAGTGGGTGATCGTGGGACTGGCCGGTGAGGAACCCGAGGTCCGCTGCTATCTGATCGAGGATGGCGCCGTGCGGGAGGTCGAGCTGCGGGTGCGGTGATGGACCGCGTGGCCGACGACCATCTCGTGTGCCCGTCGTGCGGACGGAAACACCCCCCGAGCGAGCGCTTCTGCGCCACATGCGGGATGCCGCTCGTCCATCCCCCGGGCGCGGCCGACGCCGAGCCCGGAGAGCGTCGCGAACACGCGCGCAAGATCAAGCCCCAGTACAGCGAGGGCCGGCTCGTGAAGGTCGCCTATGCCCAGAACCTGCCCGAGGCGCAGCTGATCCAGGGGCTGCTGCTGGAGGAGGGCATCCCCAGCATGGCCCGCCGCGCGCCCGGGTTCGACGTGCCCGACTTCCTGGCGGCCGGCCCGCGCGACATCCTCGTGCCCGAGTCGGGATCTCAGGCAGCGCGCGAAGCCCTGCAGGCGCCACCCCCGGATTAGCGAGTGCGTGGAGTGGAACCAGCTAGGCCAGGACGGGCTGGCCGGCCTCGCTGTTGGCGATCGCTTCGATCTCCTCGGAGGCGCGCTCGAACTCGGCGTCGGACAGCACCGGTGTGCCCTCGAACGGCAGTTCGCGCTGTAGCTCCACCCAGGCCTGAGAGGCGCTGTACTCGTCCTTGACCTTCACCGTCACAGGCCGCGGGATGCGGTAGGTGCGCAGCAGCAGCACGTGCAGCGGCTGCCGGCGGCGCCAGCCCAGGCGCCGTTCGGCGTAGCTGGGAGTCCATACGTAGAAGGGGGAGAGTGCGTCGACGCAACGCGGGTCGGTGATCGTGAAGTGCCCGGCCACCTCGGCCCACGCGCGGATGCGCACGCGGTCGGGCTGCTGGATCGGCACACCGGAGGTGAACGCGTGCAGCGGCGGTTCGCCGTCGCTCCAGACGCCCTCCTCGAGCGCGCGGCGCAGCTCGGGCTGGTGGGACTCGCGCACGAGGTCGCCGCTCTGGTTGTCGAACGTGGGATATAGGAAGAAACGCTCGTGGGCGAGCCGAAACGGCTTGCCGGACTCGCGCAGGACGCCCTTGCGAAGCGTCAGCAGCTGCTCGCCTTCCGCGAGGGCGCGGACGGTGACAGCCCACTCTTTGAAAGCAATTGGCATGGGAAGAACCGGTGATGGTTGAGGGGAAAACTTCTTGATGTATGCCCTGTGCGCCGTCCGCGATAACAGGACGGCCAGTACCTAAAAGATACGAAATCCAGGGGGAAATCCCAAATCCCCTGCAAATCTGCTGCTTTTTTGGGCGTATCGAGGAGTTGGGAGTGCCCGTCGCCGCTCAGGGCGCGCCGAACCCGCCGCCGCCGGGGGTCTCGATGCGCAGCCGCTGACCGGGCTCCAGCGTGCCCGTGAGCTTGCCCGGAATCCTCCGGCCGTCGATCGAATCGAGGCCCGGCAGGCCCGGGAGCCCTCCGCCGGCTCCGCGCGGAGCGTGCCGTCGGCGCTCGGCGATCAGCGAGAACGTCATCTCGCGCAGCGCCTGCAGCTCGCGCACGACCCCGTCCCCACCACGCTGCGCGCCCGCGCCGCCTGAGCCGCGGCGCAGCGCGTACTCGATCGCTCGCACCGGGAATTCCCGCTCCAGCGCCTCGATCGGCGTGTTCAGGGTGTTGCTCATCGCGACGTGCACGCCGCTCGGCCCGTGCGCGTCGGGGCAGGCGCCCTGACCGCCGCCGAGCGTCTCGTAGTAGGAGAAGCCGGCCTCGTCGTTCCCGTCGGAGCCCGCGTGCGCCGGGCGACCCTCGCACTCGGGAGTCACATGCCGCGGGGCGCTGCCCTCCGGCGTGCGCACGGGGGCGCCGAGCGTGAGATTGTTCATCGTGCCCTGCCCCTGGGCGCGACCGAACGCGGCGAGCACCAGGTCTGCCACGCGTGAGCTCGTCTCGACGTTGCCTGCGGCCACCGCGGGGCGATGCGTCGCGGTCGGGCGGGCGTTCAGGATCGAGCCCTCGGGCACGACGATCTCGATCGGCCGGTAGGCGCCCGCCGACGGGGGGATGTCCGGGTCGGTGAGCACGCGCGCGGCGAACAGGCAGGCCGAGCGCGTGACCGCGAGCGGGCAGTTGAGGTTGCCCGGATGCTGGCGCGCGCTGCCGCTGAAGTCGAGGATCAACCGTTCGCCGGCGACCGTCGCGCGCAGGCGCAGCGCGAGGTCGCCCTCGGGGGCCTCGAGCAGGTCCTCGGCCTCACGCTCGCCGTCTGCGAGAGCCCGCAGGCAGGCGCGGGCGCGGCGCTCGGCGTAGTCGAGCACCGCGCGAAATGCCTCGCTCAACCCATTCGCTCCGATCCGAGACGCTAGCTCGCGCAAGCGCAGCGCGCCCATGCGGTTGGCGGCGAGCTGGGCGCGCAGGTCCGCTTCGCGCTCACCCGGCTGGCGCATACGCGCTGACAGCCCCCTCAGGGCCGCCTCGTCCAGGCGGGTCGGTCCGATCACGACGCCCTCCTCCTCCAGCGTACGACTGTCCGCGGGCATCGACCCGGGGATGCGACCGCCCACGTCGGCGTGGTGCGCGCGGCTTGCCGCGAATCCGAGGACGGCACCGTCCACGAGCACCGGCGTGATCACTGTGATGTCGGGCAGGTGCGTACCGCCCGCGAACGGATCGTTCAGGACCCACGACTCGCCCTGCGAGTGGTCCTTCTCCAGGACGGCGTCCACCGCGGCGGGCATCGAGCCCAGGTGGACGGGGATGTGCTCGGCCTGCATCACCATCTCGCCGCGGGGGCCGAACAGGGCGGTGGAGGCGTCGTGGCGCTCCTTGATGTTGGACGAGCGGGCCGAGCGGATCAACACCGCGCCCATCTCCTCGCATGCCGCCCGCAGGGCGCCGGCGATCACCTGGAGCCGGATCGGGTCCAGCCCGCTCATGATGGGTCCCTGTGAAGCTGCACCGTGCCCCACTCGTCGACCTCGCCCGACCATCCGGGCGGGACGTACAACGTGGCCTCGGGCAGGGGGTATACCGCCGGCCCCTCGATCGCGGCGGGCTCCTCTATCCGCCGGCTGCCGGTGTCGTCGGCGTCGCGCAGGCTCAGCCGCGGCGCCGTGCCCCAGACCGACGCGCGGATCGTCACCAGCTCGACCTCTCCGCGATCGTCGCGATAGCCGTAGCGCTGCTCGTGCGCGCGGGCGAACTCCTCGCGCAGGACGGCCGGGTCGATGGAGTCCGACTCGACGGGCAGCTCGTAGGACTGGCCGCGGTAGCGCAGTTCATAGATGGTCCGTCTGCGCGCGTTAACGCCGAAAAAGTTCTCGCTGCTCTCCCCCGAGACCGTCCGCGATCCCGTCCCGGCGATCTCTCGCGCGCGCCCGACGCGCGCGTCAGCGCCGGAAAAGCCCTCGCCGGCCGGCGCCGAGGACAATGTCGGCGCCGATACCGCTGCCGCTTCCGCCGACCCGGCCTGTGCGAACAGCTCCTCGCGCGCGTCTGCGAGGGCGTCCTGGGTGAGCTCCGAGCCGCGCAGCATGACCGTGCGCGACACGTCGCGCCGCGGCGCCGCGGCAGCCAGACCGAGCGCGCACAGCACGCCGGAGGTGCGGGGGCACACGACGCGCTCGATCCCCAGCTCTCCTGCCAGCGCGCACGCGTGCAGCGGTCCGGCGCCCCCGAACGGCATCAGCGCGTACGCGCGCGGGTCGATCCCGCGCTCGACGGTCATCACGCGCAAGGCCCGCAGCATCTCGGCCTCGGCCACGCGCACGATCCCGGCGGCGCATTCGCGCGTGTCCAGACCCAGCTCGGCGGCGAGCCCCGCGACCGCGCGCTCCGCGGCGGCGACGTCGAGCATCAGCCCGCCCGCCAGCGGCGTCTGCACCGGCAGGCGCCCCAGCAGCAGGTTCGCGTCCGTGACCGTCGCCCGTGCGCCACCCTGCCCGTAGCACGCCGGCCCGGGCAGCGCGCCCGCCGACTCGGGGCCGACGCGCAGCGCGCCGCCGCCGTCGCGCCAGGCGATCGAGCCGCCGCCCGCCCCGACCGTGTGGATGTCCAGCGCCGGTAGCGCCAGCGGGCGCCCGGCGACCGTGCGCTGCGCCGTCTCGGCCACCCGTCCGCCGGAGATCAGGCAGA
>DASZJF010000041.1:0-11667 GCA_035948355.1 Solirubrobacteraceae bacterium
CCTGGTCTTCCATCTTCGGCGGTTCAGGAGCTCGACCTGCATGCGGGCCCGGAACGCCTCGACCATGGCATTGTCGAATGGGGCGCCGACGGCGCCCACGGACGGGGCGAGACCGGCTTCTGTGACCTTCTGGCTGAAAGAACGCGGCGACCGGGAGATCGAGAGTGAGCTGCGATGCCTCATCGGTCAGGCCATCGAGCGAAGCCAAACCCAACAGGCAAGCCCAGGCCACCAGGCTAGCCCCGGCGAGCGAGCCAATACCCCCGAGCCCGACCAAGAGCACGAACACCACGCCGACCAGCCCGCCGGACTGCAGCCCGGCGAAACCGCGATCGACCCGGAGATCCAGCAGATCATCCAAGAACAACAGGACCGCCAGCAGGACTGGGAGCGCGGCATCGAGCCACACCAAGACAACGGCCGCGACAACGACCTCGGGTACGGAATCGAATTGGGCTGATCACGTAAGCACAAGACACGAAAACCAGGGCGCGCCGAGCGCGATGCTCCCGAGCGCACTGACTGAGGACGCGCTACAGCGGCTTTGTCGCGTAGGCGCCGATGATTGTCGGCCAGAACGAGATGCGTCCGACCGGTCCAGTGTCGGCACGCAAGCGCTCGGCAAGGGTGTCGATGTCCACTTCCTCCTCGGTGGCCACCCCGGCAGCCACGATCCCAGGCAGCAAGCTGCGGGCGAAATCCACGGCCTCGGAGACCGCCTCCTCGCCAACAGCAATCACGACTTCGCTGTCGAGATCCAGGCTGGGCTGCAGGCCGGCTTCGGCAAACGTCGCGGGCAACCGCATTCCCATGTCCGGCTGCGTGCCCAACCCGCCGAAAGCGCCATCAATCCACTCGCTGAGCCGCTCAGACGCCGGAGTATGCGGCCAGGACACCAAGAACCTCTGCGGTATCGCCGACCCCGTGCGCATGCACATCTCCGCGAACACGACCGCCCCACCCGGGCGGACGTGGCGTGCCGCGGCCCGCACCGCCGCAGGCGGGTCACCCTGGTACATCAGCACGAGCCGCCCGACCAATGCGTCAAACGGGCCACCGGCAAACTCGACCTCGCGAAAGTCCCCGAGCACAAACTCGACGTTCTCGATGGCGACCTCAACCGCCCGTTGACGCGCTCTCTCAAGCGCCTGCTCGTCACGCTCGACCCCGACCACCGAACCATCGGCGCCCACCATCTCGCATAGAAGCAAACTGACATCGCCCGGCCCACAGCCCACATCAAGGACCCGCATCCCCGGCTCGATCCCCGCACGCGCCAGCAGACGGCGCGTGAACGGCGCATACATGTCGGCCTGGCGGACCAGCCGCTCGTGCTCATCCTCACTGGACGAGCTCAACGCATACCCAGGGTCTCCCGCCGTGGACACGTCACGAGAGTCTACGCCAGCCTCCCACACGTCCTTGTTCAACGCGCTCACGGCCCGCGTCTGTTCCAGCTGGCGTTCTGCACGTGTCACCATGCCTTCCTCCGGCTTGCGCTGATCGCCATCAATCCTCGCAGCGTACTCCCGCCCCTGTGTGAGCAGGAACGCGGCGGCGAAAGAAGAGGCCCGCTGAGGGTCCGAACGCGAAAATTAGCCGGTCATCTCGGCAGCGAAGCTGCCGAGTGTGAAAATGATGGGCTGGGTAGAAGTGCGAGCGCCGCCGGCGTCAAGGCACTCTGCCCCTTACGGGACAGCCCTCCGGGACGGCCTTGACCCCGGCTCAGCCTCACCTTGAACGCCTACGACCATGACACGCGCGGTGAGTTCACCACAATTGATCGTACAAACCCAGGATGAATACGCGCCAATTTCCCCAAAAAACATTGACTTCTCACCACAATAGTCTATAATTGAGGTTGTTAACAGAAAGAGTTGACCCCCGCGCTGCGCAAACAGCCGGGGGTCATGGCACAGGAGGTGTGACTCCCATGCAGGATCATTTTATTACCTGTTGCGGGCCGGTGTCGGGCGCCACGCACATGACGGTCCCGGCGAGCGTTGTGGATTGGTTGCGTCGTGCAGCGTACGCGGAGATCGGGTCGGCCGCGGAAGCGCTGAACGAGGCGGCTTTGCGAGTGACCGCGAAGCGCACCCGGAGTGGTTTGGCCCACCGGCGGAGAACCTGAAGGAGATCTACGCGCTGCTGGACACGATCGGATGGTCAAAGACGATCCCTCCCATCGCCGTGCAGATCGACCTGCGCGAAGACTGCTGGGCGTTCATGCGGGCGCTGACGGGCGCGCTGGAGTTCGCCGACGAGGCCGCCAGTCAGGAGACCACCGGCGAGGTCGAGCACACTGCACGACACCTGACGCTCGTGCATGGCGGAGAAGCCGAACAGCGGGCGGGGGAACTGTGGGACTGCATCGCCGAGGCAGGAGCACGAATCGACGAGCTCGCCGTCGAACAAGACACAGGATTCGTCCTGGACACCGCGGCCTGAGCGTCCCCCACCGCTCAGGCCGCTCGCGCGTCCCGTGATCGCGTGGGGCTCTCGGATCATCCGAGAGCCCCACGGAGGCCTTGCAAGTCCGCGAAAGTCAAGCTATACTTGTCTTATGCTGGACAAAAATGGACCTGATGTGCTGGGGCTGGAGGCCGAGGCATACCAGCAGGGCGGCTACTTCAACGCCGCTCAGGCCCGCGCACACGCGATCAGCCGCCAACTGCTGGAGCACCACATACACCGGGGACGCTTCGAGCGCGTCCGGCGTGGGCTGTACCGCATCCAGGGATATCCGACCGCTGAGCACGATGATATGCGCGAGGCCTGGATGACCGTTGCCGCTACCGGCGCGCTCCTATCTCACGAGAGCGCGCTCGCGCTGCTGGACCTCAGCGACACCATTCCCGACGCTGTACACCTGCTCCTCGCGCGCAAACATCGCGGACTTCGCCGACCCCCCGGCGTCGTCCTGCACACACACGCCGACAGCGAAGCGATCCCCACCGTCTGGCGCGACGGGCTGCCACTGACCGCCCCCGCGCGAACACTGCTCGACGTCGCGCCACACCTACAACCCGAGCAGCTCTCGATGGCGATCACACAAGCTCTGCTACGCGGACTACTCACCACCGAACAACTGCAAGAGGAAGCCGCCCGCCGCAACAAGCCGAAGATGATTGAAATGGTCCTCTCCGCCGGGGCGCACGCGTGAAGTACCCGAGCGCCGCCGCGTTCCGTCAAGCGCTTGAGCAGCGCCTGAAGAATGAAGCCGCCGACACCGGCCTCGGACTCGCCCGTCTGCGCAAGCGTGTGGCGTTCGAGCTGTTCCTACGTCGCCTGCTGATAGTGGCGCCCGACCGCTGGGTGCTCAAGGGCGCGCTTGCGCTGAACTTCCGTCTCGCGATCACCACCCGCGCAACCAAGGACATCGACCTCGGACGCGACGACGACGAGCAGACCGCGATCGCCGACATCACCGCCGCGCAACAACTCGCGCTGGACGACCACTTCACGTTCGCCGCCACCAGAACCTACGAGCTGGACGACACCGACGATTTCTCCGCCGTGCGCTTCCACGTCACAGCCCAACTCGCCGGACGCACCTTCGAGCAATTCCTCATAGACATCGGCTTCACCGACATGATCTCCTGGACACCCGACACGATCCACACCTCAAATGCTCTCTCATTCGCCGGCATCGCACCGCTCGCTATCCCCGCCATCCCGATCCCGCAACACTTGGCCGAGAAGGTCCACGCCTACACCCGCACCTACGGCGAGACCAAACAGCGCAGCACCCGACCGAAGGACCTCATCGACATTCTCCTCATCGAAAGCACCGCCACGATCCAAGCCAACCAGCTGCGCCACGCCCTACAGAACACCTTCGCCGAGCGCGCCCGCCAACCACTACCGACCAGTCTCCCACCGCCCCCCGCCACCTGGGCCGACCCGTACAAACGCCTCGCCATCACAGTCCAGATCGAGAGCAACCTACACGCCGCCCACACTCGCGCCGCCGCCTTCCTCGACCCCATCCTCACCGGCCACACCCACGACGGTCAATGGAACCCCCAACACCACAAATGGTCATAACGAAACGGCCGGCCCAACTACAACGTCTACAGCCGAGCCACCACGGCGTTGGTGAAACTCTGTCACCCAACAGACGGTGCAACTTCCGCAAGCGCTCGCAAAACCAGTTCGTCGTGCTCGGCGGGCTTCACCTTACGCAGCACCGCAGCGACATCCCCACCCGCATCCACGATAAACGTCGTGCGCTCATTGCCAAGATAAGACCGCCCGTACATATTTTTGGTTGTCCAGACCCCATAGGTCTCTGCAACGACGTGATCCTTATCAGCCAGCAAAGCAAAATCCAGGTCATACTTGTCGTGAAATTTCTTGACCTTCGCGACCGGATCAGGAGAGATACCCAGCACCACCGAACCCACCTTGGCATAGTCGGCACGATGATCGCGCACACCACACGCCTGCACAGTACAGCCCGGAGTATCGGCCTTCGGATAGAAATAGACAACGACGGACTGGCCCCGGAAGTCCGATAGCTTGACGATCCCCCCATCCTGGTCGGGCAGCTCGAAGTCCGGGGCCACTTGTCCTTGCTCGATCATGAGCCCTCCTTCGTTGGGAAACGGAGCACAATCCGTCCGGTTGGTTTACTACCCTATGAGATAAGTCTATACATCGACTTCTGCACCCAGACGCCGTATGAGTCGGCCACTGCGTGGCCCTCGTCGGCGAGCAGGGCGAAGTTGAGCGCCTGCTTGTCGTGGAACTTCTTGACCTTCGCGACCGAGTCTGGGGAGATCCCGAGGACCACCGCTCCGGCCTTGGAGTAGTCGGCGAGATGGTCGCGCACACCACACGCCTGGGCCGTGCAGCCTGGCGTGTCAGCCTTGGGGTAGAAGTAAACGACGACCGGCTGGCCGCGGTAGTCCGAGAGCCTGACCGTGCGCCCGTCCTGGTCGGGCAGCGCGAAGTCGGGCGCCTTATCTCCTTGTTCGATCACGCCCGGAGATCCTAGCCGCTGGACTCAGATATTCGCAGACCTCCTGATCTACAAGGCCAGGTGCAGGCGCAGCGCGTCATCGAGTGAGGCCATAAGTCGATCGGACAGCCGACCGAGCTGCTCGCCAATGCGCGCGGCATCGAGCGAGCGGACCTGCTCAGCCTGCGCCTTGGAGTCTTGTGGCAGGCCGCCGGCGCCTGCCGGTAGAAGCACCTGGAACGGGTAGATGCGATCGACGCTCGAAGTGACAGGCACGACCGTCAGCACTCCTCGACCCAGCCTTGCCGCGGCGGTATTCGCAGCATCGTTGCTGACGATGACCGCCGGCCGGCGCTTATTGGCCTCTGCCCCGCGGACGGGATCGAGATCCACAAGGCGCACCTCTCCCCGCTGCATCACAAGCCATCGCTGACGACCGAATTCCAGCCAGTGCCTTCGCCGCTCGCCTCCCACTCAGCCCAAGAGTCGCCGTACGCCTCGCGAAGCCCGCCGAGACGAAGCGCCTGGATGGCCTGATGCACGACGGCGGAGCGTGATGGGTACTCATGGATGCTGGCGTACTCATCTAGGAACGCCACATCCTCGCCCGGTAGGCTCACACTTACCTTCATACCCAGAATCCTACCAGCTTTCCGACCAGCCGGCATAAGGTCCTTACGGTCTGTCGGGGAGCGAAAGCGTGCTCGGGCTTAACGCTCGTGCGCAAGCACGCCCTACTTCAACAGCCGCGACAGCCGCCGGTCCTTGAGCACGCGCCCGTCCGTTTGACAGGTCGGGCAGTAGGCGATGACATAGTCCTCGAAGTGCACGGCTCGCAACGTCGTGGCGCAGCGCGGGCAGGGCTCGCCCTCATGACGGTGCACCTGCAGGGGCATCGGCAGCTTGTCGGGGATCGGCAACTCGATCGCCTGCTCATAGTGGGCGATCGCCCCGCCGAGGGTCTCGATCGTGGCCTCGCGCAGGCACTCGCACTCGCCGGCGTCGAGATCGGCGCCGCGCTTGTAAGGGGAGAGCTTTGCCTGCCACAGGATCTCATCGACCCAAGAGCGCCCGATCCCGGCGATCGTGCGCTGGTCGCGCAGCAGCGCGTGCAGGGGACGGGGCGCGGCGAGCGTCTCCCGCAGCGCCGGCGGATCAGGCCACGCCTCGGGGCCGAGCTTGGCGAGCATCTCATCCTCCTGGAGCTCACCCGCCCGCAGGAGCTTGACCCAGGCCGCCTGCTTTGAGCCGAACTCGCGCAGGCGCAACTCCGCCTCCGCCGGCGAGAGCGACCCGTTCTCCCGCAAGCGCACGCGCACGAGCAGCCTGGACGTCCGATCGCGTGGCCCGGCCCGCTTGTCATACAACTGCAGGCGCCCCGCGGACATCAGATGGAGCAACAGCACCAGCTCACCGGAGACATCGACGATCAGGTTCTTCCCCCGCCGGCGCACCCCCGCGACCGTCTGCCCCTCCAGCGCCGCGAGCGGAGGATCGAAGGTCTTCAGCGCGTTGATGCCGGGCGCGAGCGCCGACTCGATGCGGGCGCCGCGCAACGCCCGATCGAGCAGGCGCGCGGTGATCTCGACCTCGGGCAACTCCGGCACCCTCCCATCGTAGGGGGATGCCGGAGCGCCGATTTCATCTATTCAGCCAGGCCGGCCCAGCCCATGACCCGCGCCACCGCGCCGCCGGCCGATCGGAGATTCCGTCGATCTCCGATCGGTACGGCCCTCTCAGTAGGCGGTTATCGGCGAGCCTTCATATTTGACGCCCGTCGGGCTCACCCAGCGCACGCGCCAGGCCGTGCCCTGGGTCGAGGAGTTGAGGCTCCAGTAACCGAGCGCGTTGGTCGTGACGGTCTTCAGCGTGGTGTACTTCTTGGCGCCCTTGCGCTTGACGAGGATCGTCGCCCTGGTCGAGCCGAGCGTCGGGCGCACGAGACCCCACAGCGAGAAGCCGTGGCCGTGCTTGGTCACGGTCAGCGGCAGCGGCCAGCTGGAGTACAGCGGCTTGGGCCTGCCCGCGACGGTCTCGAGCCCGGTCTGGAAGCCGATCGTGCCGCCGTTGACGCTCGACCCGGCCTTGCCGCCGAGCGGGTCGTCCTTGAGCAGGTACTGCGAGAAGGCCGCCACGCGGGGGTTGCTCCAGGCGATGCGCTCGTCGATCGCGTCGAACTGGGCCTGCTGGGCGAGCGAGACGCCGAGTTCGCGGTTGGGCACGCTCTGCACGCCGAACTCGGTCAGGTAGATGGGAACCCCGCCGGGGATCGCGCGCGCACGGGCGGCCGCGTTCAGCGCGTTCGACAGGCGCGAGAGCACGCCGATCGTGACGTCATCGCGTTCGGATGGACGGGATGGCTTGTAGTAGGGGCCCGCGGGCAGCGTGTAGGCATGCTGCGCGTATCCGGCCGTCTGCAGCTGCCCGCAGGAACCCGATTTCTTGTACTTGGCGTTCAGGCACAGCATCCCGCGCAGGAACGCCAGCGGGGCCACGTCGTGCAGCAGCGCCTTGGCCCCTTCCCTGTGCACGTTCACCGTGTCATAGCCGAATGGGGCGGTCTCCCCCATCAGCACCTGCGGATGCGCGATGCCGGCGGCCTGCAGGCCCGCGTAGCCCGACTGGTACAGGCCGCGGTAGATACGCGGCGAGGCCGGTTGGCCGTGCGAGTTGAACTGCGGACGCAGGAACGCGGGGTGATTGGCCTCGTTCCAGATCGAGTAGAGTACGCTCGTGCCATAGTGGCGGCCGACTGCGGTCATGAACTGTTCGAAGTCCTGATCGTCGGGGCTCGTGACGTAGGGCGCGGCCTTGTTCGACGTGGCCCAGCGCGGCACGGGCGAGGTGACGGTCAGCAGCACCCTCCAGTGCAGGCGCTGCGCTTCGTTGATCAGCGCGTCGTATTCGCCCCAGCTGTAGCTCGCCGGGTTGGTGGGGTCGAAGGCCGGTTTGGTGGTCGACTTCTGCCCGGGAGCCACGTTGTACCAGGAGAGCTCGACGCGCAGGGCTTTCACGCCGAGTGCCTGCAGCTGGGCGATCGCATGCGGGCGGGTGGAGGCGGTGAGCAGGTCGGTGGAGCCCTCGAAGTACACCGCCTCGCTATGCGAGGCGAGGGCAGTGGTCGTAGTCGCGGGAATGCTCGCGGCGACGCCGAGAATGGCGGCGCTGCCAAGCAGGGCGGGGAGGATTCGGGGGAGTCTGTTTCTGAGCATGGTGGCTTAAGACACCTCAGGGACGGAGAGGTTGCGGTCGTGCGAGCCCTTTGCAGGCGGGCTCGTATACCGTGCGAATCGATGAGTGCAGCAGTTGCACCGGACGACATCGTCGCAACGCATGCCGAGGCGTCCGCCAACGCCCGCCCGCCGCTGCTCGTGATCGAGCCGCTGCGAGAGTTCCTGGACGAGCACGGCATCGGTGAGGGCGAGATCGAGGCCCGGCCGATCGGCGAGGGACACTCGAACGTGACCTATCTGATCGAGCGGGCGGGCGCCGAGGTCGTGCTGCGCCGCCCGCCGCGCCCGCCGCTGCCACCCAGCGCCCACGACGTCCTGCGCGAGGCGCGGCTGCTGCGCGCGCTCGCGGACACGCCCGCGCGCGTGCCGCGCGTGCTGGCCGTGTGCGAGGAGGAGCGGACGATCGGGTGCCCGTTCTACGTGATGGAGCGAGTCGCGGGCGAGGTGATCGTCGCCGGCGTCCCGGACGCGCTCGACAGCCCCGCTCAGCGGCGAGAGATCGGCGAGCAGCTGATCGAGGCGCTCGCGGAGATCCACGCGGTGGACTGGCTCGCCGCGGGGCTTACGGGGTTCGGCAAGCCGACCGGCTATCTGGAGCGCCAGGTGCGCCGGTTCGGGGGATTGTGGGAGGTCAACCGCACGCGCGAGATACCCGCGGTCGAGCGCGTCGGGGGATGGTTGGCCGAGAACATGCCCGCGTCCGGGCCGGCGACGATCGTGCACGGCGACTATCGCCTCGGCAACACGATCTTCGCCCCCGCTCCGCCGGCGCATCTGGAGGCGGTGCTCGACTGGGAGATGGCGACGATCGGCGACCCGCTCGCGGACCTCGGCTACCTGTGCATGATGTGGACGGAGGGCGGCGACCCCAAGGGGGGGATGCGCGAGTACCTCGGCGGTGTCACCCGCCGCGAGGGGTTCCCCACGCGCGGAGAGCTGATCGAGCTGTATGAGCGGCGTACGGGCCGGTCGATGAAAGATCTGCGCTGGTACACGACGCTGGCGCTGTGGAAGTCGGTCGTGTTCATGGAGGGCAACTACAGGCGCGCGGTCGCGGGCGCCACGGACGACCCGTATCTGAAGTCATTCGGCGACGGCGTCGTGGAGCTGGCCAAGCAAGCGGAGGGGGTGGCCTTCGGCGATGACTGAGGCACAGACAGACACCAGCACCAACGCCCTCGACGGCGCCGACTCGACTCGCACGGCCCTGCTGATCGACTGGGGTGGAGTGTTGACGAGCAACCTGTTCGCGTCCTTCCACGCCTACTGCCTGCAGGCCCAGATCGACCCGCAGGCGCTCAGCGGACGCTTCAAAGCCGATCCGCAGTTCAGGGAGCTGCTGATCGCGCTGGAGAAGGGAGAGCTTGACGAGCCCGCGTTCGAGACGCGCTTCGCCGCGCTCCTGGAGGTCGAGCCCAGCGGCCTGATCGACGGACTGTTCGCCGGCGTGGGGCCCGACACGGCGATGGTCGAGGCCGTGCGCAGAGCGCGCCAGGCGGGGGTCAGGACGGCGCTAGTGTCGAACTCGTGGGGCGTGCACCGCTACCCGCACGAGCAGTTCGCGGAGCTGTTCGACGGCGTGGTGATCTCCGGCGAGGAGGGGATCCGCAAGCCCTCACGGCGGATGTACGAGCTGGGGGCCGAGCGCGCGGGCGTCGAGACGAGCGCTTGCGTGTACGTGGACGATCTGCCGTTCAACCTGAAGCCGGCCGAGGAACTGGGCATGGCCACGGTGCATCATACGAGCGCGGAGACGACCATCCCCGAGCTCGAACGGCTGCTGTCAATCGCGCTTGCCCCGGCCGTATAGGAACTTGAACAGCCCCGCGAGCAGGCGCGAGGTGCGGCGCTTGTACGGGTACATGTGCGGTTCGCGCTTGAGCGCGAGCCTGGGGGTGACGACGATTGCCTGCTGCGAGCAGTACTTGCGGATGCCGCCCGCCCCGTGGCGCGAGCCCAGCCCGGAAGCCTTGGCGCCGCCCATCGGCAGCTCGAGCACGGTGTAGTTGATCATCGCGTCGTTCACGTTCGCCGCGCCCGCTTCGAGGCGGCGCGCGATCTGCTCGCCGCGGGCGACGTCGCGCGAGAAGACCGAGGCGCCGAGGCCGTAGGGGGAGTCGTTGGCCAGGCGCACGGCCTCCTCGGCGTCTGAGACCTTCATGATCGGCAGCGTCGGCCCGAACGTCTCCTCGGTCATGCACTTCATCGTGTGATCGACGTCCACGAGCACGGTCGGCTCGTAGAAGCGCCCGGCGCCGCCGGTGACGGCGTGCCCGCCGGTGAGCACGCGCGCGCCCTTGTCGATCGCGTCGGCGACGTGGGCTTCGATCGTCTCCAGCTGCGGCGGGAAGGTGATCGCGCCGACCTCGACCGAGCCGGGGCCGGCCGGCGCGCCGACGCGCAGCGCGCGGACTTTGTCGGAGACTTTCGCCACGAACTCCTCGTAGGCGGGCGCCTCGACGTAGACGCGCTCGATCGAGATGCAGGTCTGCCCGGCGTTCTGCATGCCGTAGTAGGTGGCGAAGTTCGCCGCGCGCTCGAGGTCGGCGTCGGAGAGCACGATCATCGGGTCCTTGCCCCCCAGCTCGAGCGAAGCGGGGATCAGCCGCCGCGCGGCGGCTTCGGCGACCTTGCGCCCGGTGCGGGTGGAGCCGGTGAACATGATCATGTCCACCTCCTCGACAAGCGCCGCGCCGGTCTCGCCGCGACCGGTGGCGATCTGCAGGACGTCGTCGGGCAGGCCGCACTCGCGCAGGCCCTCGGCCATCAGCAAGGAGGTCAGGGGCGTGACCTCGGAGGGCTTGAGGATCACGCTGTTGCCGGCGGCCAGCGCGGGGATGCAGTCGCCGAAGGAGTTCGTCAGCGGATAGTTCCACGGGCCGATCACGCCGATCAGCCCCAGCGGGCGGTAGCGCAGGATCAGCTTCTTGCCCTTGACGAGGATCTGCCCGGACTTGACGCGCTCGTCGGCGAGGTACTCGGGCGCGTTCTTGGCCCAGAAGCCGAAGGCGTTGCCGGCGTAGGAGATCTCCGCGAGCGAGGCGTCCTCGAAGGTCTTGCCGGTCTCGGAGACGATCGTGTCGATCACCTGCGCGGAGTTGTCCATCAGCCACTTCTGCGCGCGCGAGAGGATGCGCCCGCGCCCCTCGAAACCGTACGCCTCCCAGGCGGGCTGGGCGATGCGAGCGCGCCGCGCCATCTCGGAGACGGCCGCGGCGCCCAGGTCGGGCACCGTGCCGGCGGTCTGGCCCGTCGCGGGGTTCTCGACGGCGATCTCCTCACCGGCGTGCGCGAGACCGTTGTGGGCGTGGGGCAACTGCTCGACCGTGGCCATCTCATCCATCTCCCGTTCGCTTTGGCTCGTAGGGAAGAGGCTACTCCTGTTCGGGTTTGCTGTTCCGTCGGCGCATGCGCCGACGGCGACCCCGTACATGTACGGGGTCGTGACATGCCGCATGCGGCATGTCATCC
>DASZJF010000042.1:0-28648 GCA_035948355.1 Solirubrobacteraceae bacterium
TCCACAACCCCTGCTTACGCACCTCGGCTGGATATCTGCTGGGCATTACTACCCCCTCGCTAAACGCCAGAGGATTCCAGAAACACAACTCCACCAAACCCAGGCCAGATCACCGCCTCCGTCAAAACCAGCCCAGCTCAACTGACGCCGGCAGCCGGTACGTGGACCTCCTGCCGGTGCTCAGGGACGAACTGAGCGCACACAAGGCGGCGAGCGCGAACGTCGCCCCGAATGCCTACGTGTTCCCGTCCGCCGCCAGCACACGGCAAGATGGCGGGCGTGTCCGCGGCCGGGTGCTCGGCAAGGCGATCAAGCGCGCCAACGCACAACTCGCCGCCGATGGACAGACACCGCTCCCGGAGGGTCTGACACTCCACGCCCTGCGTCGCACCTGCGCATCCGTGCTGGTCGCGCTCGGCAAGGACCCGCGCTACGTGATGGCTCAGCTCGGGCACACCGACCCGACAGTCACACTCGGCATCTACGCGCAGGCAATGACCTCCAGCGACGACGACCGCGAGCGGCTGCGGCTGCTTGTCGAGGGTGTGGATCTCGTTGTAGAAGACAAGAAGCGAGATAGCGACGTCTCCACAACTGAGGTCCCGTCAACGAACGGTCACGGATTGACTGAATGAGGAGAGGCGTCCAGCCCCGTGTAGGTCCAAAAACTGAGATAGATCGAAAGCACGAGCGCTCGAACCAGCAAAAACCATAGGATGCCTCCCGCGCAAGCGTCGGTGCGTTCTATGTACCTAACGGATCACGACATAAAGGCCCTAAGCGACGAGATGAGCGTCACCGGGCCAAACCAGGAGCACCCTTTCGAGCCGGAGCGCCAGGTTCAGCCTTGCTCGATCGACCTACGGATCTCGAACGTCTTCTGGAAGCCGCGTCGTCGGCGACGGATCTGGCGGCGAATCCTCCGGCGGGAGATCGTGATCGATCTACGCCGGTCGAGCATTCACGATCTCAACGCCCTACGGGACTGGAAGCGGTTCGAGGTCAAAGAGGGCCAGTCAATCACGATCAAGCCTGGGCACATCATCATGGGTCGGATCTACGAGAGATTCCGGATACCCGCGAACTGCGCAGGCAAGGTCGAGGGCCGCTCAAGCTTTGCCCGCATGGGCCTCGCCGTCCATTGCACGGGAGACTTCATAAACCCTGGGTGGGAGGGCTACATGCCGCTCCAGCTCACCAATCTCGGTCCCTATCCGCTCCGGCTCGCGCCCTACTTCTCGATTTGTCAGCTCATGCTCGTGCGCCTGTCGGGCGAGCCGGACCGCACCTATGGGGACGAGGATCTTCGCAGCAAGTACGTCAACGACGACGGTGGTCCATCGCTGTGGTGGCGCGATGAACGGGTCAGACAGCTTCAAGAGCGCCTGGGAAACTCCAATGCGACCGAGGCGATCCGACGGGAGATCGTGGATACGGTTCGTTTCCAGAGCACAGAAGTGATCGCGCGGCTCCAACACCACATCGACCGCAAGCGCGTGGCCCAAATCGAAAACGCCGATCAAGTCCTCAGCGACTTTGCGCGATGGGAGAAGCGCCGCCGCCTCATCGACAACGCCACCCCTGGCGCTGCCAGTGCTCTTTGGCGGGGCGATGCTCGCTGGCGTCTTCGTGCCGTTTGGGCTTTGGCTGATCGTGTTCATCGCTCTGTTCGTCGCGAGCCTCATTGCTGCGTTTATCGCCTATGAACGACGGGATGACGGATACCTCGGACCGAGCGAGCTGCGTGCGATCGAGCAACGTCCGAACAGCCAGCCATGATGACGTCTGTGTCGGCGCGAGAGGCTCCCCAGCTTCCTCACACCGTCCCGACGCCGGGCCGATATCGGCACTTCAAGGGTCGTGAGTACGAGCTTCTGGTCGTGGCGCGCCACTCGGAGACCGAGGAGTGGTTCGCGGTGTACAGATCCGTCGAAGATCCAGACGCGACATGGGTGCGTCCGCTTGAGATGTTCAGCGGCGTGATTGAGCGTCCCGGGGGGACATTCCCGCGGTTTGCACCAGCGGTTGCGGCCAAGCGAGGGCGCTCATTGAGCGTACCTGCCAGGCTGCTACGTCGATTCCGACCGCGGTCGCGTGAAAAGGCCACGCCTGGACGACTCGGTGATATCGCGCACTCTGCGGGGCCGATCTGGCAGTAGATGGCAGTGGAAGCGGTATCGGTGCTCCCGAGAGCGTCACCACGGCAAACATCGACTACGCGCAATCCGCTTGAACACAGGGCTTTCGCCCAAATGCCCCCGCCAGGAGTCGAACCTGGATCTACCGCTTAGGAGGCGGTCGTCTTATCCATTGGACTACGAGGGCGCAGAGGCCCGTGGCGTAGGACGGACCAACGGAAAGGCTACAGGCGGTGAGCAAGGCCTCGTCCGGGCACGGCCAATCCGGAGGCCTCGCACACCAAACCAGGCGCAGGGTCCCGGGCACTACGCCCGAGCGGGCTGCGCGTCCAGGCCCTCAACGGCGTCCTCGCCCCCACCGAGCTCCTCGGCGGCGCGCCGGGCGGAGGCGTTGGCCCAGGCGGTGGTGCTGATGAAGCCGAGCAGGAGCGAGGCGAGGCCGCAGCCCGCGACGATCCACCAGCCGGTTTGGCTGGCCGCGATGAAGCCCGGCCCCACCACGATGGCGCCGCCCGCGGCCACCGCTCCCACGACGGCGACACCGAGCGTCTGACCGACCTGGCGCGAGGTGGAGGCGACGGCGGCGGCGACTCCGGCCTGGGCGGAGGGCATGCCGAGCACGGCGGTGTTGGTGATCGGCGGGTTGACCGTGCCGAAGCCGATCCCGAAGATCACGTAGGCGGGGAACAGCGACACGAGCGGGGTGTGGTGGCCGATGCCGGTCATGAGGGCTCCGCCGAGCGCGATTCCGAGCCCGCCGACGAGCAGGCTGATGCGCGGGCCGTGGCGACCGACGAGGCGGCCGGAGAGCGGGGCGAAGACGATCGTCATGGCGGCGATCGGCAGGGTGTAGAGCCCAGCCGTGAGGGCCGAGAGGCCACGGATCTCCTGCAGGTAGAGGGTGTTCAGGAACAGGAACCCGCCGAGGGCGGCGAACGAGCAGATCGCGATCACGCTGGCGCTGGAGAAGGGGACGCTGCGGAAGAAGCGCAGTTCCAGCAACGGCTCGATGCGCCGGCGCTCGTACACCACCAGCGCGATCAGGGCGGCGGCCGCGAAGGCGAACAGGGCGAGGGTCTGATCGGAGGTCCAGCCGGCGGAGGGCGCCTCGATGATCGCGTAGGTGAGCGAGGCGAGCAGCGCGATCACGAGTAGCTCACCGACCGGATCCAGGCGCCGCGGGCGGGGGGCGCGGGACTCGGGGACGAAGCGCATGGTCAGCGCGAGCGCGAGCAGGCCGACGGGGACGTTGATCCAGAAGATCGAGCGCCAGCCGACGGACTCCACGAGCGCGCCGCCGACGACGGGGCCGAGGGCGAGGCTGATCCCGACGGTCGCGCCCCATACGCCGATCGCCTGCGCACGCTCGCGGGCGTCGGTGAAGACGTTGCGGATGATCGACATCGCGACTGGGTTGAGCATCGATCCGCCGATCGCTTGGAGCATGCGGAACACGACCAGCCAGCCCTCGCTCGGCGCGGCGCTGCACAGCAGCGAGCCGAGCGTGAACAGCACGAGCCCGAGCTCGAACACGCGCCGGCGGCCAAAGCGATCGGCCATCGACCCGGAGAGCATCAGCAGGCTGGCGAGCACGAGCGTGTAGGCGTCGACGGTCCACTGCAACCCCGAGACGGGCGTGTGCAGCTCGCGCCCGATCGACGGCAGCGCGACGTTGACGATCGTCGAGTCCAGGCCGACGATCAGCAGGCTCATGCAGCAGATCGCGAGCACCAGCCGACGGCGCGGGCGCGGCAGCTCGGTCACGGCTCGGTCGGGGGAGGATCGCCACGCCGGCCCGCCACGCGCTCCAGCGCGGCGCCGTCCAGCCGGTGGGTGATCCATTCCCTCATCGTGCTGGCACCGATCCCTCGGTAGAACCCGAGCGCAAGCTCGTTCCAGTCCAGCGCCGCCCATTCCAGACGCTCCCCGCCACGCTCACGCGCGCGCGCGGCCACAGCCGACAGCAGCGCCCGGCCCACACCCTCACCACGATGAGACGGACGCACGAACAGATCCTCCAGCCATACGCCGGTGCTCGTCAGGAAGCTGGAGAACGTCGGGAAGAACAGGGCGTATCCCAGTATCTCCGAGGCGCCGGAGCCCGCGTCGCGTTCGGCGATCAACGCCTCGGCCACCGGGCTCTGGCCGAACAGCGCCGCCTCCAGCCCCCGCTCGGTGGCGCGCAGCTCATGCGTCAGGTGCTCGTACTCGGCCAGCTCGGCGAACAGCTCGAGCAGCGCGGCCACATCGCGGGGCTCGGCTGCGCGGACGATCGTGTCAGTCACGGTCCGGGCGCTCGGGGTAGACCTCGTCGATCGTGGTGAGCGCCACGTACCGCGCGTCGTCGCCGAGCGTGGTCTGGATCGCCTCGCCGCCGCCAGCCAGCCGATCGAGCACGCTCACGACACCGGCGACCGTCAGGCCCTCCTCGCGCACCCGCTCAACCGCCTCGATCGTGGAGCCTCCGGTGGTGACCACGTCCTCGACGATCAGGCAACGTTCGCCGTACCGCAGCGCCGGCCCCTCGATCCAGCGCTGCAACCCGTGGTCCTTGCGCTGTTTGCGCACGATGAACACCCGCGGCGGCGGCTCGGGCGCGGCGAGCGCGGCGCAGGCCACTGGGATCGCGCTCACGGGCACGCCGCCCACCGCGCTCGCGTGGCACGCCCGGGCCTGCTCGGCGACCAGCAGGCCAAGCGCCGTAAACACCCGCGGCAGCAGGATCGCGCGCTTGGCGTCCACGTAATACCGGACTGTGCGTCCGCTCGTCAGCGTCACCTCGCCGATCGTGAGCGCGTGCTCGCGCAGTGACTCCACAAGACGCTCGCGCGCGGCGCGCGAGGACTCGCTCCTACATTCGGCCAGGGCGTCCATGTACGGGTCTAATCTAGCTTCATGGCCTCGGGCGTGTCCTCGATCACCAGCCTGATGCGCCTTGCGAGCCGCGTCGTCTGCCTGATCGTGATCGCCTGGTTCGTGGTGTTCGTCGTCGATCAGACGAGCTCGGCCTCGACCCGTCAGCAGAACGAGGTGACCGAAGGAACCGTGCCCGCCCCGGGTGAATCGGCCGCGTCGGCGGCCAAGCACGACAGCACGCTGCACCGCACGCTCAACGAAACCGCAGACGCGCTCACCTCGCCGTTTGCAGGGGTGGTGTCGGGATCGAACAGCGAATGGACGATCCACATCGTCAAGACCCTGCTCGCGCTGCTCGTCTATGGCTTCGGCCTGGCGTTCCTGGCGCGATTCCTGCGCGTCCGCGTGTAGGGCGCGTTAGGGTCCCGAGAACGTCAGGGTCCCGCGTTGCCGCGCACCCTGTGCGAGCCGCCGCCGGACTCGTCGTACACATCGACGGGCGTGCCGATCTGCACCCACGAGTAGATCGCAGGGGCGTCCGGGATCGGCACGCGCAGGCAGCCGTGGCTGGCGGCGTAGGTCGGCACTTCGGCGTATCCGTGAATCGCGTATCCGCGGATGAAGTAGTTGGATTCGTACATTCCCTCAGAGTTGAAGCCCGGCGTCTTGGAATACACCTGGAAATGTCCGATGACGGTCGGCGTGGAGGGCTTGCCCGAGCTCATCGTGTAGATCGTGCGCACGCGCCCGCCCGGTTCGATCTCGGCCAGCACCTGTCGGGTCAGGTCCGCCTCGACGTGCCTGCCGTCGCGCGGGTAGCGCACGCGAAAAGCGCCGGCGCCGTGCTGCAGGCGGCTCCACACCTGAGCGCCCGCGTAGGGTATGCGGGCGAGCCCGGTCATCTTGCGGAATGCGATCAGCGCGCGGCCGGTTCCTTCGTCGAAGGAACCGGTCAGCGGCACTGCGTAGTGCAGCACGTCGAGCTCCGACTGCAGCAGCCGCACGGACGGACCCCGCCCGCCGGGTCCAAGGTTGGGAGTCACGTACTGCACGCTGGGCGAGCGGCCGCTGAAGGCGCTCTGCTGGGCGGTTGCGTAATGTGCGGCACGCGCCTGCACGAGTCCCGAAAAGCCGCTGGTGTAGTTGATGTGGAACTGACCCGCGCCGTTGCCGATCGCCGTGACGCCGACGTTCTTGACCTGGACCTTGCGCCCATCACGGTAGAAGCTGACCTTGACCGTCTGCCCGCCGACGTAGGGCGTGACCACGCCACGCACGACCACGCGCTGCCCGAGCAGCGCGAACGGAGGGGTGCCGCCGACGTGCTGGAGCGCCAGCCTGATATGCCCCGCGACGGGCGTGGCCGGCGCAGGAGGCGGAGGCGCAGGCGCAAGCATCAAGATGATCCTAGGCGCTGGGGATGACGGCTGACGCCCTGCGGCACGATCAGGCCGATGCGCTTGGCGAGCAGCACGAGCACAGCGATCGATGCGAGCGCGGCGACCATCAGCACAGGCGCCTGCCAGCCCCAGCCCTCCAGCGCGGCGAACGCGAGCGAGTTGTTCAGCGAGTGCGCCACGATGCACGGATACAGCGAGCCCGAGCAGCGGTACAGCAGGCACAGGCCGAAACCCAGTCCCGCCAACGGAACAAGGTCCAACGCCGGTGCCGAGCCGGCATGCACGGCGCCGAATACCAGCCCCGTGATCACCGCGGCGGGCCACGTTCCGCGCCAGCCGCGCAGGGCGGTGAACACGTATCCCCGGAACAGGAACTCCTCGCAGATCGGAGCGACCACGCAGGTGAGCCCGGCGCTGAGCAGCAGCAGTGAGGTGGCTTCGTTGGTCCCGAGCTGTTCGAGCAGCTTCTCTTTGCCGGGGTTGAACACCGCCGACCAGGCGACGCTGAGCACGAGGAAGGCCGCGAGCAAGAACACGAGCATGCCCGTGGCCGACTTCCAACCGACGCCGGGCGGGCGCAGCCCGAACTGCCAGGCGCGCACCACGCGCCCACCGATGTGCGCGCAATACACCGCCGCCAGCACGAACGCGACGTCCTGCACGATCGTGTCGACGAGCTCGATGCCCGGGGGGGTGTGATTTTTCGTAATGCTCACTCCGAACAGGAGCGTCGCGGGCAGATCCACGATCAGACCGAGCACCGCCGCCAGCACGAGCCCGCCGATCAGCGCTGCCGGGGCCGTCCAGGGCGACCAGCCCATGTCGGGAGATCGCCGGGGATCGCCCGGTCCGGGCGGGGACCCGGCGAGTGGCCCACGGTCATGGGGGCCACTCGCGAGCTGGATGGGCGCCTTGCCAAACGGATTCTCCTGCCCCTCGCCGGAGGGCACGGTCGTCTCGTCCATCGCCTCAGGCGACCCAATGCCAGGTGGCGAACTGGGCGACGAAGAACGTCATCAGCAGCGCGGACATCGCCAGTGCGGGGACGCGCGCGCGCGGATGTGCGGCCAGCCACACCGCGAGCGCGATGCTCAGCGGGAACAGCACGACGAGGAAGCGTGGCAGCGACATCAGGGGCTGTGCGGGCACGGGGTAGGAGAGCGGCAGCGCCAGCGCGGCGATCGCGTAGACGCCGTAGGCGAGCGGCAGCACGCGCAGCGCCAGCGCGAACAGCGGCACGGCGACGAGCAGGAACGCGAGCAGCATCAGGTTGTGTCCCGCTGCGACGAACGGGCTGCCGGCTGCCGCCGGGTAGTAGACGTGGGCGCGCTGAGCCGACAGCAGCTGACGCGCGCCCTGCAGCGCCGCACGCACGCCGTCCCACACGCCACCGTAGGGTCCCGCGAAGTGCCGTCCCCAGATGCCCTGCGCGTGAAACGGCGCCAACGTGTCGCCGCCGGAGAGACCGAGATAGGCCATGTACAGACCGAGGCCCGCCGGCAGCAGCGCCAGCCACAGGACGTCGGCGCGCAGGCGGTAGCGAGGACGCAGCCGATTCCCAATGCTCCGCCGGATCGTACGCGTGCTGCCGCCCCCGGTTGGTCGCGGCGACTTCACGCGAGCTGAGTCGGGCGGGCGATCCGCGCGCGGTCCGTACAGGTAGAGCATCAGCGCGGGCAGCGCGAGCACCAGGCCGGTGCTGCGCGTCGCGCCCGCGAGCATCCCGAGCACGCCCACCCACGCCCAGCGCCCACGACGCGCGCACAGGAACAGGCCGATCGAGAGCGCGAGGTACAGCGACTCGGAGTAGACGGCCGAGAAGTAGAACGCCATCGGCGCGAGCGCCGTCACGAGCACCGCCAGACCCGCGATGTCGCCGCTGCCCGGGCGCCCGGACCCGGCCAGCTCCAGCGCGGTCAGGCGGTGCAGGCAGTACAGCGCCAGGGCGAACGCCGCCAGCGAGAACAGCACGCCGGCCAGGACTGCCTGCAGCCCCAGGTCCGACAGCGCGTGCAGCCCGAGCGGGTACAGCGGGAAGAAGGCGTCGCGCGCGGAGGTGTAGGAGCCCAGCTCCGGTCGGTAGCCATAGTGGGCGATCACCAGATACCAGGCAGAGTCCCAGCGCGCGGCGGGCGCAGCCAGCAGATCGCCCAGCCAGCCAAACCCGCGGGTCACCCCGGGCGGGTTGAACGCGCCGCGGATGGGCCCGAACCCGAGCGTCGCCACCGTACCCGCGCCCGCGACCCATACGAGCAGGCGCGAGACCCACAGCGCACGCCAGGTCTCGTGCACCGCCGCCATCCGCCCCGAGTCCGCCCGCAGGCGCGCCCACCAGCCCCACGCGCCGACGCGCGGGCGGAGGACCATGACACGCTCGCGAGCGGGCGTATGGGACGGATCTGCGGGCGCCGGCACGCCGTAGGGAGCCGTTCGCCCGGCCGTGACCTCCTCGAGGGCGAACTCGGCTGTGTCCGGACTCATCACGTGGGAGCGTAGACGGCCGCCTCGATGCGAGTGTCATGATGCGCGCGATTGCAGCGGGGTTGCATGGGCGCGATGCGCGGTACCCTCGGCTGCAGCGAGGATGTCCAGACAAGCAAGACAGCGCCGGCGCAGGCACAATCGCGCCGGCCCCACACGCATCCTGCTCGTCGGCGGCGGGGTGCTCGCGACCGTGCTCCTGCTCGGAGCGATCGCGGCCGTCGGCTACGTCCTGCACGTCGCCGGGACGGCGCCCGCGCTGGGGACGCTGCACCCGATCATCAGCGATGGCTCCTCGCAGGTGTTCGCCGCGGACGGCGAACGGCTGGGGTTCATCCAATCGGACAACTTGCGCAGCCCCGTCGGCTGGAACGAAATCCCCACCGATCTGAAGAACGCGACGGTCGCGATCGAGGACCAGCGCTTCTACAAGAACAACGGCGTCGACCTCACGGGCATATTTCGCTCGGCCGTCAAGGACATCACCGAGGGCGCGCCACTGCAGGGCGGCTCGACGATCACGATGCAGCTTGTGCGCAACCTGTACCTGGGGGGCGATCAGCACACGCTCAGACAGAAGATCATCGAGGCCAAGCTCGCGATCGACTACAACGAACACCACTCCAAGCGCTCGATCCTCACCAGCTACCTCAACAGCGTCCCCTACGGGACGGTCGGGGGACAGACCGCGATCGGCGTGCAGGCCGCGGCGCGCATCTTCTTCGACAGGCCCGCCTCGCAGCTGAACCTCGAGCAGTCGGCGCTGCTCGCCGGCCTGCCGCAGGCGCCCTCGCAGTACAACCCGTTCCGCGACGCCGGCGTGGCTCGGCAACGGCGCAACGAGGTGCTGGCGAAGATGGCGGAACTGCACTACATCACCGCGGCGCAGGCAACCGCCGCCGAGCACGCGCCGCTGGAGGTGCGCCTGGGCACGTTCTATCGCCAGCGGCGAGAGGACTTCTTCTTCGAATACGTGCACGAGCAGCTCGTCCACCGCTACGGCCGCAAGACCGTCGAACAGGGCGGGCTGAAGGTGTATACGACGATCGACCTGAACATGCAGCGGCTCGCGCGCAAGGCGATCGCCGAAGTTCTCAACCAGCCCGAAGACCCCGCCTCGGCGATCGTCACGATCGACCCGCACACCGGCTACATCGAGGCGATGGCCGAGTCCGAGAGCTATGAGCAGTCCCAGTACAACCTCGCCGCCGACGGACATCGCCAGCCGGGGTCGACGTTCAAGGCGATCGACCTCGCCGACGCGCTCTCGCGCGGGATCGACCCGAACAGCACCTACTACCTCTCGCACACGCTGAGCCCCGGCTGGCTGGCGGGATATCCGACGTATGAAGTCAAGACGTTCGAGGGAACCTCGCTGAACAAGTCGCTGAACCTGGTGAACGCGACGCTCGCCTCCGACAACACCGTCTACGCTCAGCTCGCGGCCGACCTGGGCGAGGAAACGGTCACCCAGATGGCTTACAAGATGGGCGTCAAAACGCACCTGTCCAGCTACCCCGCGGAGGCGCTGGGTGGACTTACGCTCGGGGTGACGCCGCTGGAAATGGCCGACGTCTACGCGACTCTCGCCGACGGAGGCTGGCGCAACAAGCCGATCGCGATCACCAAGGTCGTGTTCCCTGACGGCCACGTCGACCGCAGCTGGGGCACGCCGCAGCGCACGAAGGTGCTGAGCGAAGGGGTGACGGCCGAGGAGACGAACATCCTCCATCAGAACGTGCTCGGCGGAACCGCCACGCGCTCGGCGATCAACTGCCCGACGGCCGCCAAGACGGGCACGACCAGCGAACTCGTGGACGCCTGGCTGGACGGGTATACGCCGAACTATTCGACGGTCGTGTGGATGGGCTATCCGACCAGGCGCGTATCGATGACCGACGTCCACGGCGAGCCCCAGCAGGGCGGGTATCTGCCGGCGGAAATCTGGCACGCGTACATGGCGGCCGTGACCGCAGGCAAGCCGTGCACCGAATTCCCCGCGCCCAAAGAATCGATCTCCTACCAGCCGTTCTTCGGGCGCTTCGCGAGCACCGGACGCTCCGGCGAAAGCGAATCCGGCAAGGGCGAAACGAACGAAAGCGAACCCGGGGGCCATACGGGCAAAGGCCACGGTCAGGGCACGGCTCCCGGTCGGCAGCACAACGCACCGTCCGAAACCGTGACCCCGCCGGGGCACGAACGAGTGGAAGCCCACGAAGCGCCAGAAGCGCACGCACCGCCTGGGCACGAACCGGGAGGCGGCCCGCCGGGCCAGCGCGGGGGCGGGCCCGAACCGTCCCCCACGGGGGGCGCCGAACCGGGGCACTGAGGCACCCGCGAGGACGCCGCCAGCCGGTGAGGACGCCGCGCTGGTAGTTTGAGATGGAGAAGTCGGACACGCGGACCGCGCGCCGGGCGCGATGAAGTCCGAAAGAAAACTGACGTCGAGAGGGAAGAAGTCGCGTGGCTAAGGAAGACAAGGTCGAATTCGAGGGCGAGGTCATCGAGGCGCTCCCGAACGCGATGTTCAGGGTGAAGCTCGACAACGACCACGTCGTGCTCGGGCACGTCGCCGGCAAGATGCGCCGCTTCCGCATCAGGATCCTCCCGGGCGACCGTGTCCGCTGCGAGCTCTCCCCCTACGATCTGGACCGCGCCCGGATCGTCTACCGGCACCGCTGAGCCCGGCCGCGGCGTAAACCAGTCTGCGACCCGGCCGCGCGGACTCTGCCCATCGATTCGCGCTCGCTGGGTGCGTCGCCATCGTTGCCGCGATAGCGCGACGTGGTGAGCAAGGACACATCGATCCCGTAGCCTGCCTCGGGGAGGAACATGGAGCGCTCCCTGATCGAATCCATCGCGGCCGAGCTTCAGCTGGCGCCACGCCCGTCGCAGCGGCTCGTGCGGGGCGCCGGCGACGACGCCGCCGTCGTGCGTGCCGGCGGCGCGCTGTGCGTGACCTCCATGGACGCGATGGTCGAGGGCGTGCATTTTCGGCTGGACGACGGCTTCGATGATCCGGCCGACGTCGGCTGGCGAGCGCTGGCCGGAGCGCTGTCGGACCTCGCGGCGATGGGCGTAGCGCGCCCGGGCGAGGCGTATGTCGCGCTGGGTGTCTCCCCAAGCGCCGGCGAGCAGCAGGCGCTGGAGCTGATGCGGGGGGCGCTCGAGCTGGCCGCCCGTACCGATACGACCGTTGCGGGGGGCGACGTGGTCGCGGCGCCGGTCCTGACGGTGTGCGTGACGGTCGTCGGCTGGGCCGAGGAGGAGGACGAACTCGTCGGGCGCGAGGGAGCGCGGGTGGGCGATCTCATCGGCGTGACGGGCCGGCTCGGGGGCCGACCCGGGCGACCGGTCCCGCGCCTGCGCGAGGGACGGGCGCTGGCGCAGGTCGGGGCGCGCGCGATGATCGACCTGTCCGACGGGCTGGCCACCGACGCCGGGCATCTCGGCGAGAGCGGCGGCGTATGCCTGCAGATCGAGCTGGAGCGACTGCCGCTCGGCGAGGGCGTGGCAAGCTCCGAGCAGGCGGCGACGGCCGGGGAAGATTACGAGCTGTGCGTGTGCGTACCGCCCGATCTGCGCGAGCGCGCGCGGGAAGCGGTGGCGGAGGTGTCGGATGTGGGTGTGACCTGGATCGGCTCGGTGCTACCCGCCGGACCCGCCGGCACGGCGAACGAGGCGGGGGCGTCGCTGCGGGACGCGCGCGGTGAGGACACAAGGCTGCGGGGGTTCGAACACCGCTGGTAGGGACCGCCGCCGAGGGCCGCTGGCGGAAGGCCAAGATGGGGCTGGCTCGACGGGGCGGCCGCGGAGCCCGATGACGGCGACGGCCGCGTGGGCCGAGCTACCGTCGCAGGGCGGACTCGGTCCCGCCGAGCGATCCCGGGCCTGCGTATGAGAGTGGACCGCGGATGGTGACCTCGGGATGCTCGTCCGCTCCGAGCCCGAGCGGATCTGCGGGCGGTGTCAGCGCGACCAGGGCGATCGCGACGCCGCAGCCGAGCGCGACGCTCCAGATCGCGGCCGCGAGCAGGCCGACGTGCCCACCGGCGAGCAGCAGCGTCGCCGCCCAGAGGAGCCCGCCGGGGCCGTAGCCGAGCTGGTGGGCGTAGAAGGCGACGAGCAACGCGAGCGGGACCAGCGCCAGGGCGAGCAGCGCAAGTCCCGCGAGCGGGCGCGGGCGACGCTCGGGCGAGGCCACCGGCAGCAGCAGGTGCAGCCCGGGCACGATCAGCAGGGCCGCATAGGGGTTGAAGACCCACACACCGCAGGCGAGCGCCAGCAGCACGAGCAGCACGGCGATCCCGCCGGCGTCGCCCCCGGCCGCCTCGGGCGTGGGGCGCACCGCCAGACCCAGCCGCCGCACGAGCGGGGGCCATGCAAGCCAGGCGAGCCCGAACGCCGCCGCGCACGAGAGCACGGCGGTGGCCGCGGCGCCGTCGAACCCCATCGCGCCCGCCGCCGGCGGGATGGATGGCGTGGCGGCGAGCGCGCCGAGGGCGCCCAGCAGGATCGCGAACAGGGCGCACGCCAGCCACGGCAGCGCGCAGATGAGCGTCCATGCCGCCCAGCGCGCAACCGGCTGCCGGCGCCGGCGGGCTCGGGCCAAACCGTCGAGCAGCACGGCCGCGACGGGGATCAGCAGCGTGCCGATCAGCAGGCGCAGCGCCCACGCGGGCACGATCTGGTGGGCGAGCACGAGACCGGTCTGCGGCGTGGACTGGATATCGGGCGCGACGTCCAGGGCGTCGACCGCGCTGAGCACCCCCCTGCCGAGACCTTCCATGCGTTCAGCGCTCACCGACGCGCGGGCGCCGGGACCGCGTTCGCCGGAGACCTGCACGAGCACCGCCGGCAACCCGGCCGCGGCGAGCACTCCCTGTTCGCCGGGGGCGAGCCCGAACGCGAGGTGCGCGAGCTGGCCGAGCGCGCTCGGAGCGCCCGGACGGACGCCCGATTCGTGTGAGATCGCGTCCGCGACCGTGCGCTGCAGCGCATCCGGCGCACTGCCATAGCCGTCGGAGTAGGGCACGACGAGTGGCGTGCGGGCACGCGTGGAAGCGAGGTCGCCCAGCACGATCGCCGCGTCGGCTGCACCGGACAGGACGTGCGCGGCGAAGTCCGCCGCTCCCGCGTCTCCGCCCGAGCCGCCGCTGCTGGACACGAGCACGATCGTGCGCTGTGTCTCCCGCGCGGCGAACACGCGCGCGAGCTCGATCAGCGCGGCGGTGCCGGACAGCTGCGCCGCCGAGACGGGCGTCGCCGAGTCGCGATGGGCGACGATCACGATCGGGCTCTCGCCCGTAGCGCCCGGACGCTGGGCGATCACCGTCTGGAGTGTCCGTTCGCCGTCGATCGTCTGCGCGCGCACCCGCCGGACACGCACCGAGAACCCACCGCCCGCTGTCCCGCCCAACCCTTCGATCGTGTGGGCGACACGCTGGGCCAACCGTTCGTCGCCGATCCCGCCCGGACGCCGGTGTGGGAATTCCACGGCGAGCCGCTGCGCTTCGGCGAGCGCCTGCGGGCCGTCGAACGCGTCCGGGGCCAGCGTCGAGTGCAGCGGCGCGGGGCGCGCGGTCAGCGAGAACGCGGCGATCGCCAGTGCGATCGCGAACGGGGCGAACGCCGCGCGGTATATGCGTGCGTTGAGCATTTCCTGCAACAGACAGTAAGGGTTCGGGCGGGCAGGCTCGTCCATCGCGGGGCTCGGCTCGCGGGTCACCGTCAGGTATCGTCCGCGCGTGCTCCAGCCCGTGGCCGTGGGACATAAGACGCTCGCCGACTACACGCACATCTGCGGGCGGGAGCTGATCGAGGAGATCCGTGAGCTGGCCGAGCCGCTGAAGGGTCAGCGGGTCGTGCACATCTCCGCGACCGCCTTCGGCGGGGGCGTGTCGGAGATCCTATACACGCTCGTGCCGCTGATGCGCGACGTCGGCTTGGACTGCGAGTGGCAGGTGATCTACGGGCGCGAGGAGTTCTTCAACGCGACCAAGCTGATGCACAACGCCCTGCAGGGGGCGCCCCAGGACCTCGACCCCGAGCAGTGGGACACCTGGCGGCGCTACAACGAGATGAACGCGCGCGAGCTGTCGGGCGGCTGGGACGTGTGCCTCGTCCACGATCCCCAACCCGCCGCGCTGTACAGCCTCGTACCGGAGAAGGCCGCCGGCTGGGTGTGGCGCTGTCACATCGACCTGTCGACGCCCAACCCGCAGACGATCGCCCAGCTGCTGCCCTACATCTCGGACTATCCCGAGACGCTGTTTCACATGCGCGAGTACGTGCCCGCGGGGATGGGCGGCAAGGTCAACGTGGTGCCGCCCGCGATCGACCCGCTGACGCCCAAGAACATGGCGCTCTCACCCGAGGACGCCTCGTTCGTGTGCGGCCAGTTCGGGATCGACGTCGACCGGCCGCTGATCTGCCAGGTCTCGCGCTTCGATCCCTGGAAGGACCCGCTCGGCGTGATCGACGCCTACCGCGTGGTCAAGCAGGAGATGCCCGAGGTGCAGCTGGCGCTGGTCGGCTCGATGGCCTCGGACGACCCCGAGGGGTGGGACTTCTTCAACGCGACGATCGCCCACGCGGACGGCGACCCGGACATACACATCCTCAACAACTTCAACAACGTCGGCGCGATCGAGGTCAACGCGTTTCAGTCCCATGCCGACGTGGTCGTACAGAAGTCCACGCGCGAGGGGTTCGGTCTGACGGTGTCGGAGGCCATCTGGAAGGCGAAGCCGTTCATCGGCGGCGACGTCGGCGGCATCCCGCTGCAGGTCGAGGACGGCGTCACCGGCTACCTCGTCTCGAGCGCCGAGCAGTGCGCCACGCGCGCGCAGGAGATCCTGTCCGATCCCGAACTCGGCAAGTCGCTCGGGCGACGCGGCAAGGAGCACGTGCGCGCGCACTTTCTGATGCCGCGCTACCTGCGCGACTATTTGAAGATCTTCGGAGAGCTCGCACAGTCATGAACGGCGAGCCGGCACAGCGAGGACCGCTGGTGCTGGTATCGAACCGCGGGCCCGTGACGTTCCACGCGGGCGGTGAGGTGCAGCGCGGCTCGGGCGGGCTGGTGACGGCGCTGACGGGGCTGGCCTCGCACCGCGACGCTATCTGGATCGCCTCGGCGATGAACGAGCACGACGCGCAGGCCTCGCGCGCGGCGGGCGGGCGGGCGTTCCCGGTGGTATCGCCCGCCGGGGGCGAATTCAAAGTGCGCCTGGTCGTCTCGGACGAGGAGGCGTACGACCGCTTTTACAACGTGTTCGCCAACCCGATGCTGTGGTTCATCCAGCACTACCTGTGGGACCTGTCCAACGCACCGGACATCCGCCGGGAGGAGATCGAGGCGTTCGAGTTCGGCTACAACGCGGTCAACGAGGACCTCGCGCGGGCGGTCGTGGAGGAGCTCCACGGTGTCGAGGAGCCGGTGGTGATGGTGCACGACTACCACCTGTACACGCTGCCCGACCTCGTGCGCCGAGCACGCCCGGACGCGTTCCTGCACCACTTCATCCACATCCCCTGGACGCAGTCCGACGCCTGGCGGGTGCTGCCGTCGCGGATCAGGGAGGAGATCTACGCGGGTCTGCTCGCGAACGACATCATCGGCTTTCACACCCGCTCCTACCGGCGTAACTTCCTGCAGTGCTGCCGCGACCTGATGGACCTGGAGGTCGACTTCGAGCGCGGGATCGTGCGCTACGGCGAGCGTGAGGTGTGGGTGCGCGCATATCCGCTGCCGATCGACCACCGGGCGGCGCGGACGCTCGCGCAGAGCCCGCGCGTGGCCGAGCACGAGGCCGAGCTGATGCGCCGCCGCCGCGACCATCTGATCCTGCGCGTGGACCGCGCCGATCTGAGCAAGAACGTGCTGCGCGGGTTCTCGGCGTTCGACCTGTTCCTGGAGCAGCACCCCGAGTTCAGCGAGCGGGTGACGTTCATGGCGCAGCTGATGCCCTCGCGTACCGACGTGCCTCAGTATGCGGAGTACCTGGAGCGGATCGAGGCGCTCGTGGCGGTCGTCAACCACCGCCACGGCACGCCCGACTGGATGCCGATCCAGCTGAAGCTGCGCGACGACATCGACGAGGCGATGGCCGCATACAAGCACTATGACGTGCTGCTCGTCAACGCGATGTTCGACGGCATGAACCTGGTCGCCAAGGAGGGGCCGATCGTGAACGAGCGCGAGGGCGTGTCGATCCTCTCGGAGAACACCGGCGCGCACGAGGAGCTGGGCGAGTATGCGCTGTCGGTGAACCCGTTCGACATCCAGGAGCTGGCCGACTCCATCTATGCGGCGCTGACGATGGAGACGGACGAGCGTCGCCGGCGGGCGCGGGGACTGGCGGAGATCGTGACCTCGCGCGATCCGGGCGACTGGATCGACGAGCAGCTGGCGGACATTCGCGCGAAGGGACGCTGATTCGGAGGGCCACGTCGCATGCGGCGAAACGAGCGGCCGCATGACCCGATCAAGGCCGAAGGGTGAGCCACCGCGCACGCGGCAAAAGCGAACGCCCGCATGGCTAATGAAAGGCTGATGGGATGAATCTCGCCGCATGCGGCGAGATCGGCAGGGCCGCATGCGGCCCTGCCCGGAGACCGCGCATGCGCGGTCTCCCCGAGCGGTGCATGCACCGCTCGGTGGAACGGCCGCATGCGGCCGTTCCCGGGGCCGCACATGTGCGGCCCCGCCAGGCGGCGCATGCGCCGCCTGGAACTGCTCCCATACAGGGCGATCATTCAACCCGCTACTCTGTCCGCCGGACATGACCTCGCCCAACGCCCCCACATACGATCTCGTGCTGCTCCTCGACCCGCGCGTCGAGGAGGACGTGCGCACGAAGATCCTCGCCGACACGCGCGCTGCGATCGCGGCGGCGGGCGAGGTGGTGCACGAGGACGACTGGGGCGACCGCGCGCTGGCCTACCCGATCGAGCGCCACGCCGACGCCGAGTACCGCCTGCTGCAGTTCCATGCGCGCACGCCAGAGCTGCTCGGCGAGCTGGATCGAACGTTGCGGATCACCGACGGGATCCTGCGGTTTCGGATCGTCAAACTCAAGCCGGGCACGCCCGCCGCGCCCGACATGCGAACCGGAGCGAGCGCCATCGTCGCGCCCCGGCAGACCGAGACGCAGCCTACGCCCACGCCCCCGGCCGAGACCGAGGCTCCGCCCGAGGTCGCCGTGGGCGAGCCCGCGTAGCCCCCTCATCCGGCGCGTAATACACTCGACATATGGCTTGGGCGCAGGACACCGGCGAGCAGGGGGCGACGAGCAGGACCGACGTGCTGAGGGATTCGCCGCCGATGTTCGAGTCGCGACTGCTGGACGCCTGCTCGCGCGTGCATCCGCTGGTGCCGGTGATCATCTTCGGCCCGGGGATCGCGCTGCTGAGCGCCTGGAGCCTGTCGAACGTGAGCCTCCTGGCCACGATCGGGCTGGCGATCGGCGGGTACGCGCTGTGGACGCTGTTCGAGTACTGGCTGCACCGGATCGTGTTCCACTTCGAGCCCGACCGCGGCATCGGCGCGCGGCTGCACTGGATCATCCACGGCGTCCACCACGAGCACCCGAACGACCCGCTGCGCCTGGTGATGCCGCCCGCCGTCAGCATCCCGCTGGGGGCGGCCGTGTTCGGGGTGCTGTATCTCGCGTTCGGCAGCGACTACGCGCCCGGACTGGGGGCTGGTTTCTTCGCCGGGTATCTGGCCTACGACATGCTCCACTACTACGTCCACCACTTCACCCCGCGCTCGCGCCTGGGCAGGATGCTGCGCGAGCGGCACATGCGCCACCACTTCCAGGACGACACCTGCGGGTTCGGGATCAGCGCGCCGTACTGGGACGAGGTGTTCAGGACCTCCTCGCGGGCACGCCGCGGCGCGGCGCAGTAGGCCCGATCGACCCCGGCAAGGCCGGCGCCACAGCCTCCGCGGTTCGGCCCGGCTGCGTAGCTGACGGTCAGGCGACGATGACCGCCCCGATGGTGACGGCAATAAGCCGCAACGAGCGGGGTGCGGCGGGGTTGGCCACATCAAGACGGCCGCCCCCCGGTCTACACTCGCCGGTGGCCCGTCTACGAACGCGAGTTCGTCCGCGCGGGCTGGCCTCGGGCACCGATAGCCCAGAGACATACACAGAGATACGAAAGGAACTAGCCGTGGCCGCCACCAACATCAACAGAGTCGTGATGACCGGAAACCTCACCGCCGACCCCGAGCTGCGCTCGCTGCCGAGCGGCATGTCCGTGTGCAGCCTGCGCATCGCCTGCAATACCCGTCGCAAGGACGGCAGCACCGGCGAATGGGTCGACAAGCCCAACTACTTCAACGTGACCGTATGGGGAGCGCAGGGCGAGAACGCCGCGCGCTACCTGTCCAAGGGACGCCCCGTGGCGATCGACGGGCGCCTGGAGTGGCGCGAGTGGGAGGCGCAGGACGGCACGAAACGCCAGGCAACCGATATCATTGCCGATTCGGTGCAGTTCCTGGGCTCGCGCGAGGACGTCGGAAGCGGCGGAGGCGCGGCGGGCAACGGAGTCTCACAGGGCAGCGACATCCCCGTGCACGAAGGGGATTTCCAGCCCGCTGCAACGCCTGTCGCCGCCGGTGGAGCCGGCGACGACGACATTCCGTTCTAGTCCCATACTTCCCACACACATAGCGAGGCATCTGAAGTGGCAAAGCGCGGTCGCGGCAAGCCGGTGCGCCGGCGAGACAAGAAGGGCGGTCCCGGCAGCGGGCGGCGCAAGCCGTGCCAGCACTGCCGCGACAAGATCGAGCAGGTCGACTACAAGGACGTCGGCACGCTGCGCAAGTTCGTCTCCGAGAAGGGCAAGATCCGCTCGCGACGGATCACGGGCGCGTGCCGGCGTCACCAGAACCAGATCGCCACAGCCGTCAAGCGCGCGCGTGAGCTGGCGCTGCTGCCGTACGTGAACGAGGGCGGTCGCGATGACAGCCCCCGGCGCGAACGGGGCGACCGCGACCGGGAACGTTAGGCGATCATGCCCGAAGCGATTCTGTTGCAGGACGTCGAGCAGCTCGGCGAGCAGGGCAAGGTGATCGACGTCTCCAAGGGATACCTGCGCAACTACCTGGTGCCGCGCCGACTCGCCCAGCCGGCCACGCGGGGCGCGATCGAAGCGATACGCCAGCGCCAGGAGGCGGCCGAGCGGGCCGAGCGCAACGCGATCGAGAAAGCCCAGGAGAACGTCAACCTGCTGAACCGCACCGTGCTGACGATCCCCCAGCAGGCGGGCGCCGACGGACGGTTGTTCGGGTCGGTGACCGCACAGGACATCGCCACTGCGATCCGCGAAGCGCGGGGGCTGAAAATCGACAAACGCGGCGTGCACCTGCCCGAGCCGATCAAGAACGTCGGCACCTACATGGTCGTCGTCGACGTGGTCGAGGGCGTGACCGCAACGATCAAGACGATGGTCGTGGCGAAGAAGTGATCAAAGAGCGTTCTCTGCCCGGACGAGCGTGACGGACCCGGGAGGGGATCAGGGGGAGGGCCCGCCCTCCCCCTGCTGAGGGATGGTCGCGGTGAAGAAGTAGACAGTCGTCCGCCACCCCTGCGAACATGCGTTCGTGGATAGCGACACGCGCAACGGCCGACTCGATTTCATCCGACATAGCGGGGAGAGCACCCGAGCTGGGACTCTCGGCGATCTAGACTCGCCCCTATCATCATGAGCGCCGTAGTCGCCACGACCAACGGCGCGGGGAACGGGACCTCACGCGGCCGGGAGGCGGCGGGCGGCTCCGCGATCGCGCCTCCGCACAATCTCGACGCCGAGCAGTCGGTGCTCGGCGCGATCCTGCTGTCCGATCGCGCGCTGTATGCGCTCGTGATCGAAGAGGGACTGCGCGCCGAGGACTTCTACCGCGAGCGCCACGGCGCGATCTACGCGGCGATGCTCGCGCTGTACAACGAATCGGAGCCGGTGGACGTGCTGACGGTCACCGACCGCCTGCGCCAGGCGGGCAAGCTCGAGGAGATCGGCGGGCCCGCGGCCGTGGACGAGCTGACGGGGGTCGTCCCCGCCGCCGGTCACGCCCGACGCTACGCGCAGATCGTGCGCGAGAACTCCCTGCTCAGACGGCTGCTGAGCGCGTCGTTCGAGATTCAGGAGAGCGTGCTCGGCCATGCCGCCGCGCCGCGCGAGCTGGTCGAGCAGGCCGAGAAGGCGATGCTCGAGGTCGCGCGCGACGACCGCCAGCAGGATTTCCGGGCGATCGAGGAGGTGCTGCACGAGGAGCTCGACAAGCTGCACCGGCTGTCGATCGAAGGGACCTCGCTGACGGGCACGCCGTCCGGGTTCAAGGACCTGGACGAGATCACGGGTGGGTTTCAGCCGGGCAACCTGATCATCATCGCCGCGCGCCCGGCGATGGGCAAGAGCGCGCTGGTGTGCAACATCGCCGAGAACGCGGCAGTCGAACACGGCAAGCCGGTGGCGCTGTTCAGCCTGGAGATGGCCGAGGCCGAGCTGGCGCAGCGGTTCGTCGCCTCGCAGGCGCGGATCAAGGGCGAGGAGCTGCGCAAGGGGCGCGTGGCCGAGCAGCGCTGGCCGAAGATCCTCAAGGCCTCACAGCGCCTCGCGGCGGCGCCATTGTGGGTGGACGACTCCAGCGACGTGGGCCTGCTGGAGATTCGCGCGAAGGCGCGCAGGCTGCACAGCCAGTGCGAGGGCGGACTGGGATTGATCATCATCGACTATCTGCAGCTGATGCGCACCGACAGCCGCTATGACTCGCGCGTGACGGCCGTGGGCGAGCTGAGCCGCGGGCTGAAGATCCTCGCGCGCGAGCTGGGCGTGCCGGTGATCGCGCTCTCGCAGCTCTCGCGCGCGGTCGAGCAGCGTACGCCGAAGGTGCCTCAGCTCTCCGATCTGCGCGAGTCCGGGAACCTCGAGCAGGACTCCGACCTGGTGATGTTCATCTATCGCGACGAGTACTACGACGAGGACTCCGAGCGCCCGGGCGAGGCCGACCTGATCATCTCCAAGCACCGCAACGGGGCCGTGGGCAAGGTGACGTTGACGTTCCAAAAGGAGTACCCGAAGTTCCTGAGCTATGCCGGGGAGCGCTACGCGCAATGAGAGACGGCGACTCCAGCGCTGAGCTATTCGAACACCGCCATCCCGACGCCCAGGAGTCGCCGGATCGGGCAGCGCACCGTCGAGCCCGCCAAGATCCAGTCTGTCCGCTGGGAGTATGCGACGGCAGCGGATTCATAGTTGACGAGGCCGCGAACACCGCGTCGGATTGTGGGTGCCGGCGCGGGCGGATCGCCGCCAGGCGCACCGCGAGCCTTGAGGGGCGCATCCCGAACCTCTACAGAGGGGTCTCCTTCGATCGCCCTCCGATTCTCGGCATGCCCGACTCGATCGTCTCCAAGGTGAGGCGCTACGTGCGCAACCTCGACGACCAGCTGGACGAGGGGCGTGGGCTGTGGCTGACGGGAGACGTTGGGACTGGCAAGACGAGCCTGGCGATGCTCGTCTCCAAAGCCGCCATAGACGCCGGGCGCACGGTGGCGATCTATTCGCTGCCGAGACTGCTCAACCTGATCCGCGACGAGGTCGGCACAGAAAATAGCCTGCTCGATCTGCTCGATCGCCTCTGTTCGGTCGATCTGCTCCACATCGACGATCTCGGCGCGCAGCACACTACGCCGTGGAGGCTCGAGCAGCTCTATTCGATCGTCGACGCCCGATACCAGGCCAGACGCGCGATCATCGCGACAACCAACCTCCTGCCCGACGATCTCGCCGAGCAGCTGGGCCAGCGCATTCTCACGACCGTCTCGCGGGGAGACGAGGGGCAGACCAGCAAAGAGCGCACGATCATGTCCGACGATTCCAGCGAGGTCGTCGGACGGCGCATCGTGTCCCGCCTGGTCGAGATATGCGGCGACCCCCTGCCTCTCTACGGAGAGGACAAGCGGCGCACCGTCGAGGACAAACGCGGGCAGTCGCCCATTCCGGCGCATATCGCCTGACCGCCACGGAGCCCCCCTACACTCCTGTAAGCCATGCCCGGAATCGTGATAGTCGGCGCCCAGTGGGGCGATGAGGGAAAGGGGAAGATCACCGACCTGCTCGCCGAGCAGGCCGACGCGGTCGTGCGCTTTCAGGGCGGCAACAACGCCGGTCACACGATCGTGCGCGAGGGCGTGGAGTGGAAGCTGCACCTGATCCCCTCGGGCATCCTGTACCCGGGCAAGCGCTGCGTGATCGGCAACGGCGTCGTGATCGACCCGAAGGTGCTGATCGAGGAGCTGGACGCGCTGCGCGCGCGCCGCGTGGACGTGAGCGGGCTGCGGATCTCCGCCAACGCCCACCTGATCATGCCCTACCACCTGCTGCTCGACTCGGCCGGCGAGGCCAAGCTCGGCAGCCTGCAGATCGGCACCACGCGGCGGGGCATCGGCCCGTGCTATGCCGACAAGGCCGCGCGCCTGGGCATCCGCGTGCAGGATCTGCTGGACGAGAAGATCCTCAAGAAGAAGATCGTCGCCGCGATGGAGCCCAAGCGCCTGTCGCTGCGGCCGTTCGAAAAGGACCCCACGCTCGACCTGCACGCGATGACCGAGGAGTACCTCACGTTCGGGCATCGGTTGGAGCAGCACATCGCCGACACGGCCAAGCTGATGTGGGACCTGATCGATGCCGGCGAGAAGGTCATATTCGAGGGCGCCCAGGGAGCGATGCTGGACATCGATCACGGCACATATCCGTTCGTGACCTCCTCCAACCCGCTGGCGGGCGCGGCCTGCGTGGGGACGGGCGTGGGACCGAAGAACATCGACGAGATCTGGGGCATCTCCAAGGCCTACACGACGCGCGTCGGCGCCGGGCCGTTCCCCTCGGAGCTGCACGACGAGACCGGCGAGCAGATCCGCCGGCGCGGCGGCGAGTTCGGCACCACCACCGGACGCCCGCGACGCACCGGCTGGCTGGACCTGGTCGCGCTGCGCTACGCCGCGCGGCTGAACACGATGACCGCGCTGGCGATCACCAAGCTCGACGTGCTGTCGGGGTTCGACCGTATCCAGGTGTGCACGAGCTATCGCGGCGCGGAGGGGGCGGAGTTCGACGACTTCCCCTACCACCAATCGGTCCTGCACCACACGAGCGCCGAACTGACCGAGCTGCCCGGATGGAGCGAGGATCTGGGCGAGTGCCGCACGCTCTCGGATCTGCCGGATGCGGCACGCGACTACCTGCGGTTCGTCGCCGAGCACGTCGGGGCGCCCGTCACGCTGGTGGGTGTCGGGCCGGGGCGCGAGCAGACGATCTGGACCGACGCCGGCCGGACGACGCTGCTCGCGCGTAACGGCAGCTCACCGGACTGACGACCCGGAGCGCTCATACAGACACACCTCGACAGGTCCGGGGCCTGGTTGCACGCCGCGCGATCAAGCCCCCGGCGCGACGATCTCGATCCAATCGAGCGAACGCCCACACAGGGTGCGGGCTCGCGCCGGTGCGACCGTGAGCAGCCGGGTGCCAGGCCGGTCCAACGGCTGGAGCGATATCGCCGCGAGACTCGTCTGCTGATTATCGCCGCTGCCCGGTGTCAGGTCGGAGTGGGGGTAGGTCAGCGTGAATGTGTGTATGCCGGGTGTGAGATACACGTCGGCCACCGGCGCGTAGTCGCCGATGTTCAACAGTTCGTCCTTGACCCGGCCGACGTAGCGGCCGTCGACGCTGACTTCGAACCCGCGCGAGAAGCTTCCGCCCAGCCACAGCTCGTAGTCCTGGTCGCCGTACACGTTGATCTGCGCGACCGCCGTGCCGGGCGTGTTCGGCCACAGCGTGCGCGACGCCGGGTCGTGCAGCCAGGGCGCCGGCCAGCGCGTCTGATCGCCACGCGCGACGATCGATTCCGGGCGCTGGTAGGCGACGAGATCGGCGCGCTCGTGCGCAGCAGTGATGGCGAGGTGTTCGATCTGCCGGCACGGCGGCCTCGCGGCCGGGTTGGCCGAGCAGAGCGGGGCGGCCACGCCGGGACGGTTCTGGGCGACGCCACAGTAGGGCAGCGTGTTCGATTCTCCGTAGGGAATGTGGAGGAGCAGCCGTGAGGTGGGCCGCGCGGGACGCTGCCACAGTTCGTAGTAGCGCCCCCGCCAGACGCGGCTGTAGAGCGACGGCGGACGGCTCTCCGCCGGGGACCGGGAAATCACGATCGAGCGATACGGGAGCAGCGTCGTGGGTGCGAACGAGTCGAGATCCGCCCACGCACTCTTAGTCAGGACCGCGCCATTGCGCAGTGGCAGGGTCACCGAGCGATACTCCGCCGGCTCGACCGGCGCGCCGGCGCGGAGGAAGTGACGGTCCGCATACACTTCGTAGTCGCCGATCAGCGTCGGGCCCTTGCCCGCGAGGAGCCCGCCGATGTGCTGCAGCTCGGCCAGCCGGGAGCGCGGAGCGAGCAGCACGTCGTGATAGGCGAGCGCGTTGGACCATGCGACGCCGCCGCCGATCGCGAGCAATACGATGACGCCCACCGGCCGGCGCCATCCCAGCAGCAGCGCCCCTCCCACGAGCGCGGCTGCCAGCAGCGCGGGCGAGGAGATCGCGAAGGCCTTGGCGATCACCCACGGCGTACTGCCGACGAGGTGGAACACCACGCAGCCGACGAGCGCGAGCGCGACGTACACGACGATCCCGAACTGCCGACGGCGCATCGTCAGCCAGATCGCCACGGCAGCCGTCAGCACGACGAGGCCGATCAGCAGCGCACTCGCCACGGTCGGCGCCCGCAGACGGAAGTCACCGACCGGCCAGACTCCCGCGAGCTGCCAGCCGCTCAGCGGCTGAATCAGGTTGCCGAGGTTTTCGCTCGTGGACTGGCCGCTCGAGTAGAGGTTGCTGTCGCCCTTGAGGAAGCTCGACAGGACGACCCACATCGGCAGCGCCAGCACGGCCGTCGTGACAGCCAGCAGACCGACGTCGCGGCCCACCCGCCACAGCTGCGCTCCACGCGCGCGCCAAACCCACACGACGACTACGCCGAGGAGCGCGGGCACAACCCACGCGGCAGCGCCGGCGCCGAGCGTTACTATCAGGCCGGCCGCCACGACGGCCACTCCCAACAGCCCACGCGGAGTCTCGGGTCGCTTCACGAGTACCCGTGCGACCAGCGCGGCGCCGAGCACGAGCAGAAATGCGGCTGTGAGCTCCTTGATGCCGCCCCACAGGCTGTAGCCGTACAGGAGCGCAGGTTGCGCCGCCAGGAACGCCACGAGCGCGCGAACACGCGGCGAGCTCACCAACGGCTCGGCGAGCGCGTATATCCCAAGTCCGACCGCCGCGCCACAGCACGCCAGGTAGGGCTGGAAGATCCAGGCCGAGTCGATGCCGGTCAACCCGTGACCCACGCCGAGCAGCATGAACCCCCCAAGCGGGTAGGAGTTCGCGACGTAAGCCGCAAGCAGCAGCGAGTACGTCGATGGCGACAGATCCGCGAGTGACCGCCCGTGAGACATCACGTGATCGGTGATCCCAAGCCATGTCGCCGTGTCGTCGAGACGGACATAGCCCGCGAACGTCGCGCTGCCCGACAGCAGCACCGGCGCCGCGTACACGAACAGCGCCCCCAACGCCGCGAGCACCGGCCACCGCGCGACACGCCTCCGTACCGGCCACTCGACGATCACGCCCGCGAGCGCACCGACGCCGACGATCGGTACTGCCGCGGGCGCGGTGACGCTCCATGCCGTCAGCAGCGACGCGACGACGATCACCGCTGCCAGCCCGAGCGGCACCACGAGCACGCCGTCGACCCGCGCGCCGCCCGCCCGCTCCACGAGGACGCCCCAGCCGGCGCCGATGGCCACCAGCACGAGCGGAAACAGAACCCACGAGACGATCAGCGACAAGGGCGGGCCACCATACAGAGTCGTGCGGTCACTGCACTTTTATCGTCGTCGTCGGTTAGATCACCTCGACACTCGGATGGCGGCACGTCGGCCGAGCCCTGCGGCAACAGGAGTAGGAGCCTCAGTGCGGCAGGGCTGCCGGGGCGACCGCCGAGGACCTGCACCCGGGCGCCGGATAGCGCTCCATGAGATCGTTGACCTCGGACTTTACGCGCGCGAACACGTCGCTCTCGCCGCCGCGTGCCGCCTCCACGACCTCGTCAAGCCATCGCGCGATCTCCCCCATGTGCTCGGGGAGCAGCCCACGCGATGTCACCGCCGGGGTGCCGATTCGTACGCCCGACGGGTCGAAGGGCTTGCGCGGATCGAACGGGATCGCGTTCGCATTCGTAACGATCCCCGCTTGACTCAGCGCCGTCGAGGCTTCCTTCCCGGTCAACCCCTTCGAGGTCATGTCGAGCAGGATGAGGTGATTGTCCGTGCCGCCGGACACGAGCGTGAACCCGCGCTCCGACAGGGCCTCCGCGAGAGCCTTCGCGTTGGCGACGATCTGATGGGCGTAGTCGCCGAAGGCGGGCGTCGACGCTTCGCCGAGCGCCACCGCGATGGCGGCGGTCTGGTGCTGATGGGGCCCACCCTGAAGTCCCGGAAACACCGCCCGATCCAACGCTTTCGCGAGCCGCTCGCGGCACATCAATATCGCCCCGCGCGGTCCCCGTAGCGTCTTGTGCGTGGTCGTCATGATCACATCCGCGTGCGGCGCCGGTGAGGGGTGCGCGCCCCCGGCGATCAGCCCCGCGATGTGCGACACGTCGGCGACCATCAGCGCATCGACCTCTTGCGCTATGGACGCAAACGCCTCGAAGTCGATCGTGCGCGGTACGGCGGTCCCTCCGCAGAACAGCAGCTTCGGACGGTGCTCACGCGCCAGCCGTCGCACCTCCTCCATGTCCACCCGGCCCGTATCCGGGCTTACGCCGTAGTGGACGGCGTTGAACCAGATGCCCGTGGCCGAGACCGGCCATCCATGAGTGAGGTGCCCTCCCGCGGGCAGCGCGAGCCCCATGACCGTGTCTCCCGGTTTGAGGAACGCCAGGTAGATCGCCAGATTCGCCGGCGAGCCGGAGTAGGGCTGAACGTTCGCGTGCTCCACGCCGAACAGCTCCCGCGCGCGCGACTGCGCCAGCAGCTCGACTTCATCGATGACCTCGTTGCCCTCGTAGTAGCGCTTGCCGGGATATCCCTCGCTGTACTTGTTCGCGAGCACGGTGCCGCTGGCTTCGAGCACCGCAGCCGAACAGTAGTTCTCGGAGGGAATCAGAAACAGCGACTCCGCCTGCCTTTGATCCTCGCGGACCAGCAGCGCCGCGAGATCCGGATCAGTCTCCTCCAGCAGCGGGAACATAGGGCCAGTTTACAGCAGGCCTCGCGGCGCCCGGCGGTGCGCGGCAGGTCGGAGTCGCGCCGAGGCCCGCGCCCGCCCTGGCACGACCGGCGCGGACCCCGTAACACCCACCCCGTGCATTGGGACTCCCGCCTCAACCGCACCCGCGAACCCGCAACACGGCAGGCCAGTAGAAAAATCCCTGCAAATAGGCGGACCCGACAACGGGTCAACCCGGAACAAACTCCGGGATGACCCGTATGGGTAGTTCCGGGGTTCGTTCCCGCCCCGCCATGCCGGATAAATAGGAGCGTTGGCGCCTGGGGGAGAGCAGGGTTCTCCCAGCAGGTGCGGTGAGGATTCCCAGAGCTCCGGTCGTCCACCGGATTTCCCCTGCAAATCCGCTTGTTTGTGGTCGCAGCGTTCTCCCAAGGCGGAGAATCGCCGGTTCTCCCAAAGTTGGGCTTTCCT
>DASZJF010000043.1:0-6268 GCA_035948355.1 Solirubrobacteraceae bacterium
GGCGAGGCCGCACATGTGCGGCCTCGAGGCAGGGTCGCATGCGACCCTGCCAGCCTTGCCGCATGCGGCAAGGCTCCCCCCATCAGCTTCATCTCAGGCATGCGGCGGGGTCCTGACCACGCATGCGACGTCACCACACCGCGCCTCGGCGGTCGCGGAGCGCCGTGCGTCACAACCTGTGCGAGCCGGCGCGCGTGAGCAGCTCCGAGTACAGCTGCTCCTGGGCCCGCCCCGGGAACGGCCGTACCGTGCCTGAGCTCGTGAGGGTGACCTGGGCGGGACCGTCGATGAAGCCGAGGATGTCGAAGTAGAAGGAGATGTGAACGGTGCGGATAGCGAGCGTCGCGGTGACGCGCCACCCGAATCCGCCGGTCGTGCCGGGAGCGGGGGGCGTACCCGAGGCGATCGAGACCCCGACGACCGTCGCGCCGGGGATGTGCTGGGATTTCAGCAGCGCCGACAGGTAGCGGGAGAAGCACGCACGTACACGCGAGCTGCGTATCGCCGAAAGCGCAGCGTCGGCTTCGGCGGAGGAATGCGCGACGCTCACTTCGGAGCTCACGCCCAGCGCGAGAATGCCACGCTTGAGTTCGAAGTGAGGAGAGCTCGCTTCGGCGAGCGCGCCCGGCGCGCGCTGCTGGGGCCGCGCGCCACTCGTGCCGCCACAATTACGGAGCTGCTGCTGCAAGCGTCGTTCGGCGGCCGATTCGTGTTCGGGCTGGTGGGAGATCGTAAAGCCGGGAACGTCCGCGGCGGTCAGGTTGACCGCGTGAGCGAACGCCAGCGCGCGGGCGCGGGTGGAGGAGCGCTCGTGGGGAGCGGCGCCGTGGGTGGCGGTGGCGCCCGTGGTCGCGGTCGGGGCGCCGGTGCCGGTGTAGGAGCCCTTACCGCACGCCGAGAGCGTTGCGCAGGACGCGACGAGCGCGAGCAGGATGGCCGTCCGGCGCATAGGGACCATTGTGTCAGAGGCCACCGCACCCGCCGCGATCGTCGAGGCCGCCGCGAGGAGGCCCATGCCGAGTTCGTGCGCGCGGCGGAGCTCACGTACAACGCGCGCGAGCGGCGATTGCTGCTGAACCGCGCCGCCGCCTGTGCTTTGGACGCCGGGACCCGAACGCTCGTCTGCGCCGTGAGCGCCCGGTCGCCCACGCCCGAACGCCCGTCGGCCACGTGAGCGAAGCCGAGCGTCGCCGCTACAGGTTCGGCAGGTGATCTATCTCGGGCGAGCGCAGGGCGATGCCCAGACCGCGCAGCGAGACCCGGCCGGACTGCGGGTAGAAGCACATGTCGTTCGGCTCGCGGGTGCCGTAGGCCAGGTAGGTGAGGCCCTCGGACCCGGCGCGCAATGCGTGTGCCTCACCGGTTGCGGCGGGCCGAGCGATCACATCCCCGGAGCGCAGTGGATGCTCCTCGGGCCCCTCCGCGCCGCGCCCCCACAGCTCCAGCACGCCGTCGCCGTCGAGCACCACGAACAGCTCCTCCTCCAGGGAGTGACAGTGGGCCGGCGCGCCCTGACCGTCAGCCGGTAGGACGACGTGGTTCAGGCCCGTGGCCGCGGCTCCCGCCGCCTGGCCCGCACGGCGGGCTCGGCCGTCGAAGACCGACGGCACATCGGTGAGCGCCACAACGTTAGGCGGGCGCTCGGCGGCCGGCGGCGGCGGCGGACACTCCGGGGGACCGGCCGCGGCCTCTCGCGCAAACGGCGAGTCGCCGTCGCCGAGCTCGACCCAGCGCGGGAACGACCAGGCGATGCCGGCGCGAGGCAGGGCCGTCAGCGCCGGATCGCGGCGCTGACCGAACACGAGCACGTCAAGACCGCCGGCACCGGCGCGCAGGGTGTGGGCGCCACGCCTGGGGCGGTGCACGATGCAGTCCCCGGCACCGACCGCGCAGGTCGAGCCTTCCTGCCACAGCAGCCCGTCTCCGCCGAGCACGAAGAAGATCTCCTCGTCGGCGCCGTGCTCGTGGGCGGGAGTCGAGAAACGGTCCGCGGCGACCTCGATGCGGCGCAGGCCGACTGTGCGGGTGCCGGCTTCACGCCCTAGGTCTCGCCACATGCCTGTGATGTGACCGACGGCGAGCTCGCGCACGGGACTGGTGTGCAGGTTCGCGATCCTCACGGCCGCACGACGCTATCAGCCGCCCTCAACAGCCGCCGTCCACCGTCGCTCGCACCTGCCGCTCGCACCCGTCGGCTTGCACCGTCACTCACCGCCTTGGCGCACAGGCGCCGGCAAGCGTCGGCTGCGGTCGCGCGTGCGCCCGATGGCATGCGTTGGCGGCAGGCCTCGATGTACGCCGGGTCAGGCGATCAGGCGCTGCACCCGGTAGCTGCGGACGCCTCGGGGCGTGCGCACCTCGACCGACTCCCCGACGCCGCGACCGAGCAACGCGGCTGCGACCGGCGACTGCGCCGAGAGCTTGCCCTGCGCGAGGTTGGCCTCGGTCGAGCCCACGATCGTCCACGTGTGGACCGTGCCACTCTCCTCGTCCAGAACCTCGGCGGTGCCACCGAAGCCGAACGTGGCAGCAGCGGTGTCCGTCTCGACGATCCGCGCGTTGGTCCGGCGTTGACGCAGGCGCTTGATCCGTGTCTCAAGATGCGCCTGATCCTCCTTGGCGATGTGGTAGTCGGCGTTCTCGCTGAGGTCGCCGAGCTCGCGAGCGGCGAGGATGCGCGCGGCCATCTCTCGCCGTCCCGTGGTCTCGAGCTCCTCGATCTCGGCCTCGAGCGCCACCAGCCCAGCCGGCGTGATCGGCTCCCCGTCCGGCGCGATTGAGCTCATTCCCTCACCGCGGTGCATGCTCGCAGATGACGTCAAGCGGCGGGGAGCGGGCGTGTCTGATCCGGTGATCGTCCGGCGGGCGGGCGTGACCTGGAAGGTATCTTGACATCGAACCGCACATCTGAAATCGTTGCGACATGCGAGCAGACGGGGTGTTCTCGGGCGGCGGGATCAAGGGGCTGGCTTTCGCCGGCGCGCTGGAGGTGGCCGAAGAGAGGGGATACACGGACTGGGCCCAGCTCGCCGGGACCTCGGCCGGGGCGATCACGGCGATGGCGCTCGCGGTCGGCTACAGCGCCGAAGGATTGAGAAAGCGGCTCGAAGACTACGACTTCAAGAAGATCGCCGACTACGGCGCTCCCCTGGGCATCGGCGAGGCGGAGAACCTGCTGCTGCGCCGCGGGCTGACGCACGGCAAGGGGCTGCATGAATGGATCGTCGAACTGCTCGCCGAGGCGCCGAAGCCCGCCAAGACGTTCGGTGAGCTCGAGGGAGAGAGCCGGCTGCGCGTCGTCGGAGTCGACCTCGCGCACGAGCGCATGGTCGTCTTCCCCGAAGACGTGGGCCTGTACGTGGACGACGACGGCCACCCGTACGTTCCCGACGAGTTCCCGATCGCAGACGCCGTGCGCATCAGCGCCGGATACCCGTACTTCTTCCCCCCGGTCAGCCTGAAGGACGCGGCCACCGGCAAGGAGGGCGCGCTCGTCGACGGTGGCGTCGCCAGCGCCTACCCCGTCTTCCTATTCGACAGCGAACAGCCCAAGCACCCGACGTGGGGCTTCCGGCTGTACGGCGGCTCGCCGCCCGAACAGGCGCCCTATCAGCCGATCCATGGGCCTGCGTGGCCGGTCGACATGCTCAAAGGCGTGCTCGAGACCTCGATCAACGCGCTCGACAAGCTCGAGATGAAGGCGTTCCAGTCGCGGACCATCGCGATCCCCACCGGCAACGTCTCCACGCTCAACTTCGAACTCAGCAAGGCAGAAAAGACCTTCCTGTACGAATCCGGGCGCAAGGCGGCGGAAGCCTTCTTCGCGACCGAACCCGACGGGCGCAACACCTTCGGCGCGGTCCCCGCGAGCATCTCCCAGACTCCCTGATCCGGCGCCTCGTCCCCGTCATACAGGGCGACGGGCGAGCAGGCTCGAGGCCATCCGCGACCACGCCTCGTGAGCGGATCTGCCGGTCGATGAGATCATCCCGGTCGTCAGGTGCCGACGTAGGCCGCGAGGTGCTCGCCGGTGAGGGATAACGCGGATCCCTCCCGCCCAGCGACGAGGTCGGCGGGTGTGCCCTCGAAAACGATCTCACCGCCGTCGTGGCCGGCGCCGGGGCCGAGGTCGACGATCCAGTCGGCGTGCGCCATGACCGCCTGGTGGTGCGCGACGACGATGACCGACTTGCCGGAGTCGACGAGCCGGTCGAGCAGGCCGAGCAGCTGCTGCACGTCGGCGAGGTGCAGGCCGGTGGTCGGCTCGTCGAGGACGTAGACCTCGCCCTGCTCGGCCATGCGCGTGGCCAGCTTAAGCCGCTGGCGCTCGCCGCCGGACAGCGTCGTGAGCGGCTGGCCGATGGTCAGGTAGCCGAGCCCGACGTCGAGGAGCCGGTCGAGGATCTTGTGCGCCGCCGGCGTCTTCGCCTCGCCGGCGCCGAAGAACTCCTTCGCCTCAGTCACCGACATAGCCAGCACCTCGCTGATGTCGCGGCCGCCGAGGCGGTACTCCAGCACCGACGCCTCAAAGCGCTTCCCTTCGCACTCCTCGCAGGTGGTGGCGACGCCGGCCATCATCGCCAGGTCGGTGTAGACGACGCCGGCGCCGTTGCAGTTGGGACAGGCGCCCTCGGAGTTCGCGCTGAACAGCGCAGGCTTCACGCCATTCGCCTTCGCGAACGCCTTGCGGATCGGGTCGAGCAGCTTGGTGTAGGTCGCCGGGTTGCTGCGCCGCGAGCCCTTGATCGCCGCCTGGTCGACCGAGACGACCCCGTCCCGCTCGGACACCGAGCCGCCGATCAGCGAGCTCTTGCCCGCGCCCGCCACGCCGGTGACGACGACCAGCACTCCCAGCGGGATGTCGACGTCGACGTCGCGCAGGTTGTGCGTGCTCGCGCCGCGGATCTCCAACGTGCCGGTGGGCGTCCGCACCGTCTCCTTGAGGGCGGCGCGGTCGTCGAGATGGCGGCCGGTGACGGTGTCGCTCCCCCGCAGCCCCTCGACGGCGCCCTCGAACACAACCTCGCCCCCGGCGCTGCCGGCGCCGGGGCCGAGGTCGACCACGTGGTCGGCGATCGCGATCGTCTCCGGCTTGTGCTCCACGACGAGCACCGTGTTGCCCTTGTTCCGCAGCCGCAGCAGCAGGTCGTTCATCCGCTCGATGTCATGGGGGTGCAGGCCCGTGGTGGGCTCGTCGAAGACGTAGGTGACGTCGGTGAGCGAGGAGCCGAGGTGGCCGACCATCTTGACGCGCTGCGCCTCGCCGCCCGAGAGCGTCCCCGACGGACGGTCGAGCGAGAGGTAGCCCAGCCCGATCTCCACGAACGAGTCGAGCGTCTGCGCCAGCGTGGCGAGCAGCGGCGCCACCGACGGCTCGTCCAGACCCCGCACCCAGTCGGCCAGGTCGCTGATCTGCATCGCGCAGGCGTCGGCGATGTTGATCCCCGCGATCTTCGACGATCGGGCCTCCTGGCTCAGTCGAGTGCCCTCGCATTCGGGGCAGGTGGTGAACGTGACGGCCCGCTCCACGAACGCGCGGACGTGCGGCTGCAGCGCGTCGATGTCCTTGGAGAGCATCGACTTCTGGATCTTCGGGATCAGCCCCTCGTAGGTGAGGTTGATGCCATCGACCTTGATCTTGGTCGGCTCCTTGTGGAGGAGGTCGTGCAGCTCTCGCTTGTTGAACCTTTCGATCGGCTTGTCCGGGTCGAAGAAGCCGCAGCCGCGGAAGATGCGGCCATACCAGCCGTCCATGCTGTAGCCGGGGATCGTGAGCGCACCCTGGTTGAGCGACTTGGCCTCGTCGTACAACACGGACAGGTCGAAGTCGGTAACCGCGCCCCGACCCTCGCAGCGCGGGCACATGCCGCCGAGACGGCTGAACGTCGCCCTCTTGGTCCGGGTCTTGCCGGCCCCTCGCTCGACGGTGATCGCGCCGCTCGCGCGGACCGAGGCGACGTTGAACGCGTACGCCCCGGGCGAGCCGATGTGCGGCTGCCCGAGCCGGCTGAAGAGGATGCGCAGCAGCGCGCCCGCGTCGGTAGCGGTGCCGACCGTGGAGCGGGCGTCGGCACCCATCCGCTGCTGGTCGACGATGATCGCGGTCGTCAGGCCTTCGAGCACGTCCACCTCGGGCCGCGCCAGCGTCGGCATGAAGCCCTGCACGAAGGCGCTGTAAGTCTCGTTGATCAGCCGCTGCGACTCCGCGGCGATCGTGCCGAACACCAGCGAGCTCTTGCCCGAGCCGGAGACGCCGGTGAACACCGTC
>DASZJF010000044.1:0-7636 GCA_035948355.1 Solirubrobacteraceae bacterium
GCGCTGCGCTCCGGTCGTCAACTCGATCCCGCGCCACAACAGATCAAAGCTGCGCGTGAGGGTTGGATTGTCGGGGTGGCGCATGTGGTAGAAGGGCCGCACCGTGGAGGGGTAGTCGGTGACGAACGCGAACTCGTGGCCGTGCTGCGCCGCCACGAGCGCCGACAGCGCCCGCTCGCTCGGGGGGTCGAGGTCGTGCTCGGGGCCGGGCACGTTCTCGTGTCCGCTGTCGCGCAGCATCTCCTTGGCGTCCGCGAGCGTTATCCGCGGGAAGGGCACGCCGGGGACGACCACCTCGGCGCCGAACGTCCGCTCGATCTCCTCGCCGTGCGCGGCCCTGACGACCCCGAGCACGTGCGCGAGCCAGCGCTCCTCGAAGGACATCACGTCCTCGTGCGAGTCGATCCACGCGATCTCCACATCCACGCTCGTGAACTCGGTGTCGTGACGGGAGGTGAACGACGGGTTGGCGCGGAACACGGGGCCGATCTCGAACACGCGTTCGAACCCGCCGGCGATCGCCATCTGCTTGTAGAACTGCGGCGACTGCGCCAGGTAGGCGGTCGTGTCGAAGTACTCGACCTTGAACAGCTCGGCGCCGGACTCGCTGGCGGAGCCCATCAGCTTGGGGGTGTGGATCTCCACGAAGCGCTCGGCGCGCCAGAACTCGCGCATGGCGTGCTCGATCGTGGTCTGCACCTCGAAGATCAGCCGCCGATCGGGGCGGCGCAGATCGAGGTAGCGCCAGTCGATGCGCTTGTCCAGGGCGGAATCGGTCGCGATCGGCAGCTCGGGCTCCGCTGCGGCAGCGACGTGCAGCTGCTCCAGCTGCAGCTCCAGCCCACCGAGCTTCACGCGCTCGTCCGCGACGACGTTGCCGGTGACCGTCACGGCGGACTCGGGCGTGAGCGCGGAGACGGCCTCGTTGAGCTCACTCGGCGGATCGTCCTTGCCGAGCACGACCTGCACCGCGCCGGCCTCGTCGCGGACGACGAGGAACTGCACGCGCTTCTGGTCGCGGATCGCCTGCACCCAGCCGCGCACGCTCGCGCGGGTCCCCACCTTGGACGGCAGGTCGGCTGTGAGGGTCCTGTCCACGGGAGGGGACCTTATATGTGTGGAAGTTTTGGGGAGGCAATCCGACGACCCGCCCGGATCGGGGTGCTGCCACCGCCGCCGTACGGGCTGGCCGAGTCCGGGCGCTTCTCAGGTGGCGTCCACAGGCGCGAGCGTCACCTCGACGGCGAACTCGTCTGACTCGACGGGCTCGAACCGCTCGATCGTGCCCGCGGCGAGCAGATCGCCGAGACCCAGCTGCAGAGCCGACAGGCGCGCGGGCGTGTCGTGCACGCGCACTTGGCTGACGGGCGAGCGCATCGGGCGCTGCGCTTGCGACTTGGCCTTGCGCACCTCGCTCAGCACCTCGGCGGCGATCGTGAGCGCCTCGTCCTCCTCGGCGGCGAGTCCGGTCTCGCCGTCACGCTCCAGCTCCACCGATCGGAGATCGGGGGCATCGCCGCCGGAGGCGGTGGTCAGCTCGGCGGCGTCGGGCCACGGCGCGAGGTGGATCGAGCCGGGCTGCCACCACGACCACACCTCCTCGCATACGAACGGCAGGAACGGGGCGAACAGGCGCTGGAAGACGGAAACCGAGAGGCGCAGCGCGCGGCTGACCGAGGCCGCGCCCTCGGGGTCCCCGGCGGAGTCGTAGCGCCGGCCCTTGACGAGCTCGAGGTAGTAGTCGCAGAACCACCAGAACTGCTCCTCGGTGCGCTGCAGCGCGCGGGCGTAGTCGTAGTCCTCAAAGCTCTCCGTCGCGTCCCGCACGACCGTGGCCAGGCGCGCGATCAGCGCGCGGTCCAGCGGGCTGGTCAGCGCCTCGCCGGGGGAACCGCCCCCGGAGGGGGTGGTTGGCAGGTCGGCGAGCGCGAACTTGGAGGCGTTCAGGAGCTTCACCGCCAGACGGCGGCCGACCTTCATCTGCTGGGCGTCAAACGCGGTGTCCGTGCCCGGACGTCCGTTGGCCGCCCAGTAGCGCACGGCGTCGGCGCCGTGCTCCTCCAGCAGGTGCATAGGCGTGACGACGTTGCCTCGCGACTTGGACATCTTCTTGCGGTCGGGGTCGAGCACCCAGCCCGACAGCGCGGCCACGCGCCACGGCAGCGCGTCCTCGTCCAGGTGCGAGCGCAGGATCGTCGTGAACAGCCACGTCCTGATGATGTCGTGGGCCTGGGGGCGCACGTCCATCGGGAACACCCGCCCGAACAGCCCCTCGTCCTCGCCCGATCCAGCCGTTCCGGCCGTGTGCCCGCCGGCGATCTGGGGCGTCAGCGAGGAGGTTGCCCACGTGTCCATCACGTCGGGGTCGCCGGCGAACCCGCCGGGCTGCCCGCGCTGCTCGGGGGCATATCCGTCGGGCACGTCCGTGGAGGGATCGACCGGCAGGCGCTGTGCCGCGGCGGGGATCGGCTGCTCGTAGAGGACCGCTCCAGACTCGTCGAGCGGATACCACACGGGAAACGGCACCCCGAAAAAGCGCTGGCGGCTGACGCACCAGTCGCCCGTGAGCCCGTTCACCCAGTCTTCGTAGCGCGCGCGCATGTACGGCGGATGCCACTCCAGCTCGCGTCCGCGCGCGATCAGCTCCTCGCGATGCGCGACGGTCTTGAAGAACCACTGGCGGCTCGTGACGATCTCGATCGGGCGCTCGCCCTTCTCGAAGAACTTGACGGCGCGGTTGACGGGCTCGGGCTCGCCGATCAGCTCGCCCGACTCCCGCAGCAGCTCGACGATGGCCCGGCGCGCCTGGTTGACGCTGCGCCCGCGCAGCGCCTCGTAGCTGGCGCGCGCGCCGGCTACGTCCACAGACTCCCAGCCGGGCTCCCCCCAGGGCACGTCCACCAGGCGCCCATCCTCACCCAGCACCGCGCGCACGGGCAGGCTCAGCTCGCGCCACCAGGTCACGTCGGTGAGGTCTCCGAACGTGCACACCATCACCAGGCCCGTGCCCTTCTCGGGCTCGACCAGCGGATGGGCGAGCACCGGCACGCGCGTCCCGAACAGCGGTGTCAGCGCTCCGCCGCCGACCAGCCCTTTCCAGCGCGCGTCCTCGGGATGGGCGAGCAGCGCCACGCACGCGGGGATCAGCTCCGGGCGCGTCGTCTCGATCAGGATGTCTCCGACCGCGGGCTCGGCACCACCATCGTCGGCCGGCCGGCCGAAGCGCACCCGGTGCATCGCGCCGGGCCGCTCGCGATCCTCCAGCTCGGCCTGCGCGACCGCCGTCTGGAAGTCGACGTCCCACAGCGTCGGCGCCTGCAGCTGGTAGGCCTCACCGCGCGCGAGCAGATCCAGGAACGAGCGCTGAGAGATCCGCTGCGCGACACGTCCGATCGTCGTGTACGTCATCGACCAGTCGACCGACAGGCCGAGCGTGCGCCACAGCGCCTCGAACGCCCGCTCGTCGTCCTGCGTCAATGCAAGGCACAGCTCTACGAAGTTCGGCCGCGAGATCGACACCGGCTCCTTCGCGGAGGGCTCCGCGGGGGGCGTGAACTGGGGGTCGTATTCGACCGACGGATCGCAGCGCACGCCGTAGTGGTTCTGTACGCGCCGCTCGGTCGGCAGGCCGTTGTCATCCCAGCCCATCGGGTAGAACACGACCTTGCCGCGCATCCGCTGGTAGCGGGCGATCGCGTCGGTGTGGGTGTAGGAGAAGACGTGCCCGACGTGCAGCGATCCGCTGACCGTCGGCGGCGGCGTGTCGATCGAGAACACCCGCTCGCGCGGGGCGGAGCGATCGAAGCGGTAAACGCCGTCGCGTTCCCACACCTCGCTCCACTTCGCCTCCAGCCCGTCGAGCGACGGACGCTCCGGGACGTCTGGGGCCGTTGGGCTAGCTTGCGTATCCGACTGCTGTGAGGGCAAGCCCGGGATCGTAGCCGAGCCGTTGCTCGCGTTCCGCCCGATGTGTGGGGCAGTAGACGCCACGGACCTCGCCGTCGGGCAGGCCGTACGCGAGCCATTCCTCACCACGCCAGTGAAAGCGGAAGAAGCCCGCGCGCACGCCTCCGAGCTCCAGCTCGTGGCGCCAGGCACTCGCCACCTGCCGGGCCGGGACGCGCGCCCGGCAGCGGTGGTCGTTGGTGGGGTGGCGTGTCCACACGCACTGCGACGGGAACTCATCGAGCTTGACCCTGACTGCCCCCTTTGGACTGTTCATGTCGGTCTTTTCGGACGACACACCCGGAGCGGATCGGTTCTTCTAAATATTTGGACGTTCGTTCTACCCGTATAGCCGAAATCCTCGTTTGCAGGCAAAACGCGGAGGACCACGGAATACGACCCCATGGCCCGAATGCTCGGTGATGGCACGCGAGCACACTCCGGACGGCCCTTTTTGCGGGGAAAGGACGACACGAAGGCCGACCCGCTCCGCCGAGGCCCGCTCAGCGCTCGTGCACGCGCACGACGTTCGAGGCGCCCGTCGCGTAGGGAAAGTCGGCTTCGCCTTCGCTGACCGCTCGAAAGCTGTAGTCGACCGGCCCGGGGAACTTGAACCGGTAGGCGTCGCGATACCGGCCCCGGCGGTTGCAGCGGACCACGTCGAACTCGATCCACGGGCCGCCCGGCGAGCGTGCCTCGAGCACGAGCTGCTTGCCGCCGTGCGGGATCGGGCCGCCCAGCAGTGCGCCGGTGAAGTGGATAGCGTGACCCACGCTCGTCGTGTGCGGGCCGACGCGTAGTCTCACGCCCGCCCGCACCGCCAGGCCGAGCGTGCGTGTCGCCACCGGCAGCGCGTCGCCGGTATGAGCGCGGTAGGCGAGTGCGATCGTGCGCGAGCTCGCGTCGCTCGGGACCCTCACCGTGAACCGGCCGTCGGCTCCCGTACGCGGACACGCCATCGCCTCGGCCCTGGCGCCCTGGTACGCGGGGGTTGCGGTGCAGTCGATCGCCGCGCCCGCGATCGGCGCTCCGCCCGGAGCGGTGAGCCGGGCGGCGATCGTGTGCGCTTGGCCGTACGCGCTCGCGATCCGGGCCTTCCTCGACCCGACCCAGGCAGCGCTCAGGATCGCTTGCGCCGATGCGTTCGTCCCGTTCGGCGCCCCCACCGGGGGCGGGTTGACGACCGTGATCTCACGATCGAGCACCGGCGCGGAGTTGCCCGCCGCGTCGATCGCGGTCACGATCAGATGGTGCGCGCCGTCACCCACGCGCGTCGTGTCGAACGGCACGTCCACGCTCACGCTCGTCTTGCACGGCTGCACGTACTCGAACGCCGGCCTCCCGTCGCTCGTGCCGCCGACGTCGTGGCAGCGCCCGCCGTTTTCGTCCACGACCGTGCTCTGCACGACCTGCCCGTCCACCTTGAACACCGCCTCGTACACGCCCGATCCTGGATCGGTCGCATCGAACGCCACGTCGCTCGTGCCTCGTACGGTCGGCGCTGTCGCGAGTTCGCCGCTGACGTTCGTGGCGGTCGGACCGGCGGTCTGTTCGAGGAGGATGTCGGCGGCGTACAGGTATATGGCCGAGGCGTAGCCGTTTGAGTCGCCTGTGCCAGCTGGGCAGTCATGCCCCGGGGCACCGCCGCAATAGACATTGGTGTCTATATAAGTGCCGAGATCCCGAGCGGGGACTACCACCTGATTCAAACTCGAAAGAGGCTGTGTGGGATCGCCCTCCCTTTCGCATCCCAAGGCATAAATGCAACTGTCGAAGGGAGTAAATTCGTTTAGCCCCGCGAGCCAGTATTCGTAGCTGGCGTTAACGATACTCCCGCCATCGTTGTCGCCCGCACGCCACAAGGTCGCTCCCACTACCGCCTCCCCAGCGGGCGCATGAAACGTCCAGGAGGCCGTATCTATCTCGACCGCGTGGATGGTCGCGTCTCCAAGCGCAGCGATTAGCGCACCACCGCTTTCGCATGTCTTCAGCGCGTACTGGTCGTACGCACCCCCCGGCGCCACATACGGCGTCCACCCATCCGTCGGAGCAACCGCACCCGCAGGCGTTCGGCACGAATACACGTGATACCCGCCCGCCACCGCCCTCGCGCACATCAGGCCCACCAGCACGACCAACGCCGCCCACACCGCAACCGCCATCCTGACTCTGCTCCGCACCATCTCCACCCACCTCTGTCGCTCCGTGACCCGTACAGACCCCCCTGCGAATTGTTCCAGTCCTTAAGCGCTCACGCGACGCCAACCGCTGCGGTAAGCGGCTTGGACCACTGTGTATGGAAGGGCCGGCTATGGCTTACCCAGCAAAAAGCGCGCCCGGCCCACGCGAGCCTCACACGGAGAAAGCAATCGGCAGGCGCGCCGGTCCGTAGTGGTCTCACAGCTACGCCGCCACGCTGATGGCAAGTCGGCGGCCAGTGGGCTTGCTCGGAATGACGTTGCGGCGCAATCGAGCGTCCGGTCTGAGCGACATTGCGCCCGGACGGCAAATGTCATCGATCGCGTGGCGACCAGTTTTTGGCTTGTCCCCGGACGCTCGTCACTGCGTATAGGGATGAGATCAGAGGGAGAACGCTATGGGCAGGCGCGCCAGACCGTAGATGCCCATGATCGTCTCGTACTCGACCTCCCCGTCGAGTCGCAGTCCGTGCATCCGCTCGGCCATAAACGCCAGCGCCTCGCGCAGCTCCAGCCGTGCGAGGTTCGCGCCCAGGCAGTAATGCACGCCCGCGCCGAACGTCAGCGCCCGCGCGCGGCCCCGATCGGCGGCGATGTCGAACTCCTCCGGCGGGCCCTCCTCGGGTCCGAGATCGCGGTTGCCGGTGTGCGCGCACACCATCACCACCGTTCCCGCGGGAAACACCACGTCCCGGTAGGTCACCTCCGAGGTCGTGATCCGCGCGGTGAACGGCGTGATCGGCTCGTACCGCAGCGCCTCCTCGACCGCCTGCTCGGCCAGCTCCGGGCGGCGCGCCAGCAGCTCCCACTGCTCGGGGTGCTCCGCCAGCAGCCTGATCGCGTGCGCGAGCTGACTCTGCGTCGTGTCCACCCCGCCCACGAGCACGTTGAACACGAGGTTAATGCACTCCACGTCGTCCAACGGCTTCTCCCCGTCTCCTTCGGCCGCGATCAGCGTCGAGATCAGGTCGTCCTCGCGCGGGTCCTCGCGCCGCGCCGCCACGAGCGCTTCGGCGTACTCGTAGAACTCCTCCACCGCGCGCTCGATCCCCGCGCGCTCAGTGGCCATCCCCTCCGCGTCGAACTGGCGCTGGATCCAGTTCGACCAATGGTGCAGCCGCGGCGCATCCGCGATCGGCGCGCCCATCACCCGCGCGATCGTCTGCGACGGGTACGGCTTGGCGAACGCCCCCACGAACTCGCACCGCACGACCCCGTCCCCGCCCGTGCCCGCCGCGCACGCGTCCGCCATGAGCCCCTCCAGGAACTCGCGCATCGCCGGGCGCCAGCGCTGCACCGCGCGCGCGCTCAGCGCCGGGTTCACGAGGCTGCGCAACCGCGTGTGGTGGGGTCCGTTGACGTGCAGGATGTTGCGTCGCATCTGCTCGTACAGCGGCCCCTCGCGCACGTCGAATATCTCCGCGATCGTCATCCCCGGAAATATCGCCTCGCGCGTGCGCAGCCACCACTCGCCCGCCTCGCGGTCGAGCACG
>DASZJF010000045.1:0-35051 GCA_035948355.1 Solirubrobacteraceae bacterium
GTGCGGCCCGGCCGAACGGTGCATGCACCGTTCGGAACACAAGCCGCATGCGGCTTGTGTCGGGGATGCACATGTGCATCCCCGCCGGGGGCGCATGCGCCCCCGGGAACTCCGTCTAAAGGTCCGGGCGTAGACTGATCGTCGGATGACGAACGATCTTGCGCGCTGGCAGTTCGCAACGACGAGCATCTACCACTTCCTGTTCGTGCCGGTGACGATCGGGCTGGCGTTTCTCGTGGCGCTCCTGCAGAGCGCCTGGTATCGCAACCAGAAGCCCGAGTACAAGCGTGTGACGCGCTTTTTCGGCACGCTGCTGCTGATCAACGTCGCGATCGGGGTCGTCACGGGCCTCGTGCAGGAGTTCGAGTTCGGGATGAACTGGTCGGCCTATTCGCGCTTCGTCGGCGACGTCTTCGGCGGCCCGCTGGCGATGGAGGGCCTGGCGGCGTTCTTCCTGGAGTCCACGTTCCTGGGCCTGTGGATATTCGGCTGGGATCGGCTGCCCAAGCGCGTGCACCTGGCCTGCATCTGGCTGGTGGCGGGCGGCGCGATGCTCTCGGCGCTGTTCATCCTGGCGGCCAACTCGTGGATGCAGCACCCCGTCGGCTATGTGCTGGGCAGCCACGGGCAGCCGGTGCTGAACAACGTCTGGGCGCTGTTCACGAATCCGACGTTCCTGTGGGGATACGTGCACGTGATCCTGGCCTCGCTCGTGACGGGCTCGCTGGCGATGCTCGCGATCTCCGCCTGGTATCTGCGCAGGCAGCGCGAAGCGCAGGCCTTCTATCCCACGGCCAGGCTGGCGGTGCTGGTGCTGCTGCCGGCGATCCTGCTGCAGATGTTCGTCGGCAACAAGCTCGGTGAAATCGAGGCCAAATACCAGCCGGCCAAGATCGCCGCGTCCGAGGCGCAGTGGGAAAACTGTCAGCCGTGCTCGTTCTCGGTGTTTCAGGTCGGCGGCGGTAGAAACGACAAGACCCCGACGCAGCTGATCGCGATTCCGCATCTGCTGTCGGTGCTCGCGACCGGCACCTGGAACGGCCCGGTCGTCGGGTTGAACCAGCTGCAGCGCGAAGGCGAAGCCAGGTACGGGCCCGGCAACTACGTGCCCGACGTGTTCGTGCAGTACTGGTCGATGCGCGTGATGGCCTACCTGGGGTCGCTGATCGCGCTGCTGGCGCTGTGGGGCGCGTGGCTCGTGCACCGGGGGGCGCTCGGCCGCTCGAAGTGGTTCCTGCGCGCGGGATTGTGGGCGGTGGTGACGCCGTTCGTGATGAACACCGCCGGCTGGCTGCTGACCGAGAGCGGGCGCCAGCCCTGGATCGTGCAGGGATTGATAAGACGGTCAACGCCAACTCGCCCTCGGTCACCGCCACCGACATCTGGATCAGCCTGATCGCGTTCGTGCTGATCTACATCGCGCTGGGCGCCGCCGACCTGCTCCTGATGCTGCGCTACGCCCGCAAAGGCCTGGACCCGGACGAGGACGGGCCCGACGGGGCGAGCTCGGCCGCGCCGCCCACGACCCCGGCCATGAGCTATTAGGAGTCCGATCGCCGCCATGCGCCTGCACACGATCTGGTTCGTCGTCATCACGGTCTTCTGGGTCGGGTTCTTCGTGCTGGAGGGCTTCGACTTCGGCGTCGGCGCGCTGCACGCGATCGTCGGCCGTAACGACTCCGAGCGCAGGCTCGCGCTCGGCACGATCGGTCCGTGGTGGGACGGCAACGAGGTGTGGCTGGTCGTGGCCGGCGCCGGGATGTTCGCGGCCTTCCCCGGCTGGTACGCGACGATGTTCTCGGCTCTGTATCTCGCGCTGCTGCTCGTGCTCGCCTCGCTGATGGCGCGCGGCGTGGCGCTGGAGTTCAAAGACAAGAGCGAGGACCCGCGCTGGCGGGCGAGCTGGCGGTGGACGATGACGGCCGGCTGTCTGCTGATCCCGCTGCTGCTCGGCGTCGGACTCGGGGATCTGCTGAACGGTCTGCCGATCGACTCCGCCCATGAGTACACGGGCGACTTCTTCGACCTGCTCACGCCCTACGGCCTGTGGACCGGCCTGACGCTGCTCGGTCTGTGCCTGCTGCACGGGGCGACGTTCCTCAAGCTGAGAACCACCGATCGAATGCGCGAGCGCGCTCGCGCGCTCGCACGACCAGTGGGATGGGTTGCGATCGCGCTGGTGGTCGGATTCGTGATCTGGACGCGCAGCGTCGCCGGTGGTCCCGACGTGCCCCAGCCGGTGGAAATTCTGGCGGTGATCGCCACCGTGTTCGCGGCGCGGATGGCGATGAGCGATCACGACGGCCTGGCGTTCGCCTCCTCGGCGGTCGCGATCGCGGCGAGCGTCGGCTCGATCTTCATCGACCTGTATCCGAACGTGATGGTCTCGAGCACGAGCGCCGCGTACGACCTGACGGTCAACAACGTAGCCTCCGGCCACTACGCGCTGACGGTGATGACGGTCGTGGCGGTGATCTTCTTCCCGCTCGTGCTGATCTACCAGGGCTGGTCGTTTCACGTCTTTCGCGGACGCCTGCGGTCTCCTCCCGGACCGGTCGATCGGTCGGCGCAGGCGCGAGCGGCCGCTCCGCCGGCGCCGTAGTCAGGCGAACCGATCGGTCGGCGACGGCCTCGCCACGCATGTGGTCAGGCGAGCCGATCGACCGCGCGCTCGCGTCGCCACAGCTCCGCGTAGCGACCGTCGAGCGCGAGCAGCTCGGCGTGGGCCCCTCGCTCGAGCACGCGGCCCCGATCGAGCACCAGCACCTCATCGACCTCCTCCAACCCGGCCAGCCGGTGGGTGATCAGCAGGGCGCCCGTATCGTGCGCGATCGTCAACAGATCGGCGACGATCGCGTCCGCGGTCCGGGTGTCGAGATGCTCGCCGGGCTCGTCCAGGACGATCAGCGGGAAGTCTGCGAGCAGCGCCCTGGCTATGGCCAGGCGCTGGCGCTGACCGCCGGACATGCGCGCGCCGCGCTCCCCCACCTCCGTGCTCAACCCGGCGGGCAGCCGCTCAGTCCAGTCGAGCAGCCGCACCGCCGCGAGGGCCGTTCGCAGGTCATCCGTGCTCGCCCCGCGACGGGCCAGCCGCAGGTTCTCCTCGAGCGTGCTGTCGAACACGTGCGTGTCCTGGGAGACGAGCCCGACGACCGTACGACAGTCATCGCCGTCGAGGTCGGCCAGCTCCACGCCGTCGAGCGCGACGGACCCGCCGTCGTAGGGAAGAAACCGCAGCAGCACCCCGGCGAGCGTGGACTTGCCGGCGCCGCTGGGCCCGACCACGGCCACCCGCCGGCCCGGGCGCAGATCGAGGTCGATCCCGTCCAGAGCCGGGCGGCCGGCGCCCGGATAGGTGAAGCGCAGGCCGCGAACGCGCAGCGCGTGCGGTGCAGGGGGAAGCGCGCGCGGATGCGCCGGCTCGCGCACCGGCGCCGGCGTGTCCATCACCTCGAACACTCGCGCCGCCGAGCGCCGCACGCGCTGGAGCGTCTGGGTCGCCGCGGGCAGGCCCGTGACCAACTCGAAGGAGACCAGCGGGATCAGCGCGAGCCCCGCGAGCAGTACGCCGTCCAGCCGGCCCGCACGGACCGCCGTCACGCCGACCAGCAGGGAGCCCCACATCGCCAGGCCGCAGAACAGGGTCGTAAGACCCTGGCCGATGCCGGCCGTGCGGGCGCTCGCCCCCGCGACACGGGTCAGGAGCGAGTCCGCTGCGAGCGTGCGTCGCAGCTGCTCCTGCGTGCCCCCGTTGACGATCAGCTCCGGCGCGCCCTCGATCAGGTCGACCGCACTTACGGTCAACTCCGCGCGCGCCGCCGCCTGGCGTCCCTCGCCACGCGCGGCGAGCCGCCCGGTCAACCACGGCACGAGCGTCGCGGCGATCGCAAGCGCCGCCAGCAGGATCAGGCCGGCCGCCGGCAGCATCGAGAACACCAGCGCGACCGTCGCCGCGCCCACGCCGAGGGCGATCGCGAAGGGCCCCACCACGCGCAGCAGCAGGTCTTGCAGAGCGTCGACGTCGTGCACTAGCCGCGCGAGCAGATCGCCACTGCGGAAAGCCGGCAGGCCGAGCGGCGCGAGCCGCTCCAGGCGGGTGTAGAGAGAGACCCTGATCTCCGACAGCACGCGGAAGGCCGCGTCGTGGCCGACCAGCCGCTCCCCGTAGCGGCACAGGCCGCGGGCGAGGGCGAAGAACTGCACGCCGACGATCGCGATCGCGACCGCCGACTCCTGCGGGTGCTGCGCCGAGCGCGAGATCAGCCAGGCCGAGGTCGCGATCAGCCCGATCGCGGCGGCGGCCGCGGCGGCGCCGAGCAGTGTCGCCAGCCCCAGGCGCCCGGCGGCGGGGCGAGCGAGCGCGAGCGTGCGCAGCAGCGGCGCCTGGAGGCCGTGGTCCTGCTCTGTGGGAGACGGGAGCATCACGCCGCAACCTCCGCTCTCACGAGCGAGAACACCCGGTCGGCCATCGCCACCAGCGCCGGTCGATGCGCGACGAGCACGACGGTGCGCCCATGGGCGAGCCGGCGGATGGAGCGCACGATCTCCTGCTCGGTGTGGCCGTCGAGGCCGGCGGTCGGCTCGTCGAGCAGCAGCAGCGGCGCGTCGCGCAGAAATGCACGCGCCAGCGCCAGGCGCTGTCGCTCTCCCGCGGACAGCCCAGCGCCGCGGTCCCCGAGGATCGTGTCCAAGCCTGCCGGCAGCTTGGCCACGGCGTCTGCGAGGCCGGCGTTGAAGATGGCGGCCCGGACCTCCTCGTCCGAGGCCTCGCGGCGCCCAAGGCGCACGTTGTCCGCGATCGAAGCGTGGAACAGGTGCGGTCGTTGCGGCACCCACGCCAGCCGTGCCCGCCACTGCACGGGGTCCAGCTCGGCGAGCTCGACCTCGCCAACTTGGATCGAGCCCGCATCGGGGCGGAGCAGCCCGAGCAGAGCGCTGAGCAACGTGGACTTGCCACAGCCGCTGGGACCGACGAGCGCCAGCGTCTCCCCCGCGCTCACCGTCAGCGAGACGTCCGCGAACGCGGGCTCGGAGCGGCCGGGGTAGGTGACGCGTAGACCGTCGATCGTCAGATCGCAGATCGCCGGATCGGGAACGTCGGTGTGCGCGCGCGTGGGCGCCGACGGCGTTTCGAGCACCGCAAAGACTCGTTCGGCGGCGGCCATCCCTTCGGCGCTCGCGTGATAGTTGGCGCCCAGCCGGCGCAACGGGAGGAACGCCTCGGGCGCGAGCACGAGCGCGAACAGCGCCGTGCGCAGGTCGAGGTGACCGTCCATCAGGCGCAGGCCGATCGCGACCGCCACGAGCGCCACGGCGATCGTCGCGACCAGCTCGAGGATCAGCGAGGACAGGAACGTGACCCGCAGCGTCGACATCGCCGCCTGGCGATAGCGCTCGGCGATCTCGCGAATTGCCGCCGCCTGCGCGCGTGCGCGCCCGAACACCTTCAGCGTGGGCAATCCCGCGACGACGTCGAGGAAGTGGCCCGCCAGCCGCTCCAGGGTCTGGAACTGGCGGTCCATGCGCTCGCGCGTGGTGGCGCCCACCAGCGCCATGAACAGCGGGATCAGCGGAATCGTAAACGCCAGGATCGCGGCCGAGATCCAGTCGCCCGACAGCACCGCCGCGATCACGACGACGGGCACGATCACGGCCAGGAACAGCTGCGGCAGATACAGCGAGAAGTAGCCGTCGAGCGCGTCGATCCCGCGGGTGGCGAGGACCGCCAGCTCGCCCGTGCTCTGCTCGCGAGAGCGCTCGGTGCAGAGCACCGGGATGCGCTCCAGCAGCGCGGTGCGCAGCTGCGACTTCGCCCGCGCCGAGGACCGGCTCGCCGCGAGCTCGGCCGCCCAGGCGAGGACCGCACGGGCGACGACGACCGTGAGCAACACGGTCAGGGGCGTGCGCAGCTGCGCGAGACTCCTGCCGCCGATGAACGCGCGCGCGACGACGTCCGCGAGCAGCCACGCCTGCGCGACGATCAGCAGCGCGCCGAGCGAGCCGAGCGCAACCGAGACGAACAGGAACGTGCGGGTCGCGCGCGCGTACCGGAGCAGTCTCGGATCGAGCGCCCTCACCGGGCCATCATGCCCGAAGACCCTATTCGGCGCGCCTCGCCGTCAGGGCGCGCCTCCCCGTCAGCCTCACTGAATCTCGGCGAGTCGCTCGATCAGGATGATGCGCGCGGCCGCCTCGATCAGCGCCAGGTGCGAGAACGCTTGCGGGAAGTTGCCGAGGTGCCGGCCGGTCGAGGTGTCGAACTCCTCCGCATACAATCCCAGCGGCGAGGCGACGCTGAGCAGTCGTTCCATCAGATCGCGCGCGCGCTGCTCCTCGCCGACGACCGCCAGCGCCGAGACGAGCCAGAAGGAGCAGATCAGGAAGCTGCCCTCCCTGCCCGAGAGCCCGTCATCGGTCTCATCGGTGCGGTAGCGCAGCACGAACCCGTCCTCGGTCAGGTCGTCGGCGATCGCCAGCACCGAGGCGCGCAGACGCTCGTCATCGCCGGGCAGGAATCCGAACAGCGCAGCCAGCAGCGTCGAGGCGTCGAGCGCGTCCGTGTCGTAATGCTGGCGCAGCACGCCCGCATCGGTAAGCCCGTGCGCGAGGATGTCCTCGTGGATCTCCCGCGCGGTGGCCGCCCAGGTGGACTGCAGGTCCGAGTCGCCGGCCATCGCCGCGAGCTTCGCGGCGCGATCCATCGCCACCCAGCACATCAGCTTCGAGGAGACGTAGTGCTGGGGCGCCCCGCGCGCCTCCCAGATGCCCTGGTCCGGTTCGCGCCAGACCGCGGTCGCGCACGCCGCCTGCGCCTGCACGATCGGCCACAGCCTGCGCGGCAGCCGTTCGCTGCGGCGCGTGTGCAGCAGGATCGAATCGAGCGCCGCCCCGAAGACGTCGTTCTGGCGCTGATCGAAGGCGCCGTTGCCGACCCTGACCGGGCGCGCGCCGGCGTAGCCGGAGAGATCGTCGCGCGTGGACTCGCTCAGGTCGCGGCGGCCGTCGATCCCGTACATGATCTGCAGCGCCCCGTCTGAGTTCGGCTCCAGATCGGCGACGAACTGCATGAACTCCTCGGCCTCCCAGTCGAGGTTCAGGTAGTGCAGCGCCTGCAGCGTGAAGGTCGAGTCGCGCAGCCACGTATAGCGGTAGTCCCAGTTGCGCTCTCCCCCGGGCGTCTCCGGCAGTGAGGTCGTCAGCGCCGCGACGGTCGCGCCCGTGGGCATGTACGTCAGACCCTTGATCGCCAGCGCCGAGCGCTGGATCGCCTCGCGCCAGCGGTGATCGGGCAGGCGCGCACGCCCCAGCCACGCGCGCCAGTAGCACCCGGTCGCGGCCAGCCTGGCGTTGGCGTCATCGATGTCTTCGGGGGCATCCAGATCGCCCGCCCAGGAGAGCGCGCAGTAGATCTGCTCGCCCTGTTTGAGCACGTGCCGCGCCCTGACCCAGTCGCCCTCGACGCCGACCGTCATGTCGGTCTGCAACCGCAGTGTCAATGCCGGCGCGCCGTCGCCGTCGTGGTTGCCCGGGAAGGTCGCATCGGCGCGGTGCCCATCCTCGCTCACGCTCCACGTCGCGGGCACGCGCCCGTAGTCGAACACCGGTTCACACGTCAGCTCGACCTCCACCTCACCGTCCAGGCAGACCGCCACGCGCACGAGCAGGTGCTCGGCGTCTTCGTCCGTCGGCGGGCGCGTGTGCGGCGTCACCAGATCGACGCCCCGGCGCGGCCCCAGCGTGAGCGCGTCGCGCACGCTCACCCACCCGGTGGGGGTCGTCCAGGTGGTGAGCAGCGTGTTCGTGCCCGGCTCATAGATCCGCGCGGAGGGCACGTTGATCCCGAACGGAGCGAAGCGGAAAGCGCCCGCCTGGCGGTCGAGCAAGGTGCCGAACACGCTCGGTGCGTCGAAGCGGGGCACGCACAGCCAGTCGATCGCGCCGTCCGGAGCGATCAGCGCGCCGGTGTGGCAGTTCGAGAGGAAGGCGTAGTCGGCGATCGGCGGGAACGGCGAGGGCGCCGCGGCGCTCTGGGGCATGGCGGGCTCGGCGTGGCCGCCCGCCGCCGCGGAGGCGCCCGTGCGCTTGGCCTTCGCCGGGCTCATCGGGCGTCCTCCTCGCGAATCACTTCGCCACCCACGGTCCGTGCCAGGCGCCGTAGCCTGAGACCAGACGCTTGCCCTCCTCCGGTCCCCAGCTGCCGGGCGCGTAAGGATGGGCGAGCGGGGGCGAGTCCAGCAAGGGCTGGAAGATGCGCCAGGCCTCCTCGATCGAGTCCTGGCGGGTGAACCGCGTCGAGTCGCCGTTCATCGCGTCTCCCAGCAGCACCTCATACGGCGTCGGCGCCTCGCCGCCCTCCTGCGAGAACTCCATGTCCAGCTCGATCGCCTGCGGGCCCGGCGCGTCGGCGCGGTGAGCGTCGAGGATCACCCGCGTGCCCGTCGAGGGATCGAGGCGCACGACCAGTTGATCGGGCTCGGGGCGGCGGTGATGGCCGTGCTCCATGAACCCCAGCCGCGGCGGGTGGCGGAAGACGACCCGCAGCTCGGTCTGCGTGATCGGCAGACACTTGCCCGTGCGGATGAACCAGGGCACGCCCGACCAGCGCCAGTTGTCGATCTCCAGCCGCATCGCGGCATAGGTCTCGGTGGTGGAGTCCTTCGCGACGCCGTCGATGGCGCGATAGCCCTCGTACTGCCCGCGCACGTAATGGGCCGGATCGGCCGTGGCGGTCGAGCGGAAGACCGCGTACTTGGCGTCCTTGAACGTCTCCGCGTCGTTGCCCGCGGGCGCCTCCATCGCGGCGACCGCCAGGACCTGCATCAGGTGGTTGACGACCACGTCGCGCAGCGCGCCCACGGGATCGTAGAAGTGGCCGCGATCCTCCACCCCGAAGACCTCCGCCATCGTGATCTGCACGCATGCCACGTGATTACGATTCCACACCGGCTCGATCATCGTGTTGCCGAAGCGCAGATACAGGAACTCGTCCGTGCCCATCTTGCCGAGGAAATGGTCGATGCGATACAGCTGAGACTCCTCGATGTGCTCATGGATTTCCGCGGCCAGCGCCCGCGCGGAGGCGAGGTCGTGACCGAAGGGCTTCTCCACGACCACCCGCCCGCGCTTGGTCAGGCCGGCCGCGGTCAGCTGCCCGATCACCGGGCCGAACAGGAATGGCGGGATCTCCAGGTAGAACACCGGGCTGCTCGCCTGCCCGCCGCCGATCGCGGTGGAGATCGCGCTCGCCACGCGCTCGTAGGTCGCGGCGTCGGTGAAATCGCCGCTCACATAAGACAGACGCGCTGCGAAGCGGTCGAACACGCCCACGTCCAGCGGCTCGCCCGTGCCTTCGATGCACGCGCGCGCATGCTCGCGCAGGTGCTCGACCGTCCAGTCGTCCACCGCGACGCCCACGATCGGACACTTCAGCAGGCCGCGCCGCTCCAGCCGGTAGAGCGAGCGGAACGTCATCACCCTGGCGAGATCGCCGGTGATGCCGAACACGACCAGCACGTCGGCGGGGGTGGCTCCGTCTGTGTCAGCCATGCACTGTCGGGCTCGACATCCCTGTCAACTCGGCGCTGCGTTCCCACAGGCCCTCGGCGAGTGTCTCGTCCTGGGCCTGGGCGCTCGGGGCGATGACCTTCTCGTCCTGCACGTACTCGCCCGTGAGGGCGGCCGCCTCCTCGGACAGCGCCAGCCACACCAGCGAGCGGGCGCCGCGCTCTGGAGAGCGGAAGAACGGTCCGCCCAGCGTCGTGAGCACCTTCCAGATGCCACCTTCGTTCTTGCCGAAGCCGGTGCGCACGACGCCGGGGTGAAAGCAGTTGGCATGCAGCTCGGGCGCGCGCCTGGCCAGCTCGCGCGTGAACAGGATGTTGCACAGCTTCGAGGTGCCGTACACGCGCATCGCCGCGTATGAGCGCTCGGATTGGAGGTCGTCGAGATCCAGACGCCCGGAGGCGTGCGCATCGGATGCGGTCGTAACGACGCGTCCTCCCTCCAGACGGTCGCGCAGCAGGTCGGTGAGCAGGAACGGCGCGAGGTGATTCAGCGCAAATGTGCGCTCGAAGCCCTCGGAGGTCACTTGCCGCGAGGCGAACAGCGCCCCGGCGTTGTTCGCCAGCACGTCGATGCGTCCATAACGCTCGCGCGCCTCGGCGGCCAGCGTGCGGACGTCGGCCATCAGCGTCAGGTCGGCGACATGCTCGTGGACGGGCGTAGCTCCGCCACCGGCCGCGCGAGCCTCGACCGCAACCGCGTGGACGCGCTCGGGCTCACGGCCCACGAGCGCCACCTCGGCGCCCTGCCGGGCGAGCTCGATCGCGGCGGCACGACCGATCCCGCGCGTGGCTCCGGTTAGCAGGACGAGCGTCATGCCGTGGACTCTACCTGCCGGCGCCCGCCGCACCGACCCCGCTCCGTACCTACGCCGCGGTCGCGCCGAGTCGCTCGATCACCTCGTCGCGATCGGTGCCATGCGCCCGCAGCACGCGCTCGAAGTCCGCGCCATACACATCCATCACGCCCATCAGCACATCGGACGTCGCGACCCCCGCGGCGCCGCGCCGGTCGGCGCGGCGGACCGCGTGCTCGAGCACCCGCGCGACCGCTTCGCGATCGTCAGCCTCAGGAGCAGGAGCCCATCCGCGCTCGGTCTCCTCGGGCGTCCGCAGCGGTCCCTCGCTCACGCCGAGCGCCTGCAGCGCAGCCCCGGCTTCGCCATGCAGACGCAGGACCCGCAGCCAGCGCTCGGCGGCATCCCCGGGTGTGCCGGCGAACGGCAGCGCGGTGGATGCGATGCCCAGCACGATCGCAGCGTCGGGTGCGAGCGCCGGCCCGGCGCTCACAGCGCCCCACCCAGACCGGCTCGCCGTCCCACCTGCGGTGGGTGCAGAAACGCGACGTTGTCGCGCCGCAGCGTCACCTCCGGCGGTCCGTCGGTGAGGCGCAGCTCCAACAGGGCGCTGCCCGATCGCTCCGCGACGACGCGCGTCGAACGCACAAGCTCGGCGATCTCATCGCGGGGCACCCCGCAGGCAAGCAGGAACGGCTCGATCCGATCGCCCCACGCCTGCTCGCGATCCAGCTCGAGCTCCTCGACGAGCACGCTCGGAGCAGCCTCTGCGCCCGCCACGCTCAGCAGACATGCCGCCATGTCATCGGGGCGCGAATCGGTCTCTGCCGCCACCCGCTCCAGGAGCTCTGAGGCGGTGGCCCGGGGTCCAAGCGCGGCGAGCGCACGCGTGAGCCGCTCGGCGCCGAACAACTCGGCGCCGACCCGCGCCTCGGTTACGCCGTCGGTGTGGAAGCAGATCTGTGAGCGGCCCGGTACCGATACCACCGTCTGGCGCGTGCCGGTCCGTGCACCGGCTCCGATCGGCGGCGAGGAGCAGACGGTGATCGGCTCCATCGCCCGCGAGCCGAGCACGATCGGCGGCGGATGACCGGCGCAGGCGTAGATGAGGGTGCGCTCGCGCGGATGATAGGTCGCGGCTGCGACGGTGGCGAACGACTCTCCGAGCTGGCGCTCGAGCACCGCGCCCGCCGTCTGCACTGCGCTGCGCGGCGACAGACCGGCCTCGAGGTATGCCCGCAAGGTGAAGCGCACGAGCGCCGTATGCGGCAACGCCTGGCGGCCATGGCCGGAGACGTCGCCGAGGATCACGGCCAGCCGGCCGTCGTCGAGCGCGAACAGATCGTAGAAGTCCCCGCCCGCGCCCGGACCGTCCGCCGGTCGGTAGGCCGCGGAGGTCCCCACCGGGCCGAGCCGGGCGGGCGGCACCGGGAGCAGCGCGGCCTGGAGCAGGCCGACGTCCTCGAGCAGCTCGCCACGCTGCTGCTCCAGTCGCCGGGCGCGCAGCGCCGCCAGGCGCGAGCGGACCGCCAGCGCCAGCGCGAGCGCGAGCAGACCGCCGATGAGCGCCCACACCCAGGTGGGCACGACGCCGACGATTTTGGTGATCGTCGTCACGATCGGCGCCGGGCGGCTCGCCGTCGCGAGGCGGTGCGTGGCACTCCGTGCATGCCCGGCCCGCACGGGGCGAGCGGGGGTGACCGGGACCGTCGCCACGGATGCGACTCCTGCCGAGGAGGACGCGGCCGGGGCTGCGTGCGCGGCAGCGGCGGGGCGACTGCGCGCGTGCCGACGGTGCACCCGCGAGCTCCTGGGACGGCGCGGATCGGCGCGGCCGGGATCGGTCGATGGCGTGGGCGCCGCCGCCGCGGGCGCTACAGCCGCGGGCGCTGCAACCACCGGCGTCGCCGCCGCGGGGGTCGTTACCGCGGAGGTTACGGCCGTCGGCGTCGTGACCGTCCGCGTGGCGGTCGCCGTCGCGATCGCCGTGGGCTTGGGCACCCGGGTCCGTGTGGCCGTGGCGGCCGTCGTTTTGCCCGCTACGGCCGAGGGATCGGTGTGCGACCCGGAGTGTCCTCCTCGCGCGTTGGCATGTGCCGGGAGCGGGCTGTGAGCGGTAGCCGGACTGCCGAGGCGTTCGTGTCGATCACCCGGGCCTCTGCGCCCTCTATACCCGGGGCCTTTCGCTCCCGCGTTGCCCGAGCCCTGCTCTCCGTGATGTCCCGGCTGTTCATGCGCCAGACCGCGCGGTGGCGGCGGCACATGCGCCTGATGGCTCAGATCTGGCTTTGCGTAGCGGCCGGGGACCGACGGCTCGGGGCGTGCGGAATCGAGGCGCGCGGGGTCGAGGCGCGCGGGGTATCCGGGTGCCGGGGCCGGGGACTCGGTCGGCTGGGTGACGGTCGCGTTTGGCGCGTGGGCGCCGAGAATCAGCTTGGCGTCGCCGAGTCCGACCGCGGCGGCAGGGATCGAGGCCGCGGCCAAAGCGCAGCAGGCGAGGACGACGGCCGCCGGCAGGCGCCGGCGCGGACGGGGGAGCTGGGGATGCTCACTCGTTGGGCTCGCCATCGGCGGACCTGTCGATCAGCTCGCGCATGCTTCGTTCCCCCGCGCGTGCGTGAGCGCCTCGTCGAGCGTCGGGAAGATCGCGAACGTGCCATCGAGTCCCGAGAACTCGAAGATCTTCCGCACGTTGGGCCGCGTGCAAACGATCGCCAGTCGGGCCCCATCCTCGAACTTGCGCATGACTCCGACCAGCACGCCCAGCGTCGTCGAGTCGATGAACGTAGTCAGCGAGAGGTCGACGACGAGGCGGCTGCTGCCGGCCTGCAGCGCATCGACGAGCGCTCGCTTCAAGCTCGGGGCCGTGAACAGATCGAGCTCTCCCTCGACCGAGACCAGGCTCGTGCGCGCGTCGAGCTTACGCTGAATGATCCCGAACGGGGTCGAGCTCGGCGATACACGGTCGGTGTTGATCTGGCTGGGTATCGGTGGTCCCCTTTATGCGCCGGCCATACTTTTGTTTGCGAGATTCGACGCACAGCCAACGCACGACGCCACTGCGTAGACACGCTTGGGCCTTCAAGATCACGTTCGGCCGCGGTCGATCCGCCCCTTAAGCATACGACGTACGATCGAACAAGCGTCCAGAGACCGGGCGTCGTCGTGCAGCACCCCGTCAGGCGGCTGCGATCAGGGCCGCGGGGCCGCGATCTCGGCCCGTCAGCCACGCGCAGGGCGCTCATCGTCTCGGCGTCGCGCGCCCTTGCCCGCTGGGAAGATCGGCCCGGCGTCGCGAAGACGCCTGAGACATCCGGCCGGACACCGGCTCAAGCACAGGCGTGGACGATCTCCACCAATCCGCCTCGATGCAGCTGGCTTGTGGCATTCCGCCGGGCGTAACTATCCGGGTAACTGACGCCGGGTGGTCTTCTACCCTGCTGACTGGAGATGCCAGCCGATGCTCCTTTTATCGTTGCCCTCGATGGCCCTTCGGACACCGGCAAGTCGACGCTCGCGCGCGGCCTGCGAGAGTCGCTCAAGGCGGACGTGCTGGTCCTGCCATGTTACGCGGACTTTGCGAAAGAGCGCGGGCTCTGCCTGCCACCGGCGCGAGCTGCGGACGTCGAGCAGCAGCTGGCGGCACTGGCCGGCTACTTCGACCTCGACCTCGCACGCCAAGCGCTGCTGCGCAGCGCGCCGCCCGAGACGATCGTGATCGCTGACCGCAGCTGGCTTGGGCTGGTCGGTCACACCTATGCCGTTGAGCGTACCGGTGGCCCGCAGGCTTATGAACAGGCCCGCCGGCTGACGCTCGACCGAGCTAGGGAGCTGCTGCAACCTCACCTGACCCTGTTCCTAGCGCTGGCACCCGCGCACCGTCGGGCACGGATCGAGCCCGCCGAGGCCGGTGCATGGTTCACGGAGGATGCCTTCAATGCGCAGCTCAATGGGTTCTTCGCCGGCGAGGCCTCGCGCCTCGCACCCGGCGCGCTGGAGACACTCGATGCCGGCCCTGCACGCCAGGTAGTGCTCGCGAATGCCATGCACTCGGTTCTCTCACAACGCGAGGCAGCCGGCGCGTGAGACTCGGTAGTGCGCCCCCCAGCCCGAAGGGACCACTGCGCTATCTACGCGACGAGGCCTGCAGAGCGCCAAGGCTGTGGCGGCGCTGCGTCTTCGTCGACTGGCACGGCGTACTTTGCGACCAACCCTTCTGGCACAGCATCACCCAGAACCCGAACCACCAGCAGCGACGTACGCTGAATGCGGCACTCGAACAGCTCTTTGGTGACCAGACAGAGCTCGTCAGAGAGTGGATGCGGGGAGAGGTGGATGCCTGCCGCGTCGTCCACCAGCTGCCAGCGCCGAAGGATCGCCGCTGTCATCCAGACTATCTTTACCGGCGTCTGTTTGACGATTGCCGCGCGATGACGCCACGCGAAGAATTGCTTGAGGCCTTGCGCAAGCTTCCCGAGATGACACTGGTCGTGATCGCCACCGACAACATGGACTGCTTCTCTGACAGCGTGCCGCGACTGCGGCCGCTGAACGGGGTATTCCACGCCACCCTGTGCTCGTCCGACCTGGGCGTGTTGAAGGCCGAGGACCCAGAAAGGTTCTTTGGCCGGCTACTCAATGACCACGGCCTCAGCCCGCGCGAGGCGACTCTGATCGACGACTCAGACCGGAACTGCGCACGCTTTGCCGGGTTCGGCGGTCACCCTATTCACTTCCGCGACGTGCCGCAGGCCGTAGGCGAGCTTGAGCACTGGGCGCGGCTGCCCTAGCGGGCGGCTGCCGCGACTACGGGCAAGCACCCGCAAGAGACACTAGCTCCTAGCGGACGGCATCGTCGCGCCATGCTTTCCAGAACCAGGACGAGCGCAAGAACATTCGGGTCGTGATCGGGTTGGTCATCAGAATCGTGCGCCAGATCGGCCACTCGTCAAGCCTGCGAGAGGAAGGTACGATGACCGTGTCCCCGAGGTAGGCCGTGTAGTCACCCCGCCTGCTGGCGAGCTTGCGCAACTGCCAATTGAACTCGGTGTCCTCGGCCATGCGCAGATCCGTGGGGTAGCCCCCGAGCGTCGCGAACGCCCATGCCGTCACAAACTGTCCTACGCCTTGGGTCATATGGCGCAGGCGCGCGACCAGCTTCCACATCTGCATGTAGGGCCATAGGGCGCGCTTGCGATAGTGATAGCGCGTCGCAGGAGCGCCGCCCAGGCAACGAGGATCGCTAAGCGCGCGGTCGATCGCGATCAGCACCTCCGGCGGGACGCTGGTGTCGGCGTCGAGGAAGAACAGCCACGGAGCCGCGGCCGCGGCGGCGCCGGCGTTGCGCGCGAAAGCGATCCCCTGACGGGGCTCGTGCACAACGCGCGCACCAAGATCGCGTGCGAGCGTGGCGGTTTGATCGGTGCTGGCATTATCGACCACGATCACCTCGGCTTCGCCGGCTCCCGCCTGCGCGTATGCGCGGGTCGCAGCCTGCAGATCTTTTAGAGTCGAAGGCAGGGCGTCCTGCTCGTTGAAGGCCGGTATCACGACCGTGATCTGCGGGGGTGACATTCTTGTGATCGGACGGACTGGGACATGCGGAGTCTGAGCCAAACGACGCAGGCTCTTCGCTTTGCCTATCATTGCATTTCTCCGAATGAACGGAACTCGTCATGGATTCGACTATCTCCGGGAGCGAAGGATCACCCCTTGTCGACGGCTACGACGAGCAGGACTGTCGTCGACTTCGCGGACAACCCGGCGATGACGAGCGCTCACCCTTTGCCCGCGACCTCGATCGACTCATCTACACGCCCGCCTTTCGACGCCTGGAGGGAAAGACCCAGGTGGCCCCCGCGGGCGAGGCCGACTTCTTTCGGACACGCCTGACGCACACACTGGAGGTGGCGCAGGTGGGCAGACGCCTCGCCGAGAGCATCAACCGCCGCGCCGACGCCGCGCGAGTGGCGGCCGGCACCTCGCAATGGATCGACGATCCTGCTGCGGTTCGTGCGCTGCCGGCCGAGCAGCAAAAGGTCGATCCCGATCTAGTCGAGGCGGCCGCGGTGCTGCACGACCTCGGCCATCCGCCCTTCGCTCACGTCGGCGAGGAAGCGCTGAACGACGCCGTCGAGCAGGCCGGAGCCAAGTGGGGCCTTCCGGAGACCGGCGGCTTCAACGGGAACGCCCAGAGCTTTCGTCTCGCGACGCGGATTTTGAGTCACCACGGCGAGAAGCGAGGACTGCAGATGACGATCGCCGTGCTCGACGCTTCTCTGAAGTATCCCTGGGTCGCCGGCGACCCGCACGCACCGCGCCGTGAGGTATGGAGCGTCAACCCCACCGAGACCGACGATCTGGAAGAGATCCGCGGCGAACTCCCGTGCAGCTTCCGCTATCAGCAGACTCTCGAGGCCCAGATCATGGATTGGGCCGACGACGTTGCCTACTCAGTTCACGACCTTGACGACTGGAACCGCGCCGGCTACATGCCGCTCACGCGGCTTGCGCTCGAAAAGGCCGAGCAAGAGCACTTCGTCGAGTTCGTGATCTCGCGCCGCGCATCGGACAACCCAGACGTCCTGCATACTCGACTCGCCGCTCTCCTGCGCGACCCCGACGGCCCCTTCGAGCAATTTCGAATTGAACACGCGGCTGCCAAGCCGATCTTCGACGCCAACTCGGGTGCCGCCCGCAGGGCGATCCGTCGACTACGCGGCAACGTGTTCGGCGATGCCATGACGCGCTTTCGCATCGGAATCCGTCCCGGACTCGACCCCGATGATCCGGCGCTTGATATCCCTCGTCGCTACGTGTTCGAATTCAAGCCAGACGAGAGCGCACAGTTCAAGGTGTCGGTGCTGAAGGAGCTGTTGTGGATGTACGTCGTCGACGACGCGCGGATGGCAACCCAGCAGCACGGGCATCGCAAAGTGATCATGGGACTGATGGACGCGCTGCAAGAGGCGGCGCGCAGAAGCGAGCTTCGCCTGTTCCCCCAGGATCGCCGCCGCTACATGGCAAAGAAGACGTCCGAGCCGCTGGAGTATCTGCGCACCGTCGCTGACTATGTCTGCGGCTTGACCGACGCGGATGCGCTGCGGCTATACGAACGGTTGCAATCGGGCGGCGCCGGGCTGCATCATTACGCATAGCGCGATATGGCGCCCGCGCGAGGACACGGCTTACGGCCGCGTCCCGATTCGCCTCGTCCTGCGTCCCATTCGCGACCTCTAGACCACCGAGGGGGCCCTGTGAACACAGGCGAACAGCTCCCGCTAGAGCCCGCGTTTCCGGGGACTTCGCCCGTGTTCGCCGGTCGAGCATCTCGTTGGACGGCTATGCGACCAGCCCCGATGTCTCTCCGCAGGAGTCATGGGCCGGGGCGGCAGCTAGTAGCGCGCCAGGCGATAGCGCAAGTAGACGGCCCGCGAGCTGAAGGTCCGAGACTCGATCAGCTCGAGATCGAGCCGGCGCTCGCACTGCGGGTAGAACGGGATGCCACCGCCGACCAGCACGGGGTGGACGATGGGGCGGAACTCGTCGATCAGACCCAGCTGGGCGGCCTCGCCAGCGAGAGTGCCGCCACCGATCCCGATGTCGCCGTCTGCCGGCTCGGCCCGCAACCGCTCGATCTCCTCGACCAGGCTGCCGGAGGCGAGCCGGGCATTCCCCTCCACCGCCGACAACGTAGTCGAGAACACGACCTTCGGGAGGGGCTTCCAGATCGAAGCCCACTCGACGGTGTCGTAGTCCAGCGACGGATTCTGGTCGGCCGTCTCCCAGTACAGCATCGTCTCGTACAGCCGTCGACCCATCACGTGCGCGGCGAGCTCCCGCGTCCGATCGGTGACGAAGCGAAAGACGTCCTCGTCGGGCGTCGTCCAGTCGAAGCCGCCGTCCGGGCCGACGATGTATCCATCGAGCGAGACGTTCATCGAGTAGATCACGCTGCGCATCAGAGGTCCTCCTCGGGATAGGTTCGACACATTTACGACCACCACACGCCGCCGCAGTCATCGCGGCACGGCGACCTACGACCTTAGCCACAACCTCGTTGCCGGGCTTGCCGCTCGCTCAGACCCGGCGTATTCCATGCTGAACGACGTCCGTCTAGCTTTCGGCGCCTCCCACGGCCTCTTTTGCCGGAGGTCGTCGACCCCACCGGCAAGACAACAGTGATCGATACGGCCAAGGCCACCAAGACGGACCATACGACGGTCGCAACGCCGACTTCGATCCGCCCGCCGCGTCATAGAAGACAGTCGATCACGCTCCACAACCTGATCCGGTGCGTTATTGGTCACTGAGAGTACGTTGCCCGGTGGTAGAGTTTGCGGTTGTCGGGGAGGCCGCGTGGCCTCCTTCAACCGGACCGTAGCCATTGACTACAGAAAGGCAGGCACGAATGCCCGCCAACTATGCATGGAACAGCGTCAAGCGTGTCGAGGGTAAGCATTCGCTTGAATATCGCGGCAAGGTGCAGGTCGCTGCGTATCAGCGTGACGCATTCGGCGACTTCGGACACACGATGGTTTTCGTTCGTCGCGACGATGCAGACCCATCACGCAAGTGGAGCGCGACCATATTCGACCACGAGAACCGGGTGCTGGCGAGTGCTGTACACCGAACGCGCAACGGCGCCGACGCGAGAGTGATGGAGCGTCTGGACATTCTCGGCTACTCACCGACGGGATATGGCAGCTATGACGACAAGGGTAAGGCGGTGGAGTGATCCCCGGGCCGATTAGGTTCGGCCCCCGCGACGGCGGGTGGTGAACTCGCCAACCGACCCATGAAGCTGTACTATTCCAGCTTGCGAGATTAGACGGGTTTGCTGGTTGGGATAACGATGACTACAAGGACCTTTGGCGGACGAGCGGATCAGCGCTCGCACGGACGTTTGCGCCTCATCGCCGCCACCGCGACGGTCGTGATCTTCTCGTGTGCTGGCATCGGAGCGGCTCGTACGGTGACTGGCCGGCGGGCATCGAGCTTTCCGCACCTTGACGCCGTCACGGAGCAGCTAAACGCACGCGCTCCTTATACCGATACGGCAGGGATCTGGAAGTTGACTTATGAGAACACCCTGCCGCAGGGCTGGCTGCTGCAGACCCCGGATTGCTGGGGCCGCGACAGCTGTGCAAGGGCAGAGGTGCGAACGTTCAAGCCGATGCTCGAACGAATGCGCGCGATCGTCGGGGGAGCGCAGCGGAGCGTTGATATCGCGAATCTCGGCAAGCCGAACGGGAGGTTCCTCGACGCGATCCTCGAAGGTTTGCGTGACGGCGTCGAGCATGGGCATCGCCCGTTTGTGCGAATTCTCATCGGCACCTCGATCGACAAGAACGACATCGACTACGACCAGGCAGAGGAATTCCTACAGCAATTCGAAAAGCGATTCACACAGTTGAGCGGCCATAGCTACCGGCTGCCAACCGAGGTCGCATTCGACACGCCGACGATCGAATCGTGGGAACACTCAAAGGCGCTGATAGCGGACGGACGCGTGGCGATGCTTGGTGGGATGAACTACTGGTCGAGCGATTATCTGGAAGAAGCCAATCCGGTGAATGACGTTTCGATGATCGTAGAGGGACAAGCGGCAGCCGCCGCCCATCGGTTTGAGAACGTGATCTGGGGGTGGGCTTGCAAGCACCGCGGATTCCGGGGAGGCGTCGACTTTGCGCGGGCGCCAAGCGGCCAGCCGTGCGTCGCGGACTCGGAGGTCCTGCCCGCGTCGACGAGCGGCGAGGTGGCGGTCCTGACCGTCGGGCGACTCGGCGAAGGCATACCCGTTCCCGCACTCGGTCCCGGCTACTCGAATGGGGAATCTCCGCCGATAGAAGCCCCGCCGTTTGACCTCCAGTGTCCGCTGGCCTCTACTGTCTACAGCGCGACGAATTACAGCCGCTCCTACGAGTACAGGAACCCCGGCGAGATCGCGCTGCGAGCTCTGATCATGAGCGCGCACCGATCGGTCTTCCTCTCCCAGCAGGATCTGTTGAGCTGCGGACCGGTCAAGTTGGGTGTTCATCTCAGTATCGAGGCGTTCCTCGACAGTCGCGTGTTCACGGCGCTCGCGCAAAAGATCTTCGAACGGGTGCCAGTCACGATCGTCCTGTCGAGCGCGCACTCGACGGTCGACGAGAGCGAAGGTCCGAGCGGCGACGGCTATTCCAATAACTATTCGCCCGACAGCGTCGAGCGGTATTTGAGGTTGTTCGTGCGCTACCAGCACCACGTCTCTGACACGCAAGCGACCGCGATGGTATGCAGCGACGTCGGCCTCGCGACGGTGCGCAGCATCTCTGCCGCGAAGTGGCCCAACGGCAAGCCGTTCGCAAACCACGCCAAGGTTGTCGAGGTGGACGGCGCTGCGTTCTATGTCGGCTCTGAGAACCTCTACCCGGCGCGGCTGCAGGAGCTCGGCTTCATCGTCGAAGACCAAGCGGCCGCGGCGACGCTCCGCCACCAATATCTGGAACCCCTGTGGCGCCAGTCAGAGCCCGACGCGATCATCGACCCGGCGACAGGGCGCTGCAGAGAACATGACCGAGAATACTCGAGCGGCTGGGAGGCGGCGTTCCAAAGCGACGCTCATCACCTCACGGTGATCGGGGCTCAGGACTTCCGCGGGGACACAGGCTACAAGATGGCGCCAGCAACGAGCGCCAGCCTGGCGATCTATCCCGGCAACCGCTGGAAGGCCGCATTTCAAGCGGACTCCGGCAGCCTGTGGGTGGTTGGCCCAGAGGGCTGGTCCGGGGACACCCACGACAGACTCGCACCGGGCACGAGCCCGAGCGTCGCAGGCACGCAGCGCGGCGCGTGGAAGGCGGCTTTTCAAGCGGACGACCACCGCCTGTGGGTGGCCGGGAACCCCGCCTCCCTGGGAGACATCGGCTATGGGATGGCGCCCGACACGAGCCCGAGCATCGCGGTGCCACCGACCGCGCAGCGCGATGAATGGGTCGTTGCATACCAGAACGAGAGGCATCACCTGGCCGTGGCGGAAACGAAGGGGGGCGGCATCCACGACGTCCACACTTACGAGTATTCGCGTGATGAAATGGCGCCCGACACAAGCCCCAGCGTCGCGCTGGTCCCGGGCCACGGCTGGGAGGCCGCCTTCCGAAGCAGCAGCGGACACCTGATGATCCTCAACACGTTCAGGATCGCCTTCGGCAAAGTTGACACCGGCTACGCTGTGGCGGCGCGCACGAGCCCGAGTATCACAACGACGCCAAACGGCGGCTGGCGGGTTGCATTTCAGTCCACCAGTGGCCGGCTGTCAGTCGTGGGTTCGGAAGGATCACCGTATGAGGCACCAGTCAAAATGACCGCCGGCTCCAGCCCGACCATCACTGCGATGCCCGGCGGCAGCTGGGAGGCGGCGTTCGCACAAGAAGGCACGAACCATCTATGGGTAGTCGGCACCCGCGTAGATCCTGGCGACATGGGCTTCGTGCTCGACCACTCGCCGGGTCCCATCGGACAGGTGGCTGCTCCCAGCGTCGGACCTTAACACCTCGATGGGGTCCCGACTTGAGCAAGGCGAGCAGGGCCTGAGCTCGAAGGCGACGAGCAGCTCGAGCCCGACGAGGAGCAGACGATAGCTCGAGACGATTTGAGAGCGCAGGGTCCGCGCGGGTGGTGGCTCTGCCCTGCTTTTGGCGTCGCGACGAGCATGTCGGCACAATCACCTGTTGGCACAATCACCTGTTGGGACAATCACCTGTTGGGACGGTCATCAATCAGCGACTTCGAGCAGCTGCCAGCAGCCGGGGATTCCTTTGAGCTTGTGCTCGCCGCAGTCGCGAAACTGGAGACCCGAGCCCGCGACGAGATCCGCTAGGCGGGCGAGCTCACGCACCAGTCACTATCGTGCCGTCCATGATGCGCCTCTATCACCGAGAGCACGCGGGCCGGCCGATCCGCGTCGCATGGACGCTCGAGGAGCTCGGCGAGCCGTATGAGGTCACGGTGATGACGCGCGAGGAGAGCAAGGGCGAGGAGCACCGTGTCCGCCATCCTCTGGGCCGCGTGCCGGTGCTCGAGGATGAGGACGGGTTCGTGTTCGAGTCGGCGGCGATCTGTTTGCATCTCGCTGACCTGCATCCTGACGCCGGCCTCGCGCCGGCACTGGGGACCCACGAGCGAGGGCTGCTTTACCAGTGGACGATCTTCGCCCCAGCCGAGCTCGAGCCGCCATTGATCGAGTCCGCCGTGCACGCTCAGAGCGACCCCGACCGTTCCGCCGTTGCGCGAGGGCGCTTTGACGAGGCCGCGCGCGCGGTGTCCAGCGCCTTGGATGGCAGCGACTATCTCGTCGGCGAGCGCTTCACGGTGGCTGACGTACTTGTCGGGGGCACGCTGGCTTTCACGGAGCGCATCGGCTTTGCGGATGAGCTCCCGGCGAACCTGAGGGACTACCTGGCGCGGCTCACGCAGCGGCCCGCCCGCCAGCGCGCCCTCGCGCGCACGACCTCCGGCTGACGGACGGGAGCCTGACGCACGACTGCGTGATGCTTGAGAAAAGGAGGCTGAGCGGTGAATAAACCGGTGTTGTTTTGCTACGACGGATCCGACGGCTCAAAGACTGCGCTCGCTGCCGCAGTAAAACTGATCAAGCCTGCCGATGCCGTGGTATTGGCTGTATGGATGCCGGCAGCTGTGCAGTTGGCCCGAGCGGGCTCGTTCCTAGTCGCCGTACCGAACGAGGGCGAGATCGACGAGCAGGAGGCGGCTACCGCGCGAGGAATCGCAGAAGAGGGCGCCGCGGGTGCCCGCCAGCGCGGCTACAACGCCTCCGCGCGAATCGCGCAAGCCAACGAATCCGTGGCCACGACGATCGATGAGATCGCCCAGGAGATTGACGCCGGACTGGTTGTCTGCGGCCAACGCGGCCGGGGCGCCATCGGCAGCGCGCTCCTTGGCAGCGTCTCCCACGCACTCGCGGCACACACCAAGCGGCCGGTGCTCATCGCCCCCCAGCACCCGTCGTAGCCCCAAGCACATGCCGGGCGCCATCCGCAGCATCGAAGTGGTGGCAGTTGCCGATCGCGTGACGGGCGAGCGCAGCCTTGACGGTGGGCACGCGAGGCTTGGCCCGGCCGGGAAGGATCACGATCGCCAGCAGGAAACCGAGGGCGAAGATTCCGACCGCCCACCAGAACGCCGTGGTGTAGCCGTGAACTGCCGCGGCGTTGGCCAGGTCGGCGGTGTGCAGGTGACCGGCCGTGTAGCTGGCGAGCGCGCTGGCGAAGATCGTGCTCAACAGGGAGGTGCCGACCGAGCCGCCGACCTGTTGGGAGGTGTTGACCATCGCCGAGGCGACCCCGGCCTCGCGTCCCTCCACGCCCAGAGTCGCCGTCGAGAACGCCGGCGCGAAGATGCATCCCATCCCGACGCCGAGGACGAGCAGACCAGGAAGGACATTGCTGGCATAGCTGGAGCCGGGCGTCAGGCGCGTGAACAGGAACATCGCGATCGCCCCGAGCGTCATACCAGCAAGCACCAGCGGCTTGACCCCGGTGTGTTGGATCACGCGGGTCTGCACCGTGGTCGAGGTGACCACCAGAACGCCAGTGAGAGGGAGGAAAGCCAGTCCGGTGGTGAGCGGCGACAGTCCGAGCTGCTGCTGCAGGAAGTAGGTGAGAAACAGAAATACCGCAAAGATGCCCGCGCCAGCCAGCGCGATCGTGGTGTACGCGCCGCCGCGCGCACGGTCCCAGATGATGTGCAGGGGCAGCAACGGATGCTTGGCTCGGCGCTCGATCAGCACGAAAGCCGTCAGGAGCACGGGGCTGGCGACGAGCGCCACGATCGTGGCCGTGGCCGTCCAAGAGTGGGTCTCGGCGTTGGAGAACCCGTAGACCAGCGCGAACAGACCCAGCGCTGAAGTGAGGATTCCCGGTATGTCGATTGGATCCCGCTCCGGAGCGCTGTGATTGACCAGCAGGCGCGACGCCACGATCGTCGTAGGCACGGCGATCACAAGGTTGACGTACAGGCACCAGCGCCAGGACAAGATTTGGGTGAGTGCACCACCGAGTATCAGCCCAAGCGAGGCACCACCGCCGGCAATCGCACCGAAGATCCCGAACGCTGTGGGCCGGTCAGGAGATCCCTCGAACGTCACCGTCAGCAACCCCAGCGCCGAGGGTGCGAGCAGCGCGCCGAATGCCCCCTGGAGCGTTCGGGCGGCCACGAGCACGCCGAAGGACTGGGCCAGCCCGCCGATCGCCGAGGCGATCGAGAACCCGACCAGGCCGGCGATCAGGGTCCACTTGCGCCCGAACAGATCACCGAGCTTGCCACCCAGCAGCAGTAGGCTGCCGAACGCCAGCGCGTAGGCGGTGACGATCCACTGCCTGCTCTCGGTCGAGAAATGCAGCGCCTCCTGGGCCGAAGGAATCGCGATCGTCACGATCGTCGCGTCCAGCACCACCATCAGCTGAGCCACGCCGAGGAGGGTCAGGACCGCCCATCGATTCGGCTCGCGACGCGTTGAAGCCACTGAAATCGGGTGGGCCGCATTCCGATCAGTGCCACGACCATCGACCTCCATCATCCCCTGACGGTAACACCGCAAAGCCGGCGACGAATAAGCAGTGATCGTTGGCGCCGACCCCTTCCGCGCAAGGGAGGTATCGTCCTCGCACAGTGGGAGATGCTTGGGGTGGTGTGAAAGGAGGCGTTGCGCAACTCCTCGTCACTAGCGCGGGCAGCACCAATGGCGGGGGCTACAGCGCGATGCTCAACTTCGACCGCCGAAGGCGAACTGATGGGGCCGTTCAGCAGAGACCGCGCGGATCGTCGATCCGCGCGGTCTCTGCGTTGATCCCTCCGGCGCGCCGATCGACGTGAACAGCGCGGACCGGACGCTCGCCCTTGATCGCAGTGGACGCGTCGTGTGCGACTCGGGGCCGATGGCGGACCTCGACCCGGCGGCGCCGTGGTTGGGCCAGACGGTCGCTTCTACGTCACGATGCGCGGCCTGCTTTAGCTGCCCCTCGAACCGCATCTGTCTATCCCGGCACCGAACACAGGTTCAGACGCGCTGGGGCGGCGTGCGGCTGCTCAGAGACGAATGCCCCTCGCACGCGCCCGCGTATGCTGAGGCCGAACATGGCCGGCGCGAGGGTGAGAGATGCGAGCGAGGACGACGCGCCGGCGTGCGCGACGATCTACGCGCCGTACGTGCGTGAGACGGCCGTCAGCTTCGAGAGCGAGCCGCCGACGCCCGCGCAGATGGCCGAACGCATCGCGGCGGCGACGCGCACTCACGCGTGGGTCGCGCTCGAAGACGACGACCGCGTTGTCGGCTACGCGTACGGTGGGCCGCACCAGAAGCGAGCGGCTTACCGCTTCTCGTGCGAGGTCAGCGTCTACGTCGAGCAGGGCCGGCGACGCACCGGTTCGGGTCGCGTGCTGTACGAGACGCTGTTCGAGCGGCTCGCGGCGCGCGGCTACCGGATGGCCGTCGCGGGCATGACGCTGCCGAACGAGGCGAGCGCGGGCCTGCATCGAGCGATGGGCTTCGAGCCGGTCGGTGTCTACCGGCGGATCGGCTGGAAGCTCGGCGCATGGCACGATGTCGCGTGGATGCAGCGAGCGCTCGGCGTCGAGTACGACCCTCCCTCCGAGCCTCGCTGAGGCGACCGGGCGTGTAGCAGCGCCCGCGGGGATCGTGGATGGTGAGGACGAGCTCCTGGATCGGCTCGCCAACCGGCTGGCGGATCGGGTTTTCGAGCGGTTGGCGGATCGGGTTTTCGAGCGGTTGACACCGCACCTCAAAGCGATGTCCGGTCGGCCGGAGGGGCTCATAAGCGCGCGCGAGGTCGCGCGCATGACCGGCAGATCACGCCGGCGGGTCTATGACCTCGGCGCCGTGCCGCTGGGGCTCCGGAATCATCGCCCCGGGCTCGCCAAATACAGCCTGGTCAGCTCGGCGACCGACCGCGTGTCGTTCTCACCGTCGCGGTTGCCACAACGTCATCCTGGCATCTCCCGGTCGTTTCGGACGGATCGACACCTTCGTGACGCTTCTCCCTACCTGGCCAGAGCTGCGATCCATTTGCGGTCCGCTTCGGCGGCTCCTGCGGTCCATCTGCGGTCCCGAGCCCCACGAAGCCGCGAACAAAGCAATCCAGGCGTCTGGGGCGACGGTCCGAAGGCGCTCGCCTTGAGCAGAGTCGTCGATGTCGGTGAGCGCCGGGCGTAGGATGTGATGCGTGGAGCAGATCGCGACTGCCAATGAGGAGGCGATCCGGGCTTGGGACGGGCCGCTGTTCGACGCGTTTGTCCGCTTTCGCCATCTCATGACCACGGGGCTCGGCGCGCATGGCGAGGAGGCCCTGTGCCTCGTTCCGCCACGCGCCGGCGAGCGCGTGCTGGACATCGGCTGCGGCTTCGGTGACACGACACAGCGGATAGCAAGCCTCGTCGGACCGACGGGGGAGGTTCTCGGCGTCGATGCCGCACCGCGGTTCATCGAGACCGCTGAACGCGAGGCCGGGGAAGCCGGCATCGACAACGTGCGTTTCGAAGTGGCCGACATCGAGAACACAGCCTTCGGCAAGCGCTTCGAGCTTGCCTTCTCGCGGATGGGGACGATGTTCTTCGCCAACCCGGTCGCTGCCCTGCGCAACGTGCGCGAGGCTCTCCTCCCGAATGGCAGGCTCGTCATGGTCGTCTGGCGCGCGAAGATCGAGAACGACTGGCTCTATCGCGCACAGACAATCACCGAGCGGTTCGTCACCAAGCCCGAGGAGTACGACGAGCCGACCTGTGGCCCCGGACCATTCTCGATGGCCAACGCCGACACGACGAGCGGAATCCTGCTGAGCGCCGGGTTCCAGGCCATTGCGCTGCGGCGTTGTGACATACCGATCACGATCGGCTCTGACATCGAGGAGGCCGTGGAGCTCGTCATGAGCATTGGACCCGCCGGAGAGATCCTGCGTCTCGCGGGCGAGCGTGCGGCGCACCTCCACGAGCCCGTTGCCGATGCGCTGCGCGAAGGCTTCGCCGACTGGGCTGGACCCGACGGCGTCACGGCCCCGGCATCGACCTGGATCGTCACGGCGGACGCGCCGTCATGAGCTTCAGGCTCGCGCACCGGGACGATTGCGAGACGGCTGGCGACTGGCGACTCGTTCGCCGCACGCTCGAGCCGCGGTCGCTGCGAGCTTCGACGCGAGCGAAAAACATTGCGCTGCTGCTTACGCGGCCGGTCTTGGAGGACGTCGCGAGTGGCGACCTATGTCGCCCTGGTATGGTCGTCCGGCCTTCCGCCGGGTCAGTCCCAGCAAGTAGCTGGAGGCCGGGCTCGGCTACGCCCTGCGGCGGATCGTCGCCGTGGCAGTCGCCGTTGCCACCACGTTTCCGTGCTCGTCGCTGAGCTCGCCGGCCAGTGACGCGGCGGCTACGGCGCGGCGAGACTACTGCTTCGCCGCGCCGCACAGGCCAAAAAGCCCCTGTCCTAGCGACTTTTCGAGTTATCGGGGCGAACGGTTAGAGTTGGCTTGAATACAGGGGATTCGGGGCTTCTGCATCCCATTTGCAGCCCTCCAGACCACCCCCATGCCGGGCATCGAGCCGTCGAGGCCGGGTGTATGCCATCCTGAACGTGCGTATAGCGATCCACACCGCTATCGCTCGTATGCCCTGCCCCGCGGGAGGACGTGCCGGACGAGTACGGTCTGCGTGGCGCGATCGTAGTCGAAGATCACTCGCCAGTCGCCAACCCGCAGCCGGAAGTGCTCGCTGCCCGTGAGCCGCCGGACATCGAGCGAGCGATCGTCGGCGCTGAGACGATCCAGCGCTCCCAAGACCCGCGCGCGGATCGGCGGGTCGAGGCGCCGCAACTCCTTCTCGGCGGCGCGCGTGAAGCGCAGCGCTCGCCCGCCGCTCACTCGGCTCCGAGACCTTGCTTCACCTGCGCGTAGGAGACGGTACGACCGGCGGCGATGTCCGCGTCGCTTGCGGCGAGCGCTGCGCGCTCCTCGGGACTCAGCGGCTCGTCGTCCTCGGGACGCGAGTCCAGCCAGTCTCCGAAGCTCTGGCCGCGCGCAGCGATGAACTCAAGGGTCGCCTCAGCTTCCTGCTCGGTCAGATCCTCGACCTGTGCGCGTAGCTTCTCCTTCGCCGTCATGGGCCAATGGTAGCGGGACCACCGCCAATGGCCGCTCGGCGCTGCGCTTGCTGACCACGCAGGCAAAGAGCAACATTGCCCCAAACAAAGCTAGCGGAGTGAGCCGGGGCTACTCCGCACGCCTGCGGACCATAGTCAGCGCGAGCGTGAGCAGTCCGACCACCAGCAGCACGCGCCCTACTGCGGAGTCCACCGTCATCCAAGCGGCGCCGACGAACACGCCGGTCAGCACGAGGGCGAGCGCCCACAGCGCGCAGCCCGCCGCGGTGAGGACGACGAACGTCCCGAGCTTGACACGCCGAGCCCCGGCGGGCAGAGAGACGAACGTGCGGGCAAGCGGCAGCAGTCGCGCGAGGAACACAGCGCGCGTGCCGTGGCGGACCAGCAGGCCGTCCCAGCGATGAAGCACCGAGCGCGCGACGGGCACGCGCTCAACGAGCCGGCTTGCACCGAGGCCATAGGCGAGCAGCGATCCGACGAGGTTGCCGGCGGTCGCGGCGAGCACTGCGAGCGGGAGGCTCATCCAGCCCTGGTGGACGGCGAACCCAGAGAACAGGAGCGTGACCTCGCTCGGGATCGGGATGCAGGCGCTCTCGGGCACCATGAGCAGGAAGACGCCGAGCGCCCCGAACTGCTCGATCACGCCGGTCACGGGCGCCCTCCTCGGGGATGCGGTGGCCGCGGCTGCGCAGGCGGGCGCGGTCCCTTCCCCGGCGGGCGAGGCGCGTGCCCCGGACGCGGCGCGTGCCGCGGCGGCGGTGCGGGCACGCCGGGCCCTGGCGGGCGCGGGCGGCGGTAGCCGAGTGCGGCCTGCACGCTCGACGGACGCCAGCGCTCGCCGCCGCGCGGCGTGGGCACACCCTCGTCGTTGAGCAGGTTGGCGATGGCTTGGAGGCTTTCACCCGCGTCACGGAGGCTCCTTATGCGGTCGGCCAGGTTGGGCGAGTGATGGACGAGCCCGGGGCGGCCCCGCGACGGCCTGCCGGCTGGAGGCTCGCGCTCCCAGCGCTCGACCTCGCGCAGCACCCGAGCGACGTGCGCGCCCGCTCGCGTCGCGGTGTCCAGCCCAACGTCAAGCGCGATGAACTCGCCGCCGCAGGCGTCAAGCCAATCGAGCAGCGCGACCAGCTCCCGCAACGAACCGGCCGCGTCCGCGAGGCGAGCCACGAGCAACGCCGACGCCGCTCCAGCGCCGATGCGCTCCAAAGCCCCCGCAAGGCCGTCACGCATGACCCCGATCACATCCACGCCGATCCGCGCACCGTCGGCGGCGGGGTCGGCCTCTACGCTCGCCGGGTAGTACGCGAAGGCGGTACGATCCACAGACTAATTGTACGCAAATATATTGCGTAAGATGTAGGCGTCGCGCCAGGGTATCGACCGGCACTCAAGCCAGCGGCCGTGCTTGAGCGCTACCGCTTGCAGCGTTAGTGATGGTGACGTTCGTGACCTCGCACGGTCGCCCACGACTGCCAGGTGATGCGCAGGATCACGAGCGTGATGAGCAGGCCGATGATCGGGTCGGCGATCGGTGCTCCGAGCGCTACGACGATCGCTGAGGCAATCACCGCGAGGCTCACATAGGCGTCCGCGCGGGCGTGGTGCCCGTCGGCGATCAGCGCGGGACTATCCAGGTGGCGGCCGGCGCGCAGACGGATACGAGCAGCCAAGTAGTTCGCGGTGTACCCGATCACACCAGCGAGCGCGAGCACCCACAGGTGCGACGGTGCGGCGGGATGCAAAAGACGCCGAATCGCCTCGACTGCGGCAACGCACGCGCTGGTGAAGATCGCGCCGACCACGGCCAGGCCCGCCCACCGCTCGGCCACATCAGAGCGCAGAGCGAACGCGACTGCCAACGGGACGGCGGTGAGCGCATCTCCGAAGTTGTGGATCAGGTCGGCCAGCAGCGCGACGCTGCCACTGGCGATGAAAACGACCGTCTGCAACAACGCGGCCAGTCCGAGGACCGCCAGCGATATCGAGACGGCACGAATGCCCTCACGGGAACGCTTGATGCTCTCATCGATGAGCCCATGTGAATGACCGTGCCCGTGACTATGGCCATGATCGGGACCGTTGTGCTCGTGTGGGCCGTCGTGACGATGGGCGTGCGACAGCGCTCCGTGGCGGTGCAAATCACCACCGATCAACTCATAAGCGCCCGACGACATCACGACTCCTCCCACACGAGAGTCTTAAAGAGGACGCCAACGAGAGCGGCACGCTCAGCAACATCCGTCTTTGCATCCGTCAGGGTCGCTGGTGGGGATCGGCGCAGTGCAGCAAGACTCGCCGCGCCAAGCATCCCGTCCCTCCTTGAGCGCGACGGTCGCGATCCCGAGCGCTGCTATCGGGTCGGCCCACCACCATCCGAGCAGTGCGTTCAGGCCGAGCCCGAGGAGCAGCCCGGCGGATAGGTAGGCGCAGAGCATCGTCTGACGACTCTCGCTCTTGGTCGCCGAAGATTCCAGCTCCTCGGCGACGTGACCCTTCGCGGTAGCGAGCACGGGCATCGTCGCCAAAGTCACGGCCGCCAAAGCGATCCCCGCCCAACTGACCGCGGAATGCTCACCGGCCGCGAGGGAGAGGACCACCTGCACCGTGATGTAAACGGTGAGAAGGTAGAAAGACACGGCGATCATCTGCTGAGCCCGACGCTCGCCGATCGCACGCGCGCCCGCCAGCCGCCACAGAACGATAAGACCTGCCGCCAGCTCAATCAGCGAGTCCGCACCGAACCCGACGAGCGCCACCGACCCAGCAATCAGCCCTGCCGCTACGGCAACGCTCGCCTCGACAGCGTGCCAGCCAAGCCCGACCCACGCTAGCACCCTCGCGCGTTGAACGAGGCTCGCCCGAAATAGAGCTGAATCCCCTCGGGGATCGACTCGCAGGATCGGGAGCTCTCCGGGCTTCGCGTTCACACCCTCACCCGATCGGCGAGCACTGCCTCGACCAGCTCCCGTCCTCGCTCGGTCAACTCATACAAAACCATCTTCCCGTAGCGGCGAGAATCCACAAGCCCAGCCGTGCGCAACGCTCGAACGTGGTGGGAGACAAGGTTCTCGGCACGCTCAGCTATCCAGCTCAAATCACAAACGCACAACTCCCCGCCGTCACGCAGCGCGACCGCGAGCATCAGGCGCGTCGGATCGCTGAGCGCCTTCGCGCAAGCCGCAAACCGCTCAGCGTCCCGCAGACCCAGACGAGCCCGGCGCAGCCGCTCCGCCCGAGGCAAATCCAAACACAGCAGATCGCAGCGATCGTCCGACACGAACAATCATCCTAACGCCCATTGCTATGTATCGGCACATAGCAGGGAGCCGCCGGCCGTCTGACACACACCCGCGGCTGTCACGCAGGAACGTGGGTGCTGCCGCCACGTCCGACGCGCTCGATGGTCGCCGCCAGGTCGCTGAATGGCACCGGGTCCGCATGTTTGCGCACCCAGGCGATGCTCACGCTTCTGTAGGTGCACTCGCGCGCACTCGGTCAGCAGCTACGACGTAGAACTCCCACTGCGAGAGGTCGAGCGCGTCGTAGCGCTGTGGGTCCTTGCAGGTCTGGACCGAGAACACGAAGACATCCGCGCGGACCTCGGGCTCGGCGCCGAACTCGTTGGTGTTCGCATCCCAGGTGCGTGCGATGACGCGCCCGAAGCTCAGCCGTGAGTGCGTGGCTTGTGCCCACGATTGCAGGTAGCCGCTTGCCTTGACCTCGATTCGCAGGCCCGAGCTGGTCGTCACGTCGTAGTTGTCCCACGCCTTCCGCCGCGTCTCGGTGCGCCCGAGCGCGAGCGCCACAAGGAACTCCGCCAGCACTCCTCGCTGCGTGTTGTCCCGAAGGTCAGAGAACGCCCAGCGCCAATAGTCCAGCACCGTCGCGTCGGCCAGCGAAGCGGTCGGTGCCTTCAAGCGCCTGCGGCGGTGCTGGGACGAGCCAGCCTTCGGGTGAACGTGACGCAGCCAGGCTTCGACCTTACCGGCCCCGCACCCTCCGGCGCCCGACCGGACCCGCGCTGGCACCCGACTCCAATGCGGGAACATCGGCTTGGCGACCTTGCACCGGGGACTGACGAGACGCGACCGGCATCTTCTGTGGCTGACTGCCGTAGGCTCGCGCTCACTATGGGAATCTCGCCATACCTCAGACGTCTGCGGGAGCTGGTCGGCCACGATTTGGTGCTGCTCCCGTCGGTGGCCGTGCTTCCGTGGGATGACGATGGCCGGATGCTGCTGGTGCAGGAGGCCGAGACGGGTCTGTGGCAGACCATCGGCGGAGCGGTCGAGCCTGACGAATCTCCGGTGCAGGCCGCGATCCGTGAGGCGGCCGAGGAGGCCGGCGTCGTGGTGGAGCTGGCCGGCATCCGCGGCGTGACCGGCGGGCCGTTGTTCCGCATGACCTATCCAAACGGCGATCTCGTCAGCTATGTCTCGACGATCTTCGACGCGCGCGTCATCGACGGCGAGCCCCACGCTGACGGTGATGAGACGGTCGAGGTCGCCTGGTTCACCACCGGCCAACTCGCAGACGCCGCCCTGTCTGAGTTCACGATCGCGCTGCTCAGCGATCCGGCGGTGGCTGTCCTCGGTCACGATGGCGCTCACCGCATCGGGGGGTGACGATGCCGACGCAGATGGACACAGTCGTGTCGGGGGTGAGAGCATCATTGGCGTCCACGGGACTCACCGTGGTTGATGAGGATTTCGCCCGTCCGTGGGGCGGGTTCCTAATGATCTCCCAGACTGAGGTCCGCGAGTTCATCCGGGTCTACTTCCCAAATGCGGGGTTGGAGAACACCGGCGCACCGCTGAGCCCGAAGATTCTGCTTGTCGCTCCCGGTCGGCGTCTGTCATGGCAGTACCACCTCAAGCGCAGCGAGATATGGCGGATCATCGAGGGGCCTGTCGGCGTCAGCCGATCTCTCGGCGACGAGGAGACGCCGATGCGCAGCTACAGCGCGGGCGAGGTTCTGCGCCTGAAGCTAGGCGAGCGCCACCGCCTCATCGGACTCCAGACGTGGGGAGTCGTCGCCGAGATATGGCAGCACACCGACGCGGCCTCATCATCAGACGAGCTCGACATCGTGCGCGTCTCCGACGACTACGATCGAACCTGACTTCACTGACCAGAAAGCACCGATGCCCAGACCTGCCCTGCGGACGCGGGCGGCTCACGGATCAAGGTTCCCGCTGCGTCATAGAGTGCGGTACGTGCGTGATGCAAGCATCGACTACGATCGGCACGCCCCGGAGTACCCGCGCCACCGGCAGGCTGATCCGCGGATCGCCGCTAGCATCCACGCGGCGCTTGGCGATGCGCGCACCGTCCTGAACGTCGGTGCCGGCAGCGGCTCATACGAGCCCGAGGACCGCTACGTGCTCGCGGTCGAGCCCTCGGCTGGGATGCGCGCCCAACGCCCGGCCCATCTTGCGCCGGCGATCAGCGCCAGCGCCGAGGCGCTGCCGCTGGACAACGACTCCTTCGACGCGGCAATGGCGATCATCACACTGCACCACTGGCGCGACCCCGCCGCAGGCCTGCGCGAGCTGCGGCGTGTCGCCCGCGGTCCGGTCATCGTGCTCACCTTCGACATTGACGTGCTCGCTGGCTTCTGGATGATTAGCGACTATCTCCCCGAGGCGCTCGCCGACGACCGCGAGCGCTTCCCTACGATCGACGCCGTAGCCGACATCCTCGGTGATGCTCGTGTTGAGCCCGTCCCGATCCCGGCCGACTGCGAGGACGGTTTCTTCGAGGCGCACTACGCCCGGCCAGAGGCGTACTTGGAGCCCACCCTGCGGGCCGCTCAGTCCGTCTGGCCGCGTCTGCCCGAGGGCGTCGAGCAGCGCGCCCTCGCGGCGCTCTCAGCCGACCTTGCTTCGGGAGCGTGGGACGCGCGCCACGGGCATCTGCGCGCCCAGCCCACCTATGACGGCGGCCTGCGCCTCGTCGTAGTCCGTGGCGCACGCTAACTTCGGCGGCTGCAAAGCTTCCGCCGCGGGCTCTGCTCTGATCGCCAGCAAGCCCAAAAACCGATGCGGCCGGACGGGTGTTAGCGCACCCGCCCGGCCTGTTAGCACCGAAGCTACAGCCTTCGATGCCACGGCTACCGTAGCTCCTGCGGATAGTCCGTTGTGCTCGTGTGCGCGTTCCTTCGGTGCGCCGAAAGGAGTCCCGCATGAACGTCACGTCCACACAGCTCGCCGTCCCGCCCATGCACTCGCTCGATGTCGTGGGTCGATACCTCCCCACAAGCGAGAGTCCGCCGCCGGCTGAGCCAGGCTGGTTTTGACGGAGGTTTTGATCTGACCGTGGTTTCGTTCGCGGGGGAGGAGAGCCTTCCGTTATGGCAAGAGCGAGGAAGTATCCCGAGGAGTTGCTGGAATCCCGAGGAGTTGCTGGAGCGTGGCACGCGACTTGTGTTCGAGTCCGGCCGCCTGATTGCCCACGTCGCCCGCGACTTGGGCGTCGAGTCTGAGACGCTGCGCAAATATGGGCGGCGCACTGAAGCTGATGAGGGCAAGC
>DASZJF010000046.1:0-22260 GCA_035948355.1 Solirubrobacteraceae bacterium
GCTTGCCCTCATCAGCTTCAGTGCGCCGCCCATATTTGCGCAGCGTCTCAGACTCGACGCCCAAGTCGCGGGCGACGTGGGCAATCAGGCGGCCGGACTCGAACACAAGTCGCGTGCCACGCTCCAGCAACTCCTCGGGATACTTCCTCGCTCTTGCCATAACGGAAGGCTCTCCTCCCCCGCAGACGAAACCACGGTCAGATCAAAACCTCCATCAAAACCAGCCTGGCTCATAGTCCCCTGTTATGAGCCCGCTGCCGCGTCTCGAGAAGCCTTACGAGGCAGCATGTTTCGGGCGACAAATGGCTTATCCATGCGGTATCGACATGGAGAACCGAACTTCATGGCGAGCCTCGAATCAAAGACAACATTAGTCGGAATCGTGATGTTCTCAGTTCGATTTCCTGGGCGTTTGACCGAGTTTTACAGGGTTTACGCGATCTCGCTAAACCCGCTAAACCCCCGTATAACCGTCTGGGATCGATATCGGGATCAGGCGGAGCCGAGCGTTGTGTATGCGTTGGCGACTCGCTCGGCAAGCGGCGGCGTCCCGTTGCTGAGCACCTCCCACACGAAGTCGTGCAGCTCGAGCGGCAGCGATCGTGGGTCCGCATTCGCCAGCTCCGCGAGAGCGTTCTTGAACCGCTTGGCTTTGCTGCCCGGTACGAGTGCCGCTGTGGCGAGGGCCTGCTGCCAGATGGCCCAGCCATCCTCGACGTCGGTGCACTCGACGGCGAGCGCAAGTCGCAGGCAGCGGGCACGCCAGCCCCACGGCTCGCGGCGAACTTGCTGACGCAGTTGCGATTGCTGTACCGCGCGGATCGTCCTCCAGCGCTCAGATGAGCTGTCGCTGCACGAGGCCCAGCGCTGCAGACGGTCGCGAATCCCTGCGATGGGTTCTCCCGCAGTAACGTCGATCGTCCAGGTCTCACATTCACGTGCGTAGCGTGCAGAGCAGTAGGCGACCATCGCTTCCCACTGGCTCGAGTTGGTGAAGCTCGCGAGCAGGATGTCGAGGTCGTATAGCTGGCGGGGTATCGCATCGCCGCGGCGTTCTTCGTCGATTCCGACCGGCGAGGTCGCCAGGGTCATCAGCTTCAGCACGAATTGATAGGGCAGCTCGGGCAGGCGAGCACGGATCGTGCGTTGGGTGGGGCCGACGTTCCCGCTGACCGTCTCGGCCGGTGGCATGTCGGACTCGAAGTGAAACTCGACCTTGACCTCGTTGTTCGTTGCGTTGCCGTGATTCAACAGCAGGGCAACGGGGACGACGTAGGTGATTATGTTCAGCTCCTCCGTCGGGTTTTCGGGCTCATAGACCTTGGGTTGGAACAGGGGATGAAGCGCGCTGAAGCGCTCGGCGAAGGCGTCCATGAGCCGTCCGATATCGGCGTGGGCTCGCGGTCGTGAGGTAGTCGTTGTCGCGAGAGCCGCGCTGTTGTATGGCGTCGAAGCGCAGGGACGCTGCATTGCCGCCCATGAGCAGGAGTTCGACGCCGACGGTGTCCTCCAAGTCGTGGAGGTGCTCGTGCACCTCTGCGCACCATGCGGCCAGCTCGGCAGTGAATAGGTCGTTGTACTTGTGGTGGCGGGCGAGCGCCTTCAGCCGGTCGGGGTCGCCGATCCAGTCGGCCTTGAACAACGAGAGATGTGCTGTGAGAATGCTCACGCGGCGTAGCCCGCTCGACGGATCGCACCCGAGTCGAGCAAACGGCCTTCCTCTTTTCAGCCCTGTCCGGTCCAAGTTCGATCGCGCGACGATGCGTCGAGCGAGCGCACCGCGGTTCGCTTCGCTGGCGTCGTCACTTTCGTAGGCTCCACGGCGGGTCGAGCCGATTCTCGCCGGCGTGAAAGATGAAGATGCGGTGTCCGTCGGGGTCGAGCAGGACGGCCTCGCGCCACAGGTACGGTTGATCGACGGGATTGCAGACGAACTCGAATCCTGCCTGCCCCAGCTGCTGGACGGTCTGGTCGACGTCCTCGACCTCGAAGTGGATGCTCGCGCCGGTCTGGACCGTGCCGGCCTGATGCAACGAGAGGGTCGTGTCGCCGTCGGGCGCCAGCAGCCGGGCGTAGTGCGGGTAATTCGCGACGATCTGCGTGAGCCCGAGCCTGACGTAGAAGCCCGCCGAGCGCTCCACGTCGCTAGCGGGGAGCGTGATGTGGTTGAGCCGCATGTTGGCGAAGATACAGTCGGGCACCCTCAAGCCGGCGGGTCATTGTCCATTCTCGCGCGCTGACACGCCCCAGCCAGATGGCCTGGGTCCCACCGTGGCCTCCGCTCCCGCGCTCCCGACCTCGCCCTCCTATAGCACGCATCGCCACCCCCGCGAACTCAATCCGGCGCATCGGCCAAAGCCCAACGGTCCGCTCAGCGTTGGCTATTCGCCGAATCCTTTGAGCAGCTTCTGGTAACTCTCTGGAGAAAGGCGGAAGTGTGGTAGTCCTCGCGTGATCGGTCCCCGAATGCCGAGGTAGTCGATGTCCGGGGCCTTCTCGAGCGGTACCCGGTGTCGGCCCTTGACACGGGTGAGCCAGGGCCAGCGCTCACCGGCGTCTGGCTCTTTGCCGTAGCTTTTCTGCTGCACGGAGTCAGGCGCGAATTTCGGTGGTCTGGTAACTTCCACAATGAGCGGAACCTTCATCACGGTGCCGAAGTAGAGACAGATCTCGTCGCCGACCTGGTAGCCAGGTTTGCCTGCGGGTTCGCCGTCTTTGCGCAGGATGCGTTTGCCTTCGGCGTTGCGCTTACCGGGATCGCTGATCCATGATTCTTCGCCGGGGGCGATTGTCCAGCCTCCATCACGGTAGTGCAGCGACTTAATCCACACGCGCGGCGCAGGCGTTGGCTGCGGTGGTTCGTATCCGGGCTGCGCCTCGTAGTCGATGTCCCGGCCACGCTTCTTGGCCGACTGCTCTTGCCGTTTCATGGCGTCGGCGATCTCCTTCTCCGAGAGCGGTGAGGCCTGTATCCACCAGGTGTCGAACAGCGTCTTTGCGGTTGCCGCAGTTGATCCGTCGGCGAATACTCCGATCTCCGTGTTGCCACGGCCGTGAACCCCCGATGACGTGAGGTTGCCAGACCCTATATAGACATGGGCTCCGGCAAGGATCATCTTGGCGTGAAGTCCGAGTAGATTCCGGACGACGAACCCGGATGTGCGAAGCAGGTCGACACCATGCGCGCTGAGGTATTCCGTGTCGATGCTGTTCGAAGCCCACGACACGAGCAAGCGACGGTCGCCGTGCTTGGCAGCTGGCAGCCTCACTAGCCACTTCGCGATGGGATTCGTCAGAAACGGAGCAGCCAGCCACACAGTCTGCCTTCGAATGCCCAGCAACAACTCAAGGCGCCCCTGGAAACTCCCATCGAGGACCTCAACAGACATCCGCCGATTCTAATGGACGCCCACCGTCCAAGTCTCGGAGGCCGAGGACATCCTGACATCCTAAAGGGCTACCCAGCGGGCGAGGACCCGGACACACCGAGAAGCAAGCGCTGGAGGAGCAGCATTGCGACCTCGCCGTCCGCGAGCCGTTCGCCGCGCTAGCTTCAGCCAGCATCGAGCTTGACCCGTCGGGGGCGATGTAGCAGCCGGCTCGCACTTCGGGCCGTTAGCCTGTGAGGTGATGGATGGTCGTAAGGCGTATACCAAGCCACGGTTTTACTTCGATAACGACGCCGTGAAGCGGGCGGTCGACTCACTGCGTTCCCACAATGCGCCTGCCCATCGGGTTGGTAATTCGCTAAAAGTCGATGATCGAGCCGTCAGGAGGGCGGTGGAATCGCTGCGCATCAATGACCACGCCGTTCGGCGGGCGGTACAGTCACTACACCCAAGCGATGATGCAATCCAGCGTGCTCTTAAGTCGCTGAAGCTGAACGAAGATGCGGTATTGCGTAGGAGCGATCAGGCGCTTAGCGCCGGATTTGATCGGCAAACTCAAGCTACCGCGCTGGCCATCTCGCCCGCCCAGTTTCGGCACATCACGAACGACGCTGGGATCGCGGAACCGGTCATCGCCGATCCACTCGGCGAGCTCGAGCAGCTCCTAACTGAGCCGACTGAGGCTGAAGATTTCAACGCTCTCTATGACTGGTTGGAAGCAATGGCGCCTGTTGCTCGCAATCGCGTGTTTCTCGGAGCTATGCACGCGTTGACGGCGATCATTGCGCAATTCGACGCCGAAGCTGGCATCGAGCCCCCTTTTCACGTGGTCCTCGTCTTGTTCGTGTTGCTCGCCATCGCAGACATGTGGGCGCTGGCCGATCAGGAACGGCAATAGCAGTCCGAGCCGCCCTGTATTCGCGGAGACGGAGTCGGACCGGGTTTCGACGGAGACCCTGCGAGCCGTTAGGAACCCAGGAGTAGCGGGAGCGACTGATTTCCGACACCCTCCACCGAGCCGCTTTCCCGCGTGCTATGCGGGCACGCCGGAGAGTCGTTGATGTACGAAGCGCACCACCATGGCGCCCTCGCCGACGGCCGTGGCACACCGCTTGATCGAGCCTGAGCGCACGTCGCCGGCTGCGTAGACGCCGGGAACACTCGTCTCGAGCAGGCCGTCGACCCCGGCGTCGGCGCCCGTCAGCACGAAGCCGTTCTCGTCGCGTGCGACGACGTCGTCCAGCCAGTCGGTGCAGGGGGCCGCACCGAGGAAGAGGAACAGGAACGAGAACGGCAGCCGCTCCCCGTCGCGCAGGGTGATGGCCTCGAGCTCGCCGTCGGCTCCGTGCAGTGCCGCCACTTCGCTGTGGTCGCGCACGGCGACCCCGTAGCGCTCGAGCTCGAGCACCAGATAGTCGGACATGGTCTCGCGCACCTCGCCGCGGCGATGCAACAGCGTCACGAGCGCGCCGCCGCGCGCCAGCCAGATCGCCGCTTGGGCAGCCGAGTTGCCGCCGCCGATCACGCCGACCCGGGTGGCGCCGCAGCGCTGGGCCTCGGGCGGGCCCGCGGCGTAAAACACGCTGATGCCCTCATAATCCGACAGGTCCGCCACGGGCAGCCGGCGGTAGTCGGCGCCTGTGGCCAGCACGACGGCGCGGGCGGAGACCTCGTGATCGTCCTCCAGCCGCACGAGATGACGGTCTGCACCCGGCTGCAGCGCCACCGCTCGATAGGGCGTGGCGGTACGCGCCTGGAACTTGCGCGCCTGTGTCACCGCGCGGCTCGTGAGCTCCGAGCCGCTGATGCCGGCGGGGAAGCCGAGGTAGTTCTCGATCCGTCGCGAGGCGCCGGCCTGCCCGCCCAGCGCAGCGCCCTCCACGACGAGCGTCTCCAGCCCCTCGGAGGCGCCGTAGACGGCGGCCCCCAGGCCGGCCGGGCCGCCGCCGATCACGACGAGGTCGACCTCCTCCCTCGGCGCGAGCTCGAGCCCGATCCCCAGCGCGCGCGCCACCTCGCCGCTGCTCGGGTTGCGCAACTCCATCCCGCCCGGCAGCCGCACGAGCGGCAGCGTGTCGGGATCGAGCGTGCCGATCAGCGCCGCGGCCTGCGGGTCGGCGGCGCCCCCTTCCCCGCGCCAGACGAACGGCAGGCGGTTGCGGCGCGCGTATTCGACCATCCGCCGAGTCGGCTCGGAGGAACGTGGACCGATCACCTCCATGCCGACGCCCTCCCGCTGCAGCGCCTCGCGCCGGGCCATGAAGCTCGAGAGCAGCAGGTCACCGAGCGCGGCGTCCTCGAACAGAAGCGGACGCAGCTCGTCGCGATCGACGGCGATATAGCGCATCGCTTGTGTGACGACCGCCGTCAGATAAGCCGTCTGGCCCGTCAGAAGGTTCATCTCCCCCAGGAAGCCCGAGGCGCCATGGCGGACGATCTCCCGTCCTGCCGCGTCCTGCACGGCCGCCTCGCCCTCGATGATGGCGATGAACGGGAAGCGCCGGTCGCCGACCTGGAACAGCACATCGCCGGCGGCCGCGGAGCGCTCCTCGCCGTGCAAACGCAGCGTCGTCAGCTGCGACGCGGACAGGACAGAGCTCGTGACGCCGGTCACCCCGCCTCCTATATCACACTCGCATTCCTGCAATCCTGCGTCCGGAGGACCTCATGAGCTATGACCTGAGGGCCCGCAACGCGATCGTCTACGGCGCCGGCGGCGGGATCGGCGCGTGCAGCTCCCGCGCCGGCGGACCTGGCCGGCGCCTCACTCCTGCGCGACGCGCACCTCGCGCAGCCGGTGGGTGTCCACGTCATACACGAACCCCCGCACCCGATCGCGGTGGGGCAGGAACGGGGATCGGCGGACGCGCAGGATCGACTGGCGCACGTCCGCGTCCACGTCGCTGAACGACTCGATCGCCCACGCCGGCGCGACGCCCGTGGCCTGCTGCAGCTCGGCGCGAAACCCGTCGTCGCTGAGGGTCTGCATGCCGCAGTCGGTGTGGTGAACCAGCATCACCTCGCGCGTGCCCAGCCGCCGCTGGGAGACCGCCAGCGAGCGGATCACGTCATCGGTTATCACCCCGCCCGCGTTGCGCAGCACGTGCGCCTCGCCGTCGCCCAGCCCGAGCGCCGCGAACACGTCCAGGCGCGAGTCCATGCACGTCACAACCGCCAGCCGCCGGCTGGGATGTACGTCCAGGTGGCGCGCGGGCAGCGAGGCCGCGAACGTCCGGTTGTTTCCCAGCAGCTCGTCGATCGTGTCCATTGCCTCACCCTATGCGTTCGCACGTATATTGGCCGTATGATGACCGGGACGTCACTGCAGATGACGCTGCTTCCCGGAGCGCGGGCGTTGCTGGCCGTCCACGCCCGCGAGGCGCCCCAGCGCGATGATCTGTGCGGGGCGTTCTGCGGCGCGCTGGCGCTGCACGCCGCCGGCCTGGCGAGGGCGGCCGGAGGTGAGCCGATCGATCAGGACGCCGTCGCGCTGGCGGCCGGGAGCGTGGTCTCCAGGATCGCGGACCCGGGGCTCCTCCCGCTCGGCGAGCCGGGCCGGCGCGACTACCGTCTGGCGCCGACGTTCGTCGACGATCCGGCCGTGTCCGGCACGACCGCCGCGGGCGTGGCGGCCGCCGTGCGGGAGCTCTCCGGCGAGCGACTGGCGGCGATCCCGCTCGCCGGCCCGTGGACCGCCGGCACGCTCGACGGCCTGTTCGATCTGGCCGCGACGCTCGAGCGCCCGGTGACGCTGATCGCCAACCATGCCACTCGCCACCTGTGGGGATCGCACCCATCCGCCGGCCGGCTGCTCGCGTATCTGCTCGACGGCGAGTCCGCGGGACCGCCGCCCGACTGGGAGGTCGGGCACTTCGCCTGCATCGTCGGCCGCGTGAGCGGACCGCGCGGGAGCCTGTACTGCCTGGCCGACACCTACCCCTCGCTCGGTAGCGGTGGCGTGCACGTGCAGCCGCGCGAGCGGCTGGCCGCCGCGATCGAGCGGCGCGAGGAGCCGGCCGGGGGCGTCCTCGCCGTCGTCGATGCGCAGGACGCGCCCGCGGTGCGCGCCGGCGTGGGCGTGCTCGGGCTGGTCGAGGGCATGTGGGACAACGGCACCGTGACGGCGTCCGCGATCGTGGCGCCGTGACCGGGAGTGGCGCCGCGGTGGACGCTACCGAGCTGGTCGCGTTCGTCTGCTGCGATCTAGGCGCGATCGTGCGCGGGCGCTCGCTGCCCGCCGCGGACGTGGACGCGCACCTCGCCACCGGCGTCGGATGGGTGCCGGCCAACCACTCGCTCACGCCGCTCGGGCCGCTCGCGCAGCCGAGCCCGTTCGACTGCACCGGCGATCTGCGGCTGCTCCCGGAGGTCGAGACGCGCGTTCGCGTGGAGGCCGGCGCGAGCGCCGGCGCGCTGGAGCTCGTGCTGTGCGACATCGTGCAGACCGACGGCGCGACGTGGGAGTGCTGCCCGCGCGCGTTCCTGCGCGACGCTCTGGCCGAGCTCCGGGACGAGCTCGGCGTCGTCCTGGAGGCGAGCTTCGAGCACGAGTTCCAGCTGCTGTGCGACGCGCCGCCGGCGCCCGGGTTCTCGTTGCGGGAGCTGCGTGCGGCCGAGCCTTTCCCCGGCGAGGCGATCGGGGCGCTCGCCCAGGCGGGGGTGCGGCCCGAACGTATATTCGCGGAGTTCGCCGCGCATCAGTTCGAGATTCCCGTCCAGCCCGCCGAGGGCGTCGTGGCGGCGGACCGCGCGGTCGTGCTGAGGGAGGTCGTGCGTGAGGTCGCCCGTCGGCGCGAGCGGCGCGTGACGTTCACGCCGCTGCTGAGCCCCGCCGAAGCGGGCAACGGCGTGCATATCCATCTCAGCCTGCTCGACGGCGCCAGGGGCTCTGCGCTGTATGACCCGGCCCGTCCGGGCTGTCTGAGCGAGCTCGGCGAGCGGTTCGCCGCCGGCATCCTGCTGCACGCCCGCGCGCTGAGCGCGCTGACCGCGCCCAGCCCGGTATCGGCCGCGCGGCTGGCGCCTCACCGCTGGAGCGCGGGCGCGGTCTGCGTGGGGCTGCGCAACCGCGAATCTCTCCTGCGCATCCCCCCGCTCGTCTCCCTCGGCGGCGCCGGCCTGGCTCATCAGCTGCGCTTGGAGTACCGCGGCGCGGACGCGACGGCCAACCCCTATCTCGCCCTGGGAGCGATCGTCCGCGCCGGCTTGGACGGCGTGCGCGCCGGCCTGCCCGCGCCCCCGATCCTCGATCGCGATCCCGCCGGCCTCGACGCCGTCGAGGCGACCCGCTACGGAGTCGGCGCGCTGCCGGCGACGCTCGAGGAGGCGCTCGATGCGCTCGCCGAGGACACCGTCGCGCGCGCGTGGATGACGCCGCTGCTGTATCAGGCATATGTCGCCGTCAAGCGCTTCGAGGTCGCGGCGAGCACGGACTGGGACGTGAGCGAGCTGTGCCGGCGCTACGCGGCGATCTACTGACGAGTCATGTCGTCCGCGGCGCGCACAGACACCCTGATACGCCTGCTCGCGGGCATCGAGCGAGAGCTGCCGCGCGCCGTGGAGCTGCGCCATCGGCTGCACGCCCACCCCGAGCTCGCTCACGCGGAGCTCGAGACCTCGGCGGCGGTCGCGGCCGAGCTGCCGGTCGTGTGCGAGGTGTTCGCCGGGACGGGGCTGATCGCCCGAGTCGGCTCCGCGGACGGCGCCGCCGTGGCGGTGCGCGCGGAGCTCGATGGCCTGCCGATCGCCGAGCGCACCGACGCCCCGTATCGCGCCACCGGCGCGACGATGCATGCCTGCGGACACGACGTGCACATGGCGGCGCTCGTCGCCCTCGCCCGCGCGGCGCACGCGCTCGGTGAGGCGCTGCCCGCGCCGCTGCTGGCGGTGTTCCAGGCGAGCGAGGAGGCGTACCCCTCGGGCGCCGAGCAGCTCCTGGACCCGCTGGCGGCGATCGCGCCCGCGGCGCTCGTGGCGGCGCACGTGCACCCCGAACTGCCATGGCCCGCGGTCGCGCTCGACCCCGGCACGGTCAACGCCTCGTGCGACATCGTCGAGATCGCGGTCGAGGGTGAGCCCTCGCACGGCGCCTATCCGCACCGCGGGCGCGACCCGATCCTCGCGCTCGCCCACATCGTCGTCGCGCTCCACGCCCAGATCGGACGGCGGATCGATCCGGTCCACCCGGCCACCCTCACGGTCGGCGTGCTGGAGGGCGGCAGCGCGGAGAACGTCATGCCCGCGCGCGCCCTCGCGCGCGGGGCCCTGCGCGCCTACCGGCCCGAGGATCGCTTCGCGCTGCGCCGCATGGTCGAGGAGGTCGTCTGCGGGATCGCATCCGCCCACGGCTGCCACGGCGCCGTCGAGCTGAGCCCCGGCGAGCCCGCGCTCGTGAACGACCCTGCCGTCGTCATGCGCGCGCGCGAACTGCTGGCCGGCGCCGGACTTTCCCCGGCGCCGGAGTGGCGCTCCGCCGGCTCGGATGACTTCGCGTTTTTCACCGCCCTGGGCGTGCCCCTGGCAATGGGCTTCGTCGGTCTCGACGGCGCCGACGGATTCAGCGTCCGACCCCTGCACCATCCCGAGCTGCTGATTCCCGACGTCGCCGTCGGCGCCGTAGCGCGCGCGCAGGCCGTCCTGTATCTCGCCGCGACCTCGTGTTGAGGCCGGCGAAAGCCTCCGGTCGCAGCAGGCGGCAGCCGAGCGATCCCGGGCAGCGGCCGAGCGGTCGCGCGCCCCGGCGACGCATCGTGGCGGCGTGCTCGTCGCTCGGCGACCCCAATCGCCGTGCGCTGTCCCAGCCGATATATGCGATCGGCTCCCGAGTCCGCGTCCGCGATCGGACATAATCCTCGCCGTGCGCGCCGTCCAGATCGTCGACCTCTCGGGCCCGGACTCCGCGCTCGCGCTGGGGGAGATCCCGGAGCCGGCCTCGCCGCCGGAGCATCCGCTGACCCCCGGCGCGGGTGTCCTCGTCGAGGTTCACGCCGCCGGCGTGTCGTTTCCCGAGGTGCTCCAGACGCGTGGCGAGTACCAGCTCAAACCGCCGCTCCCGTTCGTCCCCGGCAGCGAGATCGCGGGTGTGGTCCGTGAGGCGCCCGAGGGCGCGGCGGTGCATGTGGGCGATCGCGTCGCGGCGTTCTGCGCGCTTGGGGGATTCGCCGAGTTGGCGGTCGCGCCCGAGTTCCTGACGTTCGCGCTCGCCCCCCAGCTGGATTACGCTCAGGGTGCGGGGCTGATTCTCAACTACCACACGGCCTACTTCGCGCTCGCTCTGCGCGGGCGCCTGACCGTGGACGAGACCGTGCTCGTCCACGGCGCCGCGGGTGGCGTCGGCACCGCCGCGCTGCAACTCGCCCGGGGTCTCGGCGCACACACGATCGCGGTCGTCTCAAGCGACGCCAAGCAGCGCATCGCCGAGCAGGCCGGCGCCGAGACGGTGCTGCGCTCCGACGGTCCCTGGAAGGACGAGGCCCGCGAGGTCTCCGGCGGCGGCGTCCACCTCGTGCTGGACCCCGTCGGCGGCGATCGCTTCACCGACAGCCTGCGCTCGCTGCGCGAGGGGGGCCGTGTCGTCGTGGTCGGCTTCACCGGCGGCTCGATCCCGGAGGTCAGGGTCAACCGGCTGCTGCTCGGGAACACCGAGGTGATCGGCGCCGGCTGGGGCGCCTACGCGATGGCTCGACCGGAGCTCTGCCGCGACATCGGCCGGGCTCTGGACCCCCTGATCGAGGCGGGACATGTCGCGCCGATCGTCGGCGCGCGCTTCCCGCTCGAGCGCGCCGGTGAGGCGCTGCGCGAGATCGACGAGCGCCGCGCGACCGGCAAGGTTGTCCTCGACGTGCTCCCGGACTGACCGGGTCGCAGGCGCTGAACCGCGATGGACTTCGCCCACTCCCCCCGCACGGTCGAGCTGCTGGAGCGCCTGACCGCGTTCCAGGAGCGCGAGATCGCGCCGCGTGAGGAGGCTTACCACCGCGAGGTACTGGCGCGCGCCGACCCGTGGACGACGGTCCCCTCCACGATCGAGGAACTCAAGGCCTTGGCGCGCGAGCAGGGCCTGTGGAACCTGTTCCTGCCCCCGGGCGCCATGCTCGACGGCGAGCCGCTTGGCGCGGGTCTGACGAACGTGGAGTACGCGCCGCTGGCCGAGCGCATGGGCCGCTCGTTGATCGCGAGCGAGGTGTGCAACTGCAACGCGCCGGACACGGGCAACATGGAGGTGCTGCTGCATTTCGGCTCCGACGCTCAGCGCGAGCGCTGGCTGAAGCCTTTGCTGGACGGGTCGATCCGCTCGGCGTTCTGCATGACCGAGCCCGACGTCGCCTCCTCGGATGCGACCAACATGCAGGCCACCGCGGTCCTCGAGGGCGACGAGGTCGTGCTCAACGGACGCAAGTGGTGGAGCACCGGCGTCGGCCACCCCGCCTGCGAGGTGCTGATCTTCATGGGTCTCACCGACCCCGACGACGCCGATCGCTACCACCGGCACTCGATGGTGCTCGTCCCGCTGCCCACGCCAGGCGTGCAGGTCGAGCGGATGCTCTCGACGATGGGCTTTCACGACGCGCCCGGCGGCCATGGCGAGGTCTCGTTCAGCGACGTGCGGCTGCCCGTGAGCGCGATCGTCGGCGGTCCGGGACAGGCGTTCGCGATCGCCCAGGCGCGCCTGGGCCCGGGGCGCATCCACCACTGCATGCGGCTGATAGGCCTGGCCGAGCTGGCGCTGCAGCTGGCGTGCGTGCGCGCCGGCGAGCGCGTCGCGTTCGGCAAGCCGCTGGCCAACCTCGGCGGCAACCGCGAGCGGATCGCCGACGCGCGCATCGCGATCGACCAGGCGCGCCTGCGCGTGCTGCACGCCGCCTGGCTGATCGACACCGGCTCGCCTGAGGCGCTCGGGGCGGTCTCCCAGATCAAGGTCGCGGTGCCGAACATGGCCCAGCAGGTCGTCGACATGGCGATCCAGCTGCACGGCGGCGCCGGCCTGTCCGATGACTTCCCGCTCGGCGCCGCCTGGACGATCGCTCGCGCCCTGCGCCTGGCCGACGGGCCCGACGAGGTCCACCGCGGTGTCGTCGCCCGGTTGGAGCTCGCCCGTCACGGCATCGGTCGCTGGGCCTCCTCGAACTAGTAGCAGGGCAGGTCTCCAGGGCAGGTCTCGAAGGATTGCGTCTTGGAATGTCCCGCAAGCCGCGCCGAGGTCGGTTAGGAGCTTCATGACCGTGTTCTTCGCTGCCCCGTGATCCTGGAGGTGCCTCGTATGCTGTTCCCCTCGACCAGACAGCCGATGATCTGTGCGCGCTTCTCGGTGCCCAAGCGATTCGTACTGACGATCATGCTTGAGAGGTCGGCCGGGGAAAGAGAGCTTGTGATCGGAAACAGAGCTTTCTTCCCTAAAGCTGGTAGATATGCTGTGGACATGCCCTCCGTCCATGATGTCGCCAGCTACATCCTCCATAAGCAGGGAAGGATGTCTACGTGGAAGCTCCAAAAGCTCGTCTATTACTCCCAGGCATGGTCTCTCGTCTGGGACGACGAGCCCCTGTTCAAAGCGAAGATCGAGGCATGGGCAAACGGCCCGGTCGTCCGGACGCTGTACGAGCGCCACCGAGGCGCCTACGCGGTATCAGAGTGGCGGCACGGCGATCGCCGCCGGCTCAGTAAGGACCAGCGGGAAACCGTAGACCTCGTGCTGGACGACTACGGCAAGCTGACCGGCCGCCAGCTCAGCCAGCTCACGCACGCTGAGCGGCCATGGCGAGAGGCCCGTCAGGGGCTCACGCCCACCGACTACGGAGATCACGAGATCACCCTTGAATCGATGCAGACCTACTACGAAGCGCTGGATGCAGACGACAGTATGCCGGCTGTCGCTGACATCGACTGGGCGTCGGTCGAAGCCTCCTAATAGCTGCCATGAGCAAGCGGGATCGGCGGCGGCCGAGGGGTGCCGCGCCCACGCCCACAGGGCGACGTGCCAGGACAGAGCCGCCGCGGCTGGAGTCGTCTTCGAAAGAAACCCCTGTGTTTTGCTTCCAGCACATCGATCGCAACGGGGACGCGCGCTGGGCGTTCAATCCCAGGTCCGAGGACGCCGGCCGCGTCCTGTTCTTCCTATGCCAGATGGCGCAGCTCACGTGGGCGGAGATTGAGGCACAGAAGACGGGCTCTGGAACCAATCGGCACAAGAAGCATCACGACCAGGAGGTGGAGTCTCTACGCAGCGAGGCAAGAGAAGCGCTCCACCAGCGGAAACTCGGCGTCATCTTCGGCGACAGCAACATCTTTCGATTCCGCGTCGACGGCACGACGCGCCTTTGGGGGTTTCGCCAGGGACGCATCTTTCACGTCGTCTGGTGGGACCCCAATCATCAGGTTTACCCCACCGAGCCCAACTAGGCTCGCTCGGCGCCTGCCGCCCTTATTGACTCCAACGCGCGGCGGCCGCCTTCCGGGCAATCTCCGAACGCCTCTCGGGCGTGAGCTTCGCGGCTCGCATCGCCGCGAGGGTGAAAAGGGCTAATCGGGTTGCGCTGGGGCGTCGCCTGCGTCGGCGCGGCGCACCCGTCCCGCGCCCACGTTGCTGACGATCACCGCCACGATCGTCACCAGGTACAGCTGCCCGAACAGCGCCTCCAGCACCGATGTCATCCGCGCCGCGGCGGCGACCGGAGCGATGTCCCCGTAGCCGACCGTCGTCAACGTGATGAAGCTGAAGTACACCTCTTCGGCGTGTTTGTCGCTTCCGATATGACTCAGTACGGGCATGCCCGCGATCGCGTCCATCACGCCGTATGAGAACGCGAACACCAGCCCCGCCAGCAGATACACGGTCAGCGCCCCCATCACCGAGTGCAGGGTCACGCGCCGCTCCACGCGGATGCCGCCCACGACCCCCCGTGCGACGATCACCGCCCCCGCTGCCGCCAGCACTCCGTTCAGGCCGAACGTGATGCCGCGCTCGGCCTGTCCCTGCCCGGCGATCGCCGCCGCGATCAGGGCCGCCGTCGCCACGCCGACCAGCCACCCGACCCGCCGCCACTGCGCGCGGGTCGCGTCCTCGGCGAACAGCGCCGTGACGACCGTCGCGGCCATCAGCAGGGCCTGCAGCAGCCACGCCGGCGGCGTGTCTGCCAGCAGCATCTGCACGCCTGTCGAGAGCACCGCGAGCAGTAGCACGAGCCCGTACCGGTAGCTCCCCTTCAGCTCCGCGACGTTGCGCGCGGCCCTCGCTGCCCGTCGACGTTCCCCGGCGGAGCTGGGGCGCGCCGTCTCCGAGCTGTCCCCCTCCCCATCGCTGTCGCCATCGCGCCGCATCGGCCCAGGTTAAGCTTCCGGCCGGACCTCCCACTGGACCTGATAGAAACTCGCCCCACGATGGCTGATCTGCTCATGACAATCCGCGCGGAGATCGATGCGCGCCTGAGCGAGCTGCGTCCGGCGATCGCCGAGTACGAACGGTTGAGCACCGCCGCCGAGGCGCTTGCCGCCGAAGGCGCCGCCGTCTCACGGCCGGTTCGCCCCGTCTCGCAGCCGGATGCCCCCGCGCCGCGGGCGTCCGCGAAAACGACGGCTCCTCGCAAGGCCGCTCGTCGCGCTCGCAAGCGCGAGCGTCCCGTTCACAGCCCAACAGGCCAGGCGATTCTCGCGGCGCTCGAGCACGGCTCTCATACGCTGGCCGAGCTGGTCATGGTGACGGCGCTGCGCGCCTCGGACATTCGCGAGAGCCTGCGGCACCTGCGCAAGCACAAGGCGATCGTCAAGACCGACCGCGATGGCAGGGCGGCCTACGCGCTGTCCTCCGCCGAGGCCAGGTAGGGGTCTACCGCGCCGCGGCCGGCGCGACCGGTCGCTTGCGCGCGATCCGACCGGCCTCCTTGCCGCCGATGAACGGGGCCAGCGCGACGTATGTGAGCTGGGGCGCCAGCTCGGCGATGTCCTCGACGCCCTCGTGCTCGATGTGGTTGTACAACACCTGCCAGATGCCGCCGGCGATCGCCTCGGGCGCGATTCCCGGTATCGAGCGCTCGGGGGGCGCGTAGTGGTAGCCGGGCTGCAGGTAGGCCGCGAACGCGTGCACCCCCGTGTCGCGGATTTCGATCGCCAGCGGACTGGCCGCGAACGTGTCGACGACCGTCAGGTGGGCGTGCGCGGGCTCGGAGGCGAGGTAGTCGAGCAGCGCGCGGATGCCGGCTGCGACGCCCATCGGCCAGTCGTCCCCCTGCGCTTCGTAGGCTCGCACCGCGATCGTGAACGCTTGGTGCAGGCCGACTTTCTGCGCGCCCAGGAACGCGTCGTCCTTGGTCGGATACATCTCGTAGAACGTCTGGTGTGAGACGTTCGCGCGCCGGGCGATCTCGGGGATCGTCAACGCCTGTAGGCCCTTCTCGGCGACGATCGCGGCGGTTGCGTCGACGATTCGCTCGCGCTGGTTTTTGACGATGAACTGCCGCGGCAGGTCGTGGCGCCCGCTCGGCAGCCGCCCCTCGGCCTGGCGCGCGCGCTCAGAGGCCGGCAGTCCGGCTCTGCCCTCCTCGGCTTCGTCGGCCTCCCTGGTGCTCTTGCGCCGCGCGACCGCGGCGGGCGCTCCCAGCCCCGCGGGCGGCTTGGCCGGATAGGACTCGGCCCAGGCGGCGAGCTCGTCCGCGATCCCAGGCAGCGCCCTGGCCTGGCCGCGGCGCAGGCGCGCGGCGGTCACCTCGCGGATGCCTCCCAGGATCACCTTCACGGTCAGGTCCGTCCCATCCGTCTTGCCAGCCTTGCGCGCTTTCGCGCCGCCACCGGCGGCGGCGCGGCTGGAGTCGATGCTCCGCTCGAGCGCCTGCAGCGTGCGGTTGCGGCGCTCGAGCGCCTTCGGTCCCGCACCGAAGGCGCCGAGCACCATCAGCGACACGGCCTCCGGCTCGGCCGCAGCCAGCTCGGCGAAGGCGCGCATCGCCCTGCGCAGGCGCTCTCCCGGTGAGCCCTGCGTCTGGTAGGCCTCCATGATCGTGATCGCCGTGCGCTTGGCGATCTCGTCGTAGGCGGCCAGGAACAACTCTTCCTTGTCGGCGTACAGGCTGTAGAACGTCGGGCGCGACACGCGCGCGAGCTTGGTCAGGTCGAGGATCCGCACGGCCTGGTAGCCGCGCTCGACGATCAGCTCGATCAGCGCCGTCTGCAGCCGTTCGCGCTGGTCGCGCCGCACCTCCTCCGGGTCCAGGCCGTGCGCGCCGGTCGGCAGGCGGCGGTAGCGCCCGGACCCCTCGGTCACTACCACCCCCCTGTCGGCGCTGTGTTCCTGATCCGCGCTCACCGGCTTCCCCGAGCCGTTCCCCCGGGCGCTCTTTGCCGCGGACTTACCGTTGCGCGATGCGGTTGCGCTCCCCTGCTTGGCCGGTTTGGTTGAAGCGCCTCGCACAGACATGCCTGCCTCCGAAAACCTCTATTTGACATCGAGCCAGATCAGAGTATCAAACCTGGGGTGGGCCGGTCAAGGCCACCTGAAGCGCCGGGTTTGGTTTGTGAGTCTCGATCTAGGACTTGATCGTGGCCGAGGTTCCGAGCACCGCTCCTACGCTGCTGAGCGCCTGCACGGCTACGTAGGGCTCGGGCCCGGGTGTGGCGATCGTCGTCTCGAACCCGCTCTTGGCCGCGCTCGCCACCGGCGCCAGCTGCGCGGGCGATGATCCTGCGAGCACGCGCCAGCTCGCGACGCCGGTGGCGCCGTTCCAGCTCGCGTACACGCTCACCGGCGCGCTCGCGCTCGCCGCGCCGCCGACCGCGATCGCGGGGGGCTGGGCGGGGGTGCCCGTCCACGGGAAGCGGTAGGCGCGGTAGGACTGGTAGGAGCCGTGCCAGTGCGCGTCATACAGCAGCTGCCCGGCGGGGCTGAATTCAGAGAAGTAGGGCTCTGAGCCCCAGCCGACGAACACGCCGCCGCCGGCCAGCGTCTGCACGCTGCCCTGGCTGCCCGAGGACAGGCCACCCGGATGCTCGTAGCGAGCGAGCAGCGTGTCGGTGCGGGCGTGCGGTTCGACCGACACGAAGATCGCGCGCGACTGGGGATGCACTTTCGGCACGGCGCCGTTGTCGAACACGCTGACGGTCCCGTTCGGCTGCACCGTCGCGTCGTGCTGAAACGCCGTCGCCGCGCCGTTCACCGGCTTGACGTCGCTGCGCTTGCCGCCCACCCGCAGCGTCACTTGGCCGGTGATCGTGTTCAGCTCATACAGCGCCCACGTGTTGCGCGCGCTGATCAGCGTCTCACCGCCGGCGAGCTGGTCGATCGAGTTGATGTGAAAGAAGTCGAACGGCCACGCGGTGCTTACGCCCACCGGCGAGCTGTATGACTCGCTCAACGCGACGTGGTCGAGGCTGTGCCACTCGCGCCGCACGAGGCCCGTCGTCAGGTCGAGTTCCTGCAACACGCTGTCGGTCACCGCGCCGCCGCTCGGCCCGCCGACGGACGACAGATCGCAGGCGATCGGGTCGAACACGGTCAGCAGCGCCGTGCCCTGCGGCGTGATGTGGAAGTCGTGCAGGTCGGCCTTGTAGCCGTTGCCCGCGTGCACGCGCCCGACCTGCTGGTAGGAGCTCGAGTAGATCATCTCTTCGCCCTGGCCGAACCCCTGCGGGGGTATGAATCCTTGCCACCACGTCAGCACTGGCTGGCCGTCGTAGGACTGCACCTGCAGGTTGGTCGCCGCCGTTTCGCCCGCCAGCGGGTCGAACCACACCAGTTCGCCCGAGTCGTTGAATATCTCCGGCCCGCTCGGGCCCGGTCCCGAGTAGGGGGCGGTGAATATGTATCCCGGCGTCGTCGCATCCGCGTTCGCCGTCACCGACAGCACCGGTGGCTGGATCGTGGGCGCCGAGAGGAAGTGCTGCTCCTCGTCGTAGTCCTTCGCCGGTTTGGCCGGCGGCGTGTACATCAGCGTGTCCTGGTGGGCGACGACGAACCGGTAGGCGAACCGTGTCGTGCGCCCGGTGCCCGACCGTACGCGCCCGCGCACGGTCACGGTCTCGCCGGGAGCGAACGCTCGCGCGGGCACGAAGCTGGCCCCGTCCCCCTGAGAGTAGGCGAGCAGCCGCCCGGCGTGCGATCCGCTGCTGGACCCGCTCGCGCTCACATCGCTCAGTGCGTGGACGGGGAACCCCAGCAGGCTGATCTGGGTGCGCGGCGAGGCGTCGTAGGAGTCCGGCAGCGGGTTCACCGCGAGGCTCGTGCCGGGCAGCACGTCGGAGCGGTTCAGCTGCGAGGGCACGCATCGCGGCCCCGCGGGCGCGCGGTAGGCGGCGTCCTCGGCGACGATTCGCCGCGACCCGAACGCCAGCGCACCGGCGCTCGATACCGCCACCAGCACGCCGCCGACGATCAGGGCTCGGCGCAGGCGCCGATGGGTGTGTTCGTGTCTGGGGCTCACGTTTGCAGGCCGATCGATCCTAACCTCACGACACGATGCTCAGGTCATAAGTTGCTGCATCCTCGGCGCAGCGTCATAAGAACTGTCGAATTCTCAGCTCAGAACACGGGGGTCTCACGGTAATCCCCGAACACCTGCTGAAGAGACTCGACGATCTCCCCCTCGCTGGCGTGCGCACGGGCGCAGTCGAGCAGGGGTCCCATGAGGTTGTGATCGAGGTGGGCGGCGTGATCGCGCAGCGCCGCGAGCGTGCGCTCGACCGTGGCGCCGTCGCGGTGCGCCCGCGCAGATTGCAGGCGGTCGATCTGCTTGCGTTCCAGGGCCGGGTCCACGCGCAGCGTGGGGATCGGCTCCTCGTCCTCCAGCACGTAGCGGTTGACGCCGACCACGACGCGCTCGCCGGCGTCGATCTCGCGCTGCAGCTCGAACGCGGCGTCGGCGATCTCGCGCTGGGGGAAGTTGCGCTTGACGGCCGCCACCATCCCGCCGACCTGATCGATCTTGGCGAAATAGTCGTAGCAGCGGCGCTCCATCTCGTCGGTGAGCGCCTCGACGTAGTAGGAGCCCCCGAGCGGATCGGCGGTCGCGGCGACGCCGGTCTCGTGCGCGATCACCTGCTGGGTGCGCAGCGCGACGCGGACGGCGTCCTCGGTCGGCAGCGCGAGCGCCTCGTCGTAGGAGTTGGTGTGCAGCGACTGGGTGCCGCCGAGTACGCCGGCGAGCGCCTCGACGGTCGTGCGCACGATGTTGTTGAGCGGCTGCTGGGCGGTCAGCGAGACGCCGGCGGTCTGGGAGTGAAAGCGCATCAGCCACGAGCGCTCGTTCTTGGCGCCGTAGGTCTCGCGCAGCTCGCGCGCCCAGATGCGCCGCGCGGCGCGGTACTTGGCGATCTCCTCGAAGAAATCGATCTGGGCGTTGAAGAAGAACGACAGTCGCGGTGCGAACTCGTCGACGTCCAGGCCCCGCTCGACCGCCTGGCGCACGTAGGTGAGGCCGTCGGCCAGGGTGAACGCGAGCTCCTGCTGGGCCGTGGCCCCGGCCTCGCGGATGTGGTAGCCGGAGATCGAGATCGGGTGCCAGCGGGGCATGTGGTGGGTGCACCACTCGATCATGTCCCCGCACAGGCGCATCGCGGGGTCGATCGGAAAGCACCACTCCTTCTGGGCGATGTACTCCTTGAGGATGTCCGCCTGGATCGTGCCCGACAGGCGCTCGGGCGGTACTGTGCCACCGGCTCCGTCGCCGTCTTGCTCGGCCGCGGCGACGTAGTAGGCGAGCATGATCGCCGCGGGCGCGTTGATGGTCATCGAGACGCTGACCTCGCCGACATCGATGCCGGCGAACAGCGTTTGCATGTCATCGAGCGTGTCCACGGCCACGCCCTCGCGTCCGACCTCCCCGAACGAGCGGGCGTGGTCGGAGTCGTGGCCCATCAGCGAGGGCATGTCGAAGGCGGTCGAGAGCCCGGTCTGGCCGTGCTCGAGCAGGTAGTGGAAGCGCTCGTTGGTCTCCTCGCTGGTGCCGAAGCCGGCGAACTGGCGCATCGTCCACAGCCGCCCGCGGTACATCGACTCGTAGACACCGCGCGTATAGGGGTAGGCGCCGGGCCGCCCGATCGGGTCGTTCGGGCCGCCGATCCCGGCCGGCAGGTCGGCCTCGGTGTAAAGCTCTCGCACCGGCTCGCCGGATAGGGTTCGCCCTGTGGCCTTCTCGTCCGCCGCCGGGCGTGAGGTCGATGCATCTACCGCCATGTATCCAGATCGTACCGGCCGCCACCTACGACGCCTATCCTGCGCGCTGGTGCTCGCATGCCTCGCCGCGCTCGCGCTCGCGGGCTGCGGGGGCTCGGGTTCGGGCGCCTCCTCGGCGCGCGCCGGCCTGCGCCCGCTGCGGCAGGCCACGCTGATCCTCGACTTCACGCCCAACGCGGTGCACGCGGGCATCTACCGCGCGCTGGCCGCCGGCTACTACCGCGAGCAGGGGATCGACCTGCGCGTGGTGACGCCGAGCGCGACGACGGACACGCTGAAGCTGATCGACGCCGGAAGCGCCCAGTTCGGGCTCGCGGACGGCAGTGACGTCGCCGGGCTGATCGCCGGCGGCGGCGATGCGCAGGCGGTGATGGCGATCGTGCAGCGTCCCCTGGGCGGGCTGATCGCCTCCGCGTCCGAGCACCTGCGCTCGCCCGCGGGACTGCAGGGCGCGACGGTGGGGATCACGGGCGTGCCCTCGGACACGGCGGTGCTCGACACCGAGGTCGCTCACGCGGGCGGGGATCCGCGCAGGGTGCACGTCGTGACGATCGGGTTCGACGGCGCGCAGGCGCTCGCCGCCGGCAGGATCGACGCGTTTACCGGGTTCATCCCTGACGACGGCGTGCAGCTGCAGGTGAGCGGTCATCCGATCACGGCGTTTGCGCTCGATCGCAACGGCGGTCCCGCCTATCCGGGTCTGGTCGCGTTCACGACGCGCGGGCTGATCGCCTCCGATCCCGCGCTCGTACGGGGGTTCGTGGCGGCGACCGTGCACGGTTACGAGGACACGCTGGCCGACCCCGGGCGCAGCCTGGGGGAGTTGCTTGCGGCCAACCCGACGCTGCAGCGGAAGTTCACACGTGCGTCACTGCGCGCCTACCTGCCGCTGTTCGCCGCGGCCGGCGTCGGCGGTGCGGGCATGGCCCCGTTCGGCACGCTGCAGTCGGGCAACGTGCGGGCGATGTCGGAGTGGATGGTGGCCAACCACCTGATCGCGGCGCCGGTCACGCCTGTGCGTTACGGAACGAACGCGTTCTTGCCGGGGGCTGACGGCGGCGCTCGAGTGCCATCGGGGGAGGTTGCGGGCTGATGGGCGACCAGTTGCGCCGCGCGCTGGCACGGTAGGGTTCGCGCGCTGCCTGGCACACATTCGAAACACACCATCGAAAGGAAACCGTCCATGAACAAGTCCCAGCTGGTCGACGCGGTCGCCGCCGACAGCGGTCTCTCGAAGGCCGACGCCGGACGCGCCGTCGAGTCGGTGCTCGGCACCGTCACGAAGACGCTGAAAAAAGGCGACGAGGTGAGCATTACCGGGTTCGGCAAGTTCTCGGTCGTCAAAAGGGCGGCGCGTCAGGGCGTGAACCCGCGTACGGGCGAGCGCGTGAAGATCAAAGCGTCGAAGGCGCCGAAGTTCACGGCGGGCGCGACGTTGAAGCAGGCCGTCAGCCCGAAAAAATAAAGGGAGCCGTAGCCGCGATGACCCTCGTGAGCGAGCTGGAGTTGCCCGGGTTCGACTACACGGACCCGTCGCTGAGGGGGGAGCGCTTTCACGAGGCGATGCGCGAGTGCAGCGCCCGGGGCTGGCTCGCCTCCGGGCCCTACGGCTACATCGTGCTCGACCGCGAGGCGGGCGAGTGGTGGCTGCGCACGCGCGAGGCGATATTTCCGGGGATGACGATCGCGGAGATATTCGACGTGCGCGAGGGGCCG
>DASZJF010000047.1:0-127210 GCA_035948355.1 Solirubrobacteraceae bacterium
AACGGCAACGGCAACGGCAACGGCAACGGCAACGGCAACGGCAACGGCAACGGCAACGGCAACGGCAACGGCAACGGCAACGCATGGTACTCGGCTCAGGTCGGCACGCTGAGGTCCTCCAACGTCAAGCTGAGTCGCCGCCTGAGCTTGAATCCGCCGTCGAGCTCGCACGGGAAGATCACCCTGAGCGGTCAGGTATCGCCGCCGCTCACCAAGCCCGCTTCCCCGATCGTCGTGTGGCAGCGGGTCGGGTGCGGGAAGCAGACGGTGGTCGCAAGGATCGAGCCGAAGGCCACCGGGCGCTACAGCATCACGCTCCCCGACCCGCCGGACGTGCCCACAGCGTTCTATCGCACGACGACGCTCGTCCTTCAAGCCGGCGGAAGTCACGCCAGGTTCGAGACGTTCAGCCTCGAAGGGCCCGTACGGCTGCGCTGAAGAGCATGGGCGGCTGTCGCGCTAGCACTATCACCGTCGCCGCCCTCACCACAGCCACCGTCACCTAACCACCGCGCCACCCGACGACGACGAACAACGACAACGACAACGACAACGACAACGACAACAGAAAGCACACACGATCTCCGGCTCGACCCCCATATCCCCATCCTCCGAAAACGGCGCCCCGGCAGGAGCGGCGGTCAGGCCCGGCCTGGTGATGATCTGCGACGTGGACCTGGAGGTGCCCGACGGCACCCGCACCCACACGATCGAAGTCGCCGCCGGCTTCGCCGCCGAGGGACTGGCCGTGGAGCTCGTGGCACGCGGCCCAGACCCTGGACTGGAGGGGATGCGCTACCACCGTGCGCAGGGGTCCGAGGAACGGCGCGCACGCCGGCTGACCGACCTGACGCTGCGCAGCAGCGCCCTACTCGTCCGACGGCGGCGCACGGCGCGCAGGTGCTATGTGCGCCACAGCTGGAGCAACATTCCCATCCTGATCGTCGCGCGCATGCTCGGATATCGGCTGGTGACGCAGGTGGACGATGTGCAGTACGGCCGCGGCAGCCAGTCGAACGCCTCGCCCCCGGCCGACTATGTCAAGCGCTTGGCCGCATTTCTGATGGGCCGGCTGGCGCACGGCGTGGTGGCGGTCTCGCCGCGCATCAAGCAGTTGCTGGTCGAGCAGTTCCGCGTCCCGCGCGAGCGGGTGGTGGTGCTGTCGAACGGAGTCGATGTGGACGCCATCCGGCCGATACCACGGGATCAGGCGATCCGGCGGGCGGGCTTGGACCCGAACACGCGATACGCCGTGTTCTGCGGACGGTTTGCGTCGTGGGGCGACTTCGACACGCTGCTGGAGGCATTCGCCGCGGTAAATGCGCGCCGACCCGACACGGCGCTGCTGCTCGTCGGCGACGGTCCCGAGCGCGAGCGCATCGAGCGGCGCGGCGCCGAGCTGGGGATCGGAGAGGCGATGGTCATGACCGGCTTCGTCGAAGATCGCGCCCGCATCGCGGATCTGATCGGCGCCGCCACCGTGGCGCTCGTCTGCTATCGCGACGGATTCGCGGGCAGCCCGATCAAGCTGGCCGAGTATCTGGCCGCGGGTCGCGCGGTCGTCGCCAAGGACACGCCGGGAATGCGAGACGCGCTGGAGCAGACCGGAGCGGGGGTGGTCGTTCCCGGCGAGCCGCGGGCGATGGCCGATGCGATCGCCGGTCTGCTCGACCCGGCACGTGCGGACGCGCTCGGTGAGATCGGCCGGCGCCTGGCCGAGGAGCGCTACTCGTGGCGCTCGATCGTGCGTCGCACGCTGCCGCTGTTCGATGCCGATGGACAGCGTGCCGGCGCGGCCACCCCGCACGCCACGAGCTGACGTCCGCTCACGCCGCCCGCCGGGCCGACCGCGACCCCGAGTGACGCGCCCGCGTCTGCTCGTAGAGCTCCAGGTACAGCTGTTCGAGGCGCCTGACGACCACGTCGAGGTCGAACTCGGCGCGCTGGCGCTCGCACGCCGCGCCGCCGAGCCGAGCCGCCAACGCGCGGTCCTCGAGCAGCCGCCCGATCGCCGACGCCAGGGCGGGCGGGTCGCCCGGCGCGACCAGCAGGCCGTGCACCCCATCCTCGATCAGCTCAGGGACCCCGCCGACGGCCGTGGCGACGATCGGCGCGGCGCAGGCCATGTACTCCATCACCGCCAGCGGGCTGCCCTCGAAGGCCGAGGAGAGCGCCGCGACGTCGAGAGCGCGGATGATGCCGGCGATGTCGTCGCGATAGCCGAGCAGTCGCACATCCTCGTCGAGACCGAGCTCGCCGATCAGCGCCTGCAGCTTGGGCCGGTCCGGCCCCTGTCCGGCGATCACGCATTGCACGGGTGTGCCCGCGCGCTTGAGCAGCGCGATCGCACGAATCAGATCGTCGTGTCGCTTCTGCGGTTCCAGCCGGCCCAGCGCCCCGACGAGGCCGACGTCGCTCGTCACGCCCAGCTGCGCACGCGGCGTAGGGGCGCCGGCCGGCATCGGCGCGATGCCGTTGGAGAAGATCCTGACGCACTCGGGCGGGATGCGCTCGACCTCGATGATGCGCCGGCGATCCCACTCGGAGACGGCGAGCAGGACGTCGCCGCCCCGCGCGATCACGTTGCGATCCAGGAAGCGCCGCAGCGGCTTGCCCTGATAGGACCATGTGTGCTCGTGATTGACGATCACGGGCACCCGGGCGAGACGTCCGATGATCGTCCCGGGAATGCCGGCACGTGGCATATGGGCGTGCACGATGTCGATCGACTCCTCCGCCAGCAACCTGTAGAGCTTGGCCCAGGCCATGTTCGACGCCGGCGATTCGCGCTCCAGGCGCAGCACCTCGACGCCCGACTCTTCGAGCTGTGCCAACTCCCGATCGTTGGCGGCGCGGTGCTCGGGCGGGCGCGCGTGGGTCACGCACAGATAGCGCTTGAAGCGCTCCGGATCGAGGCGTTTGACGAACTCGTACGCCAGCCGCTCGGCGCCGCCGAAATACGCGCCCACATCCCGACCGAGCGTCAGAGCGCGTATCCGCGAGTCGCCGTGCGCGTCTGCCATCACAGCCGCCCCAGGGACGCGTCTGCCCGGAGCTGTTCGAGCGGGCGCGCGCCGGCCTGGGTCGGCTCGGCGGTCCTTGCTGACGTCGAGACCAGGCGCGGCATGGGTGCCGGGATCATACACGCAGCCGCGACCCCGAACGCGCGGTTCAATGGGGTGGCGCGACTCGTGGCGCGACTCGTGGCGGGACTCGCCTGAGGTGGGACTCGCCTAACGTAATGCACGTGATCGACCTGCATTGTCACGCGCTCCCCGGCATCGACGACGGCCCGGAGGCGATCGAGGGCTCGGTGGCGCTCGTGCGCGCCGCGGCGGCCGCCGGCACGCGCACGATCGTGGCGACACCTCATGTCAACCGTCGCTATCCCAACGACGCCGCGACCATCGCCGGGCTCGTGGGCGAGCTCAACGGGCGCCTGGCCGACGCCGAGATCGCGGTGCAGGTCAGACCGGGGGCGGAGATCGCGCTGACCCACATTGCCAAGCTCGACGCCGCACAGCTGCCGCGCATGGGGTTGGGAGGAGGGCCATGGCTGCTCGTGGAGCCCCCCTTCACGCCGGTGGCGAGCAACTTGGACGCGTTGCTGCTCGACATTCAACGCCAGGGCCACCGCGTGCTGCTGGCCCACCCCGAGCGGTGTGCCGCGCTGCGCAAACATCCGCAGATGCTCAGGTCTCTCGTGCGTGCCGGGATGCGCACGTCTGTCACCGCCACCTCGCTCGTGGGCCTCTTCGGCGACGGGGCCCGTCGGTTTGCTCTGGCGATGGCGGAGGAGGGGTTGCTGCACAACGTGGCGTCCGACGCTCACGATCACAGTACGCGCCCCCCCGGCATGGCGGCGGAGCTCGGTCGGGCCGGCCTCGGAGCGCTCACGGAATGGCTGACGCAGACGGTGCCCGCGGCGATCCTAGACGGCGCCGAGACGATTCCGCGTCGGCCCTCGACCGTCCCGCTCCGCACCAAGCGGCGATGGTTGGAGCGGCGGCGCTGAAGCGGGCGTGACCGGCTCAGGCGTCTGCTCGCCCACCGGTCATGCGAGCCTGACGATCGCGATGATCATGCCGATCAACACGAACAGCACGATCGCGCCCTGCAGCCAGATCCAGGTCGGCGACATCTCGCAGAGGATATTCGCGGACGGTGACCGCGAGCGTCACTCGGCGTCGTGGAACAGCGCGGCCACGGTCAACACGAGGATCTTCACGTCCAGGCCCAGCGACCAGTGGGCGATGTAGTAGTTGTCCCACTCGACCCGTTCGGCCAGCGAGGTCTGACCGCGTAGACCGTGCACCTGCGCCCAACCCGTGATCCCCGACTTGACGCGGTGGCGGTCGCCGTAACGAGCGATGTCGTGCTCGAACAGCTCGACGAACTCGGGGCGCTCGGGGCGAGGCCCGATGATGCTCATCTCGCCGCGCAGCACGTTCAACAGCTGGGGCAGCTCGTCCAGCGAGGTGCGTCGCAGCGCTCGGCCGACGGCCGTTCGCCGGTCCTCGCCCTCTACTCCGCCGGGCGCGGTGTCCCCACCGAGCAGGAACTGGAGGCCGGTCTCGTCAGTCGTCCCGTTCGGCGAGCCGGCGTCTTGCGAGCTCGAGGCCGCTCGACGTGACTCGAGGCGCATCGAGCGGAACTTGTACAGGTCGAAGGCCCGGCCGTCGCGACCGATCCGGCGCTGGCGATAGAGCACCGAGCCCGGCGAGCTGAGACGCACGGCCATGGCCGCGAGCAGCAGCACGGGTGAGAGGCACACGAGCAGCATCAGCGCGAGGACCCGGTCGATCGCGTACTTGATCGCGAACTGGAAGCCTTTGGGGTTGACCCGACCGAAGGACAGCAGCGGCAGGCCGCCCACCGTGTCGTAGCCCACCCGGTCGTTGATCGTGTCGAACATGCGCGGTACGACCGACACCTCGATGCCGAGCTCCTGGCAGCGCTGGATCAGGCGGCTGACGCGAGCGTCGGTGACGGAGGAGAACGCGACGATCAGGTTGCGCACGCCGGTGCGCCGCGCGGCCTCGTCGAGGTCCTCGACGGTGCCCAGGACGGGCACGTCGCGACCGCCGACCTCCGCGGTGGTGCGGGGGTCGTCGTCGAGGAAGCCGACCGGGGCCAGCCCGTACTCGGGGTGATCCTCCAGCCGTCGCGCCACCTGAGATCCGACCATCCCGGCGCCCATGATCAGCACCGGCTTGCCGATCAGCCGGCGCGAGCGCGCCCAGCGCTGGGCGAGCGACAGGGTTATGCGCCCGAGACCGACCGCGATCAGCGCGAACAGCCAGGCCTTCACGCCGTCGGACTGGCTCGGCGCCTGGCCGTTGGCGAACAGGCCGATCATCGCGACCGCCATCGCGCCGACAGACACGGCGCTGACGACGGGCACTACGCCGTCGAGGAACAGGGCGCGCAGGCGCGTGCGATAGAGCCCGCGCAGGTAGAACAGGAGCATGACCAGCGGCGGCAGCGCCAGCAGCGGCGCCTGCTCGGCCGGGACGTTCAGGGTGGCGTTGATGCCGCCGAGCGCAGCCGTCACGCCGACGCACAGCAGCACGAAGTCGACCGTCGGTCGCAGGATGCCCCAGCCAGAACCCTCCAGCAAGCGCTGCAGCGGCCCGCTGAACGCCCCCGGGTGAACCGACAGGGGGCGCGGCGCGTCGCGCGCGAGCTTGCCGGTCAGCGGCAGCGACGTGGTCGTCTGCCGCGTTATGCCCGGCTGGCTCGATTTGTCCGGAGGAGGCGCCATCAGTGTTCCTATCGGCTCGATCGCCGCCCCGGATGAGCGCGGCGTATCGCGGCAGGCGGGATCGAGACCGCGGTCTCGATCCCACGGTCCATCGGCCGGCCCGTGCGGTGCTCGACCCACGCCGGAGTACACCTACGGTGCGTCACGCGCGCGGCAAGCTTTGAGCTGATGATCCGATGACGTGCTATGGGGTCCCTGCCTTGGGGTTGTTCGTGGCTCTGAGCACCGCTGCGGCTCACTCTCCGTGCCGTAAAGTCCCACCCTGGGCCGTAGATCGGGCGGCCCCGTGGGATCGACACGCGCTCGAGCGTGTCTGGCATAGCGACTTAACCAAGCTGTCCCCACACGCTAGCAATTTCTACCCGATTGTCCAGCCGTTGGTTCCATGAAAGAACGCGTTCATTAGAGGTCCGCAAAGTGTGCGTAAATCGGTGATGTTCGAATCCTTAGTCTAATACCTACGTCTGGGTGCCGGCCCCTGCCCTGGAGCCCGATAATTGCCCGATGGACGACCCTGCCCGGCTGGTCCGCTTCTACGACAATGCATACGCACAGCAGAGCCCGGCGGATGCGGCGCGGTACGCGCGCTGGCGGGCGCTCGGGGCGATCGGCAAGGCCGATCACGTGCTCGCGCTGTGCACGGGCGCCGGCCTGAGCCCGGCGCGCACGCTGGAGATCGGCTGCGGCGACGGGGCGCTGCTGTGCGAGCTGCGCGCGCGCGAGTTCGGCGGGCGCCTGGAGGGCGTGGAGATCACTCGGGCGGCCGTGGAGATCGCGCGCGGGCGCGTAGAGATCGACGCGGTCGATCTCTACGACGGCGTGAGCCTGCCCGCCGGGGACGGTGGCTACGAGCTGGGAATCCTCTCCCACGTGCTGGAGCACGTGCCCGATCCGCCCGCCCTGCTGGCCGAGGCGGCGCGAGCGTGCGGCGCGGTGGTGATGGAGGTGCCGCTGGAGGCCAACCTGTCCGCGCGGCGGGCCTCCAAGCGCGAGCACGCGTCCGCGGTCGGCCACCTGCAGCGGCTGGATCGCGCCGACGCGCGGACGATCGTCGCGCGGGCGGGGCTTCAGGTCGCGGGCGAGCTGGAGGACCCGCTGCCGCTGTCCGTGCACATGTTCTTCGCGACCACCCCCCTCGCCCGTGCTCGCGGCAGGGCGAAGTGGGCGCTGCGCGCCGGCCTGCACCGGCTCGCGCCCGGGCTCGCCCGGCGGCTGTTCACGGTGCACTACGCGTGTCTGTGCCTGCCGGCAACATAGGTCCAACCGCTCGCGCTCGGACCCTGGCAGCGCATGCGCCGCATCCGGCGCATGCTGCGTCGAGACCGGCGCATCGAGATCTCCAACGCACCCTCAGGCGCCAGCCGGCCGCGTGACCGCGGCGAACAGCAGCGACAGCACGCGACCCATCAGATCGTCGGGCACGGCGTCGGGGTCGGTCAGCTTCTGCCGGGCGATGCCGTCGGCGAGCGCGTCGATCGTGAGCGCGAGCTGCTCGGCGGGGAGTGCGAGCTCCAGGTCGAACTCGCGCATCCCGTCGGCGATCAGCCGTGTCAGCAGCTCGCGCATCTGCGCAAAGCGAGCGGCGACCTTGGGGCGCACGGTGGGATCGCGCACGCCGTAGGCCCAGAACTCCATGAACAGCAGCAGCAGCTCGGGCTCGCGCTCGATCATCGTCATCCACTGGCGCGCGCCGCCGGTGGCGCGCTCGGCGACCGACTTCCGGTCTTCCACCGCCGCCGAGATCTCGCGTGCGTGGGCGTCGATCTCGCGCTCCATCAGCGCCAGGAACAGGTCCTCCTTGCCGTCGAAGTTCGAGTACAGCGCGCCCGTGGAGAACCCCGCCTCGGAGGCGACCTGCTCGACGGAGGAGCCGTGATAGCCGCCCCGCGCGAACACCGTCCGCGCCGCGTCCAGCAGCCGCGAGCGGGTGTGGGCCTTGCTCTGCTCGCGCGTCAGCCGTGTGCTCTCCACGGTCACATCTTACTTGACAGAACAAACGCTATTGCGATAATGTTCGTTATTGCTTATCCCCGAGCGTCGCGGTCGATGTGACCGCGACGCTCATTTTCCAGCCGGCCAGGCGATCGAGCCGAGGAGCGACCTATGGCGAGCGCAGCGACCACGACGAGGCCCATACCGACGACCGACTCCTCCAACCCGGCGAGCCTGCCGGCGGACGCGATCTCCTACGAGGACCTGTATGCGCGCTGGGAGCGCGGCAACTGGCGCGCGACCGAGCTCGACTTCACCGAGGACGCGCGCCAGTGGCGCGAGGACTTCAGCGAGTTCGAGCGCACGGCCGCGCTGTGGAACTATTCGCTGTTCTTCTGGGGCGAGGACGCGGTCGCGGACAACCTGTCCCCCTACATCGATGCGGCGCCGCTGGAGGAGCAGAAGTATTTCCTGACCACTCAGCAGGTCGACGAGGCCCGCCATGCGGTGTTCTTCAAGCGCTTCATGCAGGAGGTGTGCGGCATCGGCGACGGCTCGATGGACAGCGGGCTGCGCGCGATCAAGCCCCAGCTGACGCCCGGGTTCCGCAAGATCTTCGATCGCCTCGACCGGATGGCCGACGAGCTGCGCGCCGACCGCTCCCCCGCGCAGCTGGCGGCGGCCGTGACGCTCTACCACATCGTGATCGAGGCGGCGCTCGCCCAGCCCGGCCAGCATTTCATCTGTAGCTATCTCGAAGCGCGCGATCAGCTGCCGGCGTTCCGGGAGGGGATGCAGAACATCGCCGCCGACGAGCAGCGCCACATCGGCTTCGGCGTGAAGCTGCTGGCCGACCTGGCACGGGAAGACCCGGTGCGCGTGCCGAAGGCGGTCGCGAAGATCCTGCGTGACGTGACCCGCTACACCGCCCAGGTGCTGATGCCGCCGGGGTGGGACGAACGCTACATCACGGTGTTCGGCGCGACCTACGACGAGGTCGGCGTGGAGGGACTGACGTCGATGACGACCAAGCTGCGCTCGGCCGGACTCGCCGCCGAGACGCTGCCCGGACCGGCGCTGCTGCCGCCCGGGCTGACCCCGCTGGAGGTCTCTCAGCGCGGACGCGCGCTCGCCCAGGCGGGAGTGATCGGCGTGCGCGAGGGACCGTCCAAGCGTGACCCGGAGACGCTCGCGATGCTGTTCGACATGATCCGCCGTCAGGTCAATCCCGCGCACGGGCTCAAGCGGGCGACGACGTTCCAGTGGGAGTTCACCGACCCCGACGTCCCCACCTGGCACCTGACGGTCGAGAACGGCTCGAGCACGGTCGCCGAGGGCGAGGCGCCCAACCCCGACCTGCGACTGCGACTGGCCTATCAGGACTGGATCGACATCGTCGGCGAGCGCTTGGACCCGCGCCGTGCGATCGCCACCGGCCGGCTGCGTCCGCGCGGTAACCCGCTGGCGTTGGGGCGGCTGATGAAGGTCTTCCCGCAGGGCTGAGTCACGCGGGAGTCGGTTTGCTGCGGAAGTCGCTGACCGCATGCTTTAAAGGAAAGGCTGATTTGACCGTCCGTCCCGCAAGCGGGACGGACCTGGATCGCGCATGCGCGATCCAGCCCTTGGCGCATGCGCCAAGGGAGACGGGCCGCATGCGGCCCGTCAGGAGTCCTCGCATGCGAGGACTCGCCGAGCGGCGCATGCGCCGCTCGGAACGGCATCTACCCGAGCCCGAACTCCCGCGCGGCGGATGACGGACCACCGCTTTCGTGACCCGACGACGTCACTCCCCCGCCCGAGGATCTCGCGGTCGAGCCCGCCGATTCACCGCCCGTCGCCGACTCGGTCGCGCCCGAGGTCGGCGCTGACGCGGCGCGCGCGGTGTCTGAGACGCCCGCCTGCGCCGTCGTCGCATGGTGGTGAGCCGGCTGCTCGAGGCCGAACTCACGGCTGGCTCTGGCGGCGGGCGTGAGTGCGGGCGAGGCGGTGCCGGGCGAAGCCGACGTGGACGGGACTGCACGCGTGGAGGGCGTGGCGCCGTCGGACACGGGCAGTACGACCGCCGGCGCGGCGCTCAGCGCCCGGTAGCCGCCGCGCGCCGCGGCCGCGCGTGCGGCATCGTGGCGATGGACGGGACGGTGCGGAGCGAGCGGGGCGATGCTCAGCGCGACGCAGCCCGCGCCGACGCCGAGCGCGAGCAGGCAGCCGACGGCGAGCTTGGCCCCGACTCCTCCACCCGCCAGCAGCCAACCGCCGCCCGCGCCGCCCGCGGCGGCTCCGGTAGCGCCCACACCGGCGCCCACGCTCGCGCCCGTGCCCGCTCCAGCCCCGGTGGCCCCGGCGCCCGCTCCCGCGGCCACCCCCGCCCCTAGCGCCAGGGGCAGCGGCAGCGGCGGCAGCACCGCGGCGAGGCCGCGCAGCGACAGCACGTGCGCGCGGCAGGCCGGGCACTCGCGCTGGTGGGCCGTGGCGAGGGCATAGCGCTCCCCGTCGGGGTCGAGGATGCCGAACGCGAACCCGCGCATCAGGGAGGACTGCTCGGCGCAGTAGGAGCCGGCGCGGATCGTCTCCAGCAGCGCGCCGACCTTGCCCGCGACGCCGGGCGAGCCCGCGCGGGATCCGTCCATCAGCTTGCGCATGCGCGCCTCGCTGATGCCCATGCGCGTGGCGGCGTCGGCACGGGACAGGCCCTGCAGGTAGCACAGCGCGGCCGCCTCGCGCTCGCGCGGGCTCAACCGGCCGCGCAGCCCCTCCATGAGCTGGCGCAGCCGCGCCCGGTCGTCCAGCTCACCCGCGAGATCGCGCTCGGGGGCGGCCACGTCGAGGTCTGGATCGCGCCCGTGCTGGTCCGCCGCGATCGCACGCGCCCCCGCGGCGGTGCCGGCGCGCAGACGCGAGCGGTGCTCGTCGATCGCGCGGCGATAGGTCACCAGCACCAGCCACCCCTCGGGGTTGGCGATCTCGGGTTGGCCTTCCAGCATGGCGGTGTACAGGCCGTGCCAGGCTTGCGAGTAGCACGCATCGACGTCTCCCACGTCGAGGCTGACGCCCGCGGCGCGCAGTCGCCCCCGCACGGTCGCCAGCACCCGCCCGCGCATTGCCCCGAACTCCCGTCGCAGCAGTCGCTCGGCTCGGTAGCGACGCACTGACAGCGGACTCATCTTGTGAAAGATTGCGAGTCATGCGAATCGCCGCTCAGTGGAATGCCGCTATTTGCTCCAAACTCGTGCGGCGCATGTCCGCGCCGCGACGATACGCCTCGTGCCAGGCCGCGACCCGCGCGAGCGCCTCGTCGAGGTCCCAGCGCGGCCGCCAGCCCAACTTGTGTTCGGCCGCGGTGGAGTCGAGCTCCAGCCGCGCCGCCTCGGGCGGGTTGACGGCCCCGTCAAGCTCATGTCCGAGCCCGCCCGCCAGCAGCCCGTTCAGACGCCGCACGATCTCCAGCACGGTGCGCGCATCCTCGGGGCGCGGCCCGAAGTTGAACGCGCGCGCGCACTCGCGCGCGTCCGGTCCGCACAGCGAGCGCGCCAGCGCGAGGTAGCCGCTGAGCGGGCCCAGCACGTGCTGCCACGGGCGGATCGCCTCGGGGTTGCGCAACCGCACGGGCCGACCGGCGTCATACGCGCGCAGGATGTCGGGGACGAGCCGGTCTTCGCCGAAGTCCCCGCCGCCGATCACGTTGCCCGCGCGCGCGCTGGCGATGCGCGCGCGGGCGCCGGGCGAGCCGGGCTCGGCGCCGGGCGCGAACAACGACTCGCGGTAGGCCGCGGTGACGAGCTCGGCGCACGCCTTCGAGCTGGAGTAGGGGTCGTGGCCACCGAGCGGGTCGGTCTCGACGAAGCGGCGCAGGCCGCCGGCGGGCTCGGCGGACAGCCCCGCCGGGGCGCGCGGATAGCCCGACGGGTTGGCGTAGCACTTGTCGGATGTGACGATCACGACCGCCTGGACGGAGTCACCGGCGAGGCGGACGGCCTCCAGGATGTTGACGACGCCGAGCACGTTGACCTCGAACGTGAGCGCGGGATCACGCAGCGACAGGCGGACCATCGGCTGGGCGGCGAGATGCAGGATGACGTCGGGGCGCGTGGAGCGCACGGCGTCGAGCACGGCCGGGGCGTCGCGGACGTCGATCGCCAGCTCGCTGGTCATGTGCGGGCCGACGCCGGCGAGCGCATACAGCGAAGGGGCGGTGGGCGGCATCGCCGGAGCCAGGCCGGTGACGCGGGCGCCGAGCGACTGCAGCCACAGCGACAGCCAGGCGCCCTTGAAGCCCGTATGGCCGGTGAGCAGAACCGAGCGGTCCGACCAGAACGGCGGGTCGATGGGGGCGGTGCGTGTCAAGGCGTCGGTATCTTCACGGAATCGCACCTCGAGACGCATCCACGAGGGCCGCCGGGACTCACGCGAGCCCGACCGTTCCCGCGGGCAGCCCGGATTCGGCCAGCCTCGCCGGCCGGCTCGGCACATCCGGGTCCGACGCCCCGGCCCCGCCCGAGCGCGCGGAGATCCTCGGCATTCCGCTGGCGGTGTCGGACTACGAGCAGGTGATGGACTGGATGGACGCGATGGTCGCGGCGGGCGAGCGCGGGTATGTGACGGCGGCGGCGGTCAACCTGGTGATGAACGCCCAGGAGAACCCGGCGACGATGGAGGCGGTGCTGGCGGCGACGCTGGCGGTTCCGGACGGGCAGCCGCTCGTGTGGGCGCTGCGCGCGCTCGGACATGCGGACGCCACGCGGGTGTACGGGCCGGACCTGATGGCGTCCTACTGCGCGCGCGCGGCCCGGAACGGGACGCCCATGTATCTGTACGGCGGACGGGGAGACGCCGAGCGCGAGCTGCTGGCGCGGCGGCTGCGCGAGCGCTATCCGGGCGTGCAGATCGTCGGCGGCGCGAGCCCTCCGTTCACACCGCTGACGCTCCGGGAAGACGAGCGCCTGCTGGCGGACATCGACGCGTCCGGGGCGCAGGTCGTGTGGGTCGGGACGGGCCAGCCCAAGCAGGAGCAGTGGATGCACCGGATGCGACCGCGCCTGCGGGCCCCCTTGCTGGTGGGCGTGGGAGCGGCGTTCGACTTCCACGCGGGGCTCGTCCGGCAGGCGCCACCGTGGATGGGGCGCGCCGGGCTGGAGTGGACATACCGGCTGGCGCGCGAGCCGCGGCGGCTATGGCGGCGGTACGCCAGGTACAACCCGCGGTTCGTCCTCGGGTTCGCGCGCCAGTACGCGCGGCATCGCCGCGGGCGCTACGTATAAGGTGCCGCGGATGACGACAGGCGGCAAGCGCTCGGCGCTGATAACCGGGGTCACCGGCCAGGACGGCTCCTACCTGGCGGAGCTGCTGCTGGAGCAGGGGTACGAGGTGCACGGGATGGTCAGGCGGGCCTCGACTGAGAAGTTCGACCGGATCGAGCACCTGCGCGAGCGGATCGTGCTGCACCAGGGCGACCTGCTGGATCAGCGCTCGCTCGTGGACGCGCTGCGCGCTGCGCGGCCGGAGGAGGTGTATAACCTCGCGGCGATGTCGTTCGTGGCGGTCTCGTGGATCCAGCCGACCCTGACGGCGGAGTTCACGGGCGTGGGCGTCACGCGCATGCTCGAGGCGATGCGCGAAGTGTGCCCGGAGGCCCGATTCTATCAGGCCAGCTCCAGCGAGATGTTCGGCAAGGTGCTGGAGGTCCCGCAGACCGAGACGACCCCGTTTTACCCCCGCTCGCCCTATGGCGTGGCGAAGGCGTACGGACACTTCATCACCGTTAATTACCGCGAGAGTTACAACCTGCACGCGACGAGCGGCATTCTGTTCAACCACGAGAGCCCACGCCGGGGCCGGGAATTCGTAACCCGCAAGATCACATGGCACGCCGCGGCCATCAGGCATGGCCTGGAGCGGGAGGTGCGCTTGGGCAACCTGGACGCAGAGCGCGATTGGGGGTATGCGCGGGATTACGTGGAAGCGATGTGGCTGATGCTGCAGCGGGAGGAGCCCGAGGATTATGTGATCGCGACCGGCGAGTCGCATTCGGTCAGGGAGTGCTGCGAGGTCGCGTTCGACGAGGCGGGGCTGGGCGGGTACGAGCAGTACGTGACGATCGACCCGGCGTTCGTGCGCCCGGCGGAGGTCGATCACCTGATCGGCGACCCGGCGAAGGCCGAGCGCGATCTGGGGTGGAAGCCGCGGACCTCTTTCGAGGAGTTGATCCGGCTGATGACCCGCGCGGACCTCGAGTTGCTCAGGCCACGGTGAAACGGTGACGGGCTATGGGTGGGTGACCCGGAAGCCAGTCCTGTCATCCACACCCACCGACTCCGGTCACCGCACCCGGCGGCATCTGTGAGCATTTGACATATGACCGTGGGACTGTTCGACACGCGTACCCCGCTGGAACCGCTGCGCGATGAGGTGATGGCGGCGATAGAGCGGGTGGTGGCCTCCGGGAAGTACATACTCGGGCCCGAGGTGAGCGCGCTGGAGCGAGAGCTCGCCGACTACTGCGGCGCGCGATACGGCGTGGGCGTGGCGAACGGCACGGACGCGATCACGATCGCGCTGCGCGCGATGGGCGTCGGCGAGGGCGACGAGGTGGTGGTGCCGTCGTTCACGTTCTACGCCTCCGCCGAGGCGATCCCGCCGACGGGGGCTAGGCCGGTGTGGTGCGACGTCGATCCCGAGACCTACTGCGTGACCGCGGAGACGGTACGGGCGGCGTTGACGCCGCGCACGAGGGCGGTGATCGCGGTGCACCTGTTCGGCAACGTGGCACCGGTCGCGGAGATCCAGGCGCTGGGCGTGCCGGTGCTCGAGGACGCCGCGCAGGCCGCCGGCTCGGTCTCGCCCGCGGGGCGCCCGGGCTCGCTGGGCACGGCGGCGACGTTCTCGTTTTTTCCCTCCAAGAACCTCGGCGCGATGGGCGACGGCGGGATGATTACCACCTCCGACGAGCAGATCGCGCAGCGCGCACGAACGCTGCGATTTCATGGCTCCCGCGACAAGGTCACCTACGAGCAGATCGGCTACAACTCGCGCCTGGACGAGCTGCAGGCGGCGATCCTGCGGGTGCAGCTGCCGCATTTGGACGCATGGTCGGACGGGCGCCGCGCGGCCGAGCGCCACTACCGCGAGGCGGGTCTGGGCGAGCTGGTCGCGCTGCCGCGACCGACCCCCGGCAGCGGACCCGCGTGGCATCTGTATGTCGTCAGCCATCCCGAGCCAGAGCAGTTGGAACGCTCGCTCGCCGAGGCCCAGATCGGGTGCAAGGCCTACTACCGCACGCCCGTGCACCGCCAGGAGGCGATGCGGGAGTGGAATAGTGCGGGCGTGGAGCTGCCAGGCACCGAAGAGGCGGCGCGGACACATCTGGCGATCCCGATGAGCCCGGTGTTGAGTCGCGCGCAGGTGGATGAGGTGGTGGCGGCGGTGCGGGCGTCACGAGAGACGTGAAAGCCGACTCGATCGACATGCTGGCGATCGTTTCCGACTGCTTTGCGCGCGTGCCCGCGCGGAGAGCCGGAAAATTTCGCCGCAATCACAGGATGGCGCGGCCGAGCGCGTATGGCCGCGCTCGGCCGGCGCTCAGCACGACTTGACACACCTCCGCGCGCCGTGCACTGTAGCGCGCAGAGCTAAAAGACGCTTACGAGCGAGACACACGGTGACAGACCCGGGACGGAGCTGTCGTTATTGGAGCAAGCTCGGAGAGGAGGATGCCTAGAAAAGATAACGCAAACCAGGAGGGATTTACAATGAAGATCAAGGCTGCTTGCATGGAGCGTGATCGGCGCGCTCGCCGCGAGCTTGTGGATGGCCGGCTCGGCTTCGGCCTCGGGGATCGTCTGGGGATACCCAGGATGCATCCACGCGCCCACAGGATTCGGAGGGTGGACCAACGGCACCTGTTCGGTGGTCAGCAACGGAGGCCCCTTCTCCAAGGCGATTCTGACATTCAACGGCTTACTGCTCGCCTGCGTATTCGTGGGTGCGTTTAACGGCATGTTCGACGACGGGCAGTGCATTTTCTTAGGCTTTCGCAGAGGCTACGCGGTGTGGTTCGATCCGCCGACGCTGACCGTGAAAGTGAAAGGCGGCCCCTACACGTGGAAAGCCACGATCGCGGGGGTCTCGATGAAAACGAAATGCACGAGCATGGAAGCCAAAGAACCGGAGATCGAAAGCGGCGGCAGCACCGATGCGAAAACCAAGGTCGCGTCGCTTGAATACAGCGGATGCAGCGTGGAAGCTCCGACCAAATGCGAAGTCAACAGCACGGGTAAGGCAGCGGGCTCGATCGACACCGGAGAAGTCGAAGGTGAACTCGTCGACAACGCCGCCAAAACCAAGGTGGAGACTCTGTTCAAACCAAAAACGGGCACGGTCTTTGCTGAAATCGAATTCAAAAACAAAGGCTCCGAAACGTGCGTTCTCAAAGGGAGCACGCTCACCGTTTCAGGCAGCACGCTGACCGAAGGCGGAGCCGAAGACGAATTGAAAAACATCAAATCGATCGAAGCCGAAGAAGGAGCCGGCACGGAGGAAGTCGGCGAAGCGGTTGAAAAACCAAAGCTGATATCCGAACCGTCCAGCAAAAAATACCTCAAGAGCTCGACCGGAGAAGAAGCGGAAGCGGCTCTGAAAATCGGAGGGGCGGCGGCCACACTCACGGGTGAAGCGAAAACCGAAGCCAAATTCTCGGGCGGCGCCTTCAAAAGCGAAGAAACCCTCGAAGAAGCGAACTTCGAAGAAGGCCCCGTGGACCTCGGTGTAGAGAAAGAATGACCTAGGAGTTCTGATCGCCGAAGTGTCGGGGGCGCGATCGAAAGACCGCGCCCCCTTTGTTACCCGTGTTGCGACGCCGGCGCCGGCCGGGATGTGTGGCCTAGTGACCGTCGTCGTGACGTCCGCCGGAACCTCCGGAGAACACACCGTCGGACTCGCCTGTCCCCGGTGTGAACGAGACGCCGCGCAGCACTTCGCCATAGCCGGCGGAGCGCACCGTCGTGAACGCCTCCGAGGCCGGCAGCGTGGTGGCGTCCAGGTGGTCGGTGACCGCCACGAGCCGGTTCGGGTCCGCGCCCTGATCGCCGTTGCCGCTGACGGTCGAGGTGATGCCCCAGATCGTCGCGGTCCCGTCGGGGTTTGTGCGACCGTCGATGTTGCGCAGCCCGTCGGTGCCGGGCGACCACGGCAGGCCGGTGGCCGGGTTGTTACCGGTCGGGTAGCCGGGGACGGTGTAGGGCTGACCCAGCTGCAGCCCGTTCTGCAAGGTGTAGGCCGGCTGCCACGCGCCCGCGCCGGAGTTGAACACCCACTTCTGCAGTCCGGCCGTCGTCTGCGCGGCCGCTTCGGTGTATTCGTTTTTGCTCACCGAGAAGGCGGTTTCACCGTTGCCCTCATCGGCGACATACAGGGTGTCGGCGTTCGCGAACCAGATGCCGAAGGGGAACGAGGTCTTCGACTTCAGCGACGTCGGAAAGCCCTTGAGGATGCACATGTTGTAGGGCTTCATGCCGGCGCTCTGCAGGAGTTCGGGGTTGTACGCCAGTGGCCAGGTCGGCAGCTTGGCGCCGGGCACGGGCAGCCCCACGCCGGTCGGGCAGGCTTTGCCGGTGGTGTCCAGGAAATAGACCGTGTTGACGCCGTTGCCGCCGCTGCCCTTCGTGTAGTAGACGACGTGGTTGAAGATCGTCAGGCCACGGAAGTTGGTGTCCTTGCCGACCTTGTCGGCTTTGTCACCCAACTGGGTGACGCTGAAGCTTCCGACGGGGGTTGGGAATCCCGGTTCCTGCAGCAGCTCCGGCTCACGCGCGGGCTTGAGGATCTGCGCGCCGGCGCCGACGATGATCCCGTCCGGCTGCGGGTTGGCGCCGTTGCCGGCGTTGCCCGCGGTGTAGATCACGTGGTGGTGGTGATCTTCATTGAGGATCGCCGCGCGCCCGTTGTTGCCGCTGTAGGCGTTGGTCTCGGTGAACTGGAACCGTCCCTGGCTGTCGAGCTGGGCCACCACCCGGTAGTCGGCGCCGGGGACCGGATCGGTCGGGTCGATCACGCCGGGAGTGTTGGAGTTGGAGACGTCGAGCGCGTCGACGGGGGCGAGGTAGCCCATGAACGTGACGTAGCGACCGCGCGTGGAGAGGTTGAGCGCGAGCTCGGACTTAGAGGAGAAGCTCGTGACCATCTGATCGACGCCCGTGGTGACGCCCGGCTGGGAGCTGCTGGGCACCTCCAGCGAGTTGACCAGCGAGCCCGACGGACGGAGCTGGTCCAGGAAGATGTCCGAGGTGACGCCAAAGCTTTCGTCCACTTTGTCGTTGTTCCACACTTCCGGGTAGGAGCCGCCGGCGTTGGCGAGCACACATCCGGTGACACAGCCGGCCGGCAATTTGGTGACGCCGGCCGTCAGCGATGCGTCGGGCGTGTAGACGCTGCGGCTGACGAGCAGATTGCCGGGCTGCAGGCCGTGCTCTGGATCGGCCTGCGCGGAAGCCCCGAGCCCAGCTGTGAGCGCGGTCAACGCCACGGTCGCGGCCGCCGTACGGGCGAGCCGGCGACCAGAGTGCTTCATTGTCATCACGGTCTCCTTTGTGCGCGTGATCGATGTCCCGGGATGGGAGCGCGCCAACCGTATGTGCGACATCGGGCCACGTTTGTAACCGCCGCGTGGCCGTCCTGTGACCGTCGTGTAGCCGAGCTGTGACCGGGGCGTTTAACTCAAGCCACGACGCTCGAGCAGATCCTCGTCGGACACCTCGCGCACGACTCGCGCGGGGACGCCCATCACGACTGCTCGCGCGGGAACGTCGCGCGTGACGACGGCGCCGGCGGCGACGAACGCCTCCTCGCCGACCTCCACGCCGGGGGTGAGAACGGCCCCGCCGCCGATGCGGCAGGCGCGGCGCAGGGTGGCGCCACGCAGAGTGTGGTCGGGGCCGTGGCGGGACATCGTGTCGTCGTTGGTGCTCATCGCGCAGGGACCCACGAACACGTCGTCCTCCACGACGGAATACGCGGTGATGTAGACGTTCGTCTGGATGCGCACGCGCGCGCCGATCGCGACGTCGTTCTCGACGACGCTGCCGCGGCCGACGACCGAGTCGGAACCGACCGTGGAGCGCTCGCGCACGAACGACTGATCGCCGAGGATCGCGCCGTCGCCGACCGCTGCCCCCGCGAACACGATCGCGCCGGCGCAGACCGTGACCCGCTCACCCAGGGTCAGGCGGCCGACGTCCCCGCGCGCGGAGGAGCTCCCGGCAAGGCGTGGGCGCTTGCCAAGGATCGCGTGATCCTCGACAACGCAGCCATCGCCGATGACGACACCGTCGTACACGACGACATGGGCGCCGAACGTGACGCCCTCACCGATGAGGACGCTCTCGCCGAGCAGCAGCCCGGGCGCGCGCGGATCGGGGCTCACCACGGAGGCGTCCGTCCCACGGCGTGTGCCATCCGCCGCAGATTTTCCGTGACGGTCCCCGTGTACGGGTACGGTGCGCGGAGCGTGCATGGAGGCGACACGACGATCAGAGCCGCACGATGTTGCCGGCATCGGTGAGCGAGCGCGTGACGCCGCGCAGGTCCACGACCAGGCGCGCGCGGCGGGCCACCGACTCGTGATCGACGCTCGGGTGGGCGGTGACGATCAGCGCCAGATCAGCGTCCGCGAGGGCGTCTTGAAGCGGGAGGCTGCGCAGGTCGAACTCCGCCAGCGAGGGCACGTGAGGGTCGTGGTAGCGCAACTCGGCGCCCTGCTCGCGCAGCAACTCGAGGATCTTCAGCGCGGGTGACTCGCGGGTGTCGCCGACGCCGGGCTTGTAGCTGACGCCGAGCACGGCGATGCGTGCGCCCCTGACCGGCAGGCCCGCGTCGTTGAGCGCGCGCTGGGTGAGGGCGACGCAGTGGTAGGGCATTTGCTGGTTGACCTGGCCCGCGAGCTCGATGAACTCTGTGGACATGTCGAACTCGCGCGCGCGCCAACTCAGATAGAAGGGGTCGACCGGCAGGCAGTGTCCACCCATGCCGGGACCCGGCGAGAAGGGCATGAACCCGTAAGGCTTGGTGGCGGCCGCGTTAACGACCTCCCAGATGTCGATGCCCATGCGATCGGTGAGCATCGCCAGTTCGTTGACGAGCGCGATGTTGACCGAGCGGAAGATGTTCTCCAGCAGCTTCGTCAGCTCGGCGGCCTCGGGGGTGGAGACGCGTACGAGCGTGTCGCACACCAGCCCATATAGCTGCTCCGCGCGCTCCGCGCAGGAGTCGGTCAGCCCACCGATCACCTTAGGGGTGGTGCGCAAGGTGAAATCGGTGCGGCCGGGGTCCACGCGCTCGGGCGAGAACGCGAGGTGGAAGTCGCGCCCGGCCTCAAGGCCGGACTCCTCCAGCAGCGGCGCGACGCGCTCGCGGGTCGTGCCGGGGTAGGTGGTGGACTCCAGGACGACGAGCTGATCGGGGCGGAGCGCCTCGGCGAGCGCGCGGGAGCAGTCGATCAGCGGACCCAGGTCCGGCTCGCGGTTTGCCGTCAACGGAGTCGGCACACACATGAGCACCGCCTCGGCCGTGGCCAGATCCGCGTAACTGGTGGACGCGCGGATACGCTCGGCGACGGCGCGCAGCTGCTCGGAAGGCACGTCCTCGATGTAGGAGTCGCCCGCCGCGATCGCCTCGATCTTGCGCGGATCGACGTCGATCGCGACCACGTCGCAGCCCGCGTCGGCGAAGGCCACCGCGAGCGGCAGGCCCACGTAGCCCAGTCCGATGACGCCGACGGTGGTGGCCATCGCCGGGCAGTCTATGGGGTCGTCGTGACGCTCCGCAGCTCGCGCAGGTCTGCCTGAACCATGCGCTCGACGAGCTGCTGGAAGTCGAGGAGAGGCTCCCAGCCCAGGCACTCGCGGGCGCGGGAGGGATCACCGACGCTGGGGGTGGTCTCGACCGTGCGCACGAGCGTGGGATCGACGCGCACGTAGCGCTCGGCGTCGAGATCGACGCAAGCGAATGCGGTGCGGGCAAAGTCCACGACGGTGCGCGGGACGCCGCTGGCGAGGATGTAGTCATCGGGGCGCTCCTGCTGGAGCATCAACCAGGCCCCGCGGACGATGTCGCCCGCGAACGACCAGTCGCGCACGGCGAACAGATCCCCGAGCGTCAGCTCCTGCTGGAGACCGAGCGAGATCGCCGCGGCGGCGCGGGTGATCCGGCGCGTGACGAACCGCTCGGGGCGGCGCTCGGACTCGTGGTTGAAGACGATGCCGGAGCTGGCATGCAACCCGTCTCGCGCGCGCAGCAGGCCGAGGAGCCGGTGCGCCGCGAGCTTTGCCACCGCATAGGGAGTGCTCGGACGACAGCACGTGTCCTCCCGCTGGGGAGACTCATCCGCATCACCGAAGATCGCGGCGGAGGCGGACATGAACACGCGAGGGGACCGGTCCAGCTCGCGAACCGCCTGGAGAATCGCAGCGGCGGAGCCCGCGATCGCGCGGAACGTCTCCTCGGGGCGCTCCCACGAGTCGGGTATGAACGAGGGCGCGGCGAGATGGTAGATCTCGTGCGGACGCACACCTTCGATCGCATCGCGCAGCGTTGCGGGCGTCAGCAGATCGCCGCTTACGAGCTCGATCCGCCCGCGCAGGTGCTCGGAGCAGCCGAGCGACCCATCGGCCGGATCGCGCACAACGCCCGTGACCGCGTAACCGTGCTCGAGCAGCAGCTCGGTCAGGAACGAGCCGTCCTGACCGCTGACGCCCGTGATCAGGGCGCGACGGGGCTCGCCGCCGGTCGCCGGGGTGCGTCCGTCGGGCTCGCCACCCGTAGGGGACAGTGGAGGTGCAGCCACATCCGCAGCTTATGTCCCGGCGACCCCGTCGTATACACCCGCCAGCTCGCGCGCGACGACATGCGGAGCGCAGACCGCGCCGACGCGCTCCAGGCCACGCCGGCCGACGTCGGGGTCGGCGAGCACGCGCGCGATGGCGCCGGCGAGCGCCGAGGCGTCGCCGGGCGTCGCCAGCGACACCTCCTCGAGCAGCTCTCCCAGTGCCCCGATGCGGCTGGCGGCGACCGGCAGCCCGGCGGCCATCGCCTCGGCCGCTGCCATGCCGAACGTCTCGGCCGAGCGCGAGGGCACGAGCGCCACCGACGCGCCCGCGCGCAGGCGAGCCAGCTCGGCGTCATCGACACGGCCCGTGAAGCGCACGTCACCGTCGCCGGCCAGCTCGCGCAGGACGGGCAGCTCGGGGCCGTCGCCGGCCACCACGAGCGCGATGCCGGCGAGACGGCAGGCGGCGATCGCCACGTCCACGCCCTTCTCGGGCGCGAGCCGCGCGACGACGAGGGCGTATGGCCGCCGGGACCGCGCGATCTCCGTCTCCGACTCCGACTCCGTCATCTCCGTCCGCGGCGACATCTCCATCCGCGGCGACATCTCCATCCGCGGCGACATCTCCGTCCGCGGCGACGGCGCGGTGCGTGACAGGGCCCGCACGGGCGGCGGCAGGACATGGACACGCTCCCACGGCAGCGGCGCGCCGAGTGTGCGCAGCCGTGTGCGGGCGAACTCGCTCGGCACGATCAGCGCGTCGGCCTGCTCCACGAGGCGCTGCTGCCACAGCGACAGCGCCGCGCCATAGGTCGCGGCCTCGGGCAGATTGCCGCGACAGCGCAGCCGCACGCCGGGGAGCGTGTCGCGGCCGTGACAGCGCGTGCACTCCGCGCCGCGGGTGTAACACACACCGATCGCGCAGACGAGGCGATACTGGTGCAGGTGCAGCACCACGCGCGCGCCGGCCCCGCGGGCGGCGGCGAGTGCACGCCAGCCGAGGGTCGGGTGCAGGTTGTGGGCGTGCACGACCCGGGCGCCGCTGAGACGGACCGCCCGCGCGACGTCGCCGGGCTGCAATCCCCCGCGCAGCAGTCCGGCCGCCGCCCGGGCGCGACCGAGCGAGGCCGAGTCTCGCGCGAGCAGCTCGGCGGGCTCGTGCAGGTGCTCGCGCACGAGCCACCGTAGGTCCTCGACGGTGCGCTCCTCGCCGCCGGTGGTGCGGTAACGGTTGTGCAGGAATAGGACCATGACCCCATCAAACCTAGACTCTCTGAACCCATGGGTCCGTCTCAACCGATACCCGCCTCGATCGTGATCCCCACGCGCTCGCGTACGGCATACCTGGAGGTGGCGCTCGCGTCGATCGTCCCTCAGGCGCGCGCGGTAGGGGCGGAGGTGCTGGTGATCGACGACGCCGGCGCCTCGCCCGAGGGTCGCGAGCAGGCAGGGCGGTTCGGGGTGCGGTATGAGCCGCACGAGCGCGAGCTGGGACTGAACGTGGCACGCAACACGGGCGTCGAGCGTTCCGGCGGCGAGCTGGTGGTGTTCGTGGACGACGACATCGAAGCCGGTCCCGGATGGCTGGGCGCCCTGCTGGGAGCCGCGCGCGAGCACCCGGACGTGGAGGTGTTCGCCGGACGGATCAGGCCACGTCTAGAGGGCCGCCCGCCGCGCGCGTGTGGGCGCGAGGGCCCCCCGATAACGTCTCTTGATCTCGGGGAGCGCGACGCCGAAGCGCGGTATGCGTGGGGTGCGAACATGGCGATCCGGCGTGGCGCGTTGGAGCGGGTGGGCGCGTTCGACGTCTCGCTCGAGCACGGCGGCGACGAGCAGGAGTGGCAGGATCGTCTGCGCGGGCGCAGGCCCGGCACTCCGGTTCTGTACGTGGCGGGCGCCACGGTCGATCACCGCCGCAGCGGGCGAGATGCACGGCTGCGCGCGTTGACGCGGACGGCTTACGCGCGAGGCAGAGCGGCACGGCGGTTCGACACCCGGCGCGGACAGGCGCCTTCGCCGGTCCGCGAGCTCAGGACGCTGGCAGGCTGCGCGTGGCACGTCGTGCGCCGGCGCTGTCCGGCGGGACTGACGATGGTCGCGCACAGCGCCGGGCGCGTGCGCGAAGCCGTACGGGAGCGCACCAGCGGCACCGGCATCGCGGCGGAGGACGGCGGCGAGGCAAGGGCGGGCCGCGGGGCAGCCGCGGGTGGCGGGGGCGAGGACTTCCTGTCCGGCACGAGCGGGACGGTGGGGGGTGTCGATGCGGTGCTGCGCGGCGTGCGCGATGGCGTCGCCGAGGCGTGGGAGATCGCGAGCGCGAGGCGGTTGCGCCTGGACCTCGCGGCACGTCACGAGCCGCCGCTGCGCAGGGTGCTCGCCATCGGTGTGGTCCGCCCCGAGCACGCGGCGCTGGCGGGAGACATTCGCGCGGAGCTGCTGCGCTCCAGGCATGAGGTCGAGCTGCGCACGTGCCCGCCGGGCGAGCTGGGGAAGTTTCAGAACCTCAACCGCCTGCTGGCCGCGCATCCGCCCGGCGAGCGCGACTGGCTGCTCGTCGTGGACGATGACGTCGAGCTGCCGCGGGGATTCCTCGACAGGCTGCTGTTCCTGTGCGAGCGATTCGAGCTGCGGCTCGCCCAGCCGGCGCACCGATTGCGCTCGCACGCGGCGTGGGCGGTGACCCGACGCCAGCCGGGGAGCGTCGTGCGCGAGACCGAGCTCGTGGAGATCGGACCGGTGACCGCGTTTGCGCGCCCGACGTTCGATGAGCTGCTCCCGTTTCCCGAACTGCGCATGGGCTGGGGGCTGGACGCGCACTGGGCCGCGCTCGCCCGCGAACGCGGATGGCGCCGCGGCGTGGTGGACGCCGTCGCGATCGGCCACCGCGCGGCGCCCGCCGCCAATGTGTACTCGCGCGAGATGGCCGTCGCGGAGGCGCGCGAGTTTCTCGCGCGGCGGCCGTATGTGCGCACCGCCGAGCTGGGACGAACCCTGACGACGCACCGCCACTGGTGAGATCCGGCATCCGACACCCGCCCCTGTGCGCAACCGCCGTGTCGGGACCGGCCTCGCCTCCAACGTCGGGGCCGACCGCGCCTCCCACTGCGCAGCGGGGAGCGACGTGAAGGTCGCGGTCGTGGCCGAGTTCTACCCGAGCCGCCGCGATCCGGTGCTCGGCGTGTGGGCTCACCGCCAGGCGCTGGCCGCCCGTGACGCGGGCGCGGAGGTGCGGGTGCTCGTGCTGCACCGTCTCGTCCCGCCACGAGCGGCGCTGCGAGAAGGGGCCGACGCGGTTGCGCGAGAGCTGGGCGCACGCGTACGCGAGCCCCGCTCACAGACGCTGGACGGGCTGGAGGTCTCCTACGTCTCCTACATATCCCCGTCCCGCTCGCGCACGTACGCGAGCTGGGGCGCGTGGGCGGCGCCCGCGCTGGGGCCGGCGCTGCGCAGGCTGAGACGGAAGTTTCCGTTCGAGCTGGTGCACGCCCACAACGCGGTGCCCGCAGGCGAGGCCGTACGCAGGGCACGCGTGGACGTGCCGCTGGTCGTGTCGGTGCACGGCGGCGATGTGCTGTACACGGCGGCAGCGCAGGGCAGCGGCGCGGGCGCACGGGCAGTCGCGCGCGGACTGGGCGCGGCGCGGCTGACGCTGGCCAACAGCCAGGGCATCGCCGAGCTGTGCCGCGCACACGGCGCGAGCGAGGTGCGGGTCGTGCATCTCGGCGCCGACCTGCTCGACTCGCCGCGTCCCTCCCGGCGCGAGGGCTCCCCGCCAACGCTCGTGACGGTGGGGCACCTGGTGGCGCGTAAGCGCCACGCCGACGTGCTGCGCGCGCTGGCGGTACTCGGGCGCAGCCATCCCACGCTGCGATACGAGATCGTCGGTGACGGGCCCGAGCGGGTCGCGCTGGAAGGGTTGGCGGCGCGGCTGGGCGTCAGCGAGCGAGTCGACATGCTCGGGCAGCTGCCGCCGTCGCAGGCGCTGGAACGAGCGCGAGGAGGCACGCTGTTCGTGATGCCCTCGACCGAGGAGGCGTTCGGCGTCGCCTACATCGAGGCGATGGCCGGCGGCGTGCCCGCGATCGGCTGCCGCGGCGAGCCCGGGCCGGAGGAGATCGCCGCGGCGGGCGACGGGTTCGTACTCGTGCCCCCGGGCGACATCGAGCGGCTGACCCAGCGCATCGACGAGCTGCTGTCGGACCCCCACCGGCTGCGCGAGGCCGGCCAGCGGGCCCGGGAGAGCGTCGCCGCCGGGTTCACCTGGGAGCGCTGTGGCCACCAGACGCTGATCGCCTACGAGCACGCGTTGCGATGAGTCCGGCGTCTCGCCTGCCAACCGGTCGGGTCGCACGCCCGCACGCCCGCACGCCTCGCCGCCGAGGCGCTCGTGGGGGAGGCGTGGAGCGATGAAGCCCGTCCTGTTCGTCACCGGACACGCTCCGCCGGACCGGGTGGGCGCGTTCGCGGCGCTGCACGAGCGCGAGACGATCGAGGTCGCACTGTACGGGGGACGCTCTCTGCACGGTCCCAGCGTGCCCGGCACGGGCGTGCCCGGCACGGGCGTGCCCGGCGGGCGCCGCAAGCCACCGGGCGCAACGCCGCCTGCAGAGCTCCCGTTTCCACACCGGCATGTGCGCCAGCAGGAGACGGCCCGACTGGCACGCAGCGGCTCCTACCGCGCGGTCGTGTGCTCCACCGGCGGACGCGTCGCGCTGCCATACACATGGGCGGGCGCGCGCCGCGGGGGCGTGCCGCTGATCCTGTGGGCGTCGCTGTGGGCGCACCCGCGCAGCGCCTCGCACATGCTCAGCTATCCCGCGCTGCGAGCGCTGTATCGCTCGGCCGACGCGGTCGTTACCTACGGACCGCACGTCAGCGCCTATGTGCGCGCACGGGGCGCACGCAACGTGCACGTCGCCCCGCAATCGGTCGACAACGCGTTCTGGAGCGCTCCGGTGACCGCGCGTCCAAGCGACCCCGCCTGGCCGGGCGAGGCGAAGCTGAAGTTCGTGTTTGCGGGACGGCCCGACCGGGAAAAGGGAGTTGGGGCGCTGATCAGGGCCTGGCAGAGGTCGGACCTGCATGATTACGCGTCTTCCGCCGCGCTCGTCCTCGTCGGTGTGGGATCCAGCCCCCCTTGGGTCCCACCCGGCGGCGCGGTGGATCTCTCACACGGAGTGGACTCCCCATGCGGAGTGAGCCTCCCCGGAGTCGGAGTGGATCCCCCCGAAGTGGACCTCCCGTCTGACCGCGCGGGACATCGGTGGCGGGGATGGCGGCAGCGGGCGCACCGGACGGGGGGGCAGTCACGAGCGGATCGGGCGGAGACGATGCGTGGCCCGGCGGGTGTGAGCTGCATCGCGCCCGTGTCGGCCGAGCGGCTGCGCGAGATGTACGCGGACGCCGATGTGCTGGTGGTTCCCTCGATCAGGACACGCACTTTCCGCGAGCCGTGGGGACTGGTCGTCAACGAGGCGATGAACCGCGGCCTGGCGACGATCGCAAGCGACGCCGTCGGGGCGGTCGCGGGAGGGCTGGTGCGCGACGGGCATAACGGCTTGGTCGTACCGGCCGGCGACAGCGGCGCGCTCGCGGACGCGATGGCTCGTCTGGCTTCAGACCCGGAGCTGCGCGCTCGCCTGGGCGCTGCCGGCGCGCGGGATGTGGGCGCCTACACCCACGAGGCGTGGGCCGCGGGGTTCTCCGAGGCCCTGGCAACCGTCGGACTCTCCCGGACGCGTTGCTAGTTTTGGGTTTCGCTCCGCGGCGATGCGGAGTTCAGTCATGAGCAAGATCCGTCCACACCACGCGCTCCTCCTGCCGGTCATGCTCGTGGCGATCATGTCGATCGCCACGCCCGCGCGGGCGGACGTCGGCGAAGAAATCATCCGGCGCTGCACCCACGCCGAATCGCTGAGCGGGTTCAGTCAGAACGCCTACAGGCAGGCATTGAAAGACCTGAGCGCCGGGACCGAAGAGTACTCGAACTGCGCCCAGCTCATCCGCCAAGCCCAGCTGGCGGCGGCCGGCGCGGGGCGTAGGGGCGGCTCGGGTGGCGGGCCGGCGACGCCGGCCCCAAGCAGCGCCGCGCCGACTCCGTCCGAGCAGCGAGCGATCGCGCACGCGTCCAGCGCGGGGGCGGCGCCGTTGCAGGTCGGCGCCCAGACGATCCATCCGGGCGTGGTCCACGCTGACATCGCCTCGGCGCTCAGCTCGCTGCCGACGCCTCTGCTCGCGACCGTCGCGTTCCTGACGATCTGCCTGCTGGCCGTGGCCGTCGCCGGCATCCGCAACCGCATCAGCGCGCACCGCGGCCGATGAGAGCCTCGCGAATGGCGTCAGCCCTCCCAACAGCCCGCCGATCGGCGCCGATCTCAGCCCTGACCTTCACCCCCAACTCAACCATCACCGCCGGCAGACATGTCCGCCATCCCAGCTGAGCAACGACCCGCGCTGGGCTCCACGCTCCCGCTGCCGCGGGAGCCCTCGACAACGCCACGGTCGGGCGGCGCACGAGGCGTGCGGCGACGGAGGCTGCGCGGCGACGCGATGTTGTGGCCGACACTGCTCACCGCGGGAGCGGCTTGCCTGGTCACGTTCCTGGCCAAAGGCGGACTCAACCTCGAATCGATGACGAGCACGGAGATCGTGCTGACGCTCGCCTCCGGCGTGGCGGTGGCGGTGGCGGTGGTGCTGACGCCCGCCGCCCGGTCGCTGGTGGAGGGGCCCAAGTACGGGCTGTGGCCGGTCGCGCTGCTGATCGCGTTCACGGCGCTGAGCGGACTGTCGGTCGTGTGGTCGGTGCAACCGGACCTCAGCTGGCAAGACGCGGGACGGCTGCTCGCCTACAGCGGCGTGTTCGGCGCGGCGGTCGCACTGGTGCGCCTGGCCCCCGATCGCTGGCCGGCGATCCTCGGGGGACTGACGCTGGCGGCCACGATCGTATGTGGGTACGCGCTGGCGACGAAGGTGTTCCCGGGCAGGCTCGCACCGGAGGTCTCCTACGCGCGGCTGGAGGAACCGTATGGCTACTGGAACGCGATCGGTCTGACCGCGGCGATGGGAGCCATCTGCTGCATGTGGCTGGGAGCGCGCCGTGCCGGGCACGCGCTGCTGAGCGCGCTGGCGTATCCCGCGATGGGCGTCATGGGGGTGACGCTGATGCTCGCCTACTCGCGCGGCGCACTCGTGGCGCTGGCGATCGGGGTGGCGTTGTGGCTGTGCATCGTGCCGCTGCGCCTGCGCGGCGCGGCCGTGCTGATCGTCGGCGGGCTCGGCGCCGGGGCGGTCGTGGGCTGGGACTTCTCGCGACACGTGCTGACGACCGACAACATCCCGCTGGCGCAGCGTGCCACCGCCGGACACCAACTGGGGGTGCTGCTGCTCGTGATGGTGCTGCTGCTCACTCTCGCGGGCGTGGCGATCGGGTTTCTCTGCGGCCGGCGTCCGCTCTCGCGCGCCACCCGCACCCGCGCCGGTGCGGTCCTGCTGGCGGTGATCGCGCTCGCCCTGGTCGGGCTGGCGGGCGCGCTCGCCCACAGCCATCGCGGCTTCACCGGCAGCATCTCCCACACGGTTGACACCCTGACGAATCCCAACGCCAAGGTGCCCCCGAACTCCCCAGGGCGGCTGACTGCGGTGGCGAGCGTGCGTGCGCGCTACTGGAAGCAGGCGCTGCAGGTGTTCGACGCCAACCCCGTGGTGGGGGTGGGCGCCGCCGGCTACGAAACGGCCAGCCTGCGCTATCGCACGGTGCTGCTGGAAGTCAAACACGCCCATGGATTCGTCGTACAGACACTCGCCGACCTGGGCGCGGTCGGGCTCGTCCTCGCGCTCGCGCTGCTGCTCGCCTGGATGGCCGCCGCCGGGCGTGCGACGCACCCGTTCAACCGCCGCTGGACGAGCTGGCGCGCGTGGCTGGAGATCCGCGCCGGCGCGCATCCGGGCTGGCGGCGCTCGCCCCAGCCATACACCCCCGAGCGCATCGGCATGCTCAGCATGCTGTGCCTGGTGGTCGTGTTCGGGGTGCACTCGTTCGTGGACTGGACCTGGTACGTGCCGGGCGACGCGTTCGTGGCGTTGCTGTGCGCCGGCTGGCTCGCCGGCCGTGGACCGCTGGAGCCCTCGACGGAGCGGGTGCGGTGGCCACGATCGCTGCGCGAGATTGGACCGATGCGTGTCGGCGTCGCCACGGCGGCGGTGATCGCCGCGCTGCTGGCGGCCTGGTCGCAGTGGCAGCCCCAGCGCTCTGTCGATGCCTCGCAGGAAGCGCTCGCGCTGCTCACCATCAGCCCACACGGCGCCCTGACAAAGGCGCAGGCGGGCGTCGCGCGCGATCCACTGTCGGCGCAGGCGCTGATCGTGCTCTCGACCATCCAGCAGGCCGCGGGCGAGCAGGCGCTGGCGAAGGCGACGCTGCAGCGCGCGGTGCGCCTGCAGCCGTCGAACCCGCAGACGTGGCTCGCGCTGGCCCGGCACGACCTCACAAGCGAACCCGCGAGCGCCCTGAAGGAGCTGCAGGCGGCGATCTATCTGAACCCCGAGTCGATCGCCCCAGAAGCCATAGCTCCCCCATACGCCAACCCCGAATCGGTGGAAATCTACGACGACTACGTGCAGGCGCTACGCGCCACCGGAACGGCGAGGGTCACGGGAGCCGCACGCCAACGGCGACGTGTCGGCGCGCTGACGACAGCAGGCGCCGCTGCGAGGCTACCGGCCCAGACGCAAACGCGGACCCGCGCCGCCGTCATCACCAACGCGAGCGCACGGCTCGGGCCAGCAGCTGCCGCCGCGCTCCGGGCGGCCCGGCGGCAGCGCGCGCTGAGACTTCTTGGAACCCGAACTCCCCGAGCAGCCGGGTAAGACCCGAGCGAGTGTAGAACCGCAGATGGTCCGAGCGGGGGTCGAAGTGCGCCTCGAACGCCCGCCGCGACAGCGCTAGCCAGAGCACCCGCAGCCGTCCATGGGCGGGCGTGCTCAGCAGCAGGCGCCCGCCCGGGCGCAGCACGCGCCGCGCCTGCGACAGCCATCCGGCCGTGTCGGCGACGTGCTCGATCGTCTCTCCCGCCCACACCGCGTCGAAGCTCGCATCCTCGACCGGCCAGGGCCCGTCGGCGTCGGTGAGCCGCAGGTCCAATCCGGGGTCGCGTTCGCGAGCGCGCAGCAGGGGGATCTCGGCGACATCGATCCCTACGACACGTACACCGGCGCGGGCGAGCTCAGACGCGAGCCGGCCTTCGCCACAGCCGACGTCCAGCACGCGCTCTCCCGCCGCGACATGCTTCAGCAGAAACCGCCTGCGCAGCGCGAACTCGCGCGGCTCCAGCCCTGCGGGCACGCCCTCCCATAGTGCCTCGTGGTAGGAGCGCGACGGCATCCCGGCAGATTAGACCCGACCATGATGACGACCGGCTGCGTAAAGACATTTCCGCAGAGGGTCCGTATAGCCATGGTCAATACATAAACCTAAAGGGGCGCCGAGTGGATATCAAAAAAATTACTCGGTATAACGATAGTGCACAAAGCTAAAGAACTAATACACACATCGCATCCCCTGTTACATTCCCGTCACATCACGGCCGACGGGCGCGGGTGACCGGGCGCCGCACCGTGCAGCGCGACCGTCATACCTGCACACGGCCGTGCTAACCGTCTATGTTGCGAGGGTGCACGTCCGGGTTAAGGGGACGACGTGATCGCAACGGCCGGCCCGATCGGGGCGTGGCCTCGGAAAGCGACGCACAGGTGAGGGTCGCGTTCGACAGCCGCCCCTCGGCCGACCCGCGCGGCGTCGGACGGTATGCGCGCTGCCTGCTGCGCGCGCTGCGCGACACCGCGAGCGCGGGCGAAGAGATCGTCGAGACCCACCGTCCGCGCCGCGCCGACGTGTATCACGCGCCGTGGATGCAGGGAGCGATGCTGCACAGCCCGTGCCCGATGATCGTGACGTTGCACGACCTCGCTCCGCTGAAGCGACGCTCCGAGCACCTGCGCGCCGGCGGTATCCATCTGCGCCTGCGCCATCTCGCGGTGCAGCGCGCAACCCATGTGATCGTTCCCACCGAGGCGCTCGCCCACGAAGCCGTCGCCGAGCTCGGATTCGAGCGCGAGCACGTGGTCGTGATCCCAGAGGCGCCCGATCCCACGGTCGACGCCTGCCGGCCGTCGCATGCTCCGCCCGCATGGACCTGGCAGGACGTCGGACGCGAGACGTGGCGCGTCTACGAAAACGCTCTCGCGCAACCCGAACGCCCGTGCGTGGGCAGGCTCAGCAGGCGCCACGGCGCGCGGGGATGACCGCGCGGATCCATGAGCGGGACGGGACCTCTCCCGACCTCCCCCCGGCGACGCACAAGATGAGTCAGTAAGCCCCACGCCGGGAGATGACTGCGGGGATGGTCTTCAGCAGGATCGTCAAATCGAGCGCCAGCGACCAGCGCTCCAGGTAGATGAAGTCCAGGTGCACCAGGTCGTCGAAGTCGAGCTCCGAGCGGCCGGAGACCTGCCACAGACCCGTAATTCCAGGCAGCACCAGATAGCGCTTGCGGTGCCACTCCTCGAGCATCTCGTAGTCGCGCTCGGGCAACGGCCGCGGACCCACGAGCGACATCTCGCCGCGGATCACGTTCACCAGCTGGGGCAACTCGTCCAGCGAGAACCGCCGCAACGTCCGCCCCACGCGCGTCAAGCGGGGGTCGTCGCGGATCTTGAACAGCGCTCCCGAAGCCTCGTTCAGCTCGTCCAGGTCGGCCTGGCGCTGCTCGGCGTCGGTGTGCATCGTGCGGAACTTCAAACACGCGAACGGCCGCTGACCGATGCCGCGGCGGGTGGAGCGAAACAGCGCCGGCCCGCGCGAGGTCGTTCGCACCGCGAGCACGATCAGCGCCAGCAGCGGACTGAGCACGACCAGCAATAGCGTCGCTCCGATCAAATCGAATGTGCGCTTGAGCGCGAAATCGACACCCTCGAACACAGGCGGGCCCAGCTCGAACAGCGGCACCCGCTGGCCGGGCACGAACTCGGCGCGGTGGATCAGGATCTCCATCGTCGACGGAGCGATCCGCACGCGCACGCCATGCCGATGGCACTGATCGACCAACTCGACCGCCTCGACCTGGGGAAAGTCCGAGTCGGCGATGATCACCTCGTCGATCCGCTCGCTCCCCAGCACCTCCGCCAGGTCAGGGAGCGACCCGAGGCAGCGCAGCCCCGGCGCGTCCAGGGGGCGCAGCGAGATGTAGCCGACGACATCCAGCGGGGCGTGATGCGCGCCCTCACCCAGGGCGTGGGCCACGTCGGGGATGTGCGTGCCCGTGCCGATCAACATCGCCCTGCGCCTGTAGCCGGCCGCCCGCAGCAGCACGCCGGTGATCGCCTCATAGACCGCGCGCAGACCGGACACGTACAGCAGCGCGAACGCCAGCGAACCGTAGAAGATGTAGAAGCTCGAGAACTCTTCCCCGCTGATAACCGCGAATATCAGCGCCACGAACGCCACCTGGAAGAGCGCCGCAACGATGCGCGAGAGGCCCGGACGCTGCGAGCGCGCCGCATACAGACCCGAGCGCGCGAACAGCAGCGCCGTCAGCAGGTACGCGAACGGGACGAAGTGCCGCGTCTCTTCATACACATGGGTCGCATTGAGGTTGCCCAGCACCACTTCCTTGAGCACCAGCGCCGTGTAGATCGCCAGTGCCACCCCCACGAAGTCGAGCGCCAGCAGCGAGATCACGCGTCCCGCGCGCCGCGCGGTGTCCATGCGCAGCAGCAGCGACATCGCCGGCGGGCGCTTGCTGCGCATGTCGCGATCGGAATGCTCGCGGCGGGCCGTCGCCTCCGACATCACCGTCCGCGGCGTCGGCGTATCCAGACTCGCTCCCGGCGATTGCGGGCGCACAAACCTGGGCGGGCGCTCGCGCGCCGGCGCGGACGGGCTGCGCGGGGTGGGCGTCTGAGCGGACGTTCTCGGCGAACGTGGTCCCATCTCTCTGCTCACAACTCTTCAGACTCGCAGATGTAGCGGTCGGTCGGCTCCTGCCACCCCTCCGACCTGCTCCCACCGGCCGCACGGCGGCGTTCACCCCGGTTCGGCCCAGTGGCGACGGACACCCGCGCGTTCGCCGCTCAGCGAGGGCCGTCGCCGAGGAGCACCGCGGCGCCGGACTGCTCGATCGTGCGCGCGAGCCCGTCCTTCAATGACACCTCCGGCGACCAGCCGAGCAGCTCCTGCGCCAGTGCGATGTTGGGCCGGCGCTGCTTGGGGTCGTCGACCGGCAGCGCCTCGTGCACGATCGCCGAGCTCGACCCCGTCAGCTCCCTGACGATCTCGGCCAGTTCGAGCAGCGTGAACTCGTCGGGATTGCCGATGTTCACGGGGTCGTGGTGCCCGGACTCGGCCAGCGCGATGATGCCGCGGATCAGATCGCTGACGTAGCAGAACGAACGCGTCTGGCTGCCGTCGCCGAACACCGTCATCGGCCTGTTCGCGAGCGCCTGGCGCAGGAACGTCGGGATCGCGCGCCCGTCGTGCGGACGCATGCGCGAGCCATATGTGTTGAAGATCCGCACGATCGCCGTATCCACGCCCTGCTGGCGGTGGTAGGCCATCGTCAGCGCCTCGGCGTAGCGCTTGGCCTCGTCGTAGACCCCGCGCGGGCCGATCGGGTTGACGTGCCCCCAGTAGCTCTCGGACTGGGGGTGCTCCAGCGGGTCGCCGTACACCTCGCTGGTCGAGGCGATCAAAAAGCGCGCGCGGTGGGCCTTCGCCAGGCCGAGCGTGTGGTGGGTGCCGTAGGAGCCGACCTTCAGCGTATGCAGCGGCAACCGCAGGTAGTCGATCGGCGAGGCCGGCGAGGCGAGGTGGTAGACGTAGTCGATCGGCTCCTCGACGTGGTAGGGCTCGATGATGTCCGCGCCCACGTGCAGGAACCGCTCGGGGTCGCGGATGTGCTCGATGTTCGCGAGCGAGCCCGTCTCAAAGTTGTCCACGCAGATCACCCGATGCCCGCGCGCGAGCAGCTCGTCGCACAGATGCGACCCCAGGAATCCGGCGCCACCGGTGACCAGGCAGGTTGGCACGGGCCCAGGATAGCCACGCCCGCGGCGTCGGCTCACGTTCGCGCACCGGTTTCGCACCGCCTCCATTCGTTCAGCAGGAGCCGTGTCGCGAGCGCCGCATTGCGCGCACGCGTACCGCGACGGACCCGGCCGTGTTGGCCGATCGGAGATCCCGTCGATCTCCGATCGGCCGCCGCCCACCGCGGTCTCGCCCCCCGGACAGCCCGCGCGAGCGCCACCCCCACCGTGGGTCCATATCATCTTGCCCATGGCCGCCACCGAGGAGCACCTGACCGTCGCGCCGATCGTCGGCCCCGACGATCCCCGCCGGTTCACCGACTCGGGGATCGAGATCTCAGAGCTCTACACCGAGTCCGACCTGCCCGACGACCTCGACCTGGGCGAGCCGGGCGCCTACCCCTACACCCGCGGCGTGCACCGGGAGATGTACCGCAAGCAGACCTGGACGATGCGCCAGTACGCCGGCTACGCCTCCGCGCGGGAGTCCAACGAGCGCTACCGCTACCTCCTGTCCAAGGGCTCCACCGGCCTGTCGATGGCCTTCGACCTGCCCACCCAGCTCGGGCTGGACTCCGACGATCCCCGCTGCCTGGGCGAGGTCGGGCGCACCGGCGTGGCGATCGACACGATCGACGACATGCGCACCGCCTTCGACGGCATCCCGCTCGATCAAGTCTCCACGTCGATGACGATCAACGCCCCCGCCGCCTGCCTGCTGCTGCTGTACGAGCTCGTCGGCGAGGAGCAGGGCGTGCCGTCGACCCAGCTGCGGGGAACGACCCAGAACGACGTGCTCAAGGAGTACATCGCCCGCGGCAACTACATCTACCCCCCCGCCCCCACGATGCGCCTGACGACCGACCTGTTCGCGTACTGCCACGAGCGCGTGCCCCGCTGGAACACGATCTCGATCTCCGGCTATCACTTCCGCGAGAAGGGCTGCTCGGCCGTGCAGGAGGTCGCGTTCACGCTCTGCTCGGGGATCGCGTATGTGACGGCGGCGATCGCGAAGGGTCTCGACGTGGACGAGTTCGCCCCGCGATTGGCGTTCTTCTTCAACGGCCACAACAACGTCTTCCAGGAGGTCGCCAAGTTCCGCGCCGCGCGGCGCATGTGGGCGCACATCATGCGCGAGCGCTTCGGCGCCACCAACCCGAAAGCCACGATGCTGCGCTTCCACACGCAGACCGGCGGCGTCACGCTGACCGCGCAGCAGCCGGAGAACAACATCGTGCGCGTCGCCCTGCAGGGCTTCGCCGCAGTCTGCGGGGGCACCCAGTCGCTGCACACCAACGGCTTCGACGAGGCGCTCGCGCTGCCGACCGAGCGCGCCGCCAAGATCGCGCTGCGCACCCAGCAGATCCTCGCCGCCGAGTCAGGCGCCGCCGACACCGTCGACCCGTTCGCGGGCTCCTACTACGTCGAGTCGCTCACCGACGAGATCGAACTGCGCGCGCGCGAGCTGATCGACAAGGTCGACGCGCTGGGCGGCTCGGTCAACGCGATCGAGTTCATCACCGGCGAGATCGACGAGTCCGCGTGGGGCTATCAGGAGCGGTATCGCATCGGCCAGGACATCGTCGTCGGGGTCAACGCGTTCGAGGAGGACGACATCGAGGTGCCGGACCTGCTGCGCGTCGATCCCGAGTCAGAGCGTCAGCAGGTCGGCCGACTGGCCGCGTTCAAGGCCGACCGCGACCAGGAGCTGGTGGCGCGCCGCCTGGAGGAGCTGCGCGAGATCGCGCGGGGCAGCGAGAACCTGCTGCCGGCGATCCGTCAGGCACTGCGCGACCGCTGCTCGCTGGGCGAGGTATGCGGGGCGATGCGCGACGTGTTCGGGCGCTACACGCCCACCTTCTAATAGGCTCCCCGCGTGCTCGTAGCCGTCGCGCTCTACGAAATCATCCTCGCCCTGCACATCCTCGCCGTCGTGTTCGCGTTCGGGGCGACCTTCGCCTATCCGGTGCTGCTGGGCGCCGTCACCAAGACCGATCCGCGCGCGCTGCCGGCGCTGTATCGCGCGCTGCACGCGATCAACCAGAAGGTGATCATGCCCGGGGTCGCGGCGATCGTCGTGTTCGGCATCTACCTCGCCTCGCACCTGCACCTGTGGCACGCCTTCTTCGTGCAATGGGGCATCGCCGTCTCGGTCGTGATCGGCGCCGTCGAGGGCATGTATCTGGGACCGCGCGAGAAGCGCCTGATCGAGGCCGCCGATCGGGACGTCGCAGCCGCCGGCGCAGGCGAGGTGACGTTCGGCGCCGAGCACGACTCGCTCGTACGCCAGGTCGGCGGGGTCGGCGCGCTGATGGACCTGCTCGTGATCGTCACGATCTTCTTCATGGTCCTCCGCACGGGCGCATAGCCGTGTGGGCGCACGCCCGCTGTACCCTGAGAGTCCCATGAGCAACGGGTATCGAGTCGCGGTCGTAGGCGCCACCGGACAGGTCGGCACGCTGATGCTTGAGCTGCTGCGCGAGCGTCGGTTCCCGGCACGCGAGATCGTGCCGTTCGCCTCCGCGCGCTCGGCAGGACGCACGCTGCCCAGCGCGGGCATCGATGGCGAAGACCTGGTCGTGCAGCGCCTCGACGGGGAGTCCATCCAGGGATTCGACCTTGCGCTCTTCTCCGCCGGCGGGTCCACCTCGGGGGAATGGGCGCCGCGGTTCGCCGACGCGGGGGCGGTCGTGATCGACAACTCCTCGCGCTGGCGGATGCACGAGGACGTGCCGCTGGTCGTCAGCGAGGTCAACCCCGAGGCGCTCGCCGAACATCGCGGGATCGTCGCCAACCCGAACTGCTCGACGATGCAGATGGTCGTCGCGCTGGCGCCGCTGCACCGCGAGGCCGGAATCGAGCGCCTGGTCATCAGCACCTACCAGGCCGTGTCGGGAACGGGCAAGCGCGCGGTGGACGAGCTGCTCGACCAGTCCCACGCGCTGTTGCACGAGCGTGAGATCGCCCCGCCCGACGCCTACGCCCACCAGATCGCCTTCAACGCCCTCCCCCACGCCGGCTCGTTCGCCGCCGGCGAGGACCACACCGACGAGGAGCGCAAGCTGATCAACGAGACGCGCCGCATCCTCGGCGACCCGGAGATCAGGGTGTCGGCCACGTGCGTGCGCGTGCCGGTGATCAACGGCCACTCTGAGGCGGTCAACGTGCAGACTCGTCGCGAGCTCTCCCCCGAGCACGCCCGCGAGCTGCTCGACACGGCACCGGGCGTGCGCGTGCTCGACGACCCCGCCGCAGCGCTGTACCCATTGGCGATCGACGCCTCCGGGCAGGACGAAGTGTTCGTCGGGCGCATCCGCCGCGACCCCGGCCACGAGCGCGCCCTCGACCTGTGGATCGTCGCCGACAACCTGCGCAAGGGCGCCGCCCTGAATGCGGTGCAGCTGGCCGAGCTGTTGCACGAGCGCCAACTCATCGCTCCGCGTACGACGCCCGCCCCGGCGTAGGGCCTACCTGCAAGGCCCTCAGGAGGAGTCGCGCCGGATCGCGCGAAAACCGTGGGCGATGAGCGTCACCTCGGAGGTGCAACGCACCCTCGTCAAGTCCCCGCCCGAGCTGTGGGCGGAGCTGAGCGATCCAACCACCCTGGCCCGCCACCTCGGCGAGCTGGGCGAGATTCGCATCGTACGGACAGAGCCAGACCGGGCCGTCGACTGGGAGGCGGCGGCAACGGATGGCGCCCAGGCCAGCGGCAGGGTCGAGATCGAGCCCTCGGGCTGGGGAACGAGGGTGACGCTCTCGGTGCACCGGGCGATCGTCACGCCAGAGGTCATCGAACCCGCGCCCGCACACGACCATGTGGCGGAGTCCCCGGCCGAGGAGCCGGTCGAATCCGCGGCGGCGCCGTTAGTCGAGGCGCCGGTCGAGCGCGCGGCGGATATCCGGCCCGCGGTCGAGGCCGACCCCGAACCGACATCCCTCGCGGAGGAGGCCGAGCCGCGCCAGGGGTTCTTCGCCAGAATCTTCCGTCGTCGTCGCAAGGAGACGACGACGGCCGAACCGCCCGTGGAGCCGACGATCGGAGTCCAACCGGACGAGATGTCCGAGGCGGACCGGGTATCCGTGAGCGAGCCCGCGGTCACCATCGAGACCGTGCTCGCGCTTGAGCCGCCCCGCGCCGCCGAGATCGATGAGCCCGCGCCCCACCCCCCTTCAGAGCCTGACATCTCCGCCGAGCTGGCCGAGCTCGAGCAGCAGACCACAGCCGTGCTCACCGGCGTGCTCGACCGCCTCGGCGCGGCGCATCACCGGCCGTTCTCGCGGGCCTGAGTCCCACCCGCAGACCGCCCGGGCGCGAGCCCCCGGATAACATCCCGCGCCCGATGGCCTCGAGCGCCCACAACCGCCAGACCGACGCCGCGCTGCTGGCCAGCTCCCGCAGCGGGCACAAGCGCGAGTCGCGCCAGAAGGCGCCGGAGACCTACGAGGAGAAGCTCGCCCAGCTGCAGGAGCTGCGCGAGGCCGCGATCCACTCCTCCCCCGAGGCAGAGGAGAAGCAGCACGCGCGCGGCAAGTACACCGCGCGCGAGCGCGTCGAGAAGCTGCTCGACCCGGGCTCCTTCCAGGAGCTCGACACGTTCGTGCGCCACCGCACCCACGACTTCGACATGCAGAAGAACCGCCCCTGGGGCGACGCGGTGGTGATCGGCCACGGCACGATCGACGGGCGCACCGTGTGCGTGTTCAGCCAGGACTTCACCGTCTTCGGCGGCTCGCTCGGCGAGGTGATGGGCGAGAAGATGTGCAAGATCATGGACCTGGCCGCGAAGATCGGCTGCCCGGTGATCGGCATCAACGACTCGGGCGGCGCCCGCATCCAGGAGGGCGTCGTCTCGCTCGGCGCCTACGGGGACGTGTTCGTGCGCAACGTCAAGTGCTCGGGCGTGATCCCGCAGATCAGCCTGATCATGGGCCCCTGCGCGGGCGGCGCGGTCTACTCGCCGGCGATCACCGACTTCATCTTCATGGTCAAGGAGACCTCGCACATGTTCATCACCGGCCCCGACGTGATCAAGACGGTCACCGGCGAGGAGGTCGGCTTCGAGGAGCTGGGCGGGGCGATGTCGCACAACACCAAGTCGGGCGTCGCCCACTTCGCCTCCGAGGACGAGGACGCCTGCCTGGAGGACTGCCGTTACCTGCTGAGCTTCCTGCCGCAGAACAACCTGCAGACCGCGCCCCGCGTGGTGCCCTCCGACGACCCGCAGCGGATGGACCCCGAGCTCGACCACGTCGTCCCGGACAACCCCAACAAGCCGTATGACATGCGCGACGTCGTCAAGCTGATCGTCGACGAGGAAGAGTTCTTCGAGGTGCACGAGCACCACGCCAAGAACATCATCTGCGGGTTCTCGCGCCTAGACGGGTTCGCGGTGGGAATCGTCGGCAACCAGCCCGCCCAGCTCGCCGGCGTGCTCGACATCGACGCCTCCGCCAAGGCAGCGCGGTTCGTGCGCACCTGCGACGCCTTCAACACCCCGCTGCTCACGTTCGTGGACGTGCCCGGCTTCCTGCCCGGCACGAGCCAGGAGTGGGGCGGGATCATCCGCCACGGCGCCAAGCTCCTGTACGCGTTCACCGAGGCGACCGTGCCGAAGATCACCGTGATCACCCGCAAGGCCTACGGCGGCGCCTATGACGTGATGGCTTCCAAGCACATGCTCGCCGACTTCAACTTCGCCTGGCCGACCGCCGAGGTCGCCGTGATGGGCCCCGAGGGGGCGGTCAACATCATCTACCGGCGCGACCTGGCCGGCAGCCCGACGCCGCAGGAGCGGCGCAAGAAGCTGATGGAGGACTACAAGGCCCGCTTCGCCAACCCCTACACCGCCGCCGAGCGCGGCTACATCGACGACGTGATCGTCCCCCACGAGACGCGCCCGCGGCTGATCGCCGCGCTGCACACGCTCGCGTCAAAGCGCGAACCGGGCCCGCAGCGCAAGCACGGCAACATCCCGCTGTAAACGCCCGCCACCCCCCGCGGACGGCCCGCCGCCGTCCATATGGGCCTGAACATCGTCCAACGTCACAATGCAGAGATGCCCAATCGCCACCCCCGCCTGGAGCTAATCATCGGCGATCGACGGGATCGCCGATCGGCCAGCACCTCGGCCTCGCCCGAGGAGGCCGCGGCGATCGTGGCCGCGCTGGAGCGCTTCACCCACGATACGGCGGCGCCGGCGGGCGGCGGCGGCGAGATCCCGGACCCGTGGACGCGCGCGGCTATGCTCGAAGGCGTAATGCGCGAGGAGCACGGAGATGTTCCTCACCCCTGGATAAACCCCTGAAAGCCGCTAGGCTTTAGCCTCAATCCACTTCTTCCCGCCGGCACTCTTTGCAAAGCAGCCCGGGCGCCGCCCGGATCAGGAGGTTTCGCGATGGAGCCAGTTTCCGTAGGAGCCGCACCGCGCGGCACGCTCGAGGACCCCGAGGTCCTGCAGAACGTGCCCGGGCACATCATCCCGATTCTGCAGCGCGAGTACGACGACTTCAAGACGGAGGCGACCAGGTTCCTCGGCGGCGAGACCGAGGAAGACGAGTTCATCAAGTTCCGCCTCAAGCAGGGGGTCTACGGCCAGCGCCAGGCCGACGTGCAGATGATCCGCGTGAAGCTGCCTTTCGGCGGGGTCACGCCCGAGCAGATGGAGGCGTTCGCCAATGTGGTCGAACGGTATGTGCCGCTGAACAAGGGCCATATCACCACGCGTCAGAACATCCAGATGCACCACGTGCCGCTGCTGGACGCCGAGCAGCTGATCCGCGAGCTCGGGGAGTCCGGGCTCTCGAGCCGCGAGGGCTGCGGAAACACGATGCGCAACGTGACGGGCGATCCATGGGCCGGCGTGGCCCAGGACGAGCTGTTCGACCTGACTCCCTACGCGGGCGCCTACGTGCGCTACTTCGTGCGCCACCCGACCACACAGGGGATGCCGCGCAAGGTCAAGACCTCGTTCGACGGCTCGCCGCGCGACCGCGCGATCAGCGGCATCCACGACGTCGCCTTCCGGGCACGCGTGCGTCATGTCGAGGGCCGCGGCGAGGTTCGAGGTGTGGAGATGCTCGTCGGCGGAGGCACCTCGATCATGCCCCGCGTGGCGCCGGTGCTCTACGACTTTCTGGAGCTCGACAACGGCGAATACCTGAAGGTCACCGAGGCGGTCATGCGCATCTTCGACCGCCAGGAGTGGCTGCGCGTCAACCGCGCGCGCGCGCGGATCAAGGTGTTCGTGGACAAGTACGGCATCGAGGAGCTGCGCAGGCAGGCCGAGGAGGAGCTGCAGGGCGAGTGGGTCTCAGAACGCGACTTCTCGATGGAGCATCGCCTGTTCGCAGACGACGAGCGCGAGGGAGCGCCCGCCCCACCGCAGACATACGGCAGTCCCAACGGAGACCTGTCCGAATTCGAGCGCTTCCGGGCCGCCAACGTGCGCGCGCAGAAGCAGGAGGGATACGTGACCGTCGAGGTGAAGGTGACCCGCGGGGATTTGACGCCCGAGCAGTTCCGCGGCCTGGCGGAGATCATGCGCGCCCACGCGGGCGGCTACGCGCGTACGACCGTGCAGCAGAACCTCGTGCTGCGCTGGGTGCGCGAGGAGAGCGTCTATGACGTGTGGCGGGCGCTCAGCGAGCTGGGACTCGGCGACGCCGGATCGCGCGAGATAGGCGACGTCGTCTCCTGCCCCGGGACCGACTCGTGCAAGCTCGGGATCACCAGCTCGATGGGTCTCAACCAGGCCGTGCAGGAGCGCATCGAAGCACTCGACATAACCGATCCGCTGACGCGCAAGCTGAGCATCAAGATCAGCGGCTGCCCGAACGGCTGCGGCCAGCATCACGTCGGCAGCATCGGCTTCACCGGCGCGTCGATCAAAGTCGGCGAGCACACGATCCCCGCCTACATCCCCCATGTCGGTGGCGTGTTCGAAGGCGGGGAGGTGAAGTTCGGCACGCGTCTGAAGCTGCGCCTGCCCTCCAAGCGGGTCCCCGACGCGATCGAGCGCTGGATCGGCCACTACGAGGCCAACCGCGAGGAGGGCGAGGAGTGGAATGACTTCGCCGAGCGCGTCGGCACGGCCGAGCTGGAGGGCCTCGTCAAGGACCTGTCGATGCCCGTGGACTTCGGGCTGGAGACGATGAGCCAATTCATCGACTGGAACCGCAACGTCCCGTTCGAAGTCATTCGCGGCGAGGGCGAGTGCGCGGTATAGATCAACGTACATCGGAGCAACGCCGGGAGCAGGACGGCGATCGGAGCGCGTGCAGATGAGCGGAGCGCAGAGCGACATAGCGGAGCACCCTCCCGGCCTCGATCCGGCGGACGGCCTGAGCCGGACGCTGCGCGAGGCGGTCGAACGCCACGGCGAGCGGGCCGTGCTGCTGTGCTCGTTCCAAAAGGAGGAGTCGGTTCTCCTCGACGAGCTCCTGCGCATCGGCGACGGGCAGTCGCCGGTGAGGATCGTGACGATCGACACCGGCGTGCTCTTCCCCGAGACGCTGCAGACCTGGCGCGAGTTCGAGCGACGGTTCGGCGTGAGCATCGAGGTGCAGGACGCCTCCGGCCCCGGCGGACCGTGGACGGGCCCCGACAACTGCTGCTCGACCGCAAAGGTGCAGGCGCTGGAGCGTGCCCTGGACGGAGCCGAAGGCTGGATCACCGGCATCAGACGCGAGCAGGGGCCGACGCGCGCCGCGACGGAGCTGATCGAACGCGACGAGGGTCGTGGACTCTGGAAGTACAACCCGCTGGCCCATGTGACCGACAAGGACCTGTGGCAGCGCATCCACGAGCGCGACCTGCCCTACAACCCCCTGCACGACCAGGGGTACGAGTCGATCGGCTGCGCGCCCTGCACCCAGCCCGGGAGCGGCCGCGATGGCCGCTGGGCGGGGACCGAGAAGACCGAGTGCGGCCTGCACGTCGATGTGGTGCCCGAGCCCACCGCGTGAGCCACCGTGATCCCGAGCCCTACGCGCATATGACGATCGCTACAAAGCCGACTATCTCCATCTCATCACCCGGAAACCCGGCCCGCTGATGCTGGGACTGCACCCCGAGATCATCCTGTTCGGGCTCGGCGTAGGCGTCCTGATCGGCCTGACCGGCATCGGCGGCGGTTCGCTGATGACGCCGCTGCTGATCATCGTGCTCGGCGTCCAGCCCGTCGTCGCGGTCGGCACCGATCTGGCCTACGGGGCGATCACCAAGACGCTGGGCGGCTACCGGCACCTGCGCAAAGGGACCGTGGACCTGGGCGTATCAAAGTGGCTGGCCTTCGGCGGCGTTCCCGGAACGCTGCTGGGCGTGCTGATCGTCGACCGCCTGCACCACACCTACGGCAAGAGCTTCGACAACGTGCTGATCGGGTGCGTCGCCGCGGCGCTGCTGGTCGTGGCGAGCGTGCTGCTCGTACGCACGCTGCTGCTGGGCCATCTGGCCAAGCACGAGCGCGATACGTTCCGGTTCACCACCCGCACCGGCATCGCCGCGATCGCGCTGGGCTTCGTGCTGGGACTGATCCTCGGTCTCACCTCGGTCGGCAGCGGCGCCCTGATCGGCGTGGCGATGATCCTGATCTTCCGACTGACGCCCCAACGGGTCGTGGGCTCCAGCGTGTTCGTCGCCGCGCTGCTGCTGTGGATCGGGGGTCTGGCGCACGCGATCAGCGGCAACGTGGACTATTCGCTGATGGCCAACATCCTGATCGGCTCGATCCCCGGCGTGTGGATCGGCGCGCAGTGCGTCGACCGCGTGCCCGACCAGGCGCTGCGGGTGACCCTCGCCGCGGTCCTGCTCGGCTCCGCGCTGGCGATGGTCAACACCGCCGGCGGGCACATCCCGGTGGCGGTCATCTTTGGCGCACCGGTCGCCGTGGGCCTGCTCGGCTACCTGCTGCGGGGGCGCTCGCTGCCGAACGTGCCGGACGCCGCGACGGCCGCGCCCGGCACGCTTGCAGCCCGCGGCGCCCCAGCGCTCACCGCCACGAAGGCCACGCTGACCGCGCCGGATAGACCATGAGCGTCGCGGCCGGAGCACAGCTCTCGCACCTGCGCGCGTTGGAGTCCGAGGCGATCCACGTGATGCGCGAGGTAGCCGCCGAACTGGAGCGTCCGGTGCTGCTGTTCAGCGGCGGCAAGGACTCGATCGTGCTGCTGCGCCTGGCCGAGAAGGCGTTCCGGCCGGGCCCGTTCCCATTCCCGCTGATGCACGTCGACACCGGACACAACTTCCCCGAGGTGATCGAGTTCCGCGACCGGCGCGTGGCCGAGCTCGGCGAGCGGCTGATAGTCGCCAGCGTGCAAGAGTCGATCGACAGCGGCCGCGCCGTCGAGGAGACCGGGCCGCGCGCTTCGCGCAACCGCCTGCAGACGGTGACCCTGCTGGACGCGATCTCAGAGCACGGCTTTGACGCCGCGTTCGGGGGCGCCCGTCGCGACGAGGAGCGCGCGCGCGCGAAGGAGCGCGTGATGTCCTTCCGTGACGACTTCGGGCAGTGGGACCCCAAGCGTCAGCGCCCGGAGCTGTGGAACCTCTACAACGGCCGTATCCGCCGGGGTGAGAACGTGCGGGTGTTCCCGATCTCAAACTGGACGGAGCTGGACGTGTGGGAGTACATCGACTCCGAGCAGCTGGAGGTCCCCTCGATCTACTTCGCCCACGAGCGTCAGGTGTTCGAGCGCGACGGGATGCTGTACGCGTGGCGGGAGGGCGTCGAGCTGATCGACGGCGAGCAGGTCTTCTCCGAGACCGTCCGCTACCGCACCGTCGGGGACATGAGCTGCACCGGCGGCGTGCGCTCCCAGGCGGCCACGCTCACCGAAGTCGTCACGGAGATCGCCGCCACGCGGATCACCGAGCGGGGAGAGACGCGCGCGGACGACCGCGTGACCGAGGCCGCCATGGAGGACCGTAAGAAGGCCGGATACTTCTAATGACGCTCGATCTGCTGCGCTTCACCACCGCGGGCTCGGTCGACGACGGCAAGAGCACGCTGATCGGCCGGCTGCTGTACGACACCAAGCAGGTGTTCGAGGACCAGCTCGAACACGTCGCGCAGGCGAGCGCGCGCCGCGGTGGCGAGGGCGCGCTGGACCTGGCGCTGCTGACGGACGGGCTGCGAGCCGAGCGCGAGCAGGGCATCACGATCGACGTGGCGTATCGCTACTTCGCCACGGCGGGCACCGCCGGCGGAGCCGGCGGTCGCAGGTTCATCATCGCCGACTGTCCCGGCCATCAGCAGTACACGCGCAACATGGTCACGGGCGCCTCCACGGCCGACCTGTCGGTGATCCTGCTGGATGCGCGCAAGGGCGTGCTGGAGCAGTCCAAGCGCCACGCGTTCATCAGCGCGCTGCTCGGCATCCCCCATCTGGTCGTGGCCGTCAACAAGATGGACCTCGTGGACCACGCGCAGGAGCGCTTCGACGAGCTCGTAGCAGAGTTCGCCGGTTTTGCCGGAAAGCTTCACGGAATCGGGACGGGCACGGGCATGGGCCGCGATATCGCCTACATCCCAATGTCCGCGCTCAACGGCGACAACGTCGTGGACCGCTCGCAGACGATGGACTGGTACGACGGCCCGACGCTGCTGGAGCTGCTGGAGAACGTGGAGGTCGCCTACGACCATCCCGACGACAGGCCGGCGCGCTTTCCCGTGCAGTGGGTGATCCGCCCGGCGCAGGGCAGCGACTACCGCGGCTACGCGGGTCAGATGGCAAGCGGCGCGCTGCGCACCGGCGAGGAGGTCGTGGTGTTGCCGGCCGACCGGCGCACGACGATCGCCGCGATCGACACCTATGACGGAGAGTTGACAGAGGCATTGGCGCCGATGTCGGTGACGCTGCGCTTGAGCGACGAGATCGACATCTCTCGCGGCGAGACCATCTGCCGGCCCGAGCAGGCGCCGACGGTCGCGCGCGAGCTGGAAGCGGACGTGTGCTGGATGAGCGAGCGCCCCCTGCGCGCCGGCGGGCGCTACCTGATCAAGCACACCACCCGCAGCGCCGGCGCGGTCGTGGACGAGCTGCACGACCGCGTGGACGTGCACACGCTCGAACGCGCCGCCGCACCGCAGGAGCTGGCCCTCAACGACATCGGCCGCGTCCACCTGCGCACGAACGCGCCGCTCGTGTTCGACCCCTACGAGCGCAACCGCCGCACCGGCAGCTTCATCCTGATCGACGAGGCCTCCAACGAGACCGTCGGGGCGGGAATGATCGCGGCGTCCCCGGAGTAGCGGCGTGCCGTTGCGCCGGGCGCGAGGCCGCGGGAAGGGTCGCTAAGCTTCCGCGGCCGATGTTCAGCAAGGTCCTCATAGCCAACCGGGGCGAGATCGCCGTGCGGATCGTGCGCGCGCTGGAGGAGCTGGGCGTGGCCTCGGTCGCGGTGTACTCCGAGCTCGACCGCGAAGCCCCGCATGTAGAGCGCGCCGGTGAGGCCTACAACCTCGGCGAGGGGCCCGCGGCCGACAACTACTTGAACGTCGAGAAGATTCTCGACGTGGCCCGGCGGGCCGGTGCGCAGGCAATCCATCCCGGGTACGGGTTCCTGGCGGAGAACGCCCCGTTCGCGCAGGCATGCGAGGACGCTCAGATCGTGTTCATCGGCCCGCCCGCGAGCGCGATCGAGGCGATGGGCTCAAAGACGCGCGCGCGCGAGCTGATGCAGGCCGCCGGCGTGCCGATCGTGCCGGGCACAACCGAGCCGGTTGCAACCGTCGCCGACGCGCTCAAGATCGCCAAGGCGGAGATCGGGTTCCCGGTCGCCGTCAAGGCGGCGGGCGGCGGCGGCGGCAAGGGCTTTCGGGTGGCGCTCACCGAGGAGGAGCTGGAGGGCGCGTTCGAGGGCTCCAGCCGTGAAGGCGAGAAGTTCTTCTCCGATGCGACCGTGTATCTGGAGCGCTACCTGCACGACCCTCGCCACGTCGAGGTGCAGGTGCTCGCGGACCGCCACGGCAACGTGATCCACCTGGGCGAGCGCGACTGCTCGATCCAACGTCGCCACCAGAAGGTGATCGAGGAGTCCCCCGCGCCCGCATGGGTCGTCGATCCCCAGCTGCGCGAGCGCATCGGTGAGATCGGCGTGAACGCGGCGAAGGCCGTGGACTACGTCGGAGCCGGCACGATCGAGGGTCTGTTCTCGGCGGGCGAGGGCGGCGAGCCGGAGTACTTCTTCCTGGAGATGAACACGCGCGTGCAGGTCGAGCACTGCGTCACCGAGATGACGACCGGCATCGACATCGTCAAGGAGGGAATACGCGCTGCGGCAGGCGAGGAACTCTCCTATGCGCAGGTGGACGTCGAGCTGCGCGGGCATGCGATCGAGTGCCGCATCAACGCCGAGGACGCCTCCAAGAACTTCGCCCCGGCGCCCGGCAAGATCGGGCGCTACTCCGAGCCGACCGGCCCGGGCATCCGGGTGGACTCGGGCGTGGCGGAAGGCGGCGAAGTCTCGCCGATGTATGACCCGATGATCGCGAAGCTGATCGTCTGGGACGCCGACCGCGAGCAGGCCACGCGGCGGATGCTGCGCGCGCTCTCCGAATACGAGATCGAGGGGCTCAAGACGCTGATCCCCTTCCACCAGGCGCTGCTGGCGAGCGAGCAGTGGGCCAAGGGCGAGACCTGCAGGGATCTGCTGGAGGACAAACAGTGGCTGAAGACCCTTGCGTTTGCAGCGCCCACCGCGGTCGCGGCGAGCGAGGAGGAGGACGCCGAGGAGAAGGTGCAACGCACCTATGAGGTCGAGGTCTCGGGCAAGCGCTTCGACGTGCGCGTGCTCGGCACCCCGTTCGCGGGTGCGATGGGTCCCATGAACGGCACCGCGGGTGCGAGCGTGGGCAGGCGTCCCCCCCAGCGCGGGGAGCGAAAGAGATCAGCCGGCGGCGGTCCGGACACCCTGCCCTCTCCCCTGCAGGGGAACATGTGGAAGGTGCTGGTCAAGCAGGGCGACACCGTCACCGAGGGCCAGCTGCTGTGCATCATCGAGGCGATGAAGATGGAGAACGAGATCACCGCCCACAAGGCGGGGACGATCTCGGAGCTGCCGATCAGCGAGGGCGCGCCGATCGCGGCGGGCGCGCCGATCGCGACGATCGTCTCAGCCGAGTCGAGCTAGACGGCCCGACGTCGCGCACGTAGGCCAGATCCTCGTCGAGGATCGCGAGCGCCCGTTCGCAGTCAAGCACGCGCCCATGGCCGGGCACGACATGCTCGACGCCCTCCACCAGCGGGCGCAGGCGTCTGAGCGTGTCCGCATACGCCTCGGCCGTGCCGGCACGGCCCAGCACCGGCAGCTCGACCGGCGACAGGTAGTCGCCGCTCACCAGCACACCCGCCCACTCGATCAGGATGGCGATCCCATCTCCGGTGTGGCCGCACGCAGGGTGCAGAGCCAGCTCGCGCTCGCCGATCCCGCAGCTGCCGGGGATGGGCAGCGCTTGTACCGCCCCGAGCGCAAGCGGCCGTTCGCGTTCGATGAAGTGCTCCTCGTCGAACACGCGCAGCTCGCGTTGGGCTTCGCCCGGAGCGTCCCGCATGCGCTCGGCGGTGCTTTCCGCACAACCGAGCGCGATACCCGGAAACGCTAGCCGTCCCAGCAGGTGATCCCAGTCGCCGTGCGTGGCGAGCAGACCGCTCGGGGCGGGGAACCCGGCCTGCTCGACCAGCGCGGGCAGCGCCTGCAGCTCGTCCGGCAGGATCGGCGAGTCCAGCAGGAAGCTCTCCTCGCCGGCGCGCACGACGGCGCAGTTCGTCTGCCAGATCGCGCTGGTCGCGACGAGCACGTCGGCGTGCAGGGCGATCGCCCGCACGGCCCTGCTAGGAAACGCCCAGCAGCTTGGCGGCCTCTTTGAGGCTCGTAACCTCGGCGGTGGGCTTGCGCTGGGAGGAGTCGAGCGTCTCCTTGTTGCGGTTGACCCAGATGACGGGCACCCGCGCTTTGACGCACGGCGCCACGTCGTGGTAGTGGCTGGCGGCCACGTGAACCCAGCCGCGCTTGCCGCCCATGCGCCGGGCGCACTCGGTGAAGTGGGCGGGATCGGGCTTGTAGGAGCGGACCTGCTGGGCGGTGACGACGAGGTCGAAGTCGGTCGGAATGTGGCGGCGGGTCTGCCCGAGGAGCTTGTCGTCGACGTTTGAGAGCAGGCCGAGTTTGTATTTCTTGGCGAGCTTGGCCAGCTGGATGTTGGTCTCCTTGAACGGCTTCCAGCGCTGGACGGAGTCGGGCAGAAAGCCCGAACGGGAAGGCTCCAGCGCCCAGTCCAGGCGCTTGGCCACCTCGATCGCGGTGCGCCGCAGGACCTCGGCGTAGAGCTCGTAGGAGCCGCCCTCGATCTCGCGCGTGATCTCGCGCACGAGCGCGAGCAGCTCGTTCCGGTCGAGCTCGACACCATCGCGAGCGGCCTCCGCGGCGAACGCCTCGTAGACCCCCGTGTCCCGGTCGATCAGCGTTCCGTAGACGTCGAAGGTGACGAATGTGACGTTCTTGGGGATGGGCATAGGTTCGTGGCAGGATAGATGGTGGGTTGAGGGGGTCGAGCCGTGGATGGCAGACGCCGCACGCGAGCGCAGGCGTGCTGGTTGCACGTCGAGCATCGTGGGTGGCGTATGACGCCGCGGAGCGGGCGCCTCGGGCCGCCAGATAACCTGACACGGACCCCTAGGCGGGCATTATGCCTTGCGGGACCGCCCGCGCGCGCTCACCTGTCTTCCGTTAGAGTGCTGCGCCGCTAATGGACCTGCTCGAGTACCAAGGCAAGCAGCTGTTCGGCCGTCACGGCCTGAGAGTCTCCGACGGCGAGGCGGTCACCACCGTGGAGGAGGCGGTCGCCGCCGCGAACAAGGTCGGCTACCCGGTGGTGGTCAAGGCGCAGGTGCTGATCGGCGGGCGCGGCAAGGCCGGCGGCGTGAAGCTGGCCGACGACGAGGCGCAGGCGCGCGAGCACGCGCAGAACATCCTTGGGATGGACATCAAGGGCCATACGGTGCGAACGCTGTGGATCGAGCACGCCAGCGACATCGCGACCGAGTACTACGCGTCGGTCCTGCTCGACCGCTCGGAGAAGCAGCCGCTCGTGATCTTCAGCGTCGAGGGCGGCGTGGAGATCGAGCAGGTCGCCGAGACTCACCCCGAGAAGCTGATCCGCCGCCACGTCGATGCGCTGAAGGGCCTGTCCCGTGAACAGGCCGTGGAGATCGCCACAGAAGGCGGCGCCGAGGAGGACGTGATCGAGGGCGTCGCCGACGCGCTTACGGCGCTGTACGAGGTGTGGGCGCAGGAGGACGCGCTGCTGGCGGAGATCAACCCACTGATCGTCACGCCCCAGCGTGAGGTCAAGGCGCTGGACGCCAAGGTCACGCTCGACGGAAACGCCCTGTATCGCCATGCCGAGAACCAGGGGCTGTCCGACAGCGAGAACGAAGATCCGATCGAGCGCCGCGCCAGGGAGCAGGGCGTGCAGTACGTCGCGCTGGACGGCGACATCGGGATCCTCGGCAACGGCGCCGGACTGGTGATGTCCACGCTCGACGTGGTCGCGGGCGCGGGCGGACGGCCGGCCAACTTCCTGGACGCGGGCGGCGGCTCGGACGCCGGCAAGGTCAAGCAGGCGGTCGAGCTGATCCTCGCCAACGAGGCCGTGAAGGCCGTGCTGTTCAACATCTTCGGGGGCATCACACGCTGCGACGAGGTCGCCAAGGGCTTGATCGCGGCGTTCGAGGAGATCAAGCCGACGGTCCCGTTCGTCGTTCGTCTGGACGGCACCAACGACGTGCAGGGACGCGAGCTGCTGCAACAGGCTTCGCTGCCGAACGTGCACGCCGCCAGGACGATGGACGAGGCCGCAGAGATGGTCGTCGCGCTCGCCGCCGGCCGCGACGTGGGGGCTCCGGCCTGATCATGTCGGTTCTCGTCGACAACGACACGCGACTGGCGGTCGCCGGCATCACCGGCAAAGAGGGCGCCTTTCACACGCTGAACAACAGGCGCTACGGAACGAACGTCGTCGGGGGAGTGACGCCGGGCAAGGGTGGACAGGACGTGGAGGGCATCCCCGTGTTCGACAGCTGGGGGGAGGTCGCGCAGGCGGCCCAGCCGAACACGGCGATGATCTTCGTCCCGCCGCGCTTCGCCGCCGACTCGATCCTCGAGGCGGCCGCGGCGGGGGTCGAGCTGGTCATCGCGATCACCGAGGGGATACCCGCGCACGACGAGCTGCGCGTCTACAACACGCTCAAGCGCGACCATCCGGGCACGCGGCTGATCGGCCCCAACTGCCCGGGGATCCTGTCGCCGGGCAAGGCCAACGTGGGCATCATCCCGGCGTCGTTCTTCAAGGAGGGCAACGTCGGCGTGGTCTCGCGCTCGGGCACGCTGACCTACCAGATCGGCAACGAGATCGCCCAGGCCGGGTTCGGCTGCAGCTCGATCGTGGGGATCGGCGGCGACCCGGTGCCGGGGAGCTCGTTCGTGGACGTGATCGAGCTGTTCGAGACAGACTCGGAGACGGAGCTGATCGTGCTCTCCGGCGAGATCGGCGGCGCGGCCGAGGAGGAGGCGGCGGAGTACATCGCCGCGAACGTGACCAAGCCCGTGATCGCCTATATCGCCGGGTTCACGGCGCCCGCCGGCAAGCAGATGGGACACGCCGGCGCGATCGTCTCAGGCTCGGCGGGGACGGCCAAAGCGAAGGCCGACGCGCTGGAAGCGCGGGGCGTGCGCGTGGGGCGAACTCCTACCGAAGTCGCTGAGCTCGCCGTGGATGTGCTCAGCGGGGCATCCAGCCCGACTTCCTGACACACACAACCGCGCCCGCCAGGATCGCTAGGCTTGGCCTGTGGATCGTGAAACGGCACAGACGCTGGGCGAGCTGGAGCGCAAGCTCGGGGAGCTGGAGCGTGAGCTGGCGGCCGTCGGAGCAGCCAACAGCAGCAGCAGCAGGCTGATCGACGAGGCCGTCAAGCCCTCGCCTGCACCGCCGCTCCCGGCGAGGACGGCGACGCCGGGAGCCGAGGAGCTGCTGCGGTTCAGGGAGCGCCTGGAGCAGACGGCCGCTGAGCTGACCCGCGACTACGACGAGCTGCTCGGGCGCCTAAGCTACTCGGCCGTGCCCGCAGCCTCGACAGCCACCACCGTGGGACCCACGATCTCGTTCGCGCGCGGCGCGCCGTCGCTGGACATCATCGACGTGGACGGGCTGCGCGAGGCCGCGGCGCGCGCGCTGGAGAGCGATCCGGGCGCGGCGACCGCATACGGGACGTCGGTCGGATACCTGAAGCTGCGGGCGTGGATCGCCGAGCGGCACGGCGTCGCGCCGGAGAACGTGATCGTTACGAACGGATCGATGCAGGCCGACGCGTTCCTGTTCGAGCAACTCGTGGGCGCGGGCGACGAGGTGGTGGTCGAGCGTCCGACGTACGACCGCACGCTGCTGTCGCTGCGCAAGCGCGGCGCGCGCGTGCACGCAGTGGAGCTGCAGCCGGACGGCATCGACACCGACGCCCTCGGGCGCCTGCTGGATGACCCGACCGGCGCGCAGCCGAAGCTCGCGCACGTGATCCCCAACTTCCAGAACCCCGCCGGGTACACGCTGTCGGCCGCCAAGCGCCGCGTGCTGCTGTGGCTGGCGGCCGAGCACGGGTTCGTCGTGTTCGAGGACGACCCCTACGTCGAGCTGCGATTCGAGGGCGAGCCGATCGCGACGATGCTGTCGATGGACCCCGAACGGGTGGTGTATGCGTCGTCGTTCTCGAAGACCGTCTGCCCCGGCATCAGGGTCGGGTATCTGGTCGGTCCGCGCGAGCTGATCGCGGGCGTGGCGGAGCTGGCGACGAACACCTACATCTCGCCGAGCATGGTGGCGCAGGCGATCGTGTACGAGTTCTGCGCCTCGGGCGCGGTCGAGCGCTCGATCGCGACGGTCAAGGCCGCACTGGCCCAGCGCGCCGGCGCACTCGCGCAGGCGCTGCGCCGAGAGCTGCCGGAGGCGGAGTTCGTGCCGCCGCAGGGCGGGTACTTCATGTGGGTGACGCTCCCGCCGGGCAGCGATGTGGCGGCCCTGCACAAGGTCGCCGCGGAGCGGGGGGTCGCGTTCGTGAAGGGCACGGACTTCGTGCTGGAGGGCGGCGAGAACACGCTGCGCCTCGCCTACTCGGGTGTGACGCCCGAGCAGATCGACGAGGGCATCACGCGCCTCGCCGCGGCGTATCGCTCTCTTTAGCGCCCGTAGCGCTGGCCCAGCACGAGCTGCTCCGGCAAGGCAGTACGGGGCGGCGGCGATGGGTCGGCGACCACCGATACGGTCTCGGCCACGGATGGAGTGATGGCGCAGCGACTGCCGTCCGCCGCCTCCAGCACGACCTCGGTGTCGTCGCTCGCCGCGAGGGTGCCCTCCAGGCCCGGGTGAAGGCCCGAGGCCATCAGGTAGTGCAGCAGGTCCTCGGCCTCGTTCTCGAACCGCAGCACGCGCACGGACGCCCCCACGGCGACGTCGGCCAGGGGTACGCCCGCGAGGCGCTCGCCGGCGACGATCGGGTGTCCGTGGGGACATGTCTTGGCGTCGCCGATCGCCGCGAGCATGCGCTGCTCCAGCACCGGCGACATGGCGTGCTCCAGGCGCTCGGCCTCCTCGTGGACCTCGTCCCAGGGGACGCCGAGCACGTCGGTGAGGAAGCGCTCGATCAGGCGGTGGCGGCGGACTATCCCCTCGGCGTGCGCGGAGCCGTCGGCCGTGAAGGCGATCACGCGGTCCTGGCCGCGGGTGATGTAGCCGTCGCGTTCCAGCCGTCCGACCATCTCGTGGACCGTCGGTGCCGACAGCTGCATCGCGCGCGCGACGTTCGCGCCGGTCATCGGCAGGCGGGCCTCCTGCAGCCAGAACAGGATCTGCAGGTACTCCTCCTCGGCGACCGTGGCGGTATCGGTGCTCATCGTCGCGGATGCTAGACGACGCGGGCGTGCCGATCTTGTGCCATCCCGAACGGCGAGCGCATCACACCGACAGCTGGTCGAACGTGCACTCGCGCGGGGGCTTGTCCTCGCGCCAGCGACGCAGCTTGGCGCCGTGGCGGATGCGCCCGGCGGAGACGTGGTCGAAGTCGATCTCGACGACGAGCTCGGGGCGCAGGGCGACCCACTCCAGCTCGCGCCCGGAGCTCCAGCGGCTGGGGTCGGCCGAGCCGCGCTCCCCCGTCTCATACGGCGCCAGAAACGTCACGAGCCGGCGCTTCTCGGCCGCGGTGAGACCAGAGCAGTGTCCGACCACGCGCAGCTCGGGACCGTCGTACAGGGCGAGGATCAGCGCGCCGACGGTGTCGGGCTCCTTGCCGGGACGCCAGCCCATGACGATCGCGTCGATCGTGCGCACGCGCTTGACCTTGAACATGCCCGTGCGCTTGCCCGGAGCGTAGGGCGCGGACAGGCGCTTGGCGATCGCGCCCTCCGCATCTTTCAGCCACTCACGCGCGCGGGCGGGATCGGTCGTGCAGGGCATCAGCTCGACGGGCGCACCCGCGAACCCGGGGTCTGAGAGCAGGCGCTCCAGGGCCGTGCGGCGCTCGGCGAACGGCAGCTCCAGCAGCTTTTCATCGGCGTAGGCGAGCAGGTCGAACGCGACGTACGTGGCGGGGATCTCGCCGGAGAGCAGCTTGATGCGGGATTCAGCCGGGTGGATGCGCTGCTGCAGCGAGTCGAACTGCTCGTGTCCGGACTCGTCGCGAATGACGATCTCGCCGTCGAGCACGTACCGCCCAGGAGGGAGCTCGAGCTCCGGGAAGTAGCGCTGCAGGGGTTTGGAGCCGCGCGACTGCAGGTAGGCGGAGTCGCCGTCGACGAACGCGATGCAGCGGAACCCGTCGAGCTTGATCTCGTAGGCGAAGTCCTCGCCGGTGGGCAGCTCGCGACGCGACAGCGCCAGCGCGGGCGCGACGGGCGGGGTCAGCGGGAGAGTCATCGCGAACGCGCGGATCGCGCGCGGCTGGGCTGCACGCGCGGGGGCTCGGAGCGCTGCTTGCGAAAGTGCGGCGGCCAGGGCGCGTCGCCGAGCCCCTCGCGCTCGTCGCGCGCGGCCAGCTCCAGCAGGGGCGCGAGCGAACCCCGGTGCTCGTCGATGTCCGCCGAGGGGTCGCCATGCTCGCGCAGCCGCGCGGGAACGGTGTCCAGGCGCAGCTCGGCGGGGTCGACGTCGGCGACCTCGTCCCACTCAAGCGGGCAGGACACGCGCGCGTCGGGGACGGCGCGGACGGAGTAGGCCGAGGCGACGGTGCGGTCGCGGGCGTTCTGGTTGTAGTCGATGAAGACCCCCTCGCGCTCCTCCTTCCACCAGCGGCTCGTCGCGCGAGCCGGCATGTTCCGCTCGACCGCCCGCGCCAGCGCGAGCGCGGCGCGGCGCACCTCGGTGAAGTCGTGCTCGGCGACGATCCGCACGTACACGTGCATGCCACGCGACCCGGAGGTCTTGGGGAAGCCGCGCAGGCCATGCTCCTCCAGCACCTCGCGCACACCCAGGGCCACCTCGCGCACCTCCGAGAACGGCACCTCGGGCCCGGGGTCGAGGTCGACGCGCAGCTCGTCGGGGTGGTCGAGGTCGTCGCGACGCACCGGCCAGGGATTCCAGTCGATCACCCCGAGGTTCACGCCCCACACAAGGTGGGCGGCGTCGTTGGGGACGAGCTCGCGGGCGGAGCGACCGCTGGGGAAGGTCACGGTCGCGGTCTCGATCCACTCCGGCGCCGAGCTGGGGACGCGCTTTTGAAAGAACGGCTCGCCCTGCACCCCGTCGACCCAGCGCTTCATCACGGTCGGACGCTCGCGCAGGTGGCGGACGACCGCCGGAGCGCACTCGATGTAGTAGTTGACGAGGTCGAGCTTGGACAGGCCGCGCTCGGGGAAGAAGGGCTTGGAGGGGCTGCTGACGCGCAGCTCGCGTCCCTGCACCTCCAGCACGACGTGCTCCTTGTCGGCGGCCATACGTGAAAGGATGCCCGATCGTGGCATCGTGCACGCGCTCCCACCTTCCAGCGGCCGACCGGCGGCGTGGCGCTGGGCGATGCTGATACCGGACACGCTCCTGCTCGCGGTGTGCGGGTTCGGGGCCGGCATGCCCGCCGAGCGCGTGGGGGAGGCGATCGCACGTGGTGTGCGCACGGGCAGGATGCCCGAGCCGGACATATGTCAGATCGAGGACGGTCTGCCGACGAACTTCGACACGCGGATGCGGCGCGCGCGGGCGATCGTGCTCGGCGTGGATCGCCTCGACCGGGACACCCTGGCGAGCAGCGATGTGTTCGAGATCGCCACGCGCGCGCGCCAGGGGGGCGTGCCAGCGTATGCGGTGACCGGCATGAACAAGCTGGATGCGTTCGACGCGCGAGTGCTTGACCTGCAGGTCATCCTCGAGGCGAACGGGACGGAGGAGCTGAGCGCTGCTGGGCGCAAGCTCGCGCGACTGGCCTGACCCGCAAATCCTGCGGCTCCGCCACGGCCGCGCTGACTTGGCGGCGAAGCATGCATCGATGGGTGTTCAATGATTCTTCCATTGCTGGCAAGGAAAGAATCATTGTTCAAGAAGGAAGACGGATAAAGAGGCTCATCGTCTGCGACCACTCCGATTGTGTCCGGTCGCAAATCGGGCGCAAGCTCGTGAACCCGCTATGTCACCTCGTCAGCCAGCCAGCGCGCCACCTCGTACACCAGCCGCGTGGCGTCGGCGACGGTGGCGTAGTCGAGGTTCGCGGGGATGTCGCTGGGGAGGTGGTAGTTGGCGGGGGCGAGCCAGTCGGTCATCGAGACGAGCGTCGCGGTGGGGTAGCCGGCGCGGGAGGGGATGACGCTGTCGGTCGAGGCGCGGGCGCGGTAGCCGCGGTGCAGGGGAATGCCGAGCGAGTCGGCGCGGGCGGCGAACAGATCGCGCAGCCATGGCCCGGTGTACTCCTCCATGCGCACCGGCCCCTCGGCCTCCAGCAGCACGAGGTGGGGCGATCCGACGGTGTCGAGGTTGACGAATCGCGTCGTGGCCGGGTCGAGCTCGTGGCGATGAGTGGAGACGAACGCGCGGATGCCGTCTTGGAGGGTCTCCTCGGCGCCGCAGGAGACGAGCAGCACGCGCAATCCCGGGATCGGATGCTCGCGCAGCAGCTCAGCGAGCGCGACCAGGCAGGCGACGCCGGAGAGGTTGTCGTTGGCGCCCTGGACGGTCTCACTGCGCCAGACGTCCGCCACAAGCGCCGTGCCGAGCAGGCCCAGAACGAGGCCCTTGAGCGCGCTAACGCGCCTGAGAGCGCCCGGCGGACAGAGCGAGCCAACGATCGTCGCGAGCGGGCCGGCGAGCCCGAACCACCACTGCGGGAACGGTGCCTTGAAGTGCTCGAGCACCTGCGGCGCGCGTTCGTGGAGGGTGCGCTGGAGGGTCTGGTCGAAGATCATGCCCGTCTGCGGGGCGTCATGGTGGGCGATCACCACGAGCGTCTTCGGCGCGTGCGGGTCGCCGGTGCGGGCGATCAGGTTGACGGTGGAGCGCCGGCGACGGACGAGGCGACGCAGGATGCGGGGACCGTTGTGGGCCTCGTCGATGATCCCGGCGAACGTCGCAGCCGCGAGCAGCCCACCGGCGAGGCGACGACCCCGCAGCGACAGCAGCGCCCCGAGGACGCCGGCGAGACCGAGCCCGGTGGCGGTCGGCGGGAACGTGCCCCAAGAGGGCTCGTCCTCCAGCTGGACCTCGACGCCGGCGACCGCGCCCAGGCGCTCCTGCAGCCACTCGGCGGCGGCGCGCTCGCCCGGCGAGCACGGCGGGCGCTCCAGCGGGGCGAGCGTCTCGACGACCTCGCGCAGGGTGAGCCTGATCTCGGGCGTCGGAGCGAGATCGGGGGCGGCGGACCCCGAAGTCGAGCTCATCGCGCGCACGTTCCCCGGATGCGGGTCCAGGACGAGTGAGGGGTCTTCGTCGTCATCGTCACAGAAAGCATTGTCCCTCACCGCGATAGGTGGGGACCTCATCGACGATACGCTCGCCCGCGAGCAGGTGCAGAGAGGCGAAGCGCTCGCACAGCTCGCCGGCCTTGGCGTGGCGCAGCCACACGCGATCGCCGACCGCGAGATGATCGGCGGCGTTTCCGAGCAGGGGTGTCTGCACCTCGCCGGCTCCCTCCTGGGAGTCCAGACGCAGCCCGGCGGGCAGATGGGGCACGGGCAGGCGCGCGGAGTCGGCGGGACCGGAGGCGAGGTAACCGCCGCCGAGGACGGTCGCCACGCCCGGTCCGGGACGACGCACGACGGGCAGCGCGAACAGCGCGGCGGGGCGGGGCGTGAACGCGCGGTAGGAGTCGAACAGCGCCGGGCCGTACAGCCCCGAGCCGGCGGTCAGCTCGGTGACGGCGGGCTCGCGGGCGGTGAGGTGCAGGCTGCCGGTGCCGCCCGCGTTGACGAACTGAAGCGGCGCCAGCTCGCGCACGGCGGCGGCGGCCTGCGCGCGGCGGGCGGCGAGCTCGCGGGCGGAGCGCGACTGGAGCACGCGGATCGCCAGCGCCCGCAGCGGACGGCCGCGCGGGGCGTCGCCGAGGCCGGCGATGTGCGCCTCATAGGACATGATCCCGACGAGCTGGAGCGCATCGCGCGCGAGAATCGCGCGGGCGAGCGCGACGGCCTGCGCGGGGGTATGGACGGGGGAGCGCTTGGCGCCGATCGCGATACGGCCGCCAAGAGCGCGATAGCCGGCGTCGAGGTCGATGCAGACCGGGATCGGCGCCACATCCGGGTCGCCGTGGAGACGGGCGGCCTCGATCAGATCGAGCTGGGCGACGTCGTCGACCATGACCGTGACCCGGGCGTGCGGACACTCGGCTCCCAGCCGGGCCAGCTCTGCCAGCGCGGCGCGGTCGGCCGTGGGGTAGGCGACGACGACGTCCTCGAACCCATGCCGCGCGAGCCACAGGGCCTCGGGCAGGGTGAACGCGAGCGTGCCGGCGAACCCGTCACGGGCGAGCACGCGCGTCTGCAGCGCGCGGCAACGGACCGACTTGCTCGCGAGCCGGATCGGCCGGTGGGTCGCGCGGCGTTCGAGGTCGGACGCGTTGGCCCACATCGCATCCAGATCGACGAGCGCGAAGGGTGGGTCGAGATCGGCCGTGGCCCGTTCGAGGCGCTCCAGCGGATCAGCCATCGACCGGCCCGAGCACGCGGTCGGTGTAGTCGTTGGCGAAGCGGCCGTGAGGGTCCAGGCGGGCGCGCACTGCCTGGTAGCGGTCCCAGTCGAGGTAGCGCGGGCGCAGCGTGGCGGCGGTCTGGAAGTGGCGCTTGCCCCAGTGGGGCCGACCGTCTAGCTCGTACATGATGGTCTCGACGGCGCGGAAGTAGGGCTCGTAGGGCATGCCCTCGTACATGTGCACGGCGACGAACCCGCTCTCGCGCCCGGAGGCGGTGCTGAGGAAGGCGTCGTCGGCGGCGACGGTGCGGACCTCGATCGGGAAGGGCACGGCGAACCCGCGCTCGGGCACGAGCGCCATGAGGCGACGGACGGCCTCGGGCGTGGCGGCGCGCGGGAGCGAGTACTCCATCTCGGTGAAGCGCACGAGGCGGGGGCTCGTGAAGATGCGGTCGGAGCGGTCCACACGCGTGGAGGAGCCCGCGAGGCGGGTGACGAGGCGGTTGATCTGGGGGATGCGCCCGGGTGCTCGCCGCCCGATGCGGCAGAACAGGCCGAAGGCGTGGTTGGTGAGGAGGATGTCATTGGCGTAGGCGCTCACCCGCCCGCGCGGACGGGGCGGCTCGTCGGTGCGGTTGTTCGTGCGCGTGAGCGCGATGTCGGCGTGGGGGAAGACGAAGAACTCGAAGTGGTCGTTGGCGAGCGCAAGCTCCTCGAAGCGCTCCAGGGTTTCGGCGAGCGGTCGGGGAGAGTCGTGCCCGCGCAGGGTGAACGCCGGTACGCAGCGCAGCGTGACCTCGGCGATGACGCCGAGCGCCCCGAGCGATACACGCGCGGCGCGGTACGCCTCGGCGTCCGCGTCGGGTGCGCAGCGTAAGACGGAGCCGTCGGCGAGCACGAGCGTGAGCTCGGCGACCTGCGCGGAGATGTTGGGAAGGCGCGCGCCGGTGCCGTGGGTGGCGGTGGCGATCGCGCCGGCGATCGTCTGGGCGTCCACGTCGCCGAGGTTCTCCAGGGCGAGCCCGTGCTCGGCCAAGCGCGCGGACAGCTCGCGGATGGTGACGCCGGCCTGGACGCGCACGAGCCCCGAGGAGCGGTCGAGGTCGAGCACGCGCGTGAGCCGCCCTAGGCGCAGCTGTAGGCCGTCGGTGAGGGCGATGTCGCTGAAGGAGTGCCCCGAGCCGACGACCCGGATGCGGCGATCGTCGGCGCAGGCGATCGCGGCGGAGATCTCCTCGATCGAGCCGGGAATCTCGACCGTCGCGGGACGGCAGCGCTGATCGCCGGCCCAGTTGCGCCACTCCTCCGACTCCGGATGACTCCCTCCCCGGTGCGCAGACGGAATCGCCACTGTGCGGGTGTCGCTAGGCTCGCTCATCGGATGACCGAGCCCGAGCCTACTCCGAGTCGGGCGCCGCGTGCCCCTCGCGCCCGAGCCCTGCCGACGCCGGGCGCGCGACGGGCGAGCGTGATCGGGGCGGGCTCGTTCGGGACGGCGCTGGCGGTGCTGCTGGCGCGGGGCGGGTTGCGCACGACGCTGCAGGCGCGCACGGTCGAGCAGGCGAGGCTGCTCGCGGACGCGCGCGAGAACCGGGCCTACCTGCCGGGCGTGGAGTTGCCGGCGGGACTGCGGGTGGAGTCCTCCTCGGAGGGTGTCGCGCGCGCCGACTACGTGTTTCTGGCCGTGCCCTCGCGCGGGCTGGGCGAGGTGATCGAGGCGCTCGGCGCCGGCGGCCTGGGGCGGCGCGCGGCGGTGGTGTCGGTCGCGAAGGGCCTGGTCCCCCCGGCGGGGACGCCGCCGACGAGCGTGCTGAGCGCGCGGTTCGGCGCCCACCGCGTCGCCTGCCTGGGGGGACCCGCGCACGCGCAGGAGATGGTGCACGCGGGGGCGGCGCTGGTCGCGGCGTGCGTGGAGGAGGAGCTGGCGCGCGCGCTCGCGCTGGTGTTCACGCGCGCGGGGGTCGTGTGCGAGCAGTCCAATGACCCTGTGGGTGTGGAGCTGGCGGGGGCGGCGAAGAACGCGGCCGCGCTCGCGGCCGGGGCCACCGAGGCGCAGGGACTGAACGCGGCGGGCGCCGCGGCCGGGCACATCTTCGCGGAGGTGTGGCGCTACGCCGAGGGTCTGGGCGCGCGCCCAGAGTCGATGATAGGGCTGGCGGGCGCCGGCGACCTGGTGGCGACGGCGCTGGCGCGGGAGAGCCGCAACCGGCGCGCGGGCGAGCTGTTGGCGGCAGGCGTGCCAGCAGCGGAGATCCCGGCCCGGATCGGCCAGGCGGTCGAGGCGTTGGAGTCGGTCCCGCTGCTCGGCCGCGCGCTGGAGCGCGGGGGCGTCGAGGCGCCCGTCACGAGCGCGCTGGGGCGGCTCATCTCAGGGGAGTTGCCGCTGGACGAGTGGGTGGCGCTGGTGCGCGCGACCGTTCCGCCGCCGGCGCTGTGGCGCCGGCGCCCGCAGCCGGGGTTCTGGCGGCGGGTGTGGCGGCGTTTGCACCGCTCGCGCTGAGGTGGGGCCGGATGCCCCACGCCCGCCCGCGCTGCCGGAGACTCGCCTGCGCGGATGCGGCCCACCCCCCAATCCACCGGCCGCTTCGCCGCGTACCCTCGTTGGTGGGGGATGTCGTGTGTATTAACTTTTTTGTTTAGTGCACCATGGTAGTTATGTATAGACTATAGAAACTACAGTTTTAGGTTCTCCGTATAATTTATGTATATACACCACTACGATAGTAAACGTTTGGCAAAAGTTAATACTCCCCACACCCCCCACGAAAGCAAAGAGAGGACATCGATGCCGCGCCAACCCGACGTCGACACGACCAAAGGCCTGTCGCTCGACCCCGACGAGTTCTTCGCAGCGAACGAGCGGCGCGAAAAGGCCCTGCGCATGCAGGACGTCATCCGTCCGAGCCGCACGACGCCGATCGCGATCCGCTTCGATCAGTTCACGCTCATGCGCCTGAAGGCGCTCGCCGCCTCGCGCAACACCGGCTATCAGACGCTGCTCAAGGAGTTCGTCGTCGAGCGGCTGTACGAGGAGGAGAAGCGCGCGGGCATCATCTAGAACGTCGTAAGGCGGCGCGAGTCGGCGTCCTCAGTCGCTCGCGTACGTAGTACGCCACGCTCCCTGCGTCCTGGCCTCGCTTGCCTTCCGACGTCCTAGATCCGAAACTCCCAGGAACGTTGTCTCAGGCAGAGCCCATCAGCGTGCTCACGACCGCCTCGTACACGCCCGCTCCGTGCGAGGACTCGCTCACCCGCACGTTCTCGTACGCCGCCATCGCCGCGCGCATCGACGGGTCGCGCGCCACCGCGTTCGCCACCAGCCAGAACGCGCCCACGTGCCGCGCGCACGCCATGTCCTCGCGCGAGTCTCCCACCGCGAACGTCTCCTCTCGCGCGTACCCTCGGGCGCGCATGTGCAGCGCGACCGCCGCCGCCTTCGACGCGGTCGCCGGCACGAGGTGATAGCCGCGCACGTGCTCCAGCTCGGCCAGCGCGGGTGAACGCCGGTTGACGACGCCGTTGTCCACCAGCCGCAGGTTCTCATGGCCGTACTCGGCCAGCAGCAGATCGACCTCCTCGGCGTCCACCAACCCACGGAACAGGTGCGAGACTTCGCGCGCCATATGCCACGGCTCGTGGTACTCGAGCCGTCCCGCGTAGCGCTCCAGCAGCAGCTCCGGCGCGCCCGAGCGCTCGATCTGCTCGGCGATCGTCAGCTCCCCCGGCATCAGCTCGCCCGTCAGCCAGAGTTCCTCGCCGCCGAACTGCGACCCACCGTCCAACACCACGCACGCGCCCGCCTCGTAAATGAACGAGTCCTGCCCCAGCAGGCGCGCGTCCTCGTGCACCTGCGCGCGCCGCCGGCCGGACATCAGCACGATCTCCACCTCCGCGCGCAGGCACGCCTGCACCGCGCGCACACCCTCGAGCGACACGTTCCCCTCGCCGTCGTGCAGCAGCGAGGCGCGGCGCCCCAGCAGCGTGCCGTCGAGATCGACGTAAACGCAGCGCATGCTCATCGCTCGACCGGCGCTCCCCCGGACGCCTTTCGGTCATGCGCCCCCTCGCCGTCGTGCTCGCCTGCACGCGCGCGGCTGCCGGCGGACTGCGCGACCCCCGCCAGCGGCGGGCGTTCGAGCGGAGGCTCGGCGATCTCGACACCGTTCAGCCGGCCCTCTGCCCGCGCCCGGCGGGCGATCGTCGCGAGCACTGTCCGCGCCATCGGCGTCAGCGCCGCGAGCGGCTGATGGCGGTTGCGGTGCTCGTCCAGATCCACCTGCGCGATACCGTACAGCCCGACCTCGCGCCAGACGTCGATCAGCATGCCGATCTCGACGCCGTATCCGGTCACGAACGGGACGCGTTCCAGCAGCTCGCGCCGCGCTGCGACCTCGCCCGCCAGCGGCTGGGCGACGGCGCCCAGCTCGGGATAGAACAGCTCCAGCGCCGGTCGAGCCAGCAGGTGGTTGACGCGCCCGCCTCCCTCCGGCAGCGACACGCCGTCGTGCTCGAACGGACGCCGGTAGAACGCCTTGACGAACGCTATCTCCCCCTCGGCATACGCCTCGCACACCAGCGGCCCGAGCAGGCCCGTGGCGTAGTGCGCGCAGGCGCCCGCCGTGTCGGCGTCCAGGTAGCACACGATCTCGCCGCGCAGCACCCTCAGCGCGCGATACATCGCGTCGCCCTTGCCGAGCACGGGGCCGAGCTCGCCCATCAGCTCGGACTCCTGGTACACGACCGCCCCGGCGCGCTCGGCCACCGCCGCGGTCCCGTCGGCCGAGCCGGCGTCGATCACGACTATCTCGTCGATCACCCCCGCCTCGCGCAGGCCCACCAGCACGCGCACGTGCTCCCCCACCGTCTGCGCGCACTCGCGCGCGGGCAGGCACACCGACACCCCCAGCCCGCGCTCGGCCCGCGCGGCGGCGATCCGCGCGGGCGAGTACGGCGAATGATGGAACGTGCGCGTTTGCGCCCAGCGCTCGGCGACGTAGGTGCTCATCGCATCTACTATCGCAAGCCGTGGCCCGCAAACCTACGTCCGTCGCACCCGCTCAGCCCGCACAAGGACCGGTACACGGGCGGCAGGCGTCGAGCGCGCGAGCGCGCGCGAGCGGCAAAGAACGCAAGACCGAGCCCTGGAGCGCACTGCTGGACGAGGGACGCGCGGACGAGCGGCTCGTGCGCGAGGCGCGCGAGGGACCCGGTCGGGCGCGGCTCGTGGATGTGCCGCGCACCCTGCACCCGGAAGTATTGACGGCGCTGGCCAGCTTGGGGATCGAGCGGCTGTACTCGCACCAGACCCAGGCGGTCCAGGCAGCCACCGAAGGCCCGACGATCGTCACCACCGGGACGGCCTCGGGCAAGTCGCTGTGCTTCAACCTGCCCACACTCCACATCCTCTGCGAGCAGTCGCGCGCACGAGCGTTGTATCTGTACCCGACCAAGGCGCTCGCCCAGGACCAGGCGCGCGCGCTGAACGCGTTCGGGCTGACTCGCAAGGTGCGCCCCGCGATCTACGACGGGGACACCCCGCGCGAGTCGCGCGCGGACATCCGCAGGGATGCCAACGTGGTGCTCACCAATCCCGACATGCTCCACGTCGGCATCCTCCCCAACCACGCCGCCTGGGCGGAGCTGTTCGCGAACCTGGCGGTCGTCGTGGTCGACGAGGCCCACGTCTACCGGGGTGTGTTCGGCTCGCACGTCGCCGGCGTACTGCGCCGGCTGCGCCGCATAGCAGCCATCTACGGCACCTACCCGATCTTCCTGCTCACCTCGGCGACGATCGCCAATCCGGTCGAGCTGGCCGAGCGCCTGACGGGCCTGGAGGACATCGCGCTGATCGACGATGACGGCTCACCCACGCCGGGACGGCGAATCGCGATGTGGAACCCGCCGCTGACCGACGCCGCGCTGGGCGCCCGTCGCTCCGCGCTGGGCGAGGCGGCCGAGCTGCTGGCGCGGCTCGTGCGCGAGGGTGCACGGGCGATCTGCTTCATGAAGTCGCGCAAGGGCGTCGAGCTGCTCAGCCGGCTGGTCACCCAGGAGCTGGAGACCGGCGGGCACCCGGAGCTGGCCGAGCGAGTCGCGCCCTACCGCGCCGGCTACACCCCCCAGCAGCGCCGCGAGCTGGAGGGGCGGCTGACGCGCGGCGAGCTGCGCGCGGTCATCACCACCGACGCCCTGGAGCTCGGCATCGACATCGGCGAGCTGGACGCGGCCGTCGTCGTCACCTTCCCCGGCACCGTCGCCTCGCTGCGCCAGATGTGGGGCCGCGCCGGGCGGCGCGGACGGGGCCTGGCCGTGTATGTCGCCGGCGAGGACGCACTGGACCAGTTCTTCTGCCGCCATCCCGACGAGTTCCTCGACCGCCCCGTCGAGGCGGCGATCCTCGACCACGAGAGCCCGCTGATCTTCGCGGCGCACCTGCTGTGCGCCGCGCACGAGGGACCGCTCGATGCTCAGGACGCCGAGTTCTTCGGCCCGCGCCTGCAGGCCCAGGCCGAGCTGCTCGTCAGCGCCGGGCGCCTGCGCGCACGCCCCGCGCGGGGCACCGATGGCGGCGAGGCGGTCGGTCGCGAGACCTACGTGCCTCGCAACCCCGGCTTCTATCCCGCGGCAGAAGTGTCGCTGCGCTCCGCCTCCCCCGACACTTTTGCGATCGTCGACGTCTCCTCGGGCGAGCTGCTCGGCCAGACCGAGGCCGCGCGCGCCCACTCGACCGTGCACGACGGCGCGATCTACCTGCACCAGGGGCGCTCGTATGAGGTGCGCGACCTCGACCTGGACCACCGGCGCGCGCTCGTCGCGCCGTTCGAGGGCGACTGGTACACGCAGCCCAAGCGCGAGACGATGACTCAGATCGAGCGACTGCTCGATCGCCGCGACACGCTCAGGGTCACGCTCAGCTTCGGCGAGGTGTCGGTCACCGAGACGGTGCTCGCCTACCAGCGCCGCCGACTGTCAGACCACGCGCAGATCGACCTAGTCGCGCTGGACCTGCCCGAGACGAGCTTCTCCACGCAGGCCCTGTGGTTCGAGCTGGACTCGGCGCAGCTGAGGGACGAGCCCGCGACGGTGGCGAAAGCCGGACCGAGGGTGGGCGGAGGATCGGTGGCGGAAGGAGAGCCGGCGGCGGCAGGGCAGCTGACGGAGATAGTCCCGCTCGCGTCCCTGCTCGGCGCGCTGCACGCGACCGAGCACGCCCAGATCGCGGTGCTGCCGCTGATCGCGATGTGCGACCGCTGGGACATCGGCGGCCTGTCCACCAACCTGCACCCCCAGACGGGCCGCCCGACGATCTTCCTCTACGACGGGCACCCTGGGGGCATCGGCATCGCGCGCACCGCGTTTCAGCGGTTCGAGGAGCTGTGCGCGGACGCGCAGCGGCTGATCGCCGGCTGCGGCTGCGCCGACGGCTGCCCCTCCTGCGTACAGTCCCCGAAGTGCGGCAACCTCAACGAACCGCTATCCAAGACCGGGGCCCGGCTGCTGCTGGAACGGATGCTCGCCGCGCCGGCCCGCCCGGCCGCGGAGCGCCGCTCTGATCGGGACGCTGCACTGTTGAATACATGACGATGCTCCCATCCGCGAACAAGACGGCGCTCGCCGGGATCGTCGCGTGCGTCGCCCTGGCGGCGAGCGCGGTCGCGGCCGAAGCCCCCCCGGGTCAGACGATCATCGGCGAAGGCCCCGTCGGACGCACCGCGCTGACCCGCTGGACGCTGCGCCGCGACCCCGCGAATCGCGGCATCGCGCTCGGCTGGCAGCGGGGCGGCTTCGGCGGGGCGACCGTGAGCGTTCCGAACGTCGTGCAGCCCCTCCCCTACAGCGGCCCGGCGGCGCAGGCCAACTACGAAGGCTCGGTCGCGTGGTATCGCACGACGTTCGAGGCACCCACCGCCGGGATGTATGCGCTGAGGTTCGAGTCCGCCAACTTCCAGGCGAACGTGTGGGTCGACGGGCACTCGCTCGGCTCCCATCGAGGCTCGTATCTGCCCTTCGAACCTCGGGAGGAGCTCGCCGCGGGCAGGCACACGCTGGTCGTGCGCGTCGACTGGCGCGACCCGGCCGCCCAGTCGCGCATCGGATTTCACCGCACCTGGTTCAACTGGGGTGGGCTCGACGGTGAGGTCAGCGTGCGCGCGATCGGCGCGAGCGAGCTGTCGAACCCCACGATCCAGACGACGCTCGCTGCGACGGCGGACGCGACCAGCGCAACGGGCACGCCGGGGGCGCAGACGGCGACCGTGCGAGTCAGCGTGGAAGTGCGCAACGACGGCGCCTCCGGGCGCGCGATCGTCCCCGCAGGCTCGCTCTCCCACGGCGCGCAGACGATCCCGTTGAGCTTCCCCGAACAGCATCTCGCCCACGGACAGACGGCGACGGTCAGCACGAGCGTGAGCGTCCCCGAACCGGCGCTGTGGTCGCCCGCGAGCCCGAGCCTGTACCAGCTGACGCTCGCCGTCTCCCAGGAGTCGAGCTTCTCCGCGCGCGTGGGGCTGCGCCAGATCACCTGGCACGGCGGGCGCGTGTACCTGAACGGGCAGCGCCTGCAGGTGCACGGCGCGAGCATTCAAGAGGACGCCCTCGGTCACGGTGACGCACTCACGCCGGGGGATGAGAACGCGATCGTCTCCGAGCTGCGCGCGATCGGCGCTAACGCCGTGCGCGCCCAGCACCCGCTCGACCCGGCCCTGCTGGAACGGCTCGACGCGGCCGGAATCCTCGTATGGCAGGGCATCGGGCCGGTCGAAGGGGCGGGCAACTGGTACTCGAACACGCCCGCGCTGCTCGCGGGCGCCGAGAGCCAGGCGCGCACCGCGGTGATCGCCGATCAGCTGCACCCCTCGATCTTCGCGTGGAACCTCGTGGACGAGGTCGCCGAGAACGGCCGCGACGGCGCCGAGGTCGCCTACGTGCGGTCGCTGAGCGGCTGGCTGCACGCCCACGACCCGACGCGGATGGTCGCCGTCGACGTGTGGGGCGATCATCCGCCCCAGCACCCCGGCGCGCTCTACCGCGAAGCCGACGCGATCGCCGAGACCGACTACTCGGGCTGGTATGACTCGCCGCAGCACTCGCCGGCCGCGGTCAGCGCGGAAATCTCCAGCCGCCTGGGCGCGATGCAACGCACGTTCGCCGGCAAGGTGCTCGTGATCAGCGAGTTCGGCGCTGAATCCAACGGTCTGAACCCAGGCGGCAGCCCCGGCAGCTACTCGTTCCAGTCCTCACTGCTCGCCCGTCACATCCGCGCCTACGCGGCCGACCCCCGACTCAGCGGCATGTTCGTCTATCTCCTGCGCGACTACCCGCTCGTCCCCACGTTTCAGGGCGGCTCGATCCACGGCGTGCTGCCGCGGCTGCGCCTGATCGAAGGGCTCAACCAGAAGGGGCTGTTCACGTACGGAGGGCGAGCAAAGCCGGCGGTCGGAGTCGTCGCGCAGTCCTACCGGGCGCTGCCGCGGGGGTAGGCGGCGCGGGGTAGGCGGCGGCTCGCCGCGCGTCGCCTATCTACTCCGTTGCCCCGAGCGATCCGCCGCAGATCGATCGCCCCGAGCTTCCATCTTCACGCTCGATTTCCCCGAGCGATCCGCCGCAGATCGATCGTCTCGTCATAAAGCTTGGCGTCGACCCCCTCCTCCAGCGCCACCTCCCGCAGGGGGCGCCCCGAGGCGGTGGCCTTCTGGACGATCGCGGCCCCGAGGTCATAGCCGATCGCGCCGTTGAGCGCCGTGGCGACCGCGAGCGTGGCGCCCGCCGAGGCGTCCGTCCCCGCCCTGTTGGCCTTGATGCCGTCGACGCACTTCTCGGCAAACACGCGCGAGGTGCGGGAGAGCAGGCGCAGCGATTCGAGCAGGTTGCGCGCGATCAATGGGATCCGCACGTTCAGCTCGAACTGTCCCTGCATCCCCCCGATCGTGATCGCGGTGTCGTTACCGATCACCTGCGCCGCGACCTGCAGGACGACCTCGGGGATCACAGGGTTGACCTTGCCGGGCATGATCGAGGAGCCCTTCTGCAACTCCGGCAGGAAGATCTCGCCGATGCCCGCGCGCGGTCCGGAGCCCATCAGCGCGAGGTCGCCGGCGATCTTGCTCAGCGAGACCGCGATCACCTTCAGCGCGCCCGACAGCTCGACCAGCGCGTCGCGGTTGGCCTGCGCCTCGAACGGGTCGGCGGGCGGGGCGATCTGGCGCAGGCCGGATTGCCTCTTCAACCGTGCGCGCACCCGCTCCGCGAACTTCGCGTGGGTGTTCAGGCCGGTGCCCGTGGCGGTGCCGCCGAGTGGGATCTGCCCGACGTGCACGAGCGCCGCACTGACCCGCTCCTGGCCGAGCGCCATCTGCATGGCATAGCCCGCGAACTCCTGGCCGAGCGTGACGGGAACGGCGTCCATCAGGTGGGTGCGACCCGACTTGACGACGTTCTGAAAGCTTCTTGCCTTACGCGCGAACGAGCGCTCGAGCTGCCTGAGCGCGGGCAGCAGCTCGTTCTGGGCGACGTCGAGCGCGGCCAGGTGCACGGCCGAGGGAAACACGTCGTTGGAGGACTGGCCCATGTTGACGTGGTCGTTGGCGTGCGTGCCCTCCCCGGCGAGCCTGGCGATGACCTCGTTGGCGTTCATGTTCGTCGACGTGCCCGAGCCCGTCTGAAACACATCGATCGGGAACTGCGCGTCGTGCTTGCCGGCGGCGATCTCAGCGGCGGCTCTCTCGATCTGCTTGGCGCTCTTTTTCGAGAGCAGCCCCAGCTCGCCGTTGACGACGGCGGCGGCGCCCTTCAGGCGCGCCAGCCAGTGCACGACCGGCAGCGGCACAGTCTCGCCCGAGATCGGGAAGTTCTCGACGGCCTTGGCGGTCTCTCCGCCCCACAGCTGCTTATCGGTCGGCATGTTGGTCTCCTCGCAAACGGGCGATCTCGCGCATGGTCGGGCGTTCGCGCAAACCCTACCCGCAGAAGGCGACCAGCTCCCTGGCCAGCCCGACCGGATCGTCGTAGGCCATCAGGAAGCCCGTGCTGGGCAGTATCCGCAGCTGCCCGTCCGGCAGCAGTCCCAGCGCCGACTCGGCCGCAGCGAGCGGATGCAGCGGGTCCTGGTCGGCCCACAGCAGCAGCACGGGCATGTGCAGGCGCGGATACAGCTCCAGCAGGTCCGCGCGCGCGCCCGTCGGCCACGCCCGCGCGCACTTCGCCCACGAGCGGGCCAGCGCCGTGTTGCCGGGAGCGTCCGCGAACGCGTGCCTGAGCAGGTCGCGAGCCGCCGGGTTCTCGCGCACGGACAGCCGCGACCCCCGCTCGGGGCTGAACACGGTGCGCATGCCGTATCCGGCCACCCGGTCGAGGCCGGGGATCGCGCCAGCCATCGTCGCCGCACGCCAGACCGCGCGCGCCCGCGCGCGCTCGGGCGCCACGTGCAGCCGGTTGGACATCAGCACCAGCCGGCTCGGTCGCACACGGTTGCTCGCCACCGCCTGCAGCACGACCTCGGCGCCGGCGCCGTGCCCGCCGATCAGCGGGCTCGGGCCGAGCACGTCGGCGACAAAGCCGCCCAGGACCTCGGCGAACCAGTCCAGGGTGTAGGGGTGATCGGGGCTGTCCTCGGAGTCGCCGTGCAGCGGCAGGTCCGGCAGGACCACGCGGAAGTGGGCCGAGAGCTGCTCGACCGAGGGCTCCCACTCCTTGTGAGAGAGCATCGCCGAGTGAATTAGCGCCAGCGGCGGTCCGGTCCCGCACTCGCGGTAGGCGACGCGGGTCCCGTCCGGATGGTGATAGAGGCGCAGTCGCACGCGTTTGATCGTAGGCCGTCATATCCGCTGCGCGGTCGCGTGCGCGCAAATTCGCTCCTCAGACCCACAGACTCCGCCGGCCGGCGAACCGATCCAGTCGCCTGCGCACACACCTGTCGGCACGCCGTCGGCGCACGTGACACGGTTCCTGCGCCTGCAAGGCGTATCGCGGTCTGCATCCCCCGTTGCGGGGGTTGTGCTGAGAGCGCACAAAGCTCACCATCTCTCACGTAATGAGCGCAATCCGCACAAACGCCGCCGCCGCGATGCTGGGCGTCAGCCCGAACACGCTGCGCGGCTGGGAGCGCCGGTTCGGCTACCCGATGCCCCACCGCACCGAGGGCGGTCACCGCCAGTTCGAGCTGAACGAGATCGAGGCGTTGCGCCAAGCGTTCGCCGAGACCCACGACATCGCCTCGGCCGTGTCGGTCGCGCGCGAGCGCGGCGAGGGGCCCTCCTCCCCCGCGCGCCTGCGGGCCGCTCTCGATGCGTTCGCGCCCGACGCCGCCGACCGTCTGCTGGAGGAGAGCCTCGCGGTGCGCTCGGTCGAGCGCACCGTCGAGTCGGTGCTGCTGGCGGCGCTTGAGCTGCTCGAGGAGGACTCGGCCGAGCGCGCGTTCGCGCTGCGCTACACGACCGGGTGGCTGGCGGCCGCCACGCGCGTGGCCCCGCCGGCCTCGCGCGAGGAGGGCGCGCTGATCTTCGACGCCTCGCGTCCGGGCGATCTCGACGCTCCGTACGTACAGGCGCTGGAGTTGTTCCTGCGCCGGGGCGGTCTGCGCGTGCTGACCCTGCCTGTCGAGCTGGAGCCCGAGCGCACCGGCGCCGCGCTGCGCGCGCTGCGACCGGGGGCGATCGTGCTGGCCGGCTCGGGAACTTCGGCGGACGCGCTGGGCCGGCTCGTCTACGCCTCCCGCCAGGCCGAGCCGGGCGTGGATGTGTTCGACTACCGCTGCGCCCTGCCCGAGACCGGGGCCTCGACCGTCAAGCGCATCGGTCCCGGCCCCACCGCCGCGGCCGAGCAGCTGCGCGAGCGACTCACCGGGGTGGTGCTACGCCACCCCGCGGTCCTCGCTTCCTGAGCGTCCCGCCGATCTCATACCGGCCCGCACGAGCAGCCCGCCGCGGAGGCAGTCCGTCTCGCGGAGGCCGAGCCAACCTAGAATGGGCCGCCCCATGGCGGCCGATCCCGAAAATCCCCTGATCCCTGCGCGCGGGGTCGATCCCAAGCAGGATCTGCCCGCGATGGAGCTGCAGGTGCTGGAGCGCTGGCGCGAGCGCGACGTGTTCGCGCAGTCGCTGCGCTCGCGCGAGGGGGCGGAGCGGTGGGTGTTCTATGAGGGCCCCCCGACCGCGAACGGTCCGCCGGGCTCCCATCACGTGCTCTCGCGCGTGTTCAAGGACGTCTACCCGCGCTACCACACGATGCGTGGACGACTCGTGCAGCGCAAGGGCGGCTGGGACTGCCACGGGCTGCCGGTGGAGATCGCGGTCGAACAGAGGCTCGGGATCACGACCAAGGCCGAAATCGAGGACGAGAACGTCATCGGGATCGAGCGATTCAACGCCGAGTGCCGCGAGTCGGTGTTCGCCTACCTGCAGGAGTGGAACCGGCTGACCGAGCGGATCGGGTTCTGGATCGACCTCGACGACGCGTACCGGACGCTCGATGAGACCTACATCGAGTCGGTGTGGTGGGCGCTCGCGGAGATCGATCGTCGGGGGCTCTTGTACGAGGGGCACAAGGTCGTGCCCTACTGCTACCGCTGCGGCACCGCGCTCTCCTCGCACGAGGTCGCGCTGGGGTATAAGGATGTGGTCGATCGGACGGTGTACGTGCGGTTGCCGGTGTTCTTTCCGGCGCAGGAGCAGTCGGGAGACCTCGTGCAGCAGCCCGGAGGGCCCGTCTTTGCACCCGCCCAAGCTCCCGATTCAGCCGCACCGCTGCAGCAGGGAGACATGCTGCTGATCTGGACGACGACGCCGTGGACACTGCCGGGCAACGTCGCGGTCGCGGTCTCTCCCACGGACATCTACGCCAGAACGCAAGTCGGAGATGAGACGTTCGTGCTCGCCGAGAATCGCGTCGCGGCTGTCCTCGGCGAGGGCGCGAAGGTGTTGCAGAGCTTTCCGGGCAGCGCGTTGGTCGGACAGCGTTATGAGGGCCCAATCTTCCTGGAAGGACCGCACGGCGCCACCAGCCCGAGAGACAACTTTCCGATTGTCGCCGGCGATTTCGTCACGACCGAGGACGGCACCGGAATCGTCCATCTGGCGCCGGCGTTTGGCGAGGACGACTTCAGAGTCGCCGCGGCGGTCCCCGAGGTGCACTTTGACCCGACCGACCCACGTACGCTCTTCAACCCGGTAGAACCCGACGGCACGTTCGATCAGCGCGTTCGCAGCTACGAGGGCCGCGAGTACGGCGGACGTGTCGTCAAGGACCCGGATGTCACGAGCGATCTGATCGACGACCTGGACAAACGCGGTCTGCTGCTCAAGGAGGAGCGCTACGAGCACTCATACCCGCACTGCTGGCGGTGTGGAACGCCGCTGATCTACTACGCGAAGAAGTCGTGGTACATCCGCACGACGGCCGTCCGCGAACAGATGCTGGCGGCGAACGAGACGGTCAACTGGCATCCCCCGCGGGTCAAGCACGGGAGATTCGGGGACTGGTTGGCAAACAACGTGGACTGGGCGCTGTCGCGCGAGCGCTACTGGGGCACCCCGCTGCCGGTATGGCGGTGCGGGCGAGGGCACACGCACACGATCAGGTCGTTCGCCGAGCTGGAGAAGCTGTCGGGGAAGACGTTGGGAGACCATCACCGCCCGTATGTGGACGAGGTCACGTTCCCCTGCCCCCACCATGACGACGACGGGACCACGGCGTGCGGCGAGTCGATGAAACGCGTGGAGGAGGTGATCGACGTGTGGTTCGACTCGGGCGCGATGCCCTTCGCCCAGCACCACCACCCGTTCGAGCACCAGCGTGAGTTCGAACAGGGATACCCAGCGGAGTTCATCTGCGAGGCGCAGGACCAGACGCGAGGATGGTTCTACTCGCTGCTGGCCGTAGCGACGCTGCTGGAGCGGGAGGCGCCATACCGCAACGTGGTGTGCCTCGGGCTGATCCTCGACGGAGACGGTCAGAAGATGTCCAAGTCGAAGGGCAACACGGTCGAGCCGTGGCAGGTGCTCGACTCCTACGGCGCGGACGCGTTCAGGTGGTACTTCTTCACCTCCAGGCAGCCGTGGGACGGGTATCGGTTCTCGGAGGAGGCGATCGGCGAGGGCGTGCGGCTGTTCGTCAAGCAGCTGTGGAGCACCTACTACTTCTATGTGCTGTACGCGCGCGCGGGGACACAGACGCTGTCACAGCCCGGCGCACCGCCGACGGGCCCCGACGGGGATCTGGATCGCTGGGCGCTGTCGCGCACGGCGGCGACCGCCGAACTGGTGGCGGAGCGGCTGGACTCCTACGACGTGACGAGCGCGGGCCGGGCGATCGGCGAGCTCGTGGATGAGCTGTCCAACTGGTACGTGCGTCGTTCCAGGAGGCGGTTCTGGGACGGCGAGACAGGCGCGTTCGAGACGTTGCGCGAGTGCCTGCTGACGATCGCCAAGCTGCTGGCGCCGCTGTGCCCGTTCGTGGCGGATGAGATCTACGACAACCTCGACGGGACGCTCGCGAGCGTGCACCTGTGCGACTTCCCCGCAGGCGATGCACTGCCGGCGCGCGACCCGGAGCTGGAGGAGGCGATGGCGCTCGCGCGCGAGACGGTCAGGCTGGGGCTGGGCGCTCGGGGCAAGGCCAAGCGGAAGGTGCGCCAGCCGCTGCGCGAGGCGGTCGTGGTCGCGGACGGTCGCGAGCGCGCGGCGATCGAACGGCTGGCGGAGGTCGTGCGCGAGGAGCTGAACGTCAGGCGGGTCAGGTTCGTGGCGGCCGCCGAGGAGCTGAGCGAGTACGAGGTCAAGGCCAACTACCGCACGCTGGGATCGCTGTTCGGCAAGGACATGCCGCGGGCCGCAGAGGCGATCGCGGCGCTCGACCCCGCGCGGGTGGCGGCCGCGGTCCGCGACGGCGACGGTGAGGTCGGGATCGCGGTGGGCGGACGCGAGCACACGCTGTCGAGCGAGGACGTGATCCTGACGATGAAGGCGCCCGAGGGATACTCGGTCGAGCGCGAGGGCGCGCACGCGGTCGCGCTCGACCTCGCGCTGGACGACGACCTGCGCCGCGAGGGCCACGCGCGCGAGATCGTGCACGCCGTGCAGAACGCACGCAAGACGGCGGGGCTGCAGGTCGAGGACCGGATCGAGCTGGCGCTGGCAGGCGCCCAGGACCTGATCGAGGCGGCCGAGTCCCACCGCGACTACCTCACGGGCGAGACTCTGGCGATCGAGCTGCGCCTGGGAGCGGACGGCATAGCTGCCGGTCCAGGCGATGCGTCAGCAGCGGATGGCTACCGCGAGCAGACCGAAGTGGACGGCTTGGAGCTCACGATCGCGCTGCGCAGGGCACGCCACGCTCCCTGATAAGCGTGGAGCCATCCGCGGCCGGTTCAGGCAAGAACGGGCTCCAGCTCCTGCTCCAGCTTCTTCTTCGGGTAGGCCCCGACGACGGTCTTGACGGGGGCGCCGCCCTTGAAGAGGATCAGCGTGGGGATCGAGAGGACCTGGTACTGGGCCGCGGTCTGCTGGTTGTCGTCGACGTTGAGCTTGACGATGCGCAGGTCCGGGCGCTCGGAGGCGATCTCCTCGAGCACGGGAGCCACGACGCGGCAGGGACCACACCAGGGCGCCCAGAAGTCGACGAGCACGGGCGTGTCGGACTCGATGACCTCGGCGGTGAAGTTGGTGTCGGTGACTTCGCTGAGGGTGCCTGCCATGGTGTCTCCTTGAAGGTCGCGGGTGTGCTGCGGGGAAGGTCCCACCCATCACTATACAAAATGAAGCAAGGTTGTCCGACCGCCCGGAGAGGCACCGGGAATGTTCGGGCGTCAATCTTGAGCGATTAGCTCTGTGCGCGAGCCCAGCCACACGACGAAATAATCCTCAGTCATATCGCCTGCGGCGACAGCACGGAAAACGCGGTCGATCTCTGTATCCGAGGCGGTGCAACGGAGGTCCCGATCTTCGAGGTAGTAGTCCATCAGGATCAGTGCGACGCGCTTGTTGCCGTCCGGAAGGGGATGGTTGCGCATGATGCGCGAGGCAAGAATTGCCGCGCGTTGAACCGGATCGTCGTAGAAGTCGTGGCCGCCGAAGCTGGCGAACGGTGCAGCCCAGCGCCGACTCTGCGCTGCCGATCTTCGTGACGTTCTTAAGGCGATCAGCGTCGATATCGAGCACTCGTTCGGCGATCTGGAGGAAGAGCGCGATCTCGATCATGATTGCAACGTACCATAGTATAATGTCTTTTATAAGACAGATTATATACTGTGTAACCTGTGCTACAGTCTGCTCACCTCAACGAAGCAAAGGACCAAAACGTGCCGACCAAGACCATCCGTATCTCTGATGAGCAGGCCGCCGCGCTCGAGGCGGTCGCGATGGCAGACGAGACCACGGTCTCCGAGATCGTGCGCGACGCCATCTCAGAGCGCCTCGCCCTGCTCCGCAAGGACAAGAAACTCCAAGCACGTCTCGACGCAGCCCTTGAGCGACGCCGCGGAGCGCTCGACCTCCTCGCCGAGTAGACGCTCTCACCCCACCTCAGTTCACCGTGACGGTCCATCCTTCGGAGTAGCGAACGATCGGCGGGTGGATGCCGGTCAGCGCCGTGAAGAGGTGCGGGGAGACGTAGACCTCGATCAGCGCGGCGATCACGAGGATCGGCACGGCGATGGCGACCGTGACGAAGGTGGCGGCGAGCAGCTGCTCCCACTCGCCCCGGCGGCTGGCGATGATCCAGGCGGCCAGAGGGAGGAACAGGGCGATCAGCTCGGGGATCGCGTGCGGGAGCACGCCGAGCAGCAGGACCGCCGGGGAGACGCGCAGGAAGTGGGCGACGCCGGCGAGGGTGTGGCCGAGCGTGTAGGCCTGGATCGACAGAGAGAAGGCGGTGGCGCAGACGACGAAGACGATCGCGATGCGCCCGCCGTGGGCGTGCACCCAGCGCGAGAGACCGCTGCGCGAGGACGCCTGCAGAGGCAGGGAGCTGCCGGCGATGAAGCCGGCCACGCAGGCCATCGCGTGCAGGGCGAGCACGAGCAGGTTGTGGCCGAGGACGCCCAGCACGTCGGTGCTGTCGCCGACCGCGAAGGGCGGCTGCAGGGTGACGATCTGGACATAGCCGGCGGAGAGGGCCGAGACGACGAGCACCGCGACGAGCAGGCCGAGGGCCGCCAGGGAGGAGCCGGCGAACCAGCGGGTGAGGATCGCGGTGGGGTGATGCTGCCAGGCGCGCAGGGTCGCGCGCGTGTGGCGCATCCCGTGGGCGAAGGCGTAGGCAGAGGCATCCATCGCCAGTGCATCGGCCGGCGGGTCCCGCAACCTGAGCGGGCCGGTGACTACCGAGCCGTGTGCGTGGGGCGCTCCCGTTCCGGCTCCGCCCGCGCGTCCGAGCCGGGCGATGGCGGCCGAGCGCCGAAGCGCAACAGGGGCACCAGCCACATCGCCTCGGCGGCGATGCGCCAGGACATCTTCGACTGGCCGCGCTCGCGGTCGCGGAAGACAATCGGGACCTCGACCACGCGAAAGCCGGCCTGGACGGAGCGGTAGGTGAGCTCGACCTGAAAGGCGTAGCCCTGGGAGCGGACGGAGTCGAAGTGGATCGCTTCCAGGACCTCACGGCGAAAACACTTGAAGCCGCCGGTGAGGTCGCGCACGTGCAGACCGAGCACCAAACGCGCGTAGGTGGAGCCGCCCTCGGAGATGAAGCGGCGCAACAGGCCCCAGTCGGTGACGCCGCCGCCGGGGACATAGCGCGAGCCGAGCGCGAGGTCAGCGCCGGCGCGCACGGCGTCAAGCAGGCGGGCGAGGTCCGCCGGGTCGTGGGAGAAATCGCAGTCCATCTCGAACACATAGGCAGCGCCGTGGTCGAGCGCGTAGCGAAAGCCGGCGAGGTAGGCGGGGCCGATGCCGTTCTTCTCGGTGCGGTGAAGGACCCGCACCCAATCGTGCTCGGCGGCGAAGCGCTCGGCGATGTCGCCGGTGCCGTCGGGCGAGCCGTAGTCGACGACGAGGATGCGAAAGCCCTCGGCGCAGGCTCCGGCCAGCACCTCGCCGGCGGCGTCGAGCATCGCGGCGATGTTGGGTGCCTCGTTGTAGGTCGGGAGGATCAGCCAGGGGACGGCGTGCGTGTCGGGCGCGGGCGCGGACATGGGTCGGCGTACCCTACGGGTTCGCGCCAGGACAGGCGGCGAGTGGAGGGGCCGCGTACCCTGAAGCGGTGGACCTGCCGAACGGGGCGATCGCGGACGCGCTGGAAGAGCTGGGGGACCTGTACGAGCTCGACGGAGCGATCGTGCACAGGGTGCTGGCGTACCGGACCGCCGCCAAGACGGTGCGCGAAGCGACGGTGTCGGTGGGGGCGCTGGCGCGGGAAGGGCGCGCAGTGGCGCTGAAAGGGATCGGCGAGACGCTGCAGGAGAAGATCCGGGCGCTGTGCGAGACGGGGACGATCCCGGCGGCGGAGAAGCTGAAGGCGAAGTTCCCGCCGGGGCTCGTGGAGATCACGCGACTGCCGGGGATCGGCGCCAAGCGGGCGCGACTGCTGCACTCGTCCCTGGGGATCGACTCGCCGCAGGCGCTGCGCGAAGCGGCGGTGGCTCAGCGCGTGCGCGACGTGAAAGGACTGGGGGCGAAGTTCGAGGAAGGCGTGCTGAGCGCGCTGGAGCGGGCGGCCGCGAGCCCGGAGGAGAGCGGTAGCGGTGGGCGGGCGCGGCTGCTGCTGCCGCAGGCGCTCGAGCTGGGAGAAGCGCTGGTGCGCGGCCTGGGCGAAGGCGGCGCGGGCGAGGGCACAACCGTGATGGTGGCCGGATCGGCACGGAGGATGGCGGACAGCGTGAAGGACATCGACCTGATCGCGGTCACGAAACGGCCGGTGGCGCTGGCGAAGCGGTTGGCGAAGCTGGCGGAGATCGAGAGCGTGTCCTCGGCGAGCGCCGTCGGGGCGCGGGGGCGGGCGCACGTGGGCGTGGCGGTCGATCTGCGGATCGGAAGGCCGAAGGAGCTGGGGAACCTGCTGCAGCACTTCACCGGCTCGGGCAGGCACAACGCGGCGCTGCGTGAGCTTGCGGTCAAGAAAGGGCTGCACGTGTCCGAGCACGGAGTGCTCAGCGACGCGGATGGGCTTACTGGTGGGAAGCGCACGCACGAGAGCGAGCGAGAGGTGTATGAGGCGGTGGGGATGGCCTACATCGAGCCGGAGCTGCGCGAGGATCGCGGCGAGCTGCAGGCGGCGGTGGACGGCGGTAAAGGGCTGCCGAAACTGATCGAACAGGAGGACATCAGGGGTGAGCTGCACTGCCACACGGTCGCCTCGGACGGGCACAACACGATCGCGGAGATGGCGGCGGCGGCGCGGGAGCTGGGGTACGAGTACGTGGCGATCACCGACCACTCGGCCACGCACGGGTTCGGCAACGACGTCTCGCCGGACGAGTTGCGGCGCCAGATCGAGCGGGTGCGCGAGGTGGATGCGCAAATGGAGGGCATCGCGGTGAAGGCGGGCAGCGAGGTGAACATCCTGCCGGACGGGAGCCTGGACTACGAGGACGAGCTGCTGGCGCAGCTGGACTGGGTGGTGGCGAGCGTGCATACGGCGTTCGGGATGGGCGAAGCGGCGATGACCGCGCGCATGATCCGCGCGATCGAGCACCCGCTGGTGGACGCGATCGGGCATCCGACGGGGAGGATGATCGTGCGACGCGAGCCGTATGCGATCGACCTGGAGGCCGTGTTCGCGGCGGCGGCGAGGACGGGAACGCTGATCGAGATCAACGCGAACCCGGACAGGCGCGACCTGTCGGACGTGCACGCGCTGGGCGCCGCGAGGGCGGGCGTGAAAATCGTGATCGACTCGGACGCTCACAAAGTGGTGACGCTCCAGAACATGCGCTGGGGCATCGCGACGGCCCGGCGGGCGTGGCTGACGAAGGGGGACGTCGCCAACACGCGAGGGTGGGACGAGCTGGTGGGAATGCGAAAACGCAATCGCGCGAAGTAGTAGTGCGGGTAGAGAGTGGGTGACACGGGGAGCCGGCAGATCGAAGATCCCGTCGATCTCCGTTCGGTGGCTCCGTACAGCCCCGCCGGCGCCGGTCACCACACGAAGTGGCGCTCGTGTCAGACGGATGAGCCGGACAGCGGGTGAGCTCGGGCTCAGAGCTCAGCGCTCAGCGCTCAGCTTGCCGTAAGCGTTTCTCACACCGGCGGGATTCTCCGGACCCGGAGAATCGCAGTTGCAGGAATTTGTTGCGCCGATCGCCGGATCCCGAGCGGCCGGCTTGCGGGCTTCGACGAACGGTTTGGCGCGACCAAGGCCATGTGATACCAATGTTTCGAATACGCTCACATCCCATAGGGGGTCGTAAATGCGCTCTAAGATCTTGATCGCTCTGCTGAGCCTGTCGGCGCTCATCGGCGCCGGTGGCAATGTGCCATCGGTTGCGTCGGCTGCACCTGAACTCGTCTGGAGAGTGAACCACAATATGCTCAAATCCGGAGAAACCAGGAAAGCGGAAGGCAAAAACACCACGAACATCCTCATCAAAACCACGGTTGCGGGGGTTAAAATAAACAGCGAATGCACGACTGAGAAATTGAGCGGCGCACTCATCGAAGGGGGAGCGCCTGGACGCGGCGCCGGCGCCCTGGAATACGAAGGCTGCACTATCAAAAAACCGGAACATTGCGCGGTCAAAAATCCGGTCATCGCCAAAACCCGCTCTGAATTCGTCCAGGATTCCACGGAAACCAGGATCTACACGCTGTTCAGCCCGGCAACGGGCGAAATCTATACGGAAATTACGCTGGAAGGCAGCGGGGGGACATGCGTACTAGCCGGGACCTATCCCATCACGGGCAGCGTGCTGGCCGAAATCAGCCCCGAAAAAGAAGAAGTCCTAAGCGGCAAAGTGATCCTTCCGACCACAGCCCTGACCAAATACAAGAACCTGGCAAAAGAAGAAAAGACGGCCGGGCTGAGCATCGGCGGCAACCCGGTCACCATGTCGGGACAGTCAGAAGGAAAACTGGAAAGCGGTGAAATAGCCGGGGTCTTCTAGGACGCCGTAGCTTACGGCTTTGAGCGAGCAGGTGCGCCGATTCGGCGACCGGTGCGGAGCGTGCACGACGGCGCGTGTATGCCTCCGCACCCCCACTGGCGCCGCTCACCGCATCCGCGCCAGGCGAGGGAGCAGCTGCTCCCTCGCCTGGCGATCGACCGCCGTCCGGTCGAAGGTCGCGAGCGCGAGCGTGGCACGGGCGGCGTAGTCGGGCGCGGGATCGTCCAGCGCGGCACGCAGCGCGGCCGGGAGCGCCTCGGAGACGAGGCGCGGGTCCAGCGCGCGGGCTATGGGCAGCGCGGCGTAGGGGCCGGGAGCGGGCGTGGTGACAAGCTCACAGCCGTCGGCGAGCGCCTCCAGCTGGGCGAGGCCGTAGTCCTCGCGGCGAGGGGCGCAGACGAACACGCGGGCGCGGCGCAGGAGCGCGCGGTAGTCGGCGGGCGCAAGCGGGCCGGTGACGGTGACGCCGGCGGCCGGCAGGGATATGCCGGCGCGGACCAGCTCGGCGGGCGAGACGCCGGTGACGTAGAGCTGCTCCTCGGGGCGGCGGACGCGGGTCCAGGCGGAGAGGACGCGGTCGAGCCCCTTCTTCAGAGGGTTGGCGGCGTAGGCGATCACGGCGATGTCGCGGACCCCCGGCGCGGGGGGCCCGGAGGGCTCGACCGGCACGGGCAGGACCAGGACGCGATCGCCGGTGCGCGCGGCGGAGGGCGCCTCGTCGAGACCGCCGGCACTCCAGGGCAGCAACAACGACGCCTGAGCCAGCCGCCGGCGCTCGCAGGGACGCTGCCACAGGCCGTGGCGTCCGGGGCGGTTGCCGGCGGCGGGGGCGTCGAAGCGGATCGCGCCCGGTCGCGGCCACAGCAGCGCGGAGGTGGTGCTCGAGTAGACGACCGAGCGGGGATGGTGCTCGGCGAGACCGGCCACAGCCGCGCGGCGGGCGGCAATGGCCCAGGCGAGATCGGTCAGGGCGAGCGTGCGCAGCGGTCGCGGCCGGGCGGCGGCGACCAGAGCGACAGAGGCGCCGGCACGGCGCAGGGAGTCGGTGAGCTCGGCGTCGGCGGCGCGCAGCCCGGCGGTAGCGCCGAGCGAGACGATCAGGACATCCACCCCATCGCCGGACGCGCCCACCGAATCGCCCACCGAACCCTGCGCTCGAATCGAGGTCTGCGACCCAACCGAACCGTGCGCTCCGGCATGGGCCACGGACACGGCAGTCTCCCGCTCGGGCCCAGCCGGCGCGACGGTCCCCCGCTCAAGCCCGGCGGACACGGCGGTCTCCGTATCGGGTACGGCGTCGGCGTCGGGCATCAGGTGACTGAGCCGTTGGTGGGCTCGGGCCGCAGCGCCCTGAAGCCGGGGGTGCGATGCAGCGCGATCGGCTGGAACGGGGAGGTGCGCATGACGTAGAAGGAGACCCCGTCGCGCTCCTCGATGGCGGCGACCGCTGCGTGCTGGCGGCGCCAGGCGAGCGCCCAGATGATCGCGAAGCCGACGGCGATGCCGGGGATCTGGGGGGCGAGGAAGGCGAGGCCGCCGGCGATCAGCGTGAACAGCAGCAGCGGCCACAGGCGGTTGAGCAGGATCGCGCCGGGATGGTGCTCGGGCATGGCGGTGCTGGCCCGCGCGCCGGCGAGCAGGCGCGCGATCGGCGGGTTGGCCTCGGCGCGGCGGCCAAGGCGCAGCCCGATCAGGGCGGCGAGGACCCACCAGCCGAGGGCGACCGCGATCAGGCGCTCCTGAGAGCTCACGCTCATCTGCGATCCGGCGATCGCGAGCACGGTGACCGTGGCGAGTGCGGTCGCGGCGCCGGCGCTGAGCAGGACGGTGGCCTTGAGGAACTCGACGAACCGCACTGGCCTAGAGCAGCGCCTCGAGCAGGCCGCGCACCCCGGCGGCGCCGTCAATCAGCAGATCGGCCTCGGACGCCAGCTCGGGGGGCGTTTCGTCGGAGCCGACCGCGACGCAGAGGGCACGCTCCAGCTCAGAGGACTGCACGAGCGCGCGCAGGCCGCGAAACGCGTCGAGGTCGGTCGTGTCGTCGCCGACGTAGACGGCGGCGGACACGGGCTGGTCGCGCAGGAGCGCGGCGATGCCGAGACCCTTGTGCAACTCCACGGGCGGGCGCACCTCCAGCACCTTGCGCCCCCAGTGCACCGCGAAGCCCTGCGCGGAGGCTTCGCGGGCGATGTCGGCGGCGGCCGCTGCGGCGTCCTGCTCGTCGGGCGCGCCGCGCCAGTGGAACGCGGCGATCGTGTCCTTGTCCTCGCCGCGGATGCGCAAGCGCTGGCGCTCGGGCGTGTTGGCAGCGGCGGCGAACGCGCGCACGCGCGGCGCCCACGCCGCGAGGTCGGAGTCGAGCTCGGGACGGGTCGCGCCCGGCAGCAGCAGCTCGCCGCCGTGGTTGCCGATGTAGGCGATCGTCCCGATCGCGACGATCTGGCGGGCGGTGCCGGCACGGCGTCCGCTGATGCAGCCGACGATGCGGTAGCGCTTGGCGATCTCGATCAGCAGCGAACGCGTGGCCTCGGGTACGTGCGCGTCGGCGGCGTGGCGCACGATCGGCGCAAGCGTGCCGTCGATGTCGAGCAGCACGGCGGCGTGAGGCGGATCGCGACGAAGCGGCTCGAGCGCCTCCACGAGCGTAGCGGCGGGTGACACGGACACTAGTATGCCGAGCGTCGTGGCCAAATCGCTCCACGTCTCGGAATCGGGCGGGCCGCCCTCTGCTCACACGTCTGCGCTCGCACGGGTCCCTGCCCCCAGCGGACGCTCCGCGGGCGATCGGTGCGCGTAGCGCATGGTCGACGGAATGCCCTCCGAGCGGGCGCTGAAGCTGATGGCGATCGGCACCGCGGCGGGCCTGTTCAGCGGACTGTTCGGGGTCGGCGGCGGGACCGTGATCGTGCCACTGCTCGTGTTCTGGCTGGGCTACGGTGAGCGCGAGGCGACCGGGACCTCGCTGGCCGCGATCGTGTGCATCGCCGGGTTCGCCGCCGCCGTGCAGGGCGCGTACGGCAACGTGCACGTGCTCGACGCTCTGCTCGTCGGAGTGCCCGCGGTGGGCGGGGTGCTGCTCGGCACGTGGCTGCAGCAGCGTATGCACGTACGGATGCTGTCGCTGCTGTTCGCGGCCGTGCTCGTAGCCTCGGCTGTGGAGTTGCTGCTCGAATGATCTGGCTGATCCTGATCGGGGTTGCCGCGGGGATCCTGGGGGGGCTGCTGGGGGTGGGCGGCGGCGTGCTGTTCGTGCCGGGCCTCGTGATCGTCGTCGGATTGACCCAGCACGAGGCCGAGGCGACCTCGCTGCTGGCGATCGTGCCGGTCGCGCTGGTGGGCGCGGTGAGGCAGAACCGGTACGGCAACGTGCGTCGTGACGATGCGCTGCTCGTGGGGGTGCTGTCGATCGCGGGCGTCGCGGGTGGGGTTGCGCTCGCCAACGCGCTCTCGGGCACGGTCCTGCGGACGGCGTTCGCAGCCCTGATCCTGCTGATCGCCGCGCAGCTGGTGCGCAAAGCGCTACGCGACGATGGAGGCCGCGCGGCGGGCACCGGGGTCCTCGGCGGCGCCGCTAACGCGGGAGAGGCGGGGTCGAGTGATCCGCCGACCCCGCGCGCGCCGTAACCGCGGCCATGCGGAGATGCGCTGACGGAGATGCGCTGAGAATGGTCTAGACTGAGAAAAGCGATGGGACTCGACAATCCACTGCACATCGCGTTCTTGGTGGTGATTCTGCTGCTCGTGTTCGGCGCGAAGCGCCTGCCCGAGATAGGCCGCTCGCTCGGCAGCGGTATGCGGGAGTTCAAGACGTCGGTCACGGGCGAGGCGAACCACTCGCAGCAGGCGCTCCCACCGGCCGGCGCCCAGCAGCAGCCCGCCGCGCCCGCTCAGGTCCCCGCGCAGCCACCCGCCGCGCAGGCGCCTGCCGCACAGCCTCCTCCAGCTCCGCCCCCGGTCGCGGAGCCCGTGACGACACCGGCCGCGCCGCCGGAGCAACCGCCGGCCTCCTGACTTCGCCCCTCGGCGGTCGCCCTGACTGCAACAGATTCGCCTGCCCGCATACCACCCGCGCGTCGGTTCTCGTCACGCCGGCGATACGTACCGCCCGGTCAACCCCGATGCCGGATCGGGCCGGTGTAGACGGCTTCGAACGCGGAGCCTGGGACGCGCTTGATCTGTTCGAGGTCAGCGTCGTTCCAGCGCGGGTCGGGCGCACCGGTGATGTACCAGGATGAGCCGTTGTCGGCCACGATCAGCCCGTAGCGCTTGAGCGCGCGCAGGACGATCAGCGACTCGCCGTGGAATCCGGCAAGGCTATAGCCGACGCGTAGACGCAGCCGCAATCCCATCGGCGGCAGTGCCGGGTCGGAGTCAGAGGAGGCGAAGTGGGTCGCGGGATGGGTGTAGCCGCGCTGGGTGCGGGCGACGGTGACGCGCAGCGCGTGGTCGATCTGGCCAGTGCGGACCTCGTCGTAGCGGACGAGCAGCGGCATTATCGGCAGGCCCGCCGCGTCGGCCGAGGTCCAGCCTTCGGGGCGCAACGCGTCCGAGCGCAGATTGAACACGGCACCCGAGCCGGCTTCCCAGCCCGCTCCACGGCGACGCGCCGAGTACAGCTCATACAGCTTGCACGTCCCCCGTTGCAGCACGAGCACGTGCCTGTCGCCTTCTTCCCCAGCGCCCTCGACCGGGGCACCGGGCGGGATCGGGTAAGGCCCGGGCTCGGATTCGGCGCCGAATTCGCTGAACGCGATCGGCACTCGCGGCTGACGCGGGCCGACCACGGTGTAGGGGATGCCGTAGCTCGGATTCGTGCCGAAGTCAGGATGCAGATGCCCGCTCAGGCCGATGCTCGCGATGTACTGCGCCGAGCGGGGATCGACGGGCGCGTGGGAGATGTCCTGGTTGAGCGAGTTGTTCGCGGGGAACAGCGGGCAGTCATACTCGCGCGGGCCGGCGGGCGCAAGCGCGGGCGCGGGGGCCGCGGCGACGCCGGCCCACACGAGCGCGATCGCGGCGAGAGGCGCGAGGCGCAGAGACCGACCTGGAATCGACGGGCGTCCCCGCGGCGAGAGGCAGGGCGCTCGCGAGAACGCGGGTGGTCGCATCCGCGACACGCTACGCGACGAGCAGGTCCTCGGGCGGGCCGTCTGGACGACCGTTCGGTTGCGACCGGGGCGGAGGCGCTGCCGGCCGAAACCCGAGAACGCTGCCGTGCGAGCACCCGAGGGAATGCGGCTTGCAGCCGCGGGAGAGCGTTGCTATCCGACCGCCGGTCCACTCGGGGCCGACTCGACTCCCAGCATCGCCGGGCGCGCCTCGCTGAGCAGTGGGGCGCCGCAATGCCAACAGTAGCCGGCGCCGCGACTGTGAACGGCACCGCAAGCGCGGCACTGGCCGTGCACGCCGTCCTGCGCACCGGCGAGCAGGCGCTGGATCTCGTCCAACTCGGCGTCGGCCTGTTGCAGCTCGGCGGCGCGGCGCGCGAGCACGTCGAGGCGATAGTGGTCGCGGACCGCCATTTCATAGGTGAGCCCGCCGAGATCCCAGGTCAGCGCGGCGACGCGCTGGGCCAGCTCGTGGCGGCGGCGGCGCAGCTCGGCGGCGGGTGGGGCGAGCGCGTTCATCAGCCGCCCGTTTCGATCGGCTGAGCGCCGAGGGAGTTGACTTCTTCCTCGTGCTTCTTGCCGGTGCTCGAGCCGAGTTTCTTGAGCTTCGTCGGAGTCACCTGGACTGCTTTGGCGGGCGGCGCTTTTTCGATCGCCTTGGCTTCCCCCGCTTCGTGCGCTTCGGTCTTGGCCTTGGCCTTGCTCGCCTTCGCGCTCGTGGTGGAGGTCGGCGTGGTGGCAGCGGTCGTGCTCGCGGGCGTCGTACTCGCGGCCGCCGCCGGCGCGGCGAGCGCGCCCAGGCCTTCGACCCGCACTACCTGCCGGCTGGGCGCACCGCTCTGTGTGACCCAGTGACCGACGAGCAAACCGGCGACGATCGCCAGCAGCAGCACCGACAGCAGGCCGAACAGGCCCGAGTAACGTCGCAGCGTCCACGTCGCGCCTGACGTCGGCTCGATCACCGGTGCGTATCCGGCCGGGAGCGCGCCAACCGGGGTCTGGGCGACGCCGTAGGACGAGGCGTCGGCTTGGAGCACGTCCAGGAACGCGAGCCGCACGGGCGAGACGGGCTGGCCACAGGCCAGGCAGTAGCGCTGGTCGGGCGCGAGCGGCGCCGAGCAGTTGGCGCAGCTCAAGGCGGTCTCGGGCTGCTCGGAGGGCACGGGCGCGAGGCTCACGGCGACGACACCCCCTCCTGCCGAGCGGCGCCGAGCCGGCCCGCGCCGCGCGACTCGCCGGCGGCAAGCGCCGGATGCCGCGACGGACTCATCCGAACGTGCCCTGCACGTAGTCGCGGGTGCGCGCGGCGCGCGGCGAGGAGAACACCTCGTCGGCCGTCCCGTACTCGATCAGATCGCCGAGATACATGAACGCGACCTTGTCGGCGACACGCCGCGCCTGGGCGAGGTTGTGGGTGACGATCACAACCGCCAGCTCGCGGCGCAGCTCGCCGATCAGCTCCTCGATCACGCCCGTGGAGATCGGGTCCAGGGCGCTGCAGGGCTCATCCATCAACAGCACCTCCGGGCGCGGGGCGATCGCGCGGGCGATGCACAGCCGCTGTTGCTGGCCGCCGGAGAGGCGCAGCGCGGGGCGGTCCAGATCGTCGCGAACCTCCTCGTAGAGGCCGGCGCGGCGCAGCGCACAGATCACCAGCGGCTCCAGCTCGCGCCGGCGCGGACGCTTGCGCGACTGCTCGCGCAGGGCGAACGCGACGTTGTCGAAGATCGACATCGGAAAGGGGTTGGGCTGCTGGAAGACCATCGCCACGCGCGAGCGCAAGGTCGTATCGACGAGCTCGTGGATGTCCTGCCCGTCGAGCAGCACCCGTCCGGAGCGCGCGGCGCTCGGCGTCAGCTCCGTCAGGCGGTTGAGCGTGCGCAGCAACGTCGTCTTGCCGCAGCCCGACGGCCCGATCAGCGCGAGCACCTCGCCCTGGTGGATCGACAGCGACACCGACCTGACCGCCGGCACGCCCGCGTAGGCGATGCTCAGATCGCTCACGCGCAGCCGCTCGGGACCGGCCGTGGAGGGCGCGGGCTCGCGCAGGGGGTTGCGCTCGCGCACGGGCGGCGCGACCGGCACGGGCGGACGGTCGAGCACGATCGTGCGCACCGGCGGCACGCCAGCCTCATATTCACCATCGAGTTTGTCGGCCACAAAATGCATCAGACCGCTGAAGATACCGAGCCATTGCCGATCTTGTCAACGAGCAGGTTGAGACCGAGCACGAACGCGAGCAGTACGAACGCCGCCGCGTAGGCCTTCTGCGGCGCGGCGCCTTCGCCGGCGGGGGAGTTGTCGTACACGTAGCTGGTCAAGGTCGAGCCCGTCCCGCGCAGCAGGTTCACGATCGGCACGGGTCCCTGCGTTTCGATGTGCAGCGTCTCGCCCAGCAGCAACAGCACGATCGCGGTGTCGCCGATGATCCGGCTGACACCGAGGGTCACGCCGGTGGCGATGTTCGAGCGCACGCTCGGCAGCAGCACGCGGCGGATCGTCGCGATCCGGGTCTTGCCCAGCGCGAATGCCGCCTCGCGCATGTGCTCCGGGACGGCCTGCAGCCCATCGCGGGTGGCGGCGAACAGGGGCGGCAGCGCGATCAGCGACATCATCGCGCCGGCCGCGATGAACGAGCGCCCGTACACCCCGCCGCCTTCGGCGCGGAAGGACAGCGGCGCGAACAGGCCGAGTTGGAAGATCGACAGGCCGAACAGCGCGAGCACGATGTCGGGCGTGCCGGCGACGATCTCGATGCTCGACTCGACCATCCGCGCCAGCCAGCTCGGGCGTCCGTACTCCGCGATCCACACCGCGCAGGTGACGGCCAGCGGGAACGCGAGCGCGATACCGATGAGGGTCAGCAGCGCCGTCCCAAGCAGGGGGTCGAGGATGCCCCCGGTCTGACTCTGCGATTGACCGATCGCCGGGCGCGTGAACAGCAGGCCGGGACGTAGATACTCGATCCCGCGCCAGCCCATGTAGAGGACGATCGCCGCAGCGATCGCGCACAGTCCGAGGCCGGCCGTCCAGGCGAGTGCCAGCACCAGCCGGTCGCGCCAGCGCCACGTCCACGGCGAGGAGCGCCGCCCGCGCTTGGACGTGGGCGGCGAGCCGGTCTCCAGCTGCGGCGCGTACACGCTCATCCGCGCACCTGGTAACGGCGCAGAGGCAGCTTGATGAGGTAGCCGGCGATCGACAGCACGAACGCCGAGAACAGCAGCAGCGCCCCGAACGCATACAGCGTCGCGCGCAGCGCCGGGGCGCCGAGGCCTTCGTGGTAGTCGACGATCGCCGACGCCAGCGTACGCAACGGCTCGTAGAAGAAGATCAGCGCACCGTGCGAGAAGTTGGGCGTGTAGGAGCTGCCGCCGGAGACCATCTGGATCATCACCGCCTCGCCCAGCGCCCGCGCGGTGGCGAGCACCGCCGCGGCGACGATCGCGGGGCGGATCGCGCGCAGCGTTACGGCCATGACAGCCCGCAACGGATTCAGACCCAGCGCCACCGCACCCTCGCGCCAGGACGCGGGCGCGGCCATCAGCGCCTCGCAGATCAGCGCGATCATGATCGGCGTGATCATCACCGTCAGGATCACGACGACGACTCCCAAGCCGGCGCCCGTGAGCTCGACGAAGTCCTGCACCGAGTTCTTCTCAGACGCGGTGACCAGGTGATTGCCGACGAACGGCACGAGCACCAGCACACCGATCAGCCCGTAGACGACCGACGGCACCGAGGCCAGCAGCCGGATCACCGGGATCGCCAGCTTGCGCACGCGAGCCGGCGCCAGCTCGACGATGAAGATCGAGGACAGCACCGCGATCACGGTGCCCAGCACGATCGCGATGCTGGTCGTCAGTAGCGTGCCGTATACGAGCGGCCACGCGTTCAGGTGATACGCCGACGCGGGCGGGTTCACGCTCGTGGCCTGCATGTTCGCGATCTGCGTTTCGAGCGTCCCCCCCGGCCCCAGCCAACTGAGGCCGTTGTGCTCGAAGATCGGCCACGCGCGCACGCCGACGAACACGATCATCGCGATCACGCACGCGCCGACGAGCAACGACACCGCGCCGAGCAGACGCTCGGCGCGGTGGTCGGGCCAGGGGCTACGCAGTCGCCTCAGCACACTGACGGCCACGGGTCACGCATCTGTCCGAGCCCACCAACCGCCAAGGGTTACGCAGTTTCTTGGACTCACGTCACCGGCACCCACTGGCTGGAGATGATCTTGCGCGCCGCCGCCGATTTCGTGATCCACGAGATGAACGACGCGACGAAGCCCTGCGCGGGACCGCGCGTGACCTCGTAGAACCGCGCGATGCCCGCGTACTGCCCGGCCTGCACGGTCGAACGGTTGCAGGCCTCGCCGTTGTAGCTGACCGAGTTCAGCTTGCCCAGGCCCGCCTGGTAGTTGGACAGGAAGCCGATCGCGTTCGGGTCGCCTTCGACTTCCGCGCGCAGCAGACCCTCAGAGGGCCGTTCGTGAGCGAGCGGCTCGGTGACTTTCTTGCCTTCCAGCAGCAGCGTCTGGAAGCTGGTCAGCACGCCCGCGACCGAGGTGCGGCTGATCAGGTCGATCGTGCCGCTGGCAGTTGCGCCCGGGACCTGGCTCCAGTTGCGGGTCTTGCCGGTGAAGATCGACACGACCTGCGATGGAGTGAGGTTGGACAGCGTGTTGGCGGAGTTCGTGACCACGCAGATCCCGTACTTGGCGACCGGATAGAACACCAGGCCCTTAGGGTCGGTCGGCAGCGGATCGCGCGAGACGTCGCCGACCGAGACGCGGCTGGCGGCCACGTCGTTGATGCCGATCTGCGCCCCGCCCTGGGTGATCTTGAACTTCACCGAATGCGGTTTGAGCTTGACGTACTTCGCGGCGAGCAACGACACGAGCGGATACGACGCGGTGGCACCGCTGATCGAGATCGTCGGGGTCGCAAGCGCGGTCGTGGGCGCCGCGGCGACCCCGAGCACGCCCACCGCCGCCATGGCGATGGAAAAGCGTGTTAGACGGCGATTACGGTTCATGGACGGGGACTCCGTTTCGGTGATGGTTGACTTGTGCGATAGCGAAACCTACCATATTCCTCATTATTCTGATCGATATAAGCTAATTTATGAGATGCCGGCCGCGCCGGTGCACCGACCAAGCCGATGACCACCCCACCCGACACCCCCACATCCCCCGACGTCGCCGCCAGCAGGACCCCGCCATCCGCGCAGGAACCGACCAACCCAGTGGGCGCGACCGGCCCGGGCTCGCCCACCGGGAACGGCGCTCGGCCGATCGCCGCCGCGCCCTTGCAGCGCGCGCCGCGCCTGCCCTCGCTGCGCGCCAGCGCGGCGCTGGCGGCGGGGATGCTGGCCATCGGCGTGGCCGTGGGCGCGGCGATCGGCCCCGCGCCCAGCGCCTCGTTCGCGGGCTCCCCCATCCCGATGCTGGCGCCCTCGGTCGCAGCCCTCGCGGCCGCGCGCTCGGGCGCCCACGCGAACACCTCGGCCGTCGAGCCGCCCCCGGTGACGCCACGGGCGACGCCGCGGGCGAGCACCGGCGCAAGCGCAAGCGCCGCCACGCAGGCGCCCAAGTCGAAAACACCGCCGAGCGCGAGCATGTCTCCGACCGCGAGCCCGTACGTGTCACCAGCTCCAACGCCCTCCGGTCCCACGCAGACGTCCTGCTGTTCTCACGTGAGGCGCCCACCGGCGCAGATTCCGCGACGGAACCCGGGCGGGCATCGACCGGCACGCGCCCCACAGGGCTCGTGCGTCGAACGCGCCGCCGGTTCCCCTCAACCGTCCCTGCAATCAACCAATCGATCAAGGAGACCCACGTTGCACCCACTCACCACCGCCCACCGCAAAGCCGTGCTGCTCGCCGCGATCGTGGGCTGCTCCGTCGGCCCGCCGCTCGTCACGCCGGCGATCGCCGGCGCCGAAGAAAACAACCCCAACAACTACTCCTGCTTCGGCGGCCTGTCCGCCGGCAAGCCCGAAGTGGGCAGCGAAGAACAGCAGGTCGCCTACGCCTTCCACTGCAGCGGCCCGATCACCGGCTATCAGCTGCAGTCGCAGATCCCGATCACGGGCGTGCAGGCCGCCCCGCTGGTCAGCAACATCCCGTCGGGCAAGCCCGTGAACGACACGTTCTCCTGCTCCTCCGAAGTCCCCGGCTACGCCGACAACTGCGTCGGCGTGACCCTATCGCAGTACGAGACGATCGCCGGGCAGTTCGCGATCGGCTCCAAGCTGTGCGCCGAGCCGCGCGTGGACGCGCTGCTGACGGTCACATATGCCTATCTCGAAAAAGGCGTCGTCACGCAGGCGATCTCCGGACCGTTCGATCTGGGACGCCCCACCAGCTGCCCGCCAGATGCACAGTCGGGATGGACGCGCCTCAACCCCAAGCCGGTCGTGCTCGCCGCCGCCGGCAAGCACCATGGCAAGGGCCATAAGGGCGCCGGCAAAGGCAAAAAAGGCAAGAAAGGCTCGAAGAAGAAGTAGTGCCACATCGCATCTCGGGGGCCTCGTGCAAAATGTGCGGGGTCCCCGCATGCAAGCGGCCGACCGTGAGAGCGCGCGGGTGGAACGGCGCCTGCCGCGAAGCGCGGGACTACGATCGGAGATGTGCCCAGCGCATCTCCCCACGACCCCACCGGGCCTGCGCACCGCAACCTGAGATCGAGGCTCCACGGCCGGCGAGGTCCGCGCATCCTCGCGATCCTCACGACCCTCGGCCTGCTGGCGGGCTGCGGATCGGCGACGGCCACCCGCCCGACCGTCGGCGCAACCGTGCCCACCACCGCGGCGACGGCGTCGTCTGCGAGCACACCCGCGGCGAGCACGACCCCGCCCACGGCGAGCTGCGCCTCAACGGTCGCCGGCACGCTCGGGACGGTCGCCGGCCGCGTCTACCACGAGGCCGCCACCGGCGGGAACGTCGCCCAGGCGGTGCACCGCGTACAGAGCTCCTCCGCCCTTCAGGGCGCCGTCAACAGCGGCAGCTCGTCGGCGGCCGGCGCCGCGCTGCGGGAACTGACGCTGGGCCAGATCGTCCGCGTCGAGGTCCTGCGCGGCGGACACGTGCTGGCGCAGGCCGGCTCGGGCAGCGCGATCGCGCCCGTACGCGGCTCGATCCCCGGCACCTCCGGCACGTTCGTGCTCTCGACCCAGTCCGACCACAGCTACCTGCAGGTGATCCACCAGGTCACCGGCGCGCAGGTGCTGTTGAGCACCGGCTCTCGCCGACTCGCGGGCACGATCGGCGGCCCGCCGCCCGCGAGCCTGCCCGCCGACGGGCCCGTCACGTTCGCCGGGCAGAGCTTCCAGACGACCACGCTCACCGGCTCGGTGTATCCGTCCGGCCAGCTCCACATCGTGCTGCTCGCCCCTACCGCCTCGATCTCCTGCCCGGGCTCCGCCGCGCAGACGCGCGTGGAAACGCTGGGGCACGTCGGCGAACGCATCTACCAGGAGGAGCTGCACAGCCCGGATGTGTCCGCGACGTTGCGCCACATCGAACACTCCTCCGCCTTCCAGCGCGCCGTCGCCGCCCACGACGCCGCCGGTGTGCGGGCGGCGATCGTGGGGTTCTTCGGCGAACACATCCACGTCGTGCGCGTGCGCGTCACGACCGGCGGCCGGCTGCTCGAGGACCTCGGCGGGCCGTACGTGCTCGCCCCCGTCCACGGCACCGTGCGCAGCGGCGGGCACGTCGTCGGCCAGTTCGAGATGGCGATCCAGGACGACGCCGGCTACCTGAAGCTCGCGCATCTGTTCACCGGCGCCGAGGTGCTGATGCGCACGGGCGCCCGCCAGGTGATGGGCACCCTCTCGCCCGGCCCCGCGTCCGTGCCCGATCGCGGGCCGGTGTCATACGGCGGGCGCTCCTACGAGGCGTACTCGTTCACGGGCGAAGCCTTCCCCTCCGGTCCCCTGCGCATCTCGCTGCTGCTGGGGGGCGCGTAAGGCCTGACCCAGCCGCAAAACGCCTCCAAAAGCGCCCGCGATATGCCAACAGCTGCGGTAAGCGGCGCCAACCGCAACTCGATGCAAGGACCGGCTATGGCTTACCCACCAAAGCCCGCCCGGTGACAAAGCCACCGGCGAACGCTAGGACAGCAGACTGCTCGTCATGCGCTCGATCTCCGCGATCGAGGTCTGCCCGGCGCGCACCTTCAGCATGCCGTCCTCGCGCAGGCGCGCCATCCCTGACTCCTCGGCGGCCGCGGCGATCTCGTCGACCGAGCCGTGCTCCAGCACGAGCGTCCTGATCCGCTCGTCCACCGCCATCACCTCGTACACGCCCACGCGCCCGCGATACCCGCTGCCCCCGCAGCGCGAGCACCCGACCGCCTCCAGCGGCTGCGCGCCGGTCAGCCCGTGCTCGGCCAGCACCGCCTCCGACAGCTGCTGCGGGCGCTTGCAGTGACTGCACAGCATCCGCACGAGCCGCTGCGCGACCACGCAGTCGATCGCCGAAGAGATCAGGAACGGCTCGATGCCCATGTCCATCAGCCGCCCCAGCGCGCTCGGCGCGTCGCGGGTGTGCAGGGTCGAGAGCACCAGGTGGCCGGTCAGCGCCGCCTCCACGGCGATGTGCGCGGTCTCGCGATCGCGGATCTCGCCGACCATGATCACGTCCGGGTCGGCGCGCAGCATCGAGCGCAGGCCCACGTCGAACGTCACGCCCGCCTTCGGCGCGATCTGCATCTGCTTGACGCCCGCCATCCGCTGCTCGACCGGGTCCTCGATCGTCAGGATCGAGCGCTCGCCGTCGTTGAGCACGCTCAGCGCCCCATACAGCGTCGTCGACTTCCCCGACCCCGTCGGCCCCGTCACGAGCACCGCGCCGTTGGGCTTCGCGATCGCGCGCTCGAAGCGCTGCAGCTCCGCCGGCTCCATCCCGAGCGACTGGAGGCTCTGCACCGTCACGCCCTTGTCGAGGATGCGCAGCACGACGCTCTCGCCATACACCAATGGCAACGTCACGACCCTGATGTCCACGCGCCGGCCCTCGATCGTCAGCGCGAAGCGCCCATCCTGGGGCATGCGCTTCTCGGCAATATCCAGATCGCCCATGATCTTGATCCGCGACACGACCCCCGGGATCATCCGCCGCTTGATCGTCGCCGCCGAACTCAGCACGCCGTCGATACGGAACAGCACCTTCGCGTCGCCCTCTTCGGGGCTGATGTGGATGTCCGAGGCGCCCTGCTGCACGGCCTGGGCGATGATCGAATGCACCAGCTTGATCACCGGCGCGTCGCGGTCGGCCTCCTCGGCGAGCGTGCCCGCATCCAACTCCGCGGCGGCCTCGGCCTCGGCGTCCCCGTCGACTATGTCTTCGATCGACTCGTCAATCCCCGCAAGCCGCGCCAGCAGCAGGTCGAGGTCCTCGACCGAGGCGACCCCCACGCGCACCCGCCGGCCGGTGATCATCGCGACGTCGTCGATCGTCAGCACGTTCGTCGGGTCGGCCATCGCCAGCAGCAACGCCCCGTCCTCGGCGAATCCGACGGGCACTGCCCGGTAGCGCTTGGCGGCGTCGGCGCCGATCAGGTGCACCGCGCCCATGTCCAGGTCGTACACCGACAGATCGACGTAGTCCAGCCCGAACCGCTCGGCCACCACGCGCGCCAGCTGATCGGGGCGCAGCACGCCCTGTGCCACCAGCACCTCGCCCGTCGGGCGGCCCTGCTCGCGGGCGACCCTGACGGCCTCCTCGACCGTGTCGCGGTCGGCGAACCCCAGATCGACTACGACTTCGCCGATCATCCTGCTCGAGCGCCCGCTCGAGCGCGCGGGATACACGCCCCTGCCGGTGCGCTCACCCTCGCGCCGCTCGCGCAGCGGCTCGGGACGCTCCTCCTCGGTCGCGTTCGCGCGCTCCCGCGACTCGGCGGCGATGTCGGTGGCAACATTTCCCATCACCGGTCTATCGGCAGCGCGCAGGCTCGTCTTGACCAGGATGGGCGCTCTCCCGGGGCCACATCGGCACACATCAGTAGGTCGAGCGATGATCCCGAGAAGGACTACAGAGGCGATCTGTCAGGAACAACTGACAGCAAGCACGACGACATGATGTACGGTGATGAGGATGCCACCGCTCATCTGGGACCGTCGGCCCGATGAACTCAGGGCCCCCGCCATGATCTGCGCGTTCCAGGGATGGAACGATGCCGGCGACTCCGCCTCGACCGCCGTCTCGTTCCTCGCCTCGGCGCTCGAGGCCGACCGCTTCGCCCGGATCGACTCCCAGGAGTTCTACGACTTCCAGGCCAACCGCCCGAGCGTGCGCCTGACCGAAGGCAACTACGAAGAGGTCATGTGGCCGACGGTCGAGGTGTTCGAGGCGTTCGCCCCGCGAGCCACGCGCGACCTCGTGCTCGTCCAGGGCGTCGAGCCGTCGATGCGCTGGCGCGCGTTCAGCGCGCACCTCGTTGACCTCGCCGAAGCGCTCGGCGTGCAGGTGATCGTCTCGCTGGGGGCGCTGCTCGGCGATGTCGCCCACTCGCGGCCGGTGACGATGACCGGGTGCGCGTCCGATCCCTTGCTGGTGGCGCGGCTGGGGATCACGCCGTCCACCTACGAAGGGCCCACCGGGATCGTCGGGGTACTGCACCACACGTGCGTGCAGGCCGGCCTGCCCTCGGCCACGATCTGGGCGGGCGTCCCCCACTACGTGGCGGCGGCGGCCAACCCGAAGGCCGCGCTCGCGCTCGTGCGCCGCGTCGAAGGCCTCGTGGGCGTCTCGGTCGACGTCTCCGAGCTCGAGGTCGCCTCCGCGGACTACGAGCGCCAGGTCGGCATCGCCGTGCAGAGCGACCCCGACATCCAGGCCTTCGTCGAGCGCCTGGAGCAGGAAGCCGACGCCGAGGCCGAGGCCTCGCCCAAAGAGGTCCCCGACGGAGACGCGTTGGAGCGGGAATTCCAGCGGTTTCTGAAGCAGCGCGGGATCAGACCATCTTGATCTGGTGCCTGTAGGCGCATGCGCCTACAGGCGATGACGCGCATGCGCGTCATCGAGACACGTCGCATGCGACGTGTCTTACGAGCGGCGCATGCGCCGCTCGGCGGACCGATCGAAGATCGGCCAGCACATGCGCGCCCCCGAACGACCGCGATCAGCGCTCGGCCGCCGGACATACGATCCGGAAATCACATATCGAGCAGGCGGCGCGCGAGGGGGTGGGCTCGAAGCGCTGGCCCATGATGCCTTCGCCCGCCTCCATGACGGTCGCGATCACGCGCTCCTCGTCGGTCTCGCCCGGCAGCCGCACGACGAGGTCGTCGAGCACGTAGTAGTAGGCCCGGGACGCGGCCTCCACCTGCCAGGACTCGCGCGCCGCCAGCGCGTACAGCGACAGCTGCACGTCGTCGCGCAGCTGCTCGGCGGTGCGCGGGCGCGAGGTCTTGTAGTCGATCAGCTCATACCGTTCGCCCCCGTCCCCGAGCGCGAGGTCGGCGCCGGCGCTTGCGGGCTCACTCCCTCCCCCCGTCGCTTCGCCATGGCCGCCCTGTGTGTGCGAGCCCGCAAGACGATCGACGCGGTCCACACGCCCGCGCAGATGGTGGGGTCCGATGCGCAGCGAGAACTGGCGCTCGAACCACACCGGCTGCGAGTCCTGGCCGTGCAGCCGCGTGTGGTAGCGCTCCAGCGCCGCACGCGCCTTCATGCGCAGCTCGCGCTCGGACTCGCCCTCGCGAAACCCACCGCGGCGCCAGCACGCGTCGAACAGATCCAGCAGCTGCGTCAGCGTCTCCCCGCTGGCGGCGTGATAGCGCTCCAGCACCTGATGCACGACGATCCCGAACCGCTGTCCCAGCGTCGGCTCGGTGGGGATGCGCAGCACCCGCGCGAACTTGTAGCGCAGCGGACAGCTCCGATAGGTCTCGATGTCTGAGGCCGACAGCGCCAGCCCTCCGCCCTTGCGCGGCAGGAACGGGACCAGCGAGGGCTCGCCGCGCGGGGAGACGGCCTGCACGCGCGCAGCCTGCTCGTCATAGCCACCCGCCCGCGCCTCGCCGTCCGTGCCCGGGACAGCCGCGGCGTCGGCCGCCAGCAGCGTGCCATCCAGCGGAGAGGTCTGCAGGATCTCCCGCTGCATGGCGGTCACGGCCGCGAGCAGGCGCGCGTTCACGTCGGCCAGCGCGTCGCTCACGCTCTGCTCGGCCGGGCGCTGCGCGAGCGCGGAGAGCTTGAGCAGCTCCAGGTAGCGCGCCACGCCGTGGGAGATGTCCAGGTCGGTGTCCAGCCGCAGCTCGCTCAGGCGCGCGCCGATGCGGGCGACGTCGGCGAGCACCTCCTCGCGCACGATCCGCTGCATGTCGCGCAGCGCCGCGTCGGGGCCGTCTTGCGCGGTGGAGGATGACGATGCGGCTCCCCCCCGCGGCTCGCGCTCGGCCCCCAGCGCCGCGCGCGCGAGCAGATCCGGGCGGGCCTTCTCGAGCGCTGCGCTCGCGGCGCGGTGCAGCTCCAGGAACCGCTGTATCCGCGCCCGGGCCTCCGGCGGCACCTGGGGTGACTCGATCGCCGAGCCCAGCGCCGCGATCATGTCGAGCTTGCGCCGCCTGGCGATCTGGATCACGCGCGCGAGATCGACCTGGCGCAGCTCGATCGGCGGGCGCGCCAGGGCGCGCACCACCGCCGAGGCGTCGCTCGGATCGGCCAGCAGCCGGGTCCAGGCGACGACATCGCGCACCTCCGCCCGCTCCATGTCCGCGGAGGCCTCGGGCGCCATCTCCGGCAGCGTCCCGGGCTGGGGATCGGAAGCAGCGTCCGGCGGCACGGACAAATCCTTATCTGGCAGGGCCGGCACGCACCTAGGATATGTGCATGGGAGTGCGCGCGATCGACTGGGACACGGCTCAGCGGATCGGCGAGCTGATCGCCGGCTCCCCTCCGTACGGCGGGCCTCCCCCCCGCTCGGTGCAGCCGCTCGCGCACGAGTTCGCGCGGCGCGTCGGCGAGTACACGGGCCTGAGCCTCCCGGACGAGCTGCCGCCGCTGGAGATGATCGACCGGCCGGCCTGGATCGCCGCCAACCTGCTCACGATGAGACCCCTGCTGGACCCGTTGCTGGAGCGCTTGGGAGCGGGAGACGAAGACACGGATGACGAGCGCCGGAGCGCAGCCGGCGAACCTGGCACGTCCGGCGCGGGCCCGGGCGGCGGCGGTGACGCCGGCGGAGTCGGAGGTCTGCTGTCGGGCCCGCTGCGCTCAGCGTCGGGCCCGCTGCGGTCGGCGTCCGGACATCTGCTGGGCGCCCAGCTGGGCATGGTGACCGGCATGCTCTCCCAGCGGGTGCTCGGCCAGTACGACGTCTCCCTGCTCGACGCCTCCGCGCCCCCGCGTCTGCTGCTGCTCGCGCCGAACCTGGCCGCGGCCGCGCGCAACCTCGGGGTGGACCGCGACGAGCTGATCGCGTGGGTGGCGATCCACGAGATCACCCACGCGGTGCAGTTCTCCGGGGCGCCGTGGCTGCGCGACCATCTCGGGGGCATGCTCCGGGAGCTGCTCGACGGTCTGTCGATCGCAGCGGCCGGAGGACCCTCGACCGGGAACGACTCTCTCTCCTGGCTGCGCGATCCCGGCGCTCTGCTCAACCGGGCGCGGGATGGCGAGTTGCGAGCGCTGCTCGATCGCGCCCGTCACGGCGAACTGCTGCGGCTCGGGCTGGGTGACGAGCGCTGGCGGATCGTCGAGCGCATGCAGGCGACGATGTCGCTGATCGAGGGGCACGCCGAGCACACGATGGACGCGGTCGGCGCCGAGCTTCTGCCTTCCCTGCCGCGTCTGCGCGCCGCGATGACCCGCCGGCGGGAGTCCCGGGGCCTGCCCTGGCGGGTGCTCGAGCGGCTGCTCGGGCTGGAGCTGAAGCTGCGCCAGTACGAGGTCGGGCGACGCTTCTGCGACGCGGTCGTCCTCTCGGGCGGTCCCGAGACGCTCGCGGTGGCGTGGCGCTCGGCGGCGGAGCTGCCGACCACGCAGGAGCTGGCCGAGCCCGGCCTGTGGCTGGGGCGCGTCGGCGTTCCCGCCTGACGCCGTCCATGTCCGCACTCGTTCCGCGCCCGATCCTCTCGGTCCCGAGCACGCACCCGCTGCTCCTCGCACGCGCGGCCATCTCCGGCATGCCCGCCTACCCAGCCGCCCTCCCCTCGGCATGCCGAGGCCCTAAGTCCCTGGAATTGACGCAAACCGAACACATGTTCCTGTTGTTACAATCTCTGTACCGGAACCCGGCTTGTTCACAGGGAATTCACCAGGGACTGACGTCCAGGTGTAACGATCTCCTCTCGTCGGGTTACAAACAGGTGTTCGGTGCTAAGCTCATCGTTGAGCCTCCGCACGAGCACACGTAACCGCCCTCGTTCGACGAGGCAACACCACAAGGAGACTTCTGTCAGATGGCATCAGCCGACACAACCGACACAACTTCCCCCCGCGCCGCGAAACCCCGCAAACGCGCGGCCACAGCGAAGCGCACCACCACCGGGCGTAGGGCGGCGTCCACCGCCAGGTCCTCGTACGCCGAGCGCGCGGTTCTGATCCCCGTCGGCGCGGCGTTGACCGCCCGCGACCGGGTCGTCTCGGGCGTGAACGACACGATCACGAGCTACTCGAGCACGTCCCGCGCACAGGCGCAGCTACGCAAATTCGAGCGTCGCGGCGCCACCGCCCGCAAGCGCTTGGAGCGCGAAGTCCGCAAAGCGCGCACGAGCGTCGAGCGCGAGCTGCGCAAGCGCCGTCAGGACGGCGCCGAGTTCGCGGACCGATTCCAGGAGCGCATCCAGAGCCTGGTCTGATCCCCCACTTCCCCCGTCCCGGAAGAGGAGATCCGGGGACCACCGCCACACCGCAGGCGGTGCGCCGCCGCCGAAAGAGCGGCGGTCGGGGCGGTCTACCGGCCCATATCTCGCCGGTGGAAGTAGGACCCTCTCCTCCCTAGCCCCCGGAGCGACCTCCGCTCCGGGGGCTTTCACGCTTGGCGTTTGTGCTGCCGGAGACGAACGCCGCTACGGGCTCGCACTCGAGACGGCGCGCCCATTCGGGCCCGCCGGGCCGCGATCGCCGCCGTTGCCGGCGTGGCGCTCCAGCCACCGGCTCCCCACGGCGATGAGGTCGTCGACGATGAGTCGGTAGAGCGCAACGGCGATCCAGCAGACGCCCACCAACCGGCACAGCGCAAAAGCCAGACCGAGATCGCCCTTCACCACCGAGTAGGCGGCGACGAGCGCCTCCAGCGAGAAGAGCACCTTCGCAAACGTCATCCGGCTTCTGTCCATGAGCAGGTCGCGAATCCCCAGCGCCACCAGCACGAGCAGACCCACGAGCGTCAGCGTCCAGCGCGCGATCGGCGCGAGCTTCGCGGCGAGGGCGAACGGAGCACCGTCAGCACCGTTCCACTTTCTTCCTGTGACGGACGCGGCGAACGGGAGCCGTGCCCGCGAATCGGTCTGGCAGCCGGACGGGACGAGGCGGCGCCCGGACGCCGTCATCGATATTTCGCGGACGAGCCGGTTGGCCAATATCGGAGCGCCATGGTTCGCGACCCCCGGATCGCCGATGCGATCGGTGACCGAGCCATGATCTATCGACACCGAGTAGGAGCCGTCCGCGCGCCATCCTCGTATTTGAACCGTCACGATGTCGCCACTCTCGAGCCAGCCGAGGTCCTTTGAGCTGGTGGCTGGTCTTTCATTCGCATAGTACGCCGCGAGCTCGCAGTTGACAAAGATCTGCGCAATCTCGTCGTTGTCGGTAACGCTGACGGTTACATGCGTACGCGTCAGATGCGCATACCCCATGGTCCCAAATACCAACAATCCCGCGGCTATCGCGATCCCGGCCCCGATCGCGATGCTTCTCCGCGGGACGGAGTGCCGTCTCAGCCAATTCGACATTGTGCCATCCTGTTCGTCGATCCCCTGCCGGGGCCTTCATAACGTCCACTGCTCTTGACGTAGAATATTCTGAATCGGTACACAAAAGTGAGACGCCGACGAGGCGATTCCAGTATCACAGTCATCGTAAATCTACCCGCGCACAGGCCGTTGAAGCTTACGCACGGAGTAAAGCTTTCAATCTTGACGCCATCGCCGGAGTAGAGCAGCGGGGTGACCGCTTCCACGCTCCGCGACCCGGGCTTGATCGTGATCGTCAGCGTTTCGCCGGGCTGGGAGGTGAGCCGAGTGCCGCACCTGACCCCCCGCGGCGGGCGGGCGGACAGGAGCCGCATCTGCGCTTCTTCGCTGCTGGCCTGCGAACTGGCGATCGCCGCCGCCGTGTCCAGGAGGCTATATGGGCCTACCGCACAGGGGAGGCTGGAGACGAACCACGAGAATTCATAGTCATTCCTTTCTCCCCGTTCCGTCGTAAACAGACTCAGCACACGCGCTCGATTACTCGACTCAACCCAATATCGCAACTGCCCTCTCGGCGTATCACCCGCATTCGTGCTCGCGCACGCGATCAGCACTGCCGCGACCACGACCGCGACCGCCCCGCATACACGCAGACGACGGGCGCGCACGGGCCCGGCCGCCACACGATGCCTCTCTTTCACCCTCTCCACCTTAACCTCCTGCCCTCTCCGGCTTTTCGAGCTTACTTTTATACTATAGGCCATTTAAAGGCTTAACCCCTATATGTGTTTCTGACAAAAGGGATTATCAAAAGATCGATATAAGGCCCATCTTTGGCATGCATTACAATCTAATAACAGTTAACTTTCAGCTCTATAAGTGAATCGAGGATCGCCTCCATCACTCGCCGGTCCGAGATTCGGCTCGGTCGAGGTCGACCGCCCTGCGCCGGGCGAAAGCCGGGGATCGCATACGCCCAAAGCAAGGGCTTCGTGTGTGGTCAACGGAGATACAGGCGCCGCGCACCTGTCCGTGCCCGACCACAGTCGGCGCGGTCGCGTCGAGGCCATTCCCTCGGGGTCACCGGCATATACGGGCGCCATATTGGCCGCCGGTCTGCGAAAATGACGCCATGACCAGTCAGGAGCAGATCACCCAGGCGCTTGCGAGCGTCATCGACCCCGAGCTGCGCCGCTCGATCGTCGAGCTCGACATGGTGCGCTCGATCGACGTCTCCGCCAACGGCGTCGTCGACGTGACCGTCTCGCTGACCACCCCGGGATGCCCGATCAAGGGGCACTTCCAGACGGCCGTCGCCGAGGCGGTCGTCGCGCTCGACGGGATCACGCACTGCAACGTCTACTTCGACGTGCTCAGCGACGAGCAGAAGGCCGCGCTGCAGCAGAAGCTCGGGCGTGGCAGCCTGCCCGATGGAGCGCTCGCGCAGGTCGCGAACGTGCTGTGCGTCGGCTCGGGCAAGGGCGGCGTGGGCAAGTCGACGCTGACCGCCAACCTCGCCGCGGCGCTGGCCGGCGAAGGCAAGCGCGTGGGCATCCTCGACGCCGACGTGTGGGGATACTCGATCCCGCGCATGTACGGGCTCGGCTCGACCCGCCCGCCGGTATCGGCCGAGCGCAAAATCCTCCCGCTACAGGCCCACGGCGTGAAGGTGATGTCGATCGGCTTCTTCGTGGCCGAGGACGCCGCCGTGGTGTGGCGCGGGCCGATGCTGCACAAGGCCCTAACCCAGTTCCTGCAGGACGTCGATTGGGGCGCCCTGGACCACCTGCTGATCGATCTGCCGCCGGGCACCGGCGACGTCTCGATGACGCTCGCCCAGCTACTGCCGCAGGCCGGCTTCGCGATCGTCACCACCCCGCAGCCGACCGCCCAGCGGGTCGCGCGGCGCGCCGCCGAGATGGCGCACAAGGTCTCGCTCGACATCTGCGGGATCATCGAGAACATGTCCGGCTTCACCACCCCCTCGGGCGAGCGCTTTCAGATCTTCGGCGAGGGCGGCGGCCAGGAGCTGGCCGACGAACTCGACGTGCCGCTGCTGGGCAAGGTCCCGCTGACGATGCCCCTGCGCGAGCACGCCGACTCCGGGGTTCCGCTCGTGCTCGAGGATCCCGACGACCCGGCCTCCCAGGCGATTCGCCACGCCGCGCGCGGTCTGATCGCCATGGCCGCGCCGGCTTCGCTGCCGACGTTGCCCACGTTGCCGCTCGTGCAGGTGGCGGGCGCACCCGCCGCGCCGGCGCCTGATCCCAGCGAGCGAAAACCTGCGGGCATGTCACTGCCGATGGCCTAGGACGCGCCTCTCGCGGGCGGCCCGGGCCGGACGATCGCAAAGACCGGCCGGGAGCACGATCCTGGAGACATCCGGCGCGATCGCTTGACAAGCGTCACCGACTTGAGAGGATCGTCTCGATGCCCGTACAGGACCCCGAACAGCAGCGCCGGCAACAGCAACAGACCTCGCCCGATGGCGTGGTCGAGATCGACGAGCGCCGCAAGAAGATGGAGCGCCTGCGCGCCGAAGGCGTCGACCCCTACCCGCCGGTCACGCTGTGGAACACGCGCACGCGTATCGCGGATGTGCTGGCGGCGCACGACCCGGCCACGCTCGACGCCGGCGAGCATCCCGAGCTGACCTACCAGGTCGCCGGGCGCCTGATCTCACGGCGCGGCCACGGCAAGACCGCGTTCCTGGATCTGCGCGACCTGTCGGGTCAGGTCCAGGTGGTCGTGCGTGTCGACGCGCTCGGCCAGGAGACCTACGACCGCATCCTCGGGCTCGACATCGGCGACATCGTCGCGATCGAAGGTCCGATCTATGTGACCCAGCGCGGGCAGCTGGCGCTGGCGGTGCGCGAGTGCACGCTGCTGACCAAGGCTCTGCGCCCGCCGCCGGACAAGCACCACGGCCTCGGCGACACGGGCACCCGCTACCGCTACCGCGAGCTCGACCTGCTCGCCAACGAGGACACGCGCGAGCTGTTCCGCACGCGCCACGAGATCGTGTTCGCGATCCGCGAGTGGCTGAACGGGCGCAACTTCGTGGAGGTGGAAACACCGGCGCTGCAGTCGCTCGCCGGCGGCGCCGGGTCGCGGCCGTTCACGACGCACCACAACGCGCTGGATCGCGACCTGTATCTGCGCATCTCCGTCGAGCTGTTCCTCAACCGCTGCATCGTCGGGGGCATGGAGAACGTGTACGACATGGGCAAGGTCTTCCGCAACGAGGGCATCTCGCCCAAGCACTCGCCCGAGTTCACGATCATCGAGTTCATGTGCGCCTACTCGGACTACAACGACGTTGCCACGGTGACCGAAGAAATGTTCCGCGACGTCGCCCAGAAGGCGCTCGGGCGCACGACGATTCGCCGCAACGGCGAGGAGATCGATCTCGCCAAGCCCTGGCGGCGGGTGACGATGCGCGAGCTGATCATGGAGCGCTTCGGCCTGGACTTCATGGAGTCCACACGCGAGCAGCTCGCCGAGGTGCTGGACGAGCCGATGGACCCCGCGGCCACCTGGGCCGAGGTCGTCGCCGACGTCTACTCGGAGAAAATCGAGGCGACGATCAACCAGCCGACGCACGTCTTCGACTTCCCGCTGGAGCCGTTCCCGATCACCAAGCGTCACGCGGTGCACCCCGAGCTGGGCGAGCACTTCGACGCGGTCATCGGCGGCGTCGAGCTGGTCAGCGGCGACACCGAGCTGAACGACCCGGTCGATCAGTGGCAGCGCTTCGTCGATCAGCGCAAGCGGCGCATGATCGATGACGAGGACGTGCCGCATCCCAACGACGAGGAGTACGCGCGCGCGATCGAGTACGGCTACTCCCCCACCGCGGGCGGAGGCATGGGCGTCGATCGTCTCGTGATGATCCTCACCGAACGCGACACGCTGCGCGAGGTGATCCCGTTCCCGATCGTCAAGGACATCCGATGAGCAGCGCAGGCGCGCCCTCCAAGCTCGACCTCGACCCGGGCGTGATCGCCTCCTGCCGGCAGGCCGCCGAGCAGATCGCCGGGCAGGTCGCCGCGCAGATCGCCGGCAAGACGACCGTCTCGGTCGAGCGCACGGTCGCGCGGCTGCTCGGCGTCGACGGCGCGAACGCGCTCGATGCGCCGCTGCCGAACGTGCTCGTCGATCACGTCCGCGATCGTGGCGAGCTCGGGCGGGGCATCGCCTGGTGGCTGGGCAACGCGCTCCTGCACGACGAGTCCCCCGGCTCGGCCCAGCGGATCGCCGAGGCGGTGGATGCGGGCGAGCTCGACCTGTGCGCGCTGCCCCGCGCCCGTGACGAGGAGATCCGCGAGCGGATCGTCCGCGAGTGCGAGGCCCGCCTGAGCGAGATCCGCGAGCGCATGACCGAGCGCCGCGCCCTGCGCGAGCGCCTCGGCGAGAGCCCGCCACCGTTGCGCTACGTGCTGACCGCCACGGGCAACGTCTACGAGGACGTGGTCCACGGACTCGCCGTCGCGCAGGCGGGCGGGGACATCGTCGCGGTGATCCGCTCCACCGCGCAATCCCTGCTCGACTACGTGCCCTACGGTCCCACGACCGAGGGCTATGGCGGCACGTTCGCCACGCAGGCCAACTTTCAGATCATGCGCGCCGCGCTGGACGAGTGGTCGGCCGCCAACGGCCGCTACGTGCGCCTGTCGAGCTTCTGCTCGGGCCTGTGCATGCCCGAGATCGCGGCGATGGGCGCGATCGAGGGCTTCGACAACATGGTCAACGACGCCCTCTACGGGATCCTCTACCGCGACATCAACCCCGTCCGCGGCCTGATCGATCAGCGCGTCTCGCGCATGATCAACGGCTACTTCGGGGTCGTCATCAACACGGGAGAGGACAACTACCTGCGGACGGCCGACGCGATCGAGGCCGCACCATCGGTCACGGCCTCGCAGTTCGTCAATCGCCGGCTCGCGCTCGACTCCGGCGTGCCCGACGAGCAGATCGCGCTCGGCGACGCTTACGAGATCGACACGCCCGTCAAGAACAGCCTGCTGCTGCAGTGGGCGCAGGCGCAGCTCACGCGCGAGCTGTTCCCCGACTGCCCCGTCAAGTACATGCCGCCGACGCGCCACATGGACGGCAACCTGTACCGCACGCACGCGACCGACTCGCTGTTCAACCTCGTCACGATCGCCACCGACCAGGGCATGCAGACGATCGGCGTGCCGACCGAGGGCGTCTTCACGCCACACGTGCACGATCGCGTGATCGGCCTGGAAAACGTCAACTACACCTTCAACGCCGCGCACGACCTCGGCGAGGAGATCGAGTTCAAGCGCGGCGGCATCATCCAGACGCGCGCACAGGAGGTGCTCGCCGGCGCGCATGATCTGCTGCGGCGGATCGCCGAGCACGGACTGTTCGCCGCGCTCGGCGAGGGCGTGTTCGGGGACGTCCCCCGGCGGGTCGACGACGGGCGCGGGATCGAGGGCATCGTCGAGACCGACCCCGGCTACTGCAATCCGGTGAGCGAGCTGATGCGAGGAACCCCGAGCCATGCCTGACGTCGCATCGACATCCGCCGCCGGCCCCTCCGGCCCACCCCAGCCCGCCGCGCCGGACGTGCCCGCGGCGGCGGGCACGCGCCGCGAGATCGACCTCGCCCACGTCAAGCCCTATGCCGACCACCTCGGCGACGGACTCGTGCAGCTCAGCTTCACGCTGCCCGTCCCCTATGGTCTCGCCGCGCGCAAGGCCGCCCAGGAGTGGGCCGCGAAGATGGGCTTCGAGCATCCCGAGGTCGTCCACTATCAGGAGCTGACCGCCGGCTACACCTACTTCGTGATGTTCGCGGAGGGCAGGCAGACCGTCGACTACGCCTCGCTCTCTCACGAAGGCTTCGACGTCGAGTACATGAGCGAGGAGGAGATCGAGGCGTTTGCGAGTGAGCGCATTGGCCGTCCCGTCGTCGTCGTCGGCGCCGCTACGGGCACAGACACGCACAGCGTCGGGATCGATGCGATGCTCAACCTGAAGGGCTTCCACGGGCACCACGGCCTGGAGGGCTACAGGGCGTTCCAGACGCATAACCTCGGCAGCCAAGTGCCCAACAGCGTGCTCGTCTCGCGCGCAATCGACCTGCAGGCCGACGCGATCCTCGTCTCGCAGACGGTCACCCAGCAGAACCTGCACATCGCCAACCTGACCGAGCTCGTCGAGATCGTCGAGGCCGAGGGCAGGCGCAAGCAGCTGATTCTCACGTGCGGCGGACCGCGCGTGTCGAACGAGCTCGCCAAGGAGCTCGGCTTTGACGCGGGCTTCTCCAAGGGCACCTACCCGCATCACGTCGCCAGCTTCATCGTGCGCGAGCTGGCGGCGCGGACCGAGGGCGAGGCCACCTCGAACGCGTCCGCCGCCGGCGGCGGCGTGAGCGCAGAGAGCCTGAATGACTGACGCCGCACCCGCGCGGCTGAGCGAGCTGCTCTCGGACACGCGCGCGCTCGCGCTCGTCGGCCTCGCCAAGAACACCGGCAAGACCGTCGCGCTACGCGCGATCCTCGCCGAGCACGCCGCTGCCGGGCGCAGCGTGGGCGTGACGTCGATCGGCCGCGACGGTGAGCGCCACGACGTGATCGACGAACGCATCGAGAAGCCAAGCATCGAGCTGCAGGCCGGCGACCTCGTCGCGAGCGCCGGTGCGCTCTTGCGCGCGAGCGGCGTCGAGCACGAGCGCCTCGCACAGACCGGCGTGCGCACACCGCTTGGCGAAGTCGTGCTCGCGCGCCTGTCGGAGCCCGGTGCGATCGAAGTCGCCGGCCCGAGCGCGGCGCAGGACGTGCGCGCGGTGAGCGAGGCGATGGCCGGGCACGGCGCCGTGCAGGTCCTGATCGACGGCGCGATCGACCGTCGCGCGGCCTCCTCGCCGGCGGTCGCCGACGGGCTCGTGATGGCCACCGGGGCGGTACTCGGAGATGAGATCGAGCGGGTCGTCGCGGCCACCGGGGACGCGGTCGATCTCATCAGGCTGCCCCGGTCCGGCGACGACGGGGTCTCGCTGGAGGGCCGGCTCGTGCTGAACGCCGAGCCGGCCAGGATCGCGGCGCTCCTGCGCGAACACCCGCATGCGGACACGCTCCTCGTGGAGGGCGCGCTCGGCGAGCGCTTCCTGGAAGGCCTGCTCGACGCACGGCGCGAGCGGGCCGGACGCGAGCTGAGGATCGTCGTGAGCGACCCCACGAAGGTGTTCCTCTCCCGCCGGGGACCGAGCTGGTATGGGCGTCAGGGCATCTCGATCGCGGTGCGGCGCACGATCGAGCTGAGGGCGATCACGGTCAACCCGCTCGCGCCGCGGTCACACAGCTTCGACTCTCGGCGCCTGCGCGAGCTGATCGCGGCGGCCGTCCCAGACGTGCCCGTCCTGGACGTGCTCGACCCGTCCTACTTGGCGTTGGCGAAGTAGTCGGCGTTGATCTGCGAGTACTTCTGCCACTCGTCCGGGAGCTGGTCCTCGGCGAAGCAGGCGTCCACGGGGCAGGCCTCGACGCAGGCGTCGCAGTCGATGCACTCCTCGGGGTCGATGTAGAGCATCTCCGCCGCGTCATATCCGGGCTCGTCGGGCGTCGGGTGGATGCAGTCGACGGGGCACACCTCGACGCAGGAGTTGTCCTTGGTGCCGATGCACGGCTCGGCGATCACGTAGGCCATTCGCTGAGTTCTTTCCTCTGTCGGTTACGGGGTCTTTGCCGGCGGATGCCTTGGGCGAGAGCCTATTTTAGTGACGGAGCTCACCCGTGCGGCCCATCCTAGCGAGCCTCATCCTAGTTGATTGCATGCTCAATCATCTCGCCTGCGGCGACTCCGCTAGGTTTGGGGACGATGCTGCTCCTAACGGGCGCGACTGGCCAGGTGGGTTCGGCGCTGCTGCGCCGGCTCGTCGACGACGGAGCCGACGTGCGCTGCCTGGTGCGCGACCCACGCCGGCTGGGAACGCTGCGCGTGCGCGTGCAGATCGCGCTCGGCGACCTCACCGACCCGCCCTCGTTTCGCAACGCGCTGCGGGGCGTGGACACGGTCGTTCACCTCGCGGCGACGATCCGCGATCAGCCGAACGGCTCGATCGAGGAGCTCAACGGGATCGCCACCTGGCGGATCGCGCGAGCCGCGCAGCGCGCGGGAGCGGAGCGGTTCGTGTTCTTCTCCACGCTCGCGGCCTCCGCGCAGCACCGCACGCGTTTTCACCGCGCCAAGGCCGCCGCGGAGCAGGCCGTGCGCGAGACCGATCTGGACTGGACGGTGTTCGCCCCCTCGATCGTCTATGCGCCGGGCGACGCTTGGCTGACGCTGCTGGAGCGCATGGCGCTGGCGCCCGTGATGCCGATGTCGGGGATGGGGCGAGCGCGCTATCAGCCGATCTGGGCCGAGGACGTCGCCGCGTGCGTGATGGCGGCCCTGGGCTCGCCCACGGGCACCCGCCAGCGGTACGAGCTCGCGGGCCCCGACACGCTGACGCACACCGAGATCGTCAGGCTCGTGCTCGACTCGCTTGACCGGCCGCGGCCGCTGCTGAAGGTGCCCACGCCGATCGTCTCGCGCTCGCTGCGCCTGCTGGAGGCGACGCTCGGCCGGCGCGCGTTCGCGACCTGGGACGAGGCCGAGTTGATGGAGTGCTCGATGCTGGCACGGTCGGGCGCCGACGACGCCGAGCGCCTCGGGGTCACGCCCAAGCCGATGCGGGCGGTGCTGGGGGTCGGCTGACGCAGGGGCCACTCGCCCGCCCGCGCACACGCACGCACGGCGCGTAGTCCGCGATCCGCAGGCTCAGGCCACCGCCCCCGCCACCGGCGGGCGGCGCCCCGCCCACGGCACGGCCTCTTCGAGCTGTGAGGCGAGCGCGAGCAGCGCACCCTCGGCGGCGGGTCGCCCGACGAGCTGCACGGCCAATGGCAGCCCGTCCTCGCCCTCGAACAACGGCAGCGATATGCCGGGCTGGCCGCTGGCGTTGAACACGGGCGTGAACGGGGTGAACAGCCCCGAGCGGGTGAACGTCGACATCGGGTCCGGGCCGCCCGTGTCGAGCGTGCCCAGCGGCAGCGGACGCTCCGCCAGCGCGGGCGTGAGCAGCATGTCATAGGGCGCGAGGAACGCGACGAGGCTGCGCGTGAAGGCCTGCAGGCGCACGCTCGCGCCCAGGCCGTGCACGGCGTTGAGGTGCTCGACCATCGAGTAGATCGCCCAGCTCATCGGCTCCATGTCCTCGGCCGTCGGCTCGCGACCGGCGATCGTCCCGGAGTAGGCGATCGAGAGCGCGACGTGGGTGGAGAAGACGGCGCCGAACAGCTCCTGCACGCCGTCGATCTGCCACGGCGGATCGACCTCCTGGACGTCGTGCCCGAGCGAGCGCAGCAGCTCGGCGGCATCGCTCACCGCCTGCGCGCAGATGGGATCTACGACGGCCTCGGGGATCGGGGGCAGCGTCGTCGCCGCGATCCGCAACCGGCCGGGGCGGCCGCTCGCGGCGAGGGCGAACGGCTCAGCCGGGGGTGGCGCCCAGCTCGCATCGCCGGGCTCGTAACCCGCGAGCACGTCGAGGATCGCGGCGGTCTCGGCCACGGTGCGGGTGAGCATGCCGTCGATTCCCAGCAGCGACTCGCCGAGCTCCGGCGCGGCGGAGATGCGTCCCCGCGCCGGCTTGAGCCCGACCAGCCCGCAGCAGGCGGCGGGGATGCGGATCGAGCCGCCACCGTCGTTGCCGTGGGCGACGGGGACCATGCCGGAGGCGACGGCCGCGGCCGCGCCGCCGGAGGAGCCTCCGGGGGTACGGCCCAGATCCCACGGGTTGCGGGTCGGGCCGAAGATGCGAGCCTCGCTCGTGGGCAGGATGCCGTACTCGGGCAGCGTCGTGGAGCCGACGATCACGAACCCCGCATCGCGCAGGCGGCGCGTGACGTTGTGGTCGTAGTCGGCGACGTACTCGGACATCAGCGAGCAGCCGTAGGTGAGCCGCAGGCCGCTGACGGGACGGTTGTTCTTGATCGCCACCGGCACCCCCGCGAACGGTCGCTCGTCGCCCGGGCCGATCTTGCTCGCCACGGCGAGCGCGCGCTCACCGTCGATCTGCACGAAGGCGTTCAGCTCGGGGTTGAGCTCCTCGATGCGATCCAGTGAGACCTGCACCAGCTCGTGGGCGGAGATCTCCCCCGCGCGGACCATCCCGGCGAGCTCGATCGCTGAACGGAACATCAGATCGCTGTCTGGCACGGCTCCTCCTCCTCGCGTGGAACCGGGCATCATATGGGCCTGCCCACAAGGCAGCCACCCCGTCAAGCATGAGATGGCCACGATCGGCCATCGTGCCCAGAAAGCGAGTGCCATGAGCGCGGTTCAGCAAGCAGCAGAGGTCCAGTCGGGCCTGGAAGGCGTCGTCGCCTTCGCCACCGAGATCGCAGAGCCGGACAAAGCGGGAGGCGCGCTGCGCTACCGCGGCGTCGACATCGAGGACCTGGTCGGCGCGGTCCCCTACGAGCAGGTCTGGGGCCTGCTGGTCGACGGCCGCCTGAAACCCGGCCTGCCCCCGGCGGAACCGCACTCCCTGACGGTGCGCTCGGGCGACCACCGCGTCGACGTGCAGTCGGCGCTGGCGATGCTGGCCCCCGAGTGGGGGTTCGGGCAGCTGATCGACATCACCGACGCGCAGGCCCGCGAGGACCTCGCGCGCGCCTCGGTGATGGCGCTGTCGTTCGTGGCGCAGTCCGCGCGCGAACCCGGTCAGCCGCCGGTGCCCCAGGAGGAGGTCGACCGGGGGCAGACGATCCCCGAGCGGTTTCTGATTCGCTGGCGTGGAGAGGCGAACCCCGACCACGTCAAGGCGATCGACGCCTACTGGGTCTCCGCGGCCGAGCACGGCATGAACGCCTCGACGTTCACCGCGCGCGTGGTGGCCTCGACCGGCGCGGACTGCGCCGCGGCGCTGTCCGCCGCGGTGGGCGCGCTGTCGGGCCCGCTGCACGGCGGCGCGCCCTCGCGCGTGCTGAAGATGCTCGACGAAGTCGAACAGACCGGCGACGCCGAGCGGTGGGTGAACGACGCGCTGGACCGCGGCGAGCGGTTGATGGGGTTCGGCCACCGTATCTACCGCGCCGAAGACCCCCGCGCGCGCGTGCTGCGCCGCACCTGCCGTGAACTTGGCTCTCCCCGCTTCGACGCGGCGGAGGCGCTGGAGAAGGCGGCGCTGGCGGAGCTGCACGCGCGCCGGCCCGACCGGGTGCTCGCCACGAACGTCGAGTTCTGGTCGGCGGTGGTGCTCGACCTGGCGGAAGTCCCGCCGGAGCTGTTCACGCCGATGTTCACGTGCGCGCGGGTGGCCGGGTGGTCGGCGCACATCCTCGAGCAGAAGCGCGAGGCGAAGCTGATCCGCCCCACGGCGATCTACGTGGGCGAGCCCCCGCGGTCGGTGGAGGCGGTCGGCGCGTGAGGGCGTGACAGAGACAATCCCGCGAATCGCTGGGAATTTGAGTGGTGGGCGTGTAGCGTGACCTCCTGACCGACAAGCGGGCGCAAAGCCCGGTCTCAGGAGGGAACGCGGATGGGGATGGGGCGAGTGCTGAATGCGACTGTGAGCAGCGCGCTGGTGCTGGGATTGGCGGTGGCCGGCTGTGGCAGCTCAAGCTCGACGTCCTCCTCGACGCAGGCGGGGAGAACGAGCCATGCCTCCTCAAGCCAACAGACAGGCACGGGCGCCGACACGACCGCAACGTCGAGCAGGTCCAAAGAACACGTTCCGACGGTAACCATCAAAGTGTCGAGCCCGGCATACAGAGGGGCCGGTGCCATACACGTGCGCTACACATGCGATGGAGCCGATGCCTCGCTGCCGCTGCAGTGGAGCACCATCCCCAAGGGCATCGCGGAACTCGTCCTGTTTGTCACCGACTTCAACGAAAAGCCGCAGGGGGGTGAAACGTTCTTCTCCTGGGCCGTGGCCGGCTTGCATCCGACGCTCAGGGGCCTCGCCGGAGGCACGCTTCCCGCGGGCGCGATCGTTGGACGCAACAGCTTCGGACAGAGCCGCTACTCGGTGTGTCCGCCGAAGGGCGGCGGCGTTCACCACTTCCTGGTTGTCCTATACGCGCTGCCGCACTCCGTCTCGGCCCAGCCTGGTTTTGCTGCTAACGCCCTTCTGAAGACCGTCACGCATGCCGCCGAATACAGTGGGCTTTCGGGATTCGCCTACAAACGTGGCTGATGCCGTCGTGTCGGATGAGGCCGCCTCGTCGAGCGACGGTCGAGGGGGGCCGCGGCCCGAACGGCAAGAGGGCCCGGCCTCCGTGCCGAACCCTCTGTCAGCCGCATCGGCCGAGCGCACGCCCCGCCCAAGCGGTCGGCGCTGAGCATGGCCGAATAGGCCACGCCTGCCTTACGCATAGGCCGGCTGCGGCTGTCCCCGAGCTGGCGGGCCGCTCGCGGGCGCGGGCTCGCCGGCGAACAGCCACGGGTTGCGCTGGCCGATGACCTCGCCGCGGAAGCGCTTGCGCGCGCCGTACACCACCCAGGTCGTGTCGACCGCGCCGTAGACCTCCTGCACGCGCAGGGCGTCGGTGTGTTCGCGGGCATAATGCAGGTGCGTGAGGCCGGCGTCGTAGGCGCCGGCGAGCAGGTGACCGGCGACGACGGGCTTGGAGGGCTCGTCGACGATCTCCGAGAAGCGCTCCAGGTCGGTGTAGCCGCGGGTCGCCGCGACGATCCCGAGGCTCTGTGGGTGGCTGACGTCGTTGCGCACGAGCAGCGCGAGCTCCTTGGTGGGATACAGGAATGTGTCGATCACGAACACCTCGGTGTGATGGCGCTCGGTGACGAGATGGACCTGGGTGTGCGCGCTGCACTGCACGAGGAACGTGCCGGGCCGGTCCCTGACCCGCTCGATCGCGCCGAGCAGGTCCTCGACGAGCACGATCTCGCAGGCTTCGACGCCCTGGAACTCGAGGTAGTGCAGCAGCGCGTTCTCATGACACGTGCCGGACGGCCCGAGCGTGATGAACGTCGGGCGGGTCACGACCCTTCCCCGTCGCGCGCGACACGCGTGACCTCGCCGAGCCCGTCCTCCAGCAGGCCGCCGTCCCCCGGAAGACCGCCGTCCCGAGCGCCGGGCGCCTGCCCGGCGATCAGCTCGTCCTCCATGCGACAGGTGGCGCCGATCAGCAGCTCGAACAGGTCCGCGGTGAAGTCCGCCGGCAGCTGCACCTCGGCGCCGCGGGACAGGTAGCGCGAGCGCACCTCCGCGACGCGGTCGGGCTGCATCATCGGGATGTCGTGCTCGCGCTTGTACAGAGCGATCTCGCGGCAGATCGCAAACCGCTCGCCGAGCCGCCCGGCGATCTCTCCGTCGAGCTGGTCCAGGCGGCGGCGAAACGGCTCCAGCCCGGACGCCGAGGCGGTGTCTGGCCCCCGAGCGCTCACGCCCGGTCTCCGTTCAGCAGACCGGTGGCGAAGGCGTGGCTGCACGCGGCGAGGGACCCCAGCGCGTAGCCCCCCTCTTGGACGACGCAGACGGGCAGCTCGGTGCCGGCCAGCAGACGGCCGATCCGCTCGAAGACCGGCGCCTGAAATGACCAGGAGCCGTGCGGGTCGCCCTCCACGAGGTCGTAGCCGAGGGACAGGACGATCGCGTCCGCCGAGTGCGCGAGCGTGTGGGTGGAGCGCGCGAGCGCCGCCAGGTAGGTCTCGGTCGCGGGGACGCTGCGGAACGCTACGAGGTGCTCGCGGTCGCTGCGTGGGCGCACCCGCTCCCAGGGGAGGTTGGCGCCGGTGGAGCCGTGCAGCGAGTGCAGGGTCGTGCCGGTCATGCGCTCCAGCAAAGCCGAGGTGCCGTTGGGATAGTGCAGGTCGAGGTCGAGGATCGCGACCTGGGCGAAGCCGCCGTCGTGCAGCGTCTGAGCGGCCGCGGCGGCGTTGTTGAGGTAGCAGTAGCCGCCGAGCCAGCCGGGGCCGGCGTGGTGGCCGGGCGGACGGCACAGCGCGTAGCTGAAGCGCGCTCCCGCCACGATCGCCCGCGCGGCGCAAATGGCTGTGCCGACACCCTCCCGCGCGGTGGCTAGCACCTGCGCGCAGACGGGGGTGTCGGGCTGCAGGCCCGGTTCGGCGAGCTCGGCCAGCAGCACCGGGGCGCGATCGCGGACGCGCTGCAGCGCGCGCAGGTAGCTGGGCTCGTGCAGCCGGCGCAGAGCGCGATCGACGTCCTCGGCGCTCGTGTCAGCGGTGTGAGCCCTGACCCGGTCGTGGCGGGTGAGCCCCGCCTGCACCTCCGACAGGCGCCGCCCGTCGTCATGGCCGGGGGTTCTGCGCCCGTGCCCGTCGAGTATCCACGGCACGGCGCCGCCGCGCTCGCGGCGCTGCTCGATCATCAGCAGCCGAGGAGCCTCGCTCACGCGATGATCCTCCGCATCCGCGCGCCGAGGTGCTCGAAGCCGTTGTGGGCGTAGAACCCTTCCGTCGCCCGAATGCCCGCGAAGCTCTCTCGCGGCAGCCCGACCTCGGCGCGCGCCATCCCCTGCTCGCGAGCGAGCTCGGACAGGGCTCTCAGCAGCTCGCGGCCGACCGAGCGACCGCGCCAGGAGGGGTGCACCCACAGGTCCTGGATCAGCGCGTAGCGTCCGGGGACGTGGAGCGCCAGCTGCCAGCTCGCGCCCAGCACGCCGACGATGACGGAGTTCTCCCCGTCGGCCTCGGCGACGAGCAGCGCTCCCAGACGGCGATCCTCGAGCAGCGCTCGCGCCGTCTGGAGCATCTCCGACGTGCTCGGAGGCGTGCTGCCGAGCTCGGTGAGCAGGTCCCCCACCGCATCGACGACCGCAGGAAGATCCTCGTGCGTCGCGGCGCGCACGCGCACGCTCGTCGCCGAGACGCTCATGACTATGCCGCCCGCGCCACCGAGGGCTCCAGCTCGACGGTCCACGCCTCGGGCGAGTCGCTGCCCGTGACGGCCTGGGCGATCGCGGCCATCGGCGCCCGCGCCTTGAGCAGGATCTCGTCGAACTCCTCCTGGGGGTCGGACTGCATCACGATCGCGCCACCGGCGCCGATCGTGGTGACTCCCGGCCGCATGACGATCGTGCGGATCACAATGCTGAAGTCGACGCTGCCGTCGACTCCGAAGTAGCCGAGCGCGCCGGAGTAGACGCCGCGCGCCTCCCGCTCGATGTCGTCGATGATCTCCATCGTGCGCAGCTTCGGTGCGCCGGTCATCGAGCCCCCGGGGAAGCAGGCGCGCACGCACTCCACCGGGGTGCGACCGTGCTCCAGCACGCCGGTGACGGTCGAGATCAGCTGATGCACGGTCGCGTAGGGCTCGACGACCATCAGCTCGGGGACGCGCACGCTGTCGATCTCACAGACCCGTCCGAGGTCGTTGCGCAGCAGATCGACGATCATCAGGTGCTCGGCGTAGGTCTTTTCGTCCTGAGTGAGACCCGCGCACAGCGCGGCGTCGAGGACCGTGTCCTGCGAGCGCGGGGTCGTCCCCTTGATCGGGCGCGCCTGCACGCGGCGGTCGCGGTCGACGGAGAGAAAGCGCTCGGGCGAGGAGCTCAGGACCGCGAGCTCGCCGAGCTTGAGGTAGGCCGCGAACGGCGCGGGGTTGACGCGGCGCAGCACGCGGTAGAGCTCGAACGGATCGGGACTCGCCGAGGTCGAGATCTGGTCTGTCAGGCAGATCTCGTAGGACTCGCCGGCGGCGAGCGCCGCCTGGCAGCGGGCGATGTCGGCGAGATACTGCTCACGTCCGCGTCCGCAACGGAACGTCACCGCGGGGGCGGGGGCCCCGCCCCCGGCCGCACCCTCACACCCCGCCGACACCGCCTGCGCTGCCCGTCCCGCCGGCCCTGCCCGTACCCCCTGCTCCGCCCGCCCTGCGGGCGCTCCCTCTCCCGCCGGCGCCTGCGACCCGGCGGTCTCGACCGACGCCTCCGGCGGCGCCGCCAGGATCTCGCGCACGACCTTCTCGGTGTCGTCCAGCCAGCGCTCGGCGTCGTCGCGGTCATCCTCGCGGCAGAGCGCGAGCAGTTCGGTGCGCCGTCCGACGTGATCGACCGCCACGACGCGGTTGGCGAGCATCAGGGTGGCGTCGGGGAGGTCGGAGCGATGCGCGACCGGCGAGGAGCAGTCGGCCTTGCACTCGTAGCCGAGATAGCCGACGAACCCGCCGAGCAGGCCGGGACCCGACCCGACGGGCGGCTCGATCGCGCGTTCGAAGAGCTCGCGGTTCAGCACGTCGAAGATCGACCCGCGCTCGAGCTTGCTCTCCTGCCCGCGGCGCGTGCGCACCATCCCCTCGGCGGCGTCGTAGGAGAGCACGCAGCGATCGGCGCCCGCGCTGGTTCCGAGGTAAGAGCGTTGCGCGAGCCGCGTGGGCGCGTCGGCGCTGTCGAGCCAGAAGGCGTGCTCGGCGGTGCCGAAGAGCCGCTGGAACAGCGGCTCGGTGGGCGGCTCGCCCACGATGGCGCGTACGCGCAGTTCGACGCCGGAGACGTGGCGGCGGCCCGTGGCCGGGCGGGGCGAGGGAGTCGGCGGCCTGCCGGCCGAGCGCCCGCCCCCGTAACGCGGGGTCCTGCGCCGGCGCGCGAGGGCGTAGAAGTTCTCGACTATCGCTCGGCCGTGCTCGCTGGCGACCGACTCGGGGTGGAACTGCACGCCCCACAGCGGGCGGCTGCGATGCTCGATCCCCATCACCACCCCGTCGTCGGTCCAGGCGGTGACGCGGCCCTCGGAGCCGAGCGGACCGGTGACCACGAGCGAGTGGTAGCGCACGACCGAGAAGCCCTGCGGGATGCCCGCGAACAGCCCGCTGTCGAGATGCTGCACCTGGCTGAGACGTCCGTGCATCACCATCGGGGCGCTCGAGACGATCCCGTCGAGCACGTACCCGAGACCCTGGTGGCCGAGGCAGATGCCGAGCACGGGGATCTCGCTGGAGCGCAGGATGTCCGAGCAGACGCCGAAGTCGTGCCAGCGCTCGGGTCGGCCCGGCCCCGGGGAGAGCACGATCGCGTCGAAGTCCCAGCGCGAGAGCGCGCGCCAGGAGACCATGTCGTTGTGCACGACGATCGGCTCCTCGCCAGAGACGGCCGCGAGCAGGTGGAAGACGTTGTAGGTGTAGGAGTCGTAGTTGTCGACGAGCAACGTGCTCACCGTGCTACCTCCAAGCCGAGCCCGCGGGCGGAGCGGTCGAGCAGGGTGTGCACGACGCGCTCGACGTGCTCGTCGCGCTCGCGTTCCAAGTACCAGCGCGAGAGGTGCCTGAGGTAGTGCGCGAGCGGGCGCACGTCGAAGCGCTGCACCGCCAGGCGCAGATAGCGCCGGTAGAGCTCTGACTGCACGACGGCGAAGCGGTAGTCGGGGTCTTCGACGGGGCGGCGCCCGCCCGAGGCGCTGACGCGGCCGCGGCGCGCTCGCGCGCGGACGAGGTCCCAGCCGAGGGACTCGTCCTCGCACAGGAGCTTGCCGGTGTCGAAGTCGATGCGGGGCGCGACCGGGTAGGGCAGGAAGTAGCCGAGGGCGACCTCGGCGGCGATGCGTTCGGGGAAGGGGTGGGCGCGGCGCACCCGCAAACGCTCGGGGTCTGAGTCGACCTGCGCGTCCAGCCACTCGGTGAGCTCGTCGATCAGGAGTGCGCCCTCGCTGGAGGCGAAGGCGCGCTTCTGGCGTGAGACCATGCCGTTGAAGATGTCGCGCGTGGGATGCATCTCCCCGCTGCCTCCCGAGCCGGCGCCGTTGCCGAAGCCGTTGCCGTCCGCCCCCGTGGCGTCCGCGCCGTTCCCGGGAGCCATCAGCTCGTCCATCAGCTTGCGCCGGCAGGTGACGTGCGAGACCCACTCGGTGCCGCAGACCTGCATGGAGGTCATGTGCTCGAGTTCGGGCGCGGCCATCCAGTAGGCCAGAGCGCGCATGTGCTGGGTCGGCAGGCCGTCGGCGCGCACGAGCGGAAACTCCTCGAAGTCACTCAAACCGGTGGCGTAGAAGACGACGCCGTCCTCACGCCGGCGCAGCCTGCCGGAACGCAGGCCGAAAGCCGTCAGCTCGGCCGCCTCGGAGAGGAAGTCGGACTCGAAGAAGACGCGGTCGAAGGCGATGCCCAGCCGCGCCAGGGTCTTGCGCTGCCCGGAGATGACCCAGGCGCGCGTCTTGTACCAGAGCTCCAGCGCCGCGCGGTCGCCCGAGAGGACGCGTTTGAGCAGTTCGTCGGCGGCGTCGCCGCGCAAGGTCAGCTCGCGCGTGAGCGAGTCCTCGGGGTGCTCGAGCTCTTCCTCGCCGGCGGGGCGGCCGGCCGCGACGTAGTCGGCGTAGCAGACGCCGACGAAGTGATCGCTCTTCTCGCCGCCGTCCGGCCAGGAGGGCGTGTGCCGGCCACTGTGCAGCACGCCGGCCATCGCCTCGCCCATGCTGCGGCCCGCGTCGGAGATCAGGCTGCGGCGCTCGACCTGCGCGCCGGCCTGGGCGAGCGCGGCCGCGAGCGCGTTGCCGATCGCGAGATTGCGCAGATGGCCGGCGTGCAGCGCCTTGGTCGCGTTGGCGTCCCAGAACTGCACCGAGATCCGCTGTCCGTGCGCGAGATCTGAGAGCGTCGCCTCCGCGCTGCCGCCGGCCTCCAGGGCGGCGCCCACCGTTTCGATCCAGCCGTCGTCCAGACGCAGCTGCACGCCCTCTCTGTCGTGGGTCACCCCGGCCGCCCATGGCTCGCTTTCGATCTGCGCCAGCGCGTGCAGCGAGTCGGCGTCCTCGCGCCAGTCGCGCACGCGCGGGGTCAGCTTCACGTCGCAGTCACCGCGCGGGCGTCGCGGTGCCCGCGCGGCCCAGCGGGAGGGCGCCTCGTCGGAGACCGGGAGGTCCTCGAAGTAGTCGAACAGGTTGGTCACGATGCGCTCATCGGCTCCAGTGGGCGTGATGATGGATCTCCACAGCCATATGTATGCACCAGCCGGGGCTCGAACCCGGATCAACGGCGTTTAAGGCCGTTCCTTTAACCGATTAAGGCACTGGTGCTCTGTAAAGCCGACTACCCAGCTCACGTCCTCGATCAAACATCCGATTGAAGCACCAGTATGAATAATCGAGTCCGCTGTGGGGGTATCGGTTATCATAACCTCGCCGGATTTTCACGCAAGGGTTTTGCCGCGAAAAACGGGGAGAGGCATCCGTAGGTCTCCGCAAAATGGCTCTGCAAAGGGAAAAATTAAGAGAGAAACAAGAGCTGGGAAAAATGGAGAAAGAAACAAAGACGAGAAAACGCCAAGCCGATATGGGTGCGCGGCAAAAGAGAGAAACATGAGCGCCGTCGCGCGTATCGGCGCCCATGTGAACATGAGTGCGCGCTCGGTGAGTGCGCGCTCGGCGCTGCCCCCCGGCCCGCGCATGCCCAGCGCGCTGCAGGCAGTCGGCTGGACCTGGCGCTCGCTGCCGTTCATGGAGCGCTGTCAGAGACGTTATGGCGATATTTTCACCCTGCGCGTCCGGCACGGGGGCACATGGGTGCTGGTGTGCGACCCCGAGGACGTCAAGCGGGTGTTCACCGCCGCTCCCGAGCGACTGGGAGTGGGCGAAGCGAACACGCTGTTGGGCCCGGTGCTCGGCCCGCGCTCGGTGATGCTGCTGGAGGAGCCCCAGCACATGACGCGCCGCAAGCTGATGCTCCCGCGGTTCCACGGCCAGCGGATGGAGAGCTACGGCGAGATGATGGCCGAGGTGGCACGGCGGGCGGTCGCCGAGTGGCCCACGGGCAGGCCGTTCGAGCTGTGGCCGCGGATGCAGACGATCACCCTGGAGGCGGTCATGCGCGTGGTGTTCGGAGGTGTGCAGACCGACTCTCTGAGGCGCCTGCGCGAGCTGCTGCGCGAGCTGACCGAGCGCATGAACGCCCCGCGGCGGCTGACGCTGCTGGCGCTGTTGGGACCGCGCTCGATGGTCGGCGACCCGGAGTTCAGGGCGACGATGGATCTCGTCGAGGCGGCGGTGCTCGAGGAGGTGCGCAAACGGCGGGCCACCGACGGCGCCACCGGCGAGCGCGGCGACGGCGAGGACATCGTCTCGATGCTCGCGCACGCGCGCTACGAGGACGGCTCCCCGATGACCGCGCGGGACCTGCGCGACGAACTGATCACGCTGCTGCTGGACGGGCCAACCTCGACCTCGCTGGCGTGGGTGTTCGAGCGATTGCTGCGCCACCCGGACAAGCTCCGGCGCCTGCGCGAGGAGGTGCGGGCCGGCGAGGACGACGCGTACATGGATGCGGTGCTGAGGGAGACGCTGCGCCTGTGCCCGCCGGTGCCGATCGTCGTGCGCAAGCTGCTGGAGCCGATGGAGCTGGGCTCCTATACGGTCCCGGCGGGGGCGATGGTCGCGCCCTGCATCCACCTGGTGCACCGCCGCGAGGACGTCTATCCCCACCCTCGCAGGTTCATGCCCGAGCGCTTTCTGCGGCGTCCGGCGGGCACGTACACGTGGATTCCGTTCGGCGGGGGGGTGCGCCGCTGCCTGGCGGCGAGCTTCGCGCTGCTGGAGATGAAGCGCGTGGTCGCGGCGGTGCTCGAGGAGGTGGATCTGCAACCTGTGCAGTCGCGCTCGGAGCAGGTCACCAAGAGCGCCATCTCCTACAGCCCGGGCCGGCGCGGGCTCGTGCGGATCACGCGGCGACGGAGGGATGGCATCAGAGCGGCGGCGCCCCCCGGCTACGGGCGAGAGACGGCCGCGGCGGCATGAGCTCGGGGGGTGGCCACGTGCAGGATGTCGGCTCGCCGCGGGACGCCTCCACCGAGGCCGATCTGCTGATCGTCGGCGCGGGGGCGAAGGCCGCGGCGATCGCCACGAAAGTGCACGTCCTCAACCGTCTCGGTCTGGGGCCGATCGCGCTGACGATCGTCGAGGCGACCGAACCGGCGGCGTCGTGGTCGGGGCGCAACGGCATGACCTCGGGCGAGGAGCCGCTGGCGATCCCGCCGATCAAGGACGTCGGGTTTCCGTATCAGAGCCATCAGGAGTTCGGCGAGATCGGCGAGGAGATCGACCGCGCGATGATGCCGTTCACCTGGCAGCAGTACATGATCGGCCAACGCCGGTACGTGCGCTGGGTCAACGCGGGCTCGCCGCCGATCCAGCACCGCACGTACGGCAAGTATCTGGCGTGGGTGCTGGAGCGCGCCACCGAGGGAGTCAAGCTGGTGCGCGGCCGCGTGACGCGCGTCTCACTCGACGCGGCCGACGAGCACTGGCGGATCGACGTCGCGGAGTGCACCGACTCGCCGCTGTATCGTGGCCGCGCGCTGGCGCTCACCGGTCCGGGCGTGCATCGTCCGTTCTCGCACGACCCCGATGCCGCGCCGCGGATATTTCACTGCGACAGCCGGCGCATCGAGCTGGCGCGCATCCCGATCGATCAGAGCGCCGACATCGCGATCGTCGGCGGCGGCGAGAGCGCCCTCAGCTGCGTCGCGTTCCTGCGGGCGTTCAGAGCAGACGCGCAGCTGACGATCTACACCCCGAGCCTGCCGATGAGCCGCGGCGAGAGCTTCCTGGAGAATCGCGTGTTCTCGAACCCCGACGAGGTCGGATGGGAAGCGCTCGATGAGCAGACGCGCCGCGACTTCGTCAGGCACTGCGACCGGGGCGTGTTCGACCCCGCGACGCTCGAGACGATTGCCTACGACGACCAGTGCCGGTTCGTCACCGGGCGCGTGACGCACGTCTCCGCGGTGGGAGGCGAGGACGGGGTGTGCCTGAACTACGACGCCCGCGGCGAGGGAGATACGAGCGTCCGTCACGACTACGTGGTCAACTGCACCGGGTTCGACCTGCTGGAGCAGCTGCGCTCCCTGTTCCCACCCGCCGTGCGAGCCGAGATCGAGAGCCGGGTGGGAGGGCTGTGGGATCGCCCGCCTGGGAACGAGATCCCGATCGGACGGAATCTCGAGCTCGAGGGCATGCGGCCGAGGCTGCACATCCCCGGGCTGGGCGCGCTCAGCCAGGGGCCCGGATTCGCGAACCTGGGCTGCCTGGGCCTGCTCGCCAATCGCGTCCTGCAGCCGTTGCTCGTCGAGCCGGACAAGCGGATCCACGCAAGCCGTAACCCGATCACGGAGGTCGTCTAGATGCCGTCACGCTCCCGTCAGGTGCGCCGCGCCGAAGCCCGCCGCGCGCAGGCCAAAACAGCGACTCGCTCGCGCCAGGGGGGTGATGGGCCGAAGCTCATGGACAGAGTCCCGAAGATCCCGAAAGCCGGCTGGCTGGCGGGGGGCGCCGTCGTGGTCGTCGTGGTGGCGGTCATCGCCGTGGTGTCGCTGGGCTCATCGTCGTCCTCGAGCGCAAGCTCGCTGCTGAGCGGCTCGGGGTATCCGAACGGCGACACGTCCAACACCCGCTACACGCAGGGTCCGATCAACAGCGGGACGGTCTCCAAACTGGAAACCGCGTGGACGCTGCCGCTGACCGCCAAAAGCCAGTATGGGAGCTACTCGTCCTCGCCGATCGTCTCCGGCGGGGGGATGTTCTCCCAGGACCTGGCCTCCAACGTGCAGGCGATCGACGTGAAGACCGGCAAGGTGATCTGGACCAAAAACTATGAATCGCCCGACCAGGGACCTAACGGCCTGGTCGTGGCGGGGGGGCGGGTGTATGGGGCGACCGCGACGGCGGCGTTCGCGCTGGATGAGAAGACCGGCGCACAGGTCTGGTCGGTTACGCTCGTGCGCAACGAACACGAGGGCATCGACATGGCGCCGGGATACCACGACGGCATCGTGTACGTGTCGACGGTGCCGGGCAACAACGCGAAGTTCTACGGCGGCGAAGGCGTCGGCATCCTGTGGGCGCTGGAAGCGAGCACGGGGAAGAAGCTGTGGCACTTCGACACGGCGCCCGAAAACCTGTGGTCGCCCGAAAACGCGAGCGTCAACTCCGGCGGCGGGCTGTGGTACTCGCCGGCGTTCGACGAACAGGGCAACATGTACGTCGGGACGGGAAACCCGGCGCCGTTCCCGGGCACGGACCAGTTGCCGTGGGGTTCGAGCAGGCCCGGCCCGAACCTGTACACGGACTCGATCGTCAAGCTGAACGCGAGCACGGGGAAGGTCGTGTGGTACTACCAGCTGACCCCCCACGACCTGTATGACCACGACCTGCAGGATCCGCCGATCCTCGCGAACGTCGGCGGCAGGCAGGTGGTGATCGCGGCCGGCAAGGCAGGGTTCGTGCTGGCGCTGGACGCCCAGACGGGGAAGCTGCTGTGGAAGCGCAGCGTGGGCGTCCACAACGGCCACGACAACGACGGGACGTACGCGATGAAGCAGGAATACTCCAAGCTGAGCATGCCCGAGACGGTGTATCCGGGGTTGCTGGGCGGCGTGATCGCGCCGATGTCCACGAACGGCTCGACCGTGTTCGTGCCGGTCGTCAACCACCCGGTGACGATCGCCACGCAGAGCGAAACCCAGGAAAACGGGCCGATCACGGGAGAACTGGTCGCGCTCGACGCGGCGACGGGGACGGTCAGGTGGTCGCACAAGTTCCCCTCGGCCGCGTTCGGGGCGACGACGGCGGTCAACGACCTCGTGTTCGCGACGACGTTCGAAGGGACGGTGTTCGCGTTCGATGCGAGCACCGGGAGCGTCGCCTGGGAAACGAAGCTGCCGGCGGGCACCAATACGGGCGTGGCGGTGAGCGGCAACACGCTGATCGCCCCCGCGGGCATCGCGACCGCCGCCGGGCAGACGCCGGAAATCGTGGCGTACCGCCTGCCCGGCGGGACCGGAGGTTCGGGCACGGGCTGAGCCGCTGGTGGCTCGCGGCCAAGATCGTCAGCCGGTGCAGCGACGTCTGACATGGGCGGGGCCCGGCATGAATGCCGGGCCCCGAGGCAGATCCTCGATGGAGGACCGAAACCGCCTGACGAGCGGGACTGGCTACATCATCCCGCTCATGTCGGGCATGCCGCCGCCGGGCATGCCGCCGCCTTCCTTCTCGGGGACCTCGGCGACGATCGCCTCGGTCGTGAGGATGTTCTTGGCGATCGACGCCGCGTTCTGCAGGGCAGAGCGCGTGACCATCGCCGGGTCGATGACCCCGGCGGCGACGAGATCGACGATCTCGTTCGTGGCGGCGTTCAGGCCCTGGCCGGCCTTGGCCTTGCGCACGTCGTTGACGACGACGGAGCCCTCCAGGCCCGCGTTCTCGGCGAGCTGGCGCAGGGGCTCCTCCAGCGCACGCAGGACGATGCGCGCGCCGGTCTTCTCGTCGTCATCGCCATCACCGTCGGTCGAGACGGCCGAGGAGGCCTGCAGCAGCGCGACGCCGCCGCCGGGCACGATGCCCTCCTCCAGCGCTGCGCGGGTGGCCTGCAGGGCGTCCTCGACGCGGTGCTTCTTCTCCTTCATCTCCGTCTCGGTGGCGGCGCCGACCTTGACGACGGCGACGCCGCCGGAGAGCTTGGCCAGGCGCTCCTGGAGCTTCTCGCGGTCGAAGTCG
>DASZJF010000048.1:0-13363 GCA_035948355.1 Solirubrobacteraceae bacterium
CTTCCCGACCTCGGTGTTCACCGCCAAGACGTTCGGCAAAATCGTGATCTGCGCCGGCACGACCGGCATCGACCTCGACTTCAACGTCGCCTACCTGTGGATGCGCCAGAAGGAGATCCTCGGCTCGCACTTCGCCAACGCGTACGAGTGCACGAAGGCCAACGAGCTGATCGAGTCGGGGCAGATCCGCCCGGTGCTGTGGCGTACGCTCGGTTTTGAGGGCGTCGCCGAAGCCCACCAGCTGATGCTCGAAAACAAGCATCTGGGCAAGATCTCGATCCTCGTCGGCGCCGAGGCCGAGGGTCAGGGCAAGACGGCGGACGGCCCGGGCGCCATCCGTGCAGAGGTAGGCGCCTGAGATGGCCGGCGGAATCGACAGGCCCGGAACGGTGATCATCCCGTGGTACGCCACGGGTTTCAAGGGCAACGCGCTGGAGGCGGCGCTGAACGAGGTCGCCCCGCTTGCGCTGCGCTACGGCGCCGGCTCCTACGCCGTCTACCGCGCGCGCGACGACCGCTACAAGTTTCAGCAGCTCGCCCAGTTCGAGCGTAACCTCGACTGGGAACGCTACTGGGAAGGCCCCGAGATGATCGACCTGCGGGTGCGTTTCTCCGGCGCCTATCAGGTGCCGGTGCTGTATGGCTGGTGGGATCTGACCGTCAGCGGCGGACTGGCGCCCGAGCCCGCAACGAGCAACGGCCATGCCAACGGCCACGCGAACGGCGTCACCGCCGAGCGCGCCTAGAGTCGATCGTCGATCCGCATAGACGCCGGGACGAGGAGCGTCGTGTTCCGGCGGGGCGCCGGACGAGCGTCCTTCAGGTCCTAACGTGCAAGCGGCGCCATCGTCAGGCCTGCGCCCTTCAACTGCTCCCAGTAGTGCTCGGCGCGCTCCTGGTGGCCGCTGAAGACGATCGCCTTGCCGGCGTTGTGGATCACGTTGGCGATCTCGTGTCCGCGCTCCAGCGTGGTGCCGGGTATGTAGCGCGCGAGCGTGCGCGCCACGTGGTCGAAGGTGTTGTGATCGTCATTGCGCACGATCACCTTCCAGGATTCGCCCAGGCCGCCTCCGGGCGTGCCCACGCGCGGTAGCTCGATCGTCTGGCTCATGAGACCGGAGGATAATGGGCGCGACCCGTCCGTACAATGGCTGCATGGACGACATTCGCAATCCGCGCCTGCCCGAGCGCGACCGGCCGTGGATGATGCGCACCTACGCCGGGCATTCGACGGCGAAGGCCTCGAACGAGCTGTACCGGCGCAACCTGCAGAAGGGCCAGACGGGGCTGTCGGTCGCCTTCGATCTGCCCACGCAGACTGGCTATGACCCAGACGACGAGCTCGCGCGGGGCGAGGTCGGAAAGGTCGGCGTGCCCGTGTCTCACCGTGGCGACATGGCCGCGCTGATGGACGGAATCCCGCTCGGGGAGATGAATACCTCGATGACGATCAACGCCACGGCCGCGTGGCTTTTGGCGCTGTACATCGTCGCCGCCGAGGACCAGGGCGTGAGCCAGGAGTCGCTGCAGGGCACGACCCAGAACGACATCGTCAAGGAGTTCCTCGCGCGCGGCACCTACGCGTTCGGCCCGGCGCCGTCGTTGCGACTGATCGCCGACATGATCGCCTACACGGTCGAGCACGTCCCGAAGTGGAACCCGATCAACATCTGCTCCTATCACCTGCAGGAGGCCGGCGCGACGCCCGTGCAGGAGATCGCCTACGCGATGAGCAATGCGATCGCCGTGCTCGACGCCGCGCGCGAGCGCGTCCCGGCCGAGCGCATGGGCGAGGTCTTCGGCCGCCTCTCCTTCTTCGTCAACGCCGGCGTGCGCTTCGTCGAAGAGCACGCGAAGCTGCGCGCGATGGGCATTCTGTGGGAGGAGCTGGGGCGCGAGCGCTATGGCGTGAGTGATCCCAAGCACCTGCGGTTTCGCTATGGGGTGCAGGTGAACTCGCTCGGGCTGACCGAGGCTCAGCCGGAGAACAACGTGCAGCGGATCGTGCTGGAGGCGCTGGCGGTCACACTCGGTCGCGACGCGCGCGCACGGGCCATGCAGCTGCCCGCGTGGAACGAGGCGCTGGGGTTGCCGCGCCCGTGGGATCAGCAGTGGTCGCTGCGCATCCAGCAGGTGCTCGCTTACGAGACCGACATCCTCGAGTACCCGGACATCTTCGAGGGCTCACACGTGATGGACGGCCTGGTGGCCGAACTGCTGGAGGGCGCGCGCGCGGAGATGGCGGTCGTCGCCGAGCACGGCGGCGCGGTCGAAGCCGTCCCCTACATGAAGGGCGCGCTCGTGGACGCCCACCGCGAGCGCATCCAGCGAATCGAGTCCGGCGAGCAGACCGTGGTCGGCCAGAACCGGTTCACCGAGACCGAGGACTCGCCGTTGACCGCGGACGGCGATGGCGGAATCCTCGTTGTGGACCCCGCCGTCGAAGCCGAGCAGGTGGATGCCGTGCGTCGCTGGCGCGCCGAGCGCGACCAGGCCACCGTGGACGCGGCCCTGACCGAGCTGGCCCGGGTGGCGGCGCTTGAGGGCGAGCGGAAGGACGCCGAGGCTGGTGTGGCGGCGGACGTCGAGAACCTGATGATCCCGACGATCGCGGCGGCGCGCGCGGGCGCCACGACCGGCGAGTGGGCGAGGACGCTGCGCGAGGTGTTCGGCAGCTACCGCGCCCCCACCGGGGTGGGCGAGGCATCCGCGCCCGCCTCCGGGGACAGCGAGCTGGGCGAGCTGCGCGAGCGGGTCGCGGCGCTGGGGGAGCAGTTGGGGCGCCGGCCGAAGATCCTTGTCGGCAAGCCGGGCCTGGACGGGCACTCCAACGGCGCCGAGCAGATTGCCGTGCGCGCTCGCGACGCCGGCATGGACGTGGTGTACGAGGGCATCCGCCTGACCCCGGCCCAGATCGCCGCGTCCGCGCGTCAGGAGGGCGTGCACGTGATCGGGCTGTCGATCCTGTCGGGTTCGCACCGCGAGCTGATCCCGGCGGTGATCGACGCCCTGCGCGACGCGGGCGTCGGCGCGCCGGTGGTCGTCGGCGGGATCATCCCCGACCAGGACGTCGCGCCGCTGAAGCAGGCGGGCGTCGCGGCCGTGTACACGCCGAAGGACTTCGACATCACCGAGATCGTCAGCGACATCATCGCGCTGGTCGCGGCGGACGCCGAGCGATCGCGTAGCGACACGGCCGCCACCGTGGCGTGAGCGGGGCACCGCGCCCGACCCAGCCCTCCGGGCTGGGTGCCCGTGTGGTCGGCGCCGCGATCGGCGCACGGCTGCGCGCGCGCGATCTGAGCGCCGCGCCGGACGCGCTCAATCTGCTGGAGAGCACCACACCGGCCGACCGCGAGCAGGCGGCGGCGCTGCTGGCGGAGGTCTCTCCCGCCGCACTCGGCGGCGAGGCTCATGGCCACATCATTGGCGTCACGGGACCCCCCGGGGCCGGCAAGTCGACGCTACTGTCGGCGCTCGTCAGACACCTGCGAGCGCATGGCTGGGGCTCAATCGCCGTGCTCGCGGTCGATCCCAGTTCCCGCCGTTCCGGCGGCTCGCTGCTGGGCGACCGGGCTCGCATCGAATACGACCACACCGACCCGAGCGTCTTCATCCGCTCAACCGCGGCTGGAGACCGTCTGGGTGGCCTCGCTCCAGCTACCCGCGCCGCCGCGCAGGCGCTCGCGGCAGCCTTCGAGATGGTGGTGATCGAGACCGTCGGCGTGGGCCAAGCCGAGATCGACGTCGCCGATGTCGCCGACACGGTCGTCCTGGTAGTCCAGCCAGGCAGTGGCGACGTGCTGCAGTTCCTGAAGTCGGGGATCATGGAGATCCCCGATGTGCTCGTCGTAACCAAGGCCGACCTCGGCCAGGTGGCCATGCGCACCAGGCGTGACCTGAGCGCGGCGCTGCGCTCACTCGGCGTCAGACGCGAGCAGGACCCCGTGCTCTCGCGTGTGGTGGCCGTCTCCTCCGTCGCGCCGACCAGTGGATTCGACGAGCTGGCGCAACAGCTCACACAGCATTGGCGCGAACTCAGAGCCGAGGACGGCGCGCTGCTGGTCGAGCGCAGGAGTCAGGCGCGCCGCGCGAGCGCGCTGGCCGACTATGTGCACGAGCATGGCGAGCGCGGCCTCAGAGGTCTCGGCGGGCGGCGCGCGGCGCAGACGGCGCTCGCCGAGCAGGACCCCGGAGCGGACGTACCGTCCCTCGTATCAGCGCTGGAGCGCCGAGCGGCCGGCTGAGATGACGCGCGATCTGTTGACGATGTTCGGCGCGTTCGCGCTCGCCGCCGCACTGGCGGGAGCGCTCGGCGCCGCGAACCTCGGCACGGCGCTGGCGTTCGGTCAGATCGCGTTCGCGATAGCCACCGTCTACATCATCGTCAAGCGCTGAGGAGCGGCCCGCCACACCGACTCGAATATGACCACCATGCGGCCGGGGGACCTGCGTTCGATGACGCGGTTTGCGCGTAGTCTCATGCACAGATGCTCGTCCTGATCGGCTTTGCCATCCTCGCCGGCGCCGGCACCGCGCTGTCTCCGTGCGTGCTACCGGTGCTGCCTGCGCTGCTCTCGGCCGGCGGTGTCGGCGGCCAGCGCCGACCGCTGGGGGTCGTGCTCGGGCTGATGGTCACGTTCACGATCACGATCGTGGGCATCGCCGAGGTCGTCGGCGGGGTCGGGCTCGGTTCGGACCCGCTGCGCGATCTCGCCGTCGCAGTGCTGCTCGTCACCGGCCTGACGCTGATCGTGCCGGGGCTCGCCGACAGCCTGGAGGCACGAATGTCGCGGCTGGCACGCTTCGGTCCGCGCACGAGCGGAGACGGGTTCGCCTCGGGGCTGCTCGTGGGCGCCGCGCTCGGGTTCGTGTACACGCCTTGCGCAGGACCGATCCTGGCGGCCGTCATCTCGGTCAGCGCCGCGTCGGGACGCACCGTCGCGGTGGCGATCGCCTATGCGTTCGGCTCCGGCGTCGTGCTGCTGGCGCTCACCCTCGGTGGACGCAGCCTGTTCGACCGCGTCCGCCGCGCCGGTCGTGGTCCCGCGCTGCAGCGCACGCTCGGAGCGATCATGGTGATCACCGCGGTCGCGATCGCGACCGAACTCGACGTCAACTTCGACCAGTACGTCGCCCAGCACATCCCCGAAGTCAACCTGACGGCGTCGCTGGAGAAATCGCACGCCGTCGAAAGCCGCCTGCACGAGCTCAGTGGCCACAGCGCGAAGTTCGAGGCGAGCACAGCCTCCTCCCCCTCCGAGCCTCACGACGCCAGTCAGGCGAAGCTGCTGGCGGACGCGCACGGGCTGAAAGACCTCGGCCAGGCCCCGGAATTCACGGAAACGGAGGACTGGTTCAACACGGGGGCGGGCGGGCACCGAAACAGGCCGCTCTCGCTCGCCGGGCTGCGCGGGCACGTGGTGCTGATCGACTTCTGGACGTATACGTGCATCAACTGCATCCGCACGCTGCCCTACCTGAAGGCGTGGGACGCCGCCTACCGCCACGACGGCCTGACGATCGTCGGCGTGGAGACGCCCGAGTTCGCGTTCGAGCACGATGCCGGCAACGTCGCCAACGCGATCGCGCAGTTCGGCATTCGCTATCCGGTCGTCCAAGACAACAACATGGGCACCTGGAACGCGTACGGCAACGAGTATTGGCCCGCCGACTACCTGATCGACGCGACCGGCCACGTGCGTTACGCGACGTTCGGCGAGGGCGACTACGGCCAGACCGAAACCGCGATCCGCGCGCTGCTCGCCGAAACCGGCGCGCAGGTCGGCGCGATGAGCCACCCGACGGACGTGATCGTGCCCTCCGAAGAGGCCACGCCCGAGACCTATCTGGGCACCGCCCGCGCCGAGGGCTGGGTCGACGGACCCCACGCCGGCACGCACGACTACGGCCCCGGGCCACATCCGCGCCTGAAAGTCAGCGAATTCGCGTACACCGGCACCTGGAACATCGCCGACCAGCCCGCCGCGGCGGTCGCGAACGCCGGACTCGAAGTCGAGTTCGAGGCCAAGAACGTCTACCTGGTGCTCAGCTCGCCGGGCGAACGGTCGCTGCCGGTGCAGGTACTGCTCGATGGACACCCGATCCCCGCCTCGGAGGCCGGCGCCGATGTCCGCAACGGCGTCGTCACCGTGCGCGGCCAACGGCTATATACGCTGGTCTCCCTCCCGCGCGACGAACAGCACCACCTGACGCTGCGGCTCGCGCCCGGGGTCACCGGATACGCGTTCACGTTCGGGTAGGGGCCGGCGAGGCATCCCGCCTACAATGAAGCCGATGGAGGGCTCACTGTCCGAGACGAGCGCCCGTAGCTGGCTGCGCTGCTACCGCTGCTGGTCGCAGGACCTCGAGGTTCAGGTCCACTACGAGGGAATCCACAAGATCGACCCCGACACGGGCGAGCGCTCGGAAGTCGTGGACGAGCTGCAGGAGGCGGTCGTGCAGTGCCTGGACTGCATGCACGATCAGCCGCACCTGGGCTTCAACAACGGTCGCGTCGAGCCGGTCGAGGACCGTTGGGAGCGCATGATCGCAGGCACGCCGTGGGTCGCCTCGTGCACGGTGTCGGTGGACGCCGACGACGTGGAGAGCTGCTCTGGGCCGGAGGCGGGCGACGCGCTGTCCTACGCCGCGTTCGGCGACCACGGGGTGCGCGAGTTCTTCACGCACGTGCGGTTTCACAAGCACGAAGAGGACGCGCGCATCATCGTGCACCTGCTCGTCGAGCTGTATGCGCGCTCGCTGGAGGAGGCCACCGAGGTGCTCGAGTCCTCCGCCCGCGGTGTGCTGACGATCACCTCGCTGGCCGAGGAGTCTCGCCCGCCGGCTGCGGCCGGCGAGATTCACGGGCACGAATAACACCAGCGGCATGGACGCGAGCGAGGGCGAGAGCCGCCCGCGCCCCCCGCTCACCTCACTTGGCCTGATAGGTGACGTAGCCGCGGTTGTCCTGCTGGACGACGGCGAACGGCGTCGTGCTCTTGCCGACGGTGGCGATGCACGTGAAGTCGTGCCCCTTCTCCTGCGGAACCACTCTGGGGCAGACGACCCTCGCGTGGACGTGGCGCTCGCTGAGGATGCTCTGCTCGATCGCGCGCTCGATGTGAGGTGTATTCAGGTTCGTTTTCGCCGAGGCAGTGCTGCTGGACGAAGACGAGGAGCCACACGCGCTCAGCGTCGCGGCGGTCACGAGCGCCGCGATTACGGCGACGGATCCGCCCAGGCCACGGGCGCCACGAGTCGATGTCGGTTCGCTGGATCTGATCTTCATGGGAGCACGCTGCTAGTCGTTCTGATTCGCGGGCGTACGCCGATCACCTTCCGCCGATCGCGATCAAGGCTTGCCAGGTGCGCGAAATCTGGTTGCTTGCGCTGCTCTGCGCCGCGCATTGCAAGGCGTATTGCAAAGCCAGGGATCGCCTCGGGCATCTCGACCCAACCGGCGTGCGGCCGGAGTATCCCAGCGTTCATAGGCGTCTGCGCGTAAATCAAGGACGCCATTCACCGCCGATCGCCCGGCCTTGAGCGCGTTGCGGGTGCCTGGACGAATGTTCGATACAAAACTTGGACAGATGTTCGACGCCCTGTAGTAAGCTGCCACGCCAGCTAAGGCCATCTTTGCCGTGGCACGAGCCACGTCGGGCGAAGAGGGACGCACCTAACCGGAAGGATCCGACACCATGCGACACCCAGACTCCGCACGCCGGGGCTCATCCACCGGCATGACGCCGTCGCCCGCGGTCGACGGCAGCCGTACGGTTGCGGTCCTCCTGGTGGGGACGCTCGCCGCGCTTGCTGCTTTGATCTTCGCCACGGCCTCCCCGGCGGCGCCGAAAAGCAGCACCACCTCCAGCAGCTCGGTGATCCGAGGCTGCTACAACGCGGACAACGGCCTGCTGCGCATAGTCAACGGGAACGCCAAATGTCGGCACAACGAGATCGCCATCCAGTGGAACGCCTCCGGCTCCGGCGCCACCGGTCCCGCCGGACCAGCCGGACCTCAGGGTCTGCAGGGCGTCAAAGGCGAAACCGGAGCCACGGGCGCACCGGGCGTCAAAGGCGAAACCGGAGCCACGGGCGCACCGGGCGCTAAAGGCGAAACCGGAGCGCCGGGCGCACCCGGGACTCCGGGCGCACCGGGCGCCAAAGGCGAAACGGGAGCGGCCGGAGCCACGGGCGCCACCGGAGCCAAAGGCGAAACCGGCGCGACAGGCGCCGAAGGCAAGCAGGGCCAAGCAGGCGCAACCGGGGCCCAGGGCGTCAAAGGCGAAACCGGAGCCACCGGAGCAGCCGGTCAAGAAGGCAAGCAAGGCGCGACCGGGGCCCAGGGCGCTGAGGGCGAAACGGGCGCCACAGGCGCAAAGGGCGAAAACGGCGAAAAAGGCGAAACCGGCCTCCAGGGCGTCACCGGCGCCACAGGAGCACCGGGCGCAACCGGCGCGACCGGCGCAGAAGGCGCCACAGGAGCAGAGGGCGCCAAGGGCGAAAAAGGCGAAACCGGAACCCAGGGCGAAACCGGAACCCAGGGCGAAACCGGAGCACCGGGCGAAAAGGGTGAAACCGGCGCAACGGGGGCAACCGGCTCTCAGGGTGAAAAGGGCGAAACCGGAGTAACTGGACCCCAGGGCGAAAGAGGTGAAGTCGGCGCGACCGGAGCGCAAGGCGCAACCGGCGCCCAGGGCGAACGCGGCGAAACCGGAGCCACGGGCGCGCAAGGCCTGCAAGGCGTCACCGGAGCAACCGGCGCCCAGGGCGAAACCGGAGCAACCGGAACAACCGGAGCGCAAGGCGAAAAAGGCGAAACCGGAACCCAGGGCGAACAGGGCGCGACCGGGCCCCGAGGCGAACGCGGCGAAACCGGAGCCACGGGCGCAACCGGAGCGCAAGGCGAAAAGGGCGAAACCGGAGCGACCGGAGCCGAAGGCGCCCAGGGCGCGACCGGGGCTACGGGCGCGACCGGCGAAAAAGGCGAAACCGGAGCCAAAGGCGCAACGGGAGCTGAAGGCGCTAAAGGCAAAACCGGTGAAAAGGGCGAAACCGGCGCGCCTGGCGAAAAAGGCCTACAGGGTGTCACCGGCGCCACGGGAGCCGCCGGCGAAACCGGGGCGACCGGAGCCAAGGGCGCGACCGGCCCCGAAGGACCCAGAGGCGCCACCGGAGCGACGGGAAGCACCGGCTTGACCGGCGCGACCGGACCTAAAGGCGAAACGGGAGCTACTGGAGCTAAAGGCGAAAAAGGCCTTGAAGGCGTCAAAGGCGAAACCGGAGCCAAAGGCGAAACCGGAGCCAAAGGCGCAACCGGGCCTGAAGGCACCAAAGGAACCGAAGGGAAAGAAGGAAAAACCGGAGCGACCGGCCCGGCGGGCGCCGAATACAAACAGTCCACGAACATCACGGTCGTGTACGCAACGGCGAGTGGCAAAGGTAAGAGCATCACGGCGTCCTGCCCGGTCGGTGACGTTGCGCTCGGCGGCGGTGGAGCGAACGTCGGCGGCAAAGAAGACCACTACACCTCGTCGGGTCCAGTCAACTCAGTGAACACAACTCCTCCCACGGGTAGCGGCACGTATTCAGCAGCCCCGACAGGTTGGTACTTCAGCGACGAGAACGACGAAGGCCCAGTTACCGCCTACGTGATCTGCTCGAAATAACCGGCGGTCCATAGAGGCAGCAATGAGAAAGGGAGGCCCGCGGGCCTCCCTTTCTGCGTCAGGGGAGCGGCCCGGCGAAAGCGGCTAGCTCAGCCGCTGCTCGAGCGCTTGCAGCTGCGCGCTGAGCTGATCCGGCAGGCGGTCGAATGTCGCCAGGTGCTCGCGGAACTGCGGCAGCTGGGCGCGCCACTCCTCGGACTCGACGCGCAGCAGCTCGGCCATGTCGGCATCGGAGACGTCCAGCCCGCGCGTGTCGATGCCCTCGGGACCGACCGGCGGGATGAAGCCGATCGGTGTCTCGGTCGCGGCGCCGTGGCCGGCGCAGCGGGCGAACACCCAGGAGAGCACGCGGGAGTTCTCGCCGAAGCCCGGCCATAGGAAGCGGCCGTCGGCATCCTTGCGGAACCAGTTGACGTAGAAGATCTTCGGCAGCACCGCACCCTCGCGCTGGCCCATCTGGAGCCAATGGGCGAAGTAGTCGGCCATGTTGTAGCCGCAGAAGGGCAGCATCGCGAACGGGTCGAAGCGCAGCTCGCCGACCGTGCCCGCGGCCGCGGCGGTCTTCTCGGAGCTCATGACCGCGCCGAGGAACACGCCGTGCTCCCAGTCGAGCGCCTCGGTCACGAGCGGCACGACCGTCGAGCGTCTGCCGCCGAACAGCATCGCGTCGATCGGCACCCCGGCCGGGTCCTCCCACTCGGGCGCGATCGCCGGGTCCTGGGCGGCCGGCGTGGTGAAGCGGGCGTTGGGATGCGCCGCGGGCTTGTCCGCAGCCGGCGTCCAGTCGTTGCCGTGCCAGTCGGTCAGGTGCGCGGGCTGCTCACTGGTGAGGCCCTCCCACCAGACGTCACCGTCGTCGGTGCGCGCGCAGTTGGTGAAGATCGAGTTGCGCGCGATCGTGGCGATCGCGTTCGGGTTCGTGTGCTCGCCCGTGCCGGGCGCGACACCGAAGAAGCCGTACTCGGGGTTGATCGCGTACAGGCGACCGTCCGAGCCGAACTTCATCCAGGCGATGTCATCGCCGATCGTCTCCACCGTCCAGCCTGCGAGCGTGGGGATGAGCATCGCCAGGTTCGTCTTGCCGCAGGCGCTGGGGAAGGCGCCGGTGATGTACTTGACCTCGCCCTCGGGCGAGGTCAGCTTGAGGATCAGCATGTGCTCGGCCATCCAGCCCTCGTCGCGCGCCATCACCGAGGCGATGCGCAGCGCGAAGCACTTCTTGCCGAGCAGCGCGTTGCCGCCGTAGCCCGAGCCGTAGGACCAGATCTCGCGTGTGTCGGGGAAGTGCACGATGTACTTGTTGTCGGCGTTGCACGGCCACGGCACGTCCTCGACGCCGTCGCCCAGCGGCATGCCGACGGAGTGCAGGCAGGGAACGAACTCGCCTTCCGAGCCGAGCGCGTCGAGGGCGCCCTGGCCCATGCGCGTCATGATCCGCATGCTCACGGCGACGTACGCCGAGTCGGTGAGCTGCACGCCGACGTGGCTCTTGTCCGAGCCGAGCGGGCCCATCGAGAACGGCACGACGTACATCGTGCGCCCGCTCATCGAGCCGCCGAACAGCTCGGTCAGCGTCTCGCGCATCTCGGCGGGGTCGCGCCAGTTGTTCGTCGGCCCCGCCTCCTCCTCGGTGGCCGAGCAGATGAAGGTGCGGTCTTCCACGCGCGCCACATCGCCGGGATCGGACAGCGCGAGGTAGGAGTTCGGGCGCTTGGCGTCGGAGAGCTTCTCGAACGTCCCCGCCTGCACGAGCGTGCGGCAGAGGCTGTCGTACTCCTCCGCCGAGCCGTCGCACCAGTGGATGTCGTCGGGCTCGGTCAGCGCCGCCACCTCCCCGACCCAGGCCAGCAGGCGCTCGTTGGTGGTGGGGGCGGAAGCGGTGGTGTTCATGGGCTGAATACGGCTCCTCGGTGTCGATCGTGATCGGCGCGCGTCGTCCTGATAACGCGGCTGCCGGGCCAAGTTTGGCGCCGGGAAACAGAAAAACGCCCTGGCGGGGCGACCCGAAAAGCCTATCGCACGCCTACTCTACGTTGCCCTCGGCCCCGACATCTCCGGGATTTTTACGCGGCACGAGCACGAGTCGCTTGAACTCGGCCACGAGCACGCCATCCTGATTGAGCACGCGCGTATGCACGCGCACGGTGCCGCGGTCGGGCTTGGACTGGGACTCGCGCTTCTCCAGCACCTCGGACTCGCAGTACAGGGTGTCGCCGTGGAAGACGGGCGCGGGGTGCTTGAGCTCCTCGGTCGCCAGGTTCGCGATCGCCTTGCCGCTGACGTCGCTTACGGACATCCCCAGCGCCAGTGAGTACACGAGCGGGCCCACGACCACGTTGCGCCCCTGCTGGGATTTGTGCGCGTAGACGTCGTTGATGTGCAGCGGGTGATGATTCATCGTGATCAAGCAGAACAGATGGTCGTCGGACTCGGTCACGGTCTTGGCCGGCCAGTGCTTGTAGACGTCGCCGACCTCGAACTCCTCCAGGTAGCGGCCATACGGGTGGGCGCCGCTCGCCTCGCGCGCGGCCTGCTCTGTCTCGACGGTCTCGGTGGTTTCGGTGGCGGTCGGGCTCATCATCATGGGGTCTCTCGAAGTCTCCTGTCGTCCTGATCGGATGGATGCCATGTCTAACCCAAACTCTAGTGCGCGGCGCCCAGGCTGTACGGTTTGAGGCCCTAAGACGACCCCCTGCACAGGAGACGAACCAGACTTGCGCAACCCCCGCGACTTCTTCAAGCCCCTCGCGATCGACGCCCCCGAGCCCGCCCGCGAGATCCCCTTCAAGCCCTCCCGGATGATCCACTTCCTCGACTTCTCCAACGAGAAGATGGTCGCGAAGGTCCCCGACATCGCCCCCCAGGTGGACATCCTGCTCGGCAACCTCGAGGACGCGGTGCCGCTGGAAAAGAAGGAGGCCGCGCGCGCGGGGCTGATCCGCGTGGGCAGGGAAATGGAGCTGGGCGACACCGCCCTGTGGACGCGCGTGAACGAGCTCGCCTCGCCTTACTTCCTGGACGACATCACCCAGCTCGTCGCCGAGATCGGCGACCGGCTGGAGGTCATCATGATCCCCAAGGTCGAGGGTCCCTGGGACATCCACTACGCCGACCGCCTGCTCGCGCAGCTGGAGGCCAAAGCCGGGCTGGAGCGCCCGCTGCTGATTCACTGCGTGCTGGAGACCCATCTCGGCGTGGCCAACCTCGAGCAGATCGCCGCCGCCTCGCCGCGCATCCAGGGCATGTCCTTCGGCCCCGCCGACCTCGCGGCCTCGCGGCGGATGAAGACCACGCGCGTGGGCGGCGGGCACCCGGGCTACCGCACTATCGCCGACCCCGACCCGGAGCATCCCGACGCGCCCCGCCCGAGCTACCAGCAGGACCCGTGGCATTACTCGATCGCGCGCATGGTCGACGCCTGCACGGCCGTCGGCGCGCTGCCGTTCTACGGTCCCTACGGCGACATCAAGGACACTGAGGGCTGCGAAACGCAGTTCCGCGCCTCCTTCCTGCTCGGCTGCGTCGGCGCGTGGTCGCTGCACCCGGCGCAGATCGCGATCGCCAAGAAGGTCTACTCGCCCGACCCCGAGGAGGTCGCGTTCGCGAAAAAGGTCATCGCCGCGATCCCCGACGGGCGCGGCGTGCACATGATCGACGGCAAGATGCAGGACGACGCCACCTGGAAGCAGTGC
>DASZJF010000049.1:0-87476 GCA_035948355.1 Solirubrobacteraceae bacterium
CTCGTTCATCACGTCGTCGTACTCGAGCACGCGTTTGCGGATCAGGAAGTTCTGCTCCTCGACCTTCTTCTGGGCTTTCTCGATCTGCTTGGAGAGCATCCCCGCCTCGATCGGTTCCTCGTTGCCCTCCTCGTCGATCCCCCCGAGTTTGTCGAGGATGCGATAGATGCGATCGCCCGCGAACAGCCGCACGAGATCGTCCTCGGCGGACAGGAAGAAGCGCGACTCGCCGGGATCGCCCTGACGGCCGGCGCGCCCGCGCAGCTGGTTGTCGATGCGCCGGGACTCGTGGCGCTCGGTGCCGCAGATGAACAGGCCGCCCGCGGCCATCACCCGTTCGCGGTCGGCCTCTACGCGCGGCTCGATCTCGGGCAGCAGGGCCGCGAACCGCTCCTCATAGCCTTCCGCCCCCGGCTCGATGCCCTCGCGCGCGAGCTGCAGGCGCGCGAGGTGCTCGGGGTTGCCGCCGAGCTTGATGTCCACGCCGCGGCCCGCCATGTTCGTGGCGATCGTGACCGCCCCCGGCTGCCCCGCCTCAGCGACGGTCTCGGCCTCGCGCGCGGCGTGCTCGGGCTTGGCGTTCAGCACCGAGTGCTCGATCCCGCGCCCCCGCAGCCGTTCGGACAGTAGCTCTGAGACCTCGACCGAGATCGTGCCGACCAGCACGGGCTGGCCGTTGTCGTGGCGCTCCGCGATCTCTTTGACGACGGCGCTCCACTTGCCGTCCTTGGTCTTGTAGACCTGATCGTTGCGATCGGCCCGGACCATCGGCATGTTCGTCGGGATCTGCACGACCGGCAGCTCGTAGATCTTCATGAACTCGGTCGCCTCGGTCAACGCCGTGCCGGTCATGCCCGCGAGCTTGTCGTAGAGCCGGAAGTAGTTCTGGTAGGTGATCGTCGCCAGCGTCTGGTTCTCCTCCTGGATCGGCACCCGCTCCTTCGCCTCCACGGCCTGGTGCAGCCCCTCCGACCAGCGCCGCCCGTCGAGGATGCGTCCGGTGAACTCGTCGATGATCTTGACCTCGCCGTCGATCACCGCGTAGTCGACGTCGCGCTTGTACAGCGACTCGGCCCGCAGCGCCTGGATCAGGTGGTTGACGAGATGGCCGTTCTCGGCGCGGTAGAGATGGTCGATGTTGAGAAAGCGCTCCGCCTTGGCGACGCCTTGCTCGGTGATCGAGACCGTCTTCTGCTTCTCCTCGATCTCGTAGTCGAAATCGGCCATGAACTGCTTCTTCATCCGCGGGTCCATGCCCTCGGGCGTCTTGCCGGCGCTCAGCTGCGGCGCCAGGCGCGCGAACTTGACATACAGGTCCGCGGCCTGTTCGGGCGCCCCGGAGATGATCAGCGGCGTGCGCGCCTCGTCGATCAGGATGTTGTCGACCTCGTCCACGACCGCGAACGCGTGCCCGCGCTGGACCTTTTCGGCGAGGTCCTTGGCCATGTTGTCGCGCAGGTAGTCGAAGCCGAGCTCGGAGTTCGTGCCGTACACCACGTCGCAGGCGTAGGCGGCCTGCTTCTCCTCGTAAGGCTGCATATTCTGCAGCACGCCGACCGTCACGCCGAGCGCTTCGTAGATCGGGCTCATCCATTCGGCGTCGCGCCGCGCCAGGTAGTCGTTGACCGTGACCAGGTGCACGCCCTTGCGCTCAGGCGGGGCGTCGTCGTCCGCGGCGTCGGGGTCGCGGTCGCGGACCGCCAGCGAGTTGAGCACGACGGCGAGCGTCGCGGTCAGCGTCTTGCCCTCGCCGGTCTTCATCTCGGCGATGCACCCGTCGTGCAGCACCATCGCGCCGATCAGCTGCACGTCGAAATGGCGCATGCCCATCGTGCGCTTGCCCGTCTCGCGCACGAGCGCGAAGCACTCGGGCAGCAGGTCGTCCAGGGACTCGCCCTCGGCGGCGCGCTCGCGCAGCGCGTCCATGCGCTCGCGCAACTCGGCGTCGGAGTCGTGTTCGAGCTCGGCCTCGAACGCGTTGATCAGCGCGACGCGCTTCTGGTAGGACTTGAACTTCTTCGCCTCGCCCGCGTTCAGCGCGCGATCGAGCAGGGATGGGGACACTCCCTCAGATTAGCTGGCCGATTGGAGGTCCGTGACCCCCAATCGGTGCACCGTCGCCGCGAGAGCGACTCCACGCCCCTGCTCGACCCGGCGGATCAGCCGGTCGACCCGGTCGGGGAACCCGTCCAGCCCGTTCGGGAGCAGCCTGATCAACCCGCGGGCTGCTCGCCGATCCCCGGGGAATCGACTCGAGGCAGGGCTGCTCCGACCGCGCCCGTGCGCGCCTCGCGACGGTGCCGGCGCTTGTCGCGATGGCGCTTGACCTGCCGCGCGAGCTCCAGCGAGACGAGCTTCAGCGAATGGTCCATCTCCCGCGACGCATCGCGCGCGCGCAGCGTCACGCCCTTCAGATACAGCGTCGCCTCGGCAACCTGACGGTCGGCGATCGAGGGGTTGCGCTCTTCGTAGATCTCGACCTCCAACCGGGCGAGCTCGGAGACCTGGCGCGACACCTTGTGCAACCGACGCTCCAACCGCGCGCGCAGCTCGTCGGTGACGGGGACGTTGCGACCCTTGATGTCGATCTGCATCACAGGCTCCCTTCGTATGGATTCGCGCGACCGGCCTGCGGGCGCGGTGCACGGAGATGTTCGTCTGCCCCGATCCTACGCCGCCCGGCAGCGGTTGTCTATCGGTTTACCCGCAGTGATGGGACAATCGAGCGCGATCCTCGCCATCATCGCCAACCCCAACCTGTCCTGGTCACTGCAGCCCGGCGTGCTGATCGGCGTCGCGCTCCTCGGCGGCGCCTACCTGACCCGCTGGCGACGCGTGCGCGCGACCTCGACGCGACCCGGCGCGGACGCGCCGGTGTGGCGTCTGTGCTGCTTCGCCGGCTCGCTGCTGGTGGCGATCGTCGCGCTCATCTCCCCCGTCGACGCCCTCGCCGACCAGCTCTTCTTCATGCACATGATCCAGCACATGCTGCTGCTGGACATCGCGCCGATCCTCGCAATTCTCGGCTTCACGAAGGTGATCCTGCGCCCCGTCACACGGACCGTGCGCGACGTCGAGCATCGCGCCGGCCCGCTCGCCCATCCCGCCTTCGCGGTGCTGCTCTACATCGGCGTGATCTGGACCTGGCACGTCCCCGCGGCCTACGACTTCGCGGTCACCCACCCGACCGTGCACGTGCTCGAGCACACCACCTTTCTGATCGCCGGCGGACTGTACTGGTGGCACCTGCTCTCCCCCATCCGCGCACGTATGCGCCTTCACGGCATGGGACCGGTCGTCTACATGGGCTCGACCAAGCTGTTCGTCGGCGCGCTCGGCATGGGCCTCGCGTTCGCGCCGGTCGCGCTCTACCCCTACTACGCCCACCACGCGCGCGTATGGGGCATCTCCGCGCTCCAGGATCAGTCGCTCGCCGGGATCATCATGGCCATCGAGCAGTCCCTGGTTATGGGCATCGCCCTGGTCGTGCTGTTCGTGCGCATGCTCGGCGAGTCCGAGCGCGAGCAGGTTCGGCGCGAGCGCTATGAGACAGCGTGACGTATGGGCGCCCCGAAGCGCTGAGTATGGTCGCGCGACTCCCCCACAAGGGGAGAGCTGCCCTCGTAGCTCAGTGGATAGAGCGGTGCTTTGACTAAGACACAGGTCCCGGGTTCGAATCCCGGCGGGGGCATATAGACCGTCCCCAATGATGGCTACACTTTAAGCGTCAAAGCACCGTCATCTGAGCTGGACCTGTCCAGCTGGTTGATGATCGGAAGGCCCGCTTCAGCGGGCCTTCCGCTTTAAGAGACGCCGGCTCGCAGACTCTCGAGAATGCCCGCGTGCCCCGAGATCGCGCCGATCAGGATCGACTCGTCCGCCACGTGCGTGCCGGGGAACACGATCGTCTCGCGCAGCTGCGCGCGCGCGCCGATCGTGGCGCCGTCGCCGAGCACGACCGGGCCCATCAGTCGCACACCCGCGCCGACTTTAACGTCCCGGCCAATCCACACCGGCCCCTCGACCTCCGCATCCTCGGGCAACGGGCGCCCGCCCGAGACGACCACGCCCGGGGCGACCTCCTCGCCCTCGACCTCCAGGCGCAGCTCGCCGCGCAGCGCGTCGAACGTGCCCTGGCGCAGCTCCCCGAGCGAGCCGACGTCGTTCCAGTACTCGCGCACCTCGTGGATGTGGAACGGGACGTCGTTCTCCAGCAGCGCCGGGAACACGTCTTTGGCCCAATCCACGAACGGACGCTCGGGGAAATAGTCGAAGATCTCCGGCGAGAACACGTAGATGCCGCAGTTGCCGAGGTCCGACAGCGCCTCGTCCGGGCGGGGCTTCTCCTGAAACCCGGTGATTCGTCCGTCGCGGTCGTGCAGCACGACGCCGAACTCGCGCGTGTCCGGCACTTTCTTGACGGCCAGCGTCGCGATCCCACCCGTCTCGCGATGGCGCGCCGCGAGCGCCGTCAGGTCGATGTCGGTGAGCGCGTCGCCGGAGATGACCAGAAACGAGTCCTCGCCGAAGAACTCCGCGCATGCGCGGACACCGCCGGCTGTGCCGAGCAGCTCGGGCTCGAAGCGATAGGTCACACGCTCGCCGAAGTGCTCGCGGATCGAGTCCGGGAAGTAGTGCAGGTTGGCGATCGTCTCCTCGAACCCATGCCGATCGAGCAGGTCGAGGATGTGCGCCATCACGGGCCGATCGAGCACCGGCACCATCGGCTTGGTGATCTCGTACGTCAGCGGACGCAGCCGGGTCCCCAGACCCGCCGCAAGGACCATTGCTCTCATCGCGCGTGCAAGCTATCGGATCGGCCCTGCCGGGCCCGAGTCGCCGCCGAGGCCCGCCGGCAGGGGCGCGATCCTGGGCGCCGGCGACCCCTTAATAGCGGTAGTGATCGGGCTTGTATGGGCCCTCGACGGGTACGCCGATGTACGCGGCCTGCTCGTCGGTCAACCTCGTGAGCTTGACGCCGAGAGCGTCGAGATGCAATCTGGCGACCTTCTCGTCCAGATGCTTGGGCAGCACGTAGACCCGCTTCTCGTACTGCTCGTTCTTCGTGAACAGCTCGATCTGGGCGATCGTCTGGTTGGAGAACGAGTTGCTCATCACAAACGACGGGTGTCCGGTGGCGTTGCCGAGGTTCAGCAGGCGACCCTCGGAGAGCATGATGATCGCGTGACCGTCCGCGAAGACCCACTTGTCGACCTGCGGCTTGATGTTCACGCGCTCGACCCCCGGGACGCTCGCCAGTCCGGCGATGTCGATCTCGTTGTCGAAGTGGCCGATGTTGCCGACGATCGCCTGGTGCTTCATGCGCTGCATCTGCGCGGCCGTGATGATGTCCTTGTTGCCGGTCGTGGTGATGAAGATGTCCGCGTCCTCGAGCACGTCCTCAAGGGTCTTGACCTCATAGCCCTGCATCGCCGCCTGCAGCGCGCAAATCGGGTCGATCTCGGTGATCACCACGCGCGCGCCCTGGCCGCGCAGCGATTCGGCGCAGCCCTTGCCGACGTCGCCGAAGCCGCACACGACCGCGACCTTGCCGCCGATCATCACGTCGGTGGCGCGGTTGATGCCGTCGATCAGCGAGTGCCGGCAACCGTAGAGGTTGTCGAACTTCGACTTCGTCACCGAGTCGTTGACGTTGATCGCCGGGAACAGCAGCTCGCCGCTCTCGACCATCTGGTAGAGCCGATGCACGCCGGTGGTCGTCTCCTCGGTCACGCCTTTGACGCTCTGGCCGAGCTTCGTCCAACGCTGGTGATCCTCCGCCAGCGAGCGCGTGAGCAGCGCGAGAATCACCTGGAACTCCTCCGAATCCGCGCCGGCGGGATCGGGCACCGCGCCGGCAGCCTCGTACTCGGTCCCCTTGTGCACGAGCAGCGTCGCGTCGCCGCCGTCGTCGAGGATCATGTTCGGGCCATCCTCGCCCGGCCACCGGATCGCCTGCTCGGTGCACCACCAGTACTCCTCCAGCGTCTCGCCCTTCCACGCGAACACGGGCACTCCGCGCGGTTCCTCCGGCGTACCCTCAGGGCCGACCGCCACCGCGGCGGCGGCGTGATCCTGGGTGGAGAAGATGTTGCAGCTGCACCAGCGGACCTCGGCTCCGAGCGCGGTCAGCGTCTCGATCAGCACGGCCGTCTGGATCGTCATGTGCAGCGAGCCCATGATGCGGGCGCCCGCCAGCGGCTGCTCGGCCGCATACTCGCGGCGGATCGCCATCAGGCCGGGCATCTCGTGCTCGGCGAGCGTGATCTCCTTGCGCCCGAATTCGGCGAGGGCAAGGTCGGCGACCTTGAAATCGGCTTCTGTTGCGACGGCGGTGGGAGTCATTGCTGACTGTTCTCCTGTCCGGTCAGGTGAGCGCCCTTGCTTCAGGGAAACGGGCCGAGCGTGGCGAGACCGGAGCCCGTCGCAGCGCTCCTCGGCCGTCGTCCCGAAGGTATCACACTGAACAGCTCCGCCCGGCGGGGACCGGGCGCCGCTCAGCTCGTGGCCAGGGCGCCGCTAATAACCCAACGATCCTGGCCGTTCACTGAGCAAACGAGGCAAGGACGCAGGGAGCGTGGCGTACTACGTACGCGAGCGACTGAGGACACCGCATCATGCAGCTCAGTGGGCGGCCAGGGCGGCCTTCAGCTCCTCGATCGCGTGCACCGGACCGGGGTCCACTCCGCGCAGCGCCGCGAGGTAGATCGACACGAGGTCGCCGAGCAGCACAAGCGAGATCACCCGCTCGATCGTCGTCTGCCCGCGCGTCTCCAGATGGAAGCTCGCCGCGGCGTTGGGAGCGATCAGCCGCTCGGTGAGCGCCATCCGCTCCTTCACGCGCGGGTGGGCGTCGGAGTCGTCGAGGAACACCGCCGAGAACCGGCCGACATCCCGCGCGCCTTCCCAGCCGACGAGCTCGTTGTGGTCGAGCTCGGGCAGTTCGTGCATGAAGCACGGGAGCTTGGAGTTCTCGTTGATCTGCGTCTTCCAGCGGTAGGCGATCGGGGTCGTCAGACCGGCGCCGGAGACGACCGGGATCGTGCCGAGCAGGCCGCGGGCGATCGTCTTCGCGAGCGAGTCCTCGGACGCGTCGGGACCCCACGCCGCCACGAGCAGCTCGGTGTGGGATGCGGCCACGTCGATCTCCGAGGTCAGCCGCGGCCCGGCGCCGCACAGCGCGGCGACCTCGAGCGCGGCGACCGTCATGTAGGCGACAGCCGCGCGCGGCTGCAACCCGCCGGGCAGCGGGATCACCGGCACGCCGTCCTCGCGCGCCATCTCCGCCAGGCGTCCCCCCGTGGTGACCACCGTGCGCTGCGCCCCGAGCGCGCCCGCGGACTCATAGCAGGCCAGCGTCTCCTCGGTGTCGCCCGAATAGCTCGCGCACAGCACCATCGTGTCCGGGGTCGTCCACGGCGGCAGTCCGTAGGCGCGGGTCACGAAGATCGGCCGCGAGGCGTGGTCGCCGAGCGCCGCGCGCGCCAGCGCCCCGCCGATCGCCGAGCCGCCCATCCCCGCGACGACCAGCCCGGCGGAGGTGTCCCAGCCCTGCATGATCGCCGACTCCACGCGCCAGGCCGCGTCGCGCAGATGCTCGGGCAGCGCGAGCACGTCCTCGAGCTGGCCGGTGGAGTCAACGCGCGCGATCGCCTCACGCGTGAGCGTCCCCGCCACAGCTGTCGCGTCCGCGCCCGGCCGCGCGTCGGTGCTCGGCGGCGTGCTCATCAGAACTTGATCGCTCCATCGGGAAGTGTCACGCCCGGGAAGATACGCGCCCCTCGCGCGATCGTGTTGTCCGCCCCCACCGTCACGCCCTCCCCGAGCACCGCCCCGCCTTCGATGCGCGTGCCCGCGCCGACGCGGCAGCCCGCCGCAACGATGCAGTCGCGCAGCGTGCAGTTCGCGCCGATCTCCGCGCCGCTGAGGATCACCGAGCGCTCGACCGTCGAGCCGGGACCGACGCGCACGTTCTCGCCCAGCACCACCAGGCTGCCGACGTGTGCGCCCGGGGCGACGTGCGCGCCGCGCTCGATCACCGCCGGTGGAACCGCCCGGCCGTGGATCTCGGCTCCCTCGGAGACCGCGAGCCAGCTCTCGCCGAGGCGGGCGCGCACGGCGGTGTCGACGTTGCCCTCGATGATGTCGAACGTCCCCTGCAGGTAGCGCTCGGGCGTGCCGATGTCCAGCCAGTAGGCGTCTGCCGGGAACCCGTACAGTCCGGCGCCGATCAGCGCCGGCCACACCTCGCGCTCGATCGAGACGTTGCGATCGGGCGGGACGAGCTCCAGGATCTCGCGCTGCAGCACGTACGCGCCGGCGCTGATCAGGTTCGTGTCGATCGCGTCGGGGCTGGGCTTCTCCACGAAGTCGCGCACGGAACGGTCTCCGTTGAGGCGCACCAGCCCGTACGCGCTCGGATCGGAGACGGGCGCGAGCGCGAGCGTCGCCTTCGCTCCGGTGCGCTCGTGCTGGGCGATCTGGCCCGTCAGGTCGATGTCGGTGAGCACGTCGCCGTTGAGCATCAGAAACCGCTCGTCGAGCAGCCGCTCGGCGTACTTCAGCGCCCCGGCGGTGCCGCGCGGGTCGGGCTCCTCGACGAAGCGCAGCCTGATCCCGTAGGCCGAACCATCGCCCAGCACATTGCGTACCGATGTCGCGAGAAATCCGCACGACATGATCACATCGTCGATGCCATGGCCCTTCAGCCACTCGAGCATGAATGCGATAAACGGACGGTCCACGAGCGGCACGACCGGCTTGGGCACGGTCGATGTCAGCGGGCGCAGGCGCGTGCCCTCGCCCCCCACGAGGATGACGGCCTGCATCTAGACCCAATCCTCCTGACGGCGCCCCGTCGCGGGCTCAGAGCGCCCGCGACCGATTCCCTCATACAGCAGCCCGGCGCCGCGCACGGCGTCGCGGTCGAGCGCGTTGCGCCCGTCGATGACGACGTGACCGCGCATCGCTCCGGCGACCTCGCTCCAGTCCAGGTCCGTGCACTGGGGCCACTCGGTCACGAGCACCACCGCGTCGGCGTCCTGGAGCGCCTGCAGCGGGGAGTCGGCGAAGCGCACACCGCCGATCAGCGTGCGCGCCTGCTCCTCGGCGACCGGGTCGTATGCGCTGACGTTCGCCCCGTCGGCATTCAGGCGTGCCGCGAGCACCAGCGAGGAGGCCTCGCGCATGTCGTCGGTGTTGGGCTTGAACGCGAGCCCGAGCAGCGCCACGCGCTTGCCGACGAGTCCACCCAGGTGCTTGTGCAGCTTGCCGATCACGCGCCGCTTCTGCAGCTCGTTGACCTCGATGACCGCGTTCAGCAGCTGGAAGTGATAGCCGGAGTTGCCCGCGAGCTGCTTGAGCGCGTCCACGTCCTTGGGAAAGCACGAGCCCCCGTAGCCGATACCCGCATGCAGGAACTTCGGCCCGATGCGCTCGTCCAACCCCATCCCGCGCGCGACCTCGACCACGTCGGCGCCCGTCTCCTCGCAGACGTTCGCGATCTCGTTGATGAACGAGATCTTCGTCGCCAGGAAGGCGTTCGAGGCGAGCTTGACCATCTCGGCGCTGGCGACATCGGTGCGCACCAGCTCTCCCTCGCCCGAGCCGCCGTGCGCCCGGGCGAGCAGGGGCCGATACAGCTCGGCGGTCGCGTCTCCCGCCCAGCCATCGTCATTGCCCACCACGACACGGTCGGGGTTCATGAAGTCAGCGACGGCCGAGCCCTCCTTGAGGAACTCGGGACAGGAGACATAACCCAGGCCGTCCTTGCCGCGCTCGGCGAACGTGCGCCGGATCGAGGCACCCGTACCGCACGGAACGGTCGACTTCATCACGAGCGCATGCTCGGTCGAGGCGGGAATCGAGTCGACCACCGCATGCACCGCCGTCAGGTCGGCGTCGCCGGAGTAGGTCGGGGGCGTGCCGACCGCCACGAACAGCAGCCGCGCGTGCTCGAGCGCCCCACTCAGGTCGGTGGAGAAGTGCAGCCGCGCGGAGTTGCGCGCCAGCATCTCCTCCAGTCCGGGCTCATAGATCGGCACCTCGCCGCGCCGCAGAGCAGCGACCTTCTCGGCGTCGATGTCCACACACCACACCTCGCTGCCAAGCTCCGCGAACCCCGCGGCGCTGACCAGACCGACATAGCCGGTGCCGATGACCCCGACGGGCTCACGCTCAGTGCTCATCTGGCGCGAAGGCTAGCCGTCGGAGGACGAGGACGCCTCGGTGGCTTCCTGGACCAGCACCAGCGCGCGGTTCTCGGCGAACTGCAGGTATCCCTCGCCCTGCGTGAAGCGCACGACGTCGCTCTCCGAGCGGTACAGCCGCAGCTCCGTCTTCTCCAGCGTTGCCAGCACCGGCTCGTGGTTGGCCAGGATCCCGACCGAGCCCGAGGCGGTGCGCGTGGAGACCATCTCGACCTCCTCGTCGAACACCACCCCCTCGGGGGTGAGCACTTCGACGGGGAACTTGGTTTTAGCCATGAGTCCTGCCTAGTCCTTCTTAGCCGCCTCGACGACCGCATCGATCGTGCCCTTCAAGAAAAACGCGCTCTCGGGCACCTCGTCGTGCTTGCCCTCGATGATCTCTTCGAACCCCCTGATCGTCTCCGCGATCGGCACGTACGCGCCGGGGGTGCCCGTGAACTGTTCGGCCACGAAGAACGGCTGCGAGAGGAAGCGCTCGACCTTGCGCGCGCGCTGCACCGTCAGCTTGTCCTCGTCGGAGAGCTCATCGATGCCGAGGATCGCGATGATGTCCTGCAGCTCCTTGTAGCGCTGCAGCACCTCCTTGACGCGGTTGGCCACGCGGAAGTGGTCCTCGCCGAGGATGTCCGCCTTGAGGATCGTCGAGGTCGAGTCCAGCGGATCGACGGCCGGATAGATGCCTTTTTCGGAGATCCCGCGCGAGAGCACCGTGGTCGCGTTCAGATGCGCGAACACCGACGCCGGCGCCGGATCGGTGAGGTCGTCGGCGGGCACGTAGATCGCCTGCACCGAGGTGACCGAGCCCTGACGGGTGGAGGTGATCCGCTCCTGCAGCTGGCCCATCTCGGTCTCCAGCGTCGGCTGATAGCCGACCTGGGAGGGCATCCGCCCGAGCAGTGCCGAGACCTCCGAGCCGGCCTGCACGAAGCGGAAGATGTTGTCGATGAACAGCAGCACGTCCTGGCCCTGATCGCGGAAGTGCTCGGCCATCGTCAGCCCTGAGAGCGCGACGCGCATGCGCGCGCCCGGCGGCTCGTTCATCTGCCCGAACACGAGCATCGTCTTGTCGATCACGCCCGATTCCTTCATCTCCAGCCACAGGTCGTTGCCCTCGCGCGAGCGCTCGCCCACGCCGCAGAACGCGCTCAGCCCGCCGTGCTCCTTGGCGAGGTTGTGGATCAGCTCCTGGATCAGCACCGTCTTGCCGACGCCCGCGCCGCCGAACAGCCCGACCTTGCCGCCCTTCGCATAGGGCGCGAGCAGGTCGATCACCTTGATGCCCGTCTCGAACATCTCCGTCGTCGGCGTCAACTCCTCCACGCGCGGCGCGTCCTGGTGGATGTTGCGCCGGGGCGTGTCCACCGGCAGCTCCTCGCCGAGGTCGATCGGTTCGCCCAGCAGGTTGAAGATCCGCCCCAGCGTCGCCTCGCCGACCGGCACCGTGATCGGGCCGCCGGTGTCGATCACCTCGGCGCCGCGCGCCAAGCCGTCGGTCGTGTCCATCGCCACCGCGCGCACGCGATCGTCGCCCAGGTGCTGCTGCACCTCGCACACGAGCACGTTCCCACCGGCCTCGGAGCTGATGCCGGGCGCCTCCTCTTCGGCCGCCGCCGCCGGACGCGCGATCGTGATCGCGTGGTTGATCTCGGGCAGCTTCTCGGGGAACACCGCCTCGATGACGACGCCCTGGATCTCCTCGATGCGCCCGACGTTGCGCGTCGCGCCGTTGCCCGACTCGGCCCCCGCGCGCTCGGGCGCGTCGGAGGGGTCAATTGTGGTGGTGGGTGCCATTGCTCTGTCGATTCTCCCTCATTGTGTCCGTTGCAGTTCGTTGTGTCGGGCTTGCCACTGGGCCTAGCTCAGACCCTCTGCGCCAGCTACAACCTCCATGATCTCCTGCGTGATCTCGGCCTGCCTGGCGCGGTTCATTTCGAGCGTCAGATCAGTGATGATCTCCCCGGCGTTCTCCGAGGCGTTGCGCATCGCCGTCATCTGCGCTCCGAAGAACCCGGCGGCCGACTCGACCAGCGCGCGGTATATGGAAGTCTCGACATAGTCTGGCACGAGCCGCCTCAAGATCTCCTCCGCGTCGGGCTCATACTCGACCAGGGCCCGGGGGCCGGGCTTGCGCGAGCCCGACCCGGCGCCCATTCCAGTCGCCCCAACCGTTCCAGCCGAGCCCGCGGTTCCAGCCCCGCGCGCGGTCTCCCCACCCGCCTCGCCGGCGCCCTCACGTTCTTCCTCGCCCGCGATCGTCGCGCTCGACAGCGGCAGCAGCGTCTCGTGCGTGACCTCCTGCGTCAGCGGCGACACGTACGCGTTGTATACAAGCTCCACACGATCGACCGTACCGGTCGTGTACGCCTCGATCAGCTCCCCCGCGATGTCGCGTGCGTCCGCGTAGGACGGTTTGTCGGTGAACCCCATGTACGCGCCGCTGACCTCGCGACCGCGAAACGTCAGCGAGGACACGCCGCGACGCCCGGTGGCATACCAGACGGTCCCCAACCCCTGCTCGTCCAGCTCCGTGCCGGCGCGCACGCCCGCGCGGATCACCTGTGAGTTGAATCCGCCCGCCAACCCGCGATCGCCGGTCACGAGCAGCAATCCCACGGTCGATACCGTCTCACGCTCGTTGAGCAGCTCCAGCCGCGAGGCCTCCGCGCCGGCGTCCAGCGCGGCCTGCCTGGTCATCCGCCGCAGCGCGTCGGCATACGGACGCAGCGCGGCGATCCGCTGCTCGGCTCGGCGCAGCCGCGCGGCCGCGACCATCTCCATCGCGCGGGTGATCTTCTGGATGTTCTTGACCGAGCCGATCCGGTTCTTGACGTCACGCTGCGAGGCCATGGCCGATACCCGCGCGCGGCGCTACGCCGCCTGCGCCTCCGGCTCGGGCGAGCGCTCGGCGGAGTCCTCTCGCGCCGGTGCCGCCAGGGGCGCGTCGTCCTCCAGCGGCTGGCCTTCCTCGTCGAGGTCGTAGCCGAAGTCCTCGGCGTATGCCTTGACCGCGTCGTTCAGCGCCCGCTGGGTCTCATCCGACCAGTCGCCGCCGGCGATCTTCTCGCGCACATCCGCGTGCTGAGCGTGCATCCGTTCGGTCAGCCCCGTCAGGAACTCGGACACGCGCTCGACGTGCAACCGGTCCAGGAACCCGTTCGTGGCGGCATAGATCTGTGTGGTCTGATCCTCGACCGCCAGCGGCGCGCGCTCGTTCTGGTTGAGCGTCTTCACGATCCTCTCCCCGCGCGCGAGCGTGCGCTGGGTGTCGGCGTCCAGGTCCGAGCCGAACTGCGCGAACGCCTCGAGGTCACGGTACTGCGAGAGCTCCAGCTTGATCCGGCCGGCGACCTTCTTCATCGGCCCGATCTGCGCGTTGCCGCCGACGCGCGAGACCGAGATGCCGACGTTGATCGCCGGGCGCACGCCCGAGTTGAACAGCTTCGGCTCGAGGAATATCTGCCCGTCGGTGATCGAGATCACGTTCGTGGGGATGTACGCCGAGACATCGCCGGCCTGCGTCTCGATCACCGGCAGCGCCGTCAGCGAGCCGCCGCCGAGCTCGTCGTTGAGCTTGACCGCGCGCTCCAAGAGGCGCGAGTGCAGGTAAAACACGTCGCCCGGATATGCCTCCCTGCCGGGCGGACGGCGCAGCAGCAGCGACATCTGCCGGTAGGCGTAGGCGTGCTTGGTCAGGTCGTCGTACACGCACAGCGCGTGGCGGCCGTCGTAGAGGAAGTGCTCGCCCATCGCGCAGCCCGCGTAGGGCGCCATGAACTTGATCGGCGCCGCCTCATCGGCCGAGGCGGCAACGATGATCGTGTTCTCCAGCGCGCCGTGATCCTCCAGCGTCTGCGCGAGCGCGACGACCGTGGACATGCGCTGGCCGATCGCCACATACACCGACACGATGCCCGTGTCGCGGTTGTTGATGATCGCGTCGATCGCGATCGCCGTCTTGCCCGTCTGGCGATCGCCGATGATCAGCTCGCGCTGGCCGCGCCCGATCGGGATCATCGCGTCGATCGCCTTCAGCCCCGTCTGCATCGGTTCGGTCACCGGCTGGCGCTGCACCACGCCCGGCGCCTTGAACTCCGCCGGGCGGGTCTCGGAGGTGTGGATCTCGCCCTTGCCGTCCAGGGGCCTACCCAACGGGTCAACGATACGTCCGAGCAGCGCCTCGCCCACGGGGATCTCTAGCAGCCGGCCCGTGCGCTTGACCGTGTCGCCCTCCCCGATCCGCTCCCACTCGCCGAACAGCACCGCGCCGACGTTGTCAGACTCGAGGTTCAGCGCGAGCCCCGTGACGCCGTGCGGCAGCTCGAGCATCTCGAACGACATGCAGCTCTCCAACCCGTGCAGGCGCGCGATGCCGTCCGCCACCGACAGCACGGTGCCGACCTCGGTCAGCTCGGCCTCGCCGGCGCCGAGTCCGGCGATGCGGCTCTTGAGGATGCTTGTTATCTCGTCTGGGTTGATCTGCATGGCTGTCTCGGATGACTCCTTATCGATGTCCGGTCGGTCGAATGTGGGGCTGGTCGCTGGGTTGGTGGCTATCGGTCGTCTGGTCGGTTTGGTCGGCCGGTCGGGTCGCCGGCTCAGGCGGCGGCGGACGCGACCTGCTTGCGCAGCTGCTCCAGTCGGCTTCTGATCGAGGCGTCGAGGATCGAGTTCCCCACCCTGACCACGATCCCGCCGAGGATGTCCGGGTCCACGCGCGTGCTCAGCGTGACCTTGCGTGAGGTGCTCTGCCCGATCGAGGCGCCGATGCTCTCGGTCGTCGCCTCGTCCAGCTCGATCGCGCTCGTCACCTGCACCGGCAGCACCCTGTTGGCCTCGGCCCACAGCCGCTCGTACTCGCGCCTGAGGCGGAATATCACCGGCATCCGGTGGTTCTCGATCAGCAGCTTCAGGAAGCCCACGAACGCCTCCTCGGCGCCTTCCAGCAGCCCCTCCAGTGCCTGCTGCTTCTCGGCCGTGGAGAAGTACGGGGAGAAGAAGAACAGCCTCAGCTCCCGGTTCTGCTCCAGCGCATCGGCGAACTGGCCGAGCTGCTCGCGCAGCTCCTCCACCTTGCCCTGCTCGTCGGCCACCTCGAACAGCGAGCGACCGTATACCCGGGCGAGCTCCTCCATCAGTTGTTGCTCGCCCCGGAGGACAGGCCCGAGAAGTCGAGCTCGCCCAGCGCCTCCGCCACCAGACGCTTCTGATCGGCGTCGTCGAGCGTCTTGCGCGTCACCTTCTCGGTCGCCATGATCGTCAGCTCGGCGACCTCGCGGCGGATGCCGTCGATCGCGCGCTCGGTGGCCGCCTCGATCTCGCGCTCGGCGCGTCTGGCCGCCTCGGCGGCGATGCGCTGCGCCTGCTCTTTTGCCTCCTGCTCGTGCGACTCCGCGGTCTGGCGCGCGCGCTGGACGATCTCATCCGATTGCTCACGCGCCGCCTTCAGGCGCTCGCGGTACTCGGCCAGCAGCCTGTCGGCCTCCTCGCGCGTGCGCTGCGCCGAGTCGATCGAGTCTTCGATCGCCTTCTGCCGGCGTTCCAGCGCCTCGCTGATACGCGGGAACGCGAGCCTTGCGAGCAGCACCATCGTGACGCCGAACACGAGCAGGGTCCACACCATCAAGCCGACGCCCGGCTTGATCAGGAAGCTGCCGTTCGATGCGAGGACCGACATCGCGCTAGACGATGAACGCGGCCAGCAGCCCGGCCACGAGCCCGTAGAAGAAGCAGGCCTCGGTCAGCGCGAACCCGAGCCACTGCAGCTGGGTGATCTCGTCGCGCATCTCCGGCTGGCGGGTGATCGCTTCGATCGCCTTGCCGAAGATGATGCCGATGCCGACACCCGCGCCGACGGCTCCGAGACCGCCGCCGACTCCGAGACCGATCGACTTGCCGGCCTTGGCGGTTTCTTCGGTCGCGGTGGCGAGCAACGTTATGAGGGCTAGGTGCACATTCACTCCTTTTTTGGCGATTTTCGGCGTTTGGTTGATTGTCTGGCGGTGGTGATCGGGTGCTGTTTGGTGGATTGACTTAGCGGATTGTGCCCGGCTCGGTGCGACTTTTCAGTGATCTTCGGCGACCGCGCCGCCGAGGTAGATGGCGGTGAGCGTGGCGAAGATGAACGCCTGCAGGGCGGCGACCAGGCCGACCTCGAACGCGAACAGCAGGATGCCGAACGGCAGCGTGAACCAGCCCAGCGCGGAGATGCCGAGGATCACCGCGAGCGCTCCCGCCATGAACAGGATGATCAGATGGCCCGCGAGGATGTTGGCGAACAGACGAATCGTCAGCGACAGGATCCGCATCAGGTTCGACAGGACCTCCAGAAAGAAGATCGCGACGGCCATCCCGCCCGTGACACCGCCCGGGATGAGCCCTTTCAGGTAGCCGATCGGGCCCTTGGCGCGCACGCCTTCGAACGTGTAGGACACGAACACCACGAGCGCGAGCGCGAGCGGGATCGCGATGTTGGCGGTCGAGGCATACAGCGAGAACGACGGGATGTGAGTCCCGAACACGCTGAGTTCGTGCTCGGTGTTCGTCGGCAGCGGGATGTAGCCGATCAGGTTCGAGAACATGATGAACAGGAACAGCGCCCCGACGAACGGGAACCACTTGGCGGCCATCCTCTCCTCCATCGCGCTGCCCGTGATGTTCTCGCGCATCAGCTGATACAGCGTCTCCACCGCGGCCTGCACCTTGTTCGGTCGCTGCTGCATGCGCCGCGCGATCCAGATCATGCTCACGCAGGTCAGCGTCGCGGCCAGCACCAGGTAGAGCACGGCCTTGTTCAGCGAGAACGCCCCCAGGCTCACCCAGTTGTCGAGTTTGAACTCGTTCTGCGGTTCAAAGCTCGTGTTGCGAGTGCCGTGGAACCCGTAAACGATCCCGAGCACGATCACGCCGCCGATCCATACGCCCGCGAGGATCAGCAGTTTCCGCTTCGTGCTCAGCTTCTTGCGCGCGCCGGCGCCATCCTCGCCAACGTCCGGGCTGCTCGCCGAGCTCGCTGCCGAGCCGCTGTCAACGGCGACGCTCATGACGCGCTCGGTGCTCTGAGGGCGCGTGTCCGCGGCGGAGCTCCACGCGTCACGAACGACATCACGAAGTAGACGGTGAACGCCGCCAGCACCAGCGCGGCCGCCATGATCCCGTCGTCCTTGCCGCCTGCATATCGAGCGAGGATCACCGCCAGCGCGATGAGCCACAGCCGGCCCATCATCCCTCCCACCTGCAGGCCGGCTTTGAGCTTCGGGTCTCCGGCGCGCAGGGCCTGCTCCTGCACCCACACCATCCCGGCGCGCGTCAGCAGCCAGGCGCATGCGCCCACGAGGAAGCCGAGCAGCGGCAGACCGGCGATCAGCACGAACGGGGCCGTCGCGAGCACCAGGCACACGTCGAGATAGCGCAGGGTGGCCACGTCAGCGCAGGGATCCCGGGGAACCGTGGCACGTCGTCCACAGGCGCCGGCGATTGCGTGGCGGCGTTCCCAGTACGCGCACCTGCCACCCATACGGGCAGGCACGCCGCGCAAGCCTGCGCCTGCGCCCTATCAGCTTCACGCCCACGCGCCGCGCCGGGGGGCCGCTCGGCGAGAAGTGCCCCGCGGCGAGATGCCTGGTGCGACGGACGATCGGCGTTTCCTCGGGCAGCTTGCGCCGGTCCTCGACGGCCTCGGCCGCGTCTCCGGCGTCGGCCCCCTCGGCGCGCACACCCGGGGCCGGCGCGACGCCACCCTCGTCCGCCGCGACATACCCGTCCGCCGGCACGACGCGACCGTCATCCCTCAGACCGGGCAGGGGCGAGTCGGCGCGACGGCGGCCGGCCTCGACGTAACCTTCGTTGACCTCAAAATCTGGCATCTGCTCGTTGCCTCCTTGCAGGCGCAACCGACCACGCCCTGATGCGGACGAAACGGTCAGGTCCCGCGCCACTGCGACTTCAGCGCTTGTGGACCGCCTGCGATGACGGATTCAGTCTACCTGGTATCAGACTTCGTAACAAGTTTGTGACATGCGCCACGCAACGTGGGCGGATTTTGCGGAGAATGGTTGCCTCGATCAGCATGGCTGCTGCGAGCGTGGCGAGACCCGCGAGCACGTCCAGCACGTAGTGGTTGCCCGTGGCGAGGACCGCGAACGCCGTCATGCACGGGTACAGCACCGCCACGCCGCGTGTCCACACGCGCGGTGACAGCCGCCACAGCACGACCGCGCACCACGCCGCCCAGGCCATGTGCAGCGAGGGCATCGCCGCCAGCTGGTTGGCGGCCGACGCCAGCGCGCCGGTGTGCCACGAGCCGAACGCGTGCGTGGAGGCGACGACGTCGCTGAACCCGTCGTGCGTGAGCATGCGCGGCGGCGCCACCGGATACAGCCAGAACACCGCGAACGCGATCACGTTGGTGAGCACGAGCACGTTGCGCAGCGGCCGGTAGATGTCGGCGCGCCGTACCCACAGCCAGCCCAGCAGGCCCAGCGTGACGATGAAGTGGGCGTTGTCGTAGTAGTCGGAGACGGCCAGCGCGAGCGTGTGATGGCCCGCCAGCCAGCGGTCGAGCGAGAGCTCGGGATCGATGCCCAGCCGCCCCTCCGCCGCGAGCACGCCTGCGGCGTGACTCAGCGCGGCGTGCAGCCGCAGCGGGGCGAAGTTCGTGATCGCGTCATACACCCAGCACAGCCACACGATCACCAGCGCCTCCACCCACCAGCGCGTGCGGGTGGACTCGACCCGCGAGAAGCTACCGGCGGCAGGGCCGGCCGCCATCGCGGAGCCCGCGCGCCGATCTATCGAAACCGCGCTGGACAAGCCATCGATGTTATCCGCCCGACCCGAAGTCAGGGCATTGCCGGTTGCAGGCCGCGCTGCGCGAGCGTCTCCAGCACGCGCGGGAGCGCCGCGGCCGTGCGCCGCCAGGAGTCGGGCGCCGAGTAGTCGTCGGCGTCGTGCAGCAGCAGCACCGAGCCCTCGCCGGTGCCCGTGGTCACGCGCGCCGCGATCGACTCCGGCGTGGCCCGCGCCTCCCAGTCACGGCCCCACTGGCTCCACAGCAGCGTGCGCCAGCCATGGCTGCGAGCCACGCGCAGCGCGGTGGCGTTGAGCACGCCATACGGGGGGCGGTACAGGCTCGGCGAGCGGCCGGTGGCGTCCTCGATGCTCGCCAGCGCACGGGCGATGTCCGCGCGCACCTGCCACGGCGCCAGGCGCAGCAGGTTGCGGTGGCGGTCGCAGTGCAGAGCGACCTCATGGCCGGCGGCGACGATCTCCGCCGCCGATCCGGGGTTGCGCCGAACCTGCTCGCCGACCAGGAAGAACGTCGCCCGCGCGCCAGCCCCGGCGAGGATCTCGAGCACCGCGGGCGTACCCTGCGCATGGGGACCGTCGTCGAAGGTCAGCGCACAGCCGCTGCCGCTCGCCGTCCGGTCCTCGACCCCCAGCGACCGGCGCAACCCGGGCCAGATCGGCGCCGGGGAGCGCGGGAGCAGCACGGGGCGGGAGCCGGCGAGCGCGGGCAGCAGGTAGCTGCCCATCGCCAGTCCGGCCACCGCGCCGGCGGTACGGCGGCTGCGAGTGCGATGATCGGGGGTGGACATGGTCGATCTTGTGCTGGGAATCGGGGCGGCGGCGGGAGCGTCGGTCTTCTACAGCCTAGGGATCGCTCTGCAGGCGATGGACGCCAAGCAGGCGCCCTCCGCAGAGCACCTGCGCCTGGCGCTGGTCTGGGGGCTGATCAGGCGCGGACGCTGGATGCTCGGCACGGGCCTGTCGATCCTCGGCTGGCCGCTGCAGGTGCTGGCGCTGCTGCTGGCGCCGCTGGTGGTGGTGCAGCCGGCGCTGGCGATGGGCCTGGTCGTGCTGCTGTTCCTGGGACAGCGGATGCTCGGCGAGCACGCCGGCCGCCACGAGCACATCGCGATCGCGGCGATCGTCATCGGCGTGATCGGCGCGGGCCTGTGCGCGCCGCCGCGCAGCACCGGCCACACCTCCGAGCGGCTGACGATCGGGCTCGTGCTGCTAGGCCTCGGCCTGGCCAGCCTGCTGCCCTATCTGCTGCGAGCGACGATCCGCCGCTCGCCCGCGTCGGTGACGATGCTCGGCGCGGGTCTCGCGTTCGGCTGGAGCGGCATCGCGACCAAGCTCGCCTCCGACGACCTCTCCGCCGGACATCTCGCCGTGGCCGCCGCCTGGGGACTGTCGACGGCGGCGGCGTCGGCCGTCGGCGTGCTCAGCGAGTCGAGCTCCCTGCAGGCGCGACCGGCGATCCAGGTGGCCCCGGTCGTGTTCGTGACTCAGACGATCGTGCCCGTCGCGGTCGCGCCGCTGCTGTTCGGCGAGCGCTTCTCCGACACCCCGCTCGGCGGCGTGCCGCTCGTGCTCTCGCTGGCGCTGCTCGTGACCGGCGCCGCGGCGCTCGTGCGCTCGCCCGTGTTGCTCGCCTTGATGGGCGGCGAGCCGATCAGCCACGACAGCGGCTCGGCTCCCAGCCCGTCCCCGCCGAGCGAGGCGACGATCCGCTCGAGCCCCGCCACCGAGGCAGAGGATCCGTCGAGCGTCACGACCAGCACTTCCCCGGCGCGCGCGGGTCGCTGAGGCAGCGAGCCGCGCGCGCTCAGACGCAGCGCGCCGCTCACCGGCTGGGCGCCCGTGGTGCGCGCCAGCACGAGCTGGCCGACGGTCAGCCCGCCGCGGGGCTGCAGGAAGTAGAAGTGGTGACGCAAGCCCAGCGCGTGCGCCTGCGCGCGCAGCGTGCCACGCGCTTTCATCCACCGCAGCAGCGCGCCCGAGTCGGGGATCGCAGGCAGCAGTTCGTCGCCGAGCGCGCGCACCCTGGAGATCGTCGCGGGCCTGGGCGCCGCGCCCGCGTCGGCGAACGAGACGTGGATGCCGTGTCCCGCCAGCTCGCCCGCGACGAGCGCCTGGTCGCCCGCCGGCACGCGCACGATCACGCCGACGTCGTGCTGATCGGTGTTGACCCGCGCGAGCGGATGCACGTGCAGGATCTTCGCGGCGAGCACGGTCACCTCGTCGGTCGACATCGTCCACATGCCCATCCCGAGCAGCAGCAGCAGTGGGGTTAGGAACGCCACCAGTCGCAGCCGCCACAGCGGGATCGGGATGACGCGCCGGGGCGCGTCGAGCACCAGCTCGGCGGCCGTCGTCTCGGACTCGGCCGTCCACGACCGGGTCCTCTCCGGCGTGGTCTCCAACGCCTGAGTCCTCGGGCCGGCGCCCGCCTCCGAGCCGATCAGGACCTCCGCGCCGGAGTCCGCGACGCGCTCGCGCGCGAGCGCGTGGGTCGGGTTCTCGCTCGCGACGGCCGGGGCGACTTCGGCGAAGCTCGCGCGCACGTGCTCGCGCAGCTCGGCCGTGTCGTTGGCGAGCCGCAGCAGGCTCAGGTCGGCCATCGCGCGCGTGTTCAGCCGCGCGTGCCCGACCGGCAGCCCGTAGGAGACCACGGGCGTGCCCGCGGCCTTCGCCTCCAGGCAGGTGACGCCGCCGGTGGAGTGGACGAGCACGTCGGCGGCCGCCAGCAGCGTGGGCATCTCGTCGGTGAACCCGTACACGTGCACCAGCTCCTGATCGGCGAACTCGGCGTGCAACCGTTCGCGCAGCTGCTCGTTGCGCCCCGCCAGGCACACGATCGCGCTGACCTCGCGCTCGCGCAGCAGCTCGCGCACCGCGCCCGTTATGTCGCCCACACCCCAGCCGCCGCCGGAGACGACGACCATCCTGCCCTCCTCGGGCAGGCCCAGCACGCGGCGGGCCTGCAGCGGGCAGCGCGGCGTCGTGAACTCCGCGGAGATCAGCGGGCTCACCAGCTGCGCGCTGCCGGCGCCGGCGATCCGCTCGACCGGGCTCATCGACTCCCCGTACATCACCAGGTGCATGTCGATGCCCGGCTGCGCCCAGAAGAACAGGCCGGTCAGGTCGGTGATCGTCGCGACCGTGGGGCACCGGATCGCGTGGGTGCGGCGCAGACGCGCGAGCACGACGGTCACGGCCGGATAGGTCGAGACCACGACGTCGGGGTCGTGCTCGGCGATGCGGCGCGCCAGCGGGCGCGAGCCGAACAGGCACAGCAGCCGCCGCGCCGCCCAGCGAATCGGCCCGACGTGCTCCAGCAGCCAGTACACGACGGTGTACGTCCAGGGCATGAACCGCAGCTGCACCCGGTATCCGTCCTCGACGACCGGCTGCAGCAGGCGCCCCATCGCGGCCAGCCCGTCGATCACGGTCACCTCGGCCGGCTGCCCGGAGTCCTCGATCTGACGCGCCAGCGCGCGGGCTGCGGCGGCGTGACCCTCGCCCACGTCCGCGGACAGGACCAGCACGCGTCGCGGATCGTGCGCGGGGCGCGGGCTGGATTTGCGTTGACGGCGTCGCATGTGCCTGATCAGACCTTCGCCCGCGTTGCGGGCGGTCCTGCTCGAACGCGTGCCCACGGACGAATGCTCCCGGGAGGCATGGGCCTGCCTCCACAGGGTACTTGGCCGATCGGATGCTTGCAGGCTGGGTAGACGTAACAATGAGGGCATCGAGGCCACGACTCCGATAGCTCAACGGACGGGAGACGCCGGGCGGCTGTCCCTCCCCGCGGATAGGGATGTCGGCGCGAGCGAGAACCGTCCCTCGCCGGCGCTGCGTGCGCTCGGGATGGTCGGGCTGGTGGGAATCCTGACGAGCGTGCTCCTGCTGAGCGCCGGCGCGGCGAGCGGTCCGTCGGAGTACGTGCCGGCCCGTACCGGAGGCTGGCCGGACTGGCTGGCCGGACCGCTGCGGGGCCTCGGCGTGGGTGTGATCTCCGCAGGCGAGTTTCAGACGCTCACCCTGATCATGTGCGCCGGATACGCCACGGCGCTCCTCGCGGCGCGCGCGCGGGCCCTGTCGCTGCGGACGATCGCGGTGGCGATCGTGGCCGCGAACCTGATCCTGCTGCTCGGCCCGCCCCTGATCTCTCAGGACGTGTTCGGCTACCTCGCGTTCGCCCGCATGGGCGTGCTGCACGGCCTCGACCCCTATACGCACGTGGCGTTCCAGGCGCCGACCGACCCGATCTACCCGTTCATCGGCTGGCCGTTCCAGCATTCCCCCTACGGACCGCTGTTCACGCTCGCGAGCTACGCCACGGCGCCACTGGGCCTCGCGGGCGGGCTGTGGACGCTGAAGGCGGTCGCGGTCGCGGGGAGCCTCGCCGCCGTGGCGCTGACCGCGCGTGCCGCGGGCGCGCTGGGTCGCTCGCGGCGCTATGCGGCGGCGTTCGTCGGCCTGAACCCCGTCATGTTGGAGCTGGCCGTGGGCGGCGCACACAATGACACGATCGTGCTCGCGTTCCTCGCCGGAGCGCTCGCGCTGACCGCCGGGACCGCCATCGCCGCAGGGGCCGCCGGCGTCGCCCCGGTCGGCGGGGACGACGGGCGGACGGACGTCCATCACGGCGGGGTGACCGGCCGGACTCCGCGCTACCGCGCGGGGGCGGTGGCGCTGGCGGCGGGCGTCGGCGTGAAGGTCACCGCCGGGATCGTGCTCCCGTTTCTGGTGCTCGCGCCCCCGGGCCGGCGCGAGCGCATCCGGGTGGCCCTCGCGGCGATCCTCGGCCTGGCGCTCGTGGCGGGCGTGGGGCTGATCGGGTTCGGCTCGCACGCGCTCGGCTTCCTCGACGCCGTCGGCGAGCAGCAGCAGCTGGTGGCCGTCCACAGCGTCCCCGCCGAGACCGCGCGGCTGGTGGGCTTGCGGGGAACGCCCGGCTGGTGGCGACACTGCTTCCTGGCGGCGTTCGTGCTCGTGCTCGCGTACGCGCTGTGGCGCACCGCGCGCGGTGCGGACTGGCGCGTGGCCGCCGGCTGGAGCACGCTGGCGCTGCTGCTGTCCACGGCGTGGCTGCTTCCCTGGTATGCGATCTGGCCGCTACCGCTGGCGGCCGTCGGCGGCGATCGGCGCCTGCGCGCCGCCACGCTCGTCGTCTGCGCCTACGCGGTCCTGATCCACCTGCCGCTCGCCGACCCCCTGCTCAGCGCGCCCGCCGTCCACGGCGAAGCCCGCCACGGGCACGTCGGCGCGCTCGGACGCTGAGACGCCCTGAGTGGTCCGCGGCGGCGAGGCCGCCGGGGGCGGAGGACCGTGGGCCTCTGCGCCGGACACCGTCTGGAACTCGCCGGTCTCGAAGTCCCGGATCACGCTCAGCTCGATCTCCGCGGGCGAGGCGTCCGGGCGCAGCCGGCGCAGGCGGATCGCGTCCAGGTGGCGGAACTTGAATATCTCCAGGACATACACGAGGTACACGCTGGCGGCCACCACGCAAAGGCCGATGGCGATCATCACGAGCGTCCAGGCGGTGCGCAGGTGACCGTGATGGTCTGAGTAGGGTACGAATCGCAGCGCCAGCGCGAGCCCGGCGAGCAGCAACGTCCACGCGTACAGGTAGGCGATCGTGCGCCTGCTGGAGAAGCCGATACGGGCCATCCGATGATGGAAGTGCTCGCTGTCGGGCCGGTAGATCGGCTGCTTGTACTTCAACCGCTTGAGCACCACAAACGTGGTGTCCAGGAATGGCACCGCGAGCAGGATCAGTGGCAGCACGAACGACACCACGGCCGTCGTCTTGACCGCGGCCTCGACCGTGATCACGCCCATCAAGAGGCCCAATAGGTTCGCGCCGCAGTCACCCATGAAGCTGGAGGCGGGCGGGAAGTTGTAGATCAGGAACCCGAGCGCCGCGCCCGCTGTGATCGCGGCGAGCACCCCGGGCTGCTGGCGCCCGAGATCGAACGCGATCACGGCCATCGCGGCGGCGATGATCGCGCACACCCCCGCGGCGAGCCCATCGACCCCGTCGGAGAAGTTGACGACGTTCATCATCGCCACGAGCCCGATCACGGTGAGGATCGGCCCGGCGTTCGTCACGCCCGCGTTGGGAAGCGCCAGCCGGCCCGCGAACGGCAGCGTGATCGCTTTCACCGCCACGCCGTAGTGCACGACGATCACCGCCGCCAGCACCTGTCCGACGAGCTTGACCAGCGGCGGCATGTCAAAGCGATCGTCCAGCGCGCCCACGAGCGTGATCAGCGCGGCGCCGAGCATCACCCCCTGCCACAGGTGACGCTCTTCGTAGTAGCCGCTTGGCAACCACAGGAGCATCGCCACCAGCACCCCCGCGAAGATCGCCAACCCCCCGAGCAGCGGCGTCGGCTGTTCGGACAGGCCGCGCTCGCGTGGTTCGTCGATCGCCCCCACCGTCCGGGCGAGCCGCATCGTCAGCGGCGTCAGCAGCGCGGTCACGGCCGCTGCCACCAGGCCGGCGTAGAGCGCGTCGAGTGGAGTGGGATGCGCCATCGACTCGGCACAGCATCGCAGGCGCCGGGGTCATACGCGAGCGGGACGCCGGCCGAGCGTAGGACCGGTCGGCCGCGTCAACCCAGCATGCGCGCGATCTCCGCTCGCCCGATCGGACCTTCGCGCACGATGCGCCACTCCCCCGCGCGCGCGTAGTCGCGCAGATCCAGGACGGTCGAGGCGAGGCCCGGCAGCTCACCGCCGTCGAGCGTCAGGTCGGCGCCGGCTCGTACCGATGCGGGCACGTCGGCCAGGCGCCGCGCCTCGGGACCGCCGGAGAGGTTGGCGCTCGATTGCAGCAATGGCCGTTCCAGGGCGGCGAGCGCGGCGAGGTGGGGCGGCAGCGAGGGGACGCGCAGGCCGATGGTCTCGGCGCCGGCCGGATCGGGTCCGCAGGCGAGCGGATAGCGGCGCTTCGAGTTGGGCAGCAGCAGCGTCAGCGGACCGGGCAGGAGCGCTCGCAATGCCGCCTGCTCAGGCGGCGCCAGCTCCGGCAGCGCATCCAGAGCGATCTCGAGCGCGAGGAACATCACGGCGGCGGGCTGGGAAGGCGGACGGCCCTTGAGCTCGTACAGCCGCCTGACGGCCGGTTCGCTGTCGGGGTCGCAGCCGAGGCCGTAGACGGTATCGGCGGGAAACACGACCACGCCCGCGCGGTCGATGCACTCGCGCAGGGCCTCGACGTCGGCGGCCCTGAGCGGCCCCGGGCCCGGCTGGGCGCTCATCGCGGGCCCCTCATCGTGCGCCCACGACCACGCGCTCGATGCCGGCGAGGTCGCACTCGCAAGACACAGCCGAGAAGCCCGCGGCGCCGATCAGCTCAGCGACCACGGAGGCCTGCCCGGCGCCGACCTCGAGCGCGAGCAGCCGCACGCGTTCGCGCACGGCGGCCCGCATGATCAACCTGCGGATGCAATCCAGCCCGTCCGCGCCGGCGAACAGCGCCTCAGCGGGCTCATGGCGCGTTATCTCGGGCGCGAGCAGGGCACGGTCGGCGTCGGGGACGTAGGGCGGGTTGGAGAGGATCGCGTCGTAGGCGTCGGGGACGCCGGTGAGCAGGTCGGCGTGCAGCCAGTCGACGCGCAGACCAAGACGCTCGCCGTTGTAGCGCGCCAGCGCCAGCGCGTCCTCGCTGAGGTCGCTCCCGGCGACGCGCAGGTCCGGGCGCTCGTCCGCGAGCGCCAATGCCACCGCGCCACTGCCGGTTCCGACGTCGAGTACGCGCGCCCCCGCGGCCAGCCCCGCGACCGCGATCTCGACCAGCAGCTCGGTCTCCGGGCGCGGGATCAGCGCGCGGCGATCCACGGTCAGCTCCAGCCGGCGAAAGGCACGCACACCGGTGATGTAGGCGACGGGCTCGCGCTGCACGGCACGGCGGCGCACCGCGTTTTGGACGGCCCGCACGTCGGGCCCTGAGACCGTGAGGTCGCGATTGGTCAGCAGCCGCTCGCGGGAGACGCCGAGCACGTGCGCGAGCAGCAGTTCGGCATCCAGGCGCGGGGTTTCGCAGCCGGCGGCCGAGATCGCGGTGATCGCACCGTCGAGTGCGTCGCGCACCGAGGCGCCAACTCGCGCACCACCACAACCACTCACCCCATCACGCCGCATATCTTACGCGCCAGCGTAGACGCTGCGTGCCCGGCAGGCCCGCCTGGACGGGGCCGGGATGGCTCATTTCCGCCCTTCCGGTGGTCATATGGGTGCGATCGCACCCATATGACCACTCCATCCTGCCTTATTCAGCGGTGACAGCCCACGTGCCACTGGCGGCTGCAAGCCCTTCTGTTGCGCTGAAGCTGAGTTGCGCGCCGGTGGTTCCTGTCATTTCGTTGATATTCGCAGGACTCAGCACACTGTTGAGGGTAAGCGAACCACCAGAAATACCAGCGGAGAACCCGATAAAGACACAGAAGTTGCCTTTAGCTGCCGCTGGTTTTTCTACGCTTCCTTTACAGCCGGCAGGGAAGGGTTTCAGTTCTTTTGCTTCGCCTTCGCCCTCTTCTATACCGATGATGTTCACGTTCGGAGCCGCTGCTGCTTTAGCCAGCGGAATATTGAACGAGATCCCCGTCCGTTTGATCGTTTCTCCACCCGACGGCACGGTGTATGCAAGCGACCACGCCCCGGTCTCGCTCGCTCCCGAGGGCAGTGTCCCATTGGGAGTCCATGGTTCTCCTTTGAGTCCCTGTGGGCCAGTGGAGCCCTGCGCCCCGGTTGCGCCCTGGGCTCCGGTGGCGCCTTTGGCGCCGGTGGCTCCGGTGGGCCCGACGCGACCCACGCCGCCTTCTTGGCCGGTGTCGCCTTTGGCGCCGGCGGCGCCGGTTTCGCCCTTAGCTCCCACGGGTCCGACGGGACCTGCGGGACCCACCGAGCCAGCCGCGCCGGCTGGGCCAGCCTGTCCGTTCTTGCCTTTCAGCTGCGCGAGCACGCTCGGCTTGATCTGCTTGGTTGAGGTGATCACGTACTTGCTTGCGGCGTAAGCCCCGCCGGTTATCGCAAATACCAGCGCGAGTGTCATCGCGGCGTTGGCATACGTGAGACGTTTACGTATTTTTGAGAACATCGGGTCTTGTTTCCTCTCGTCCGTTTTTTCAGTGCGCACGCGATCGTCTGCTGCTCTTACGCGCTGCTCGCTTGCCCTTCTTGGGCTTGGTCCTCCGCTTGGTCCGCTTTTTCTTGGCCGCCGGCGATTTCTTGGTGGCCTGCTTGGGTGTCACCGGCGCCGCGCCTGACGGGAACGCGATGTTCGGGATCGCCAGCATCGCGAGCGGGGTCGGTGCGAGCAGCACGCTCGGCAGCCCAGTCGTCGTGAACAGCACCGGCTCGCCATAAATGCGCCCGCCCGCGGCGTAGGCGCTGGAGAGCGCGATACGATAGGCGTAGGTCACGCCCGGTTGCAAACCCGTGAGCGTGAATTCCTGTGCTTGCGGTTGCGTGCCTTCTCCGGCCAAGCCCGTGACGATCGTGCCATACACGGTGCTCGCACCGTTGTAAATCCCGACCTGGAACGAGTAGGACGCATCCGCGCCATCGGGGTTCACGACACCCGTCAATGTCGCCGTGGTCGCGCCAACACCACCCGCTGCGCCCGTGATCGCGGTCGGGCTCGGCGCGGCCGGTGTTTGAAACGACGTTTCGGGACCATCGGTTTCTTCACCGTGTTCGTTGACCGCTACGAGCCGCACGAGGTACGTGCTGGCCGGCGCCAGTTCGGCGACGCTCAGTGTCACACCCTGCGCCCCGTAAGCGGAGGATTCAAGCGCGGGACTCTCCAACGCCTGGGCGCAGTGTCCCAATGTTTCACACGACCCTTGCCGCGACACGCCGTACTGGTACCGGTACACGGTCTTGGCGTTCTCGGGATTGAGCACCCCCGAGAACACCGCCGACGAGAACGTGACGTCGAACGCGCCCGGAGGATCGACAATGGCAGGGGGCACGGCCGGCGTCGTAAACGACAACGTCCCGCCCGTAACCGCTTCCCCGCCCGTGTTTTCGTCTTCACCGACAAGACGCTCGTAATACGTCTGGTTCGGGCGCAAACCATCCACGATCGCTTCGACCGGCAGCACCGTCCCAACCGCGGCGACAGGCTGCGCCGCGGTACTCGAGCCAAGCGCTTCGCTGACACCATACTGGAACCACACCCTCGTATCCGCCACGCTCTTGGGATTCACCGCGCCCGTGAACGTGCAATTGAACGTCGCCGACGTTTCAATCCCCGCGCCCATAACACACGCCGCGGGATCGGTCATCGGTTCGAGGACAGGCGCCGGCGCATACATCTCCACATCCTGATGAGACGGATCCGCCACGAACAGTTCGTCTTCACCGTTGAACGCAAAACTGTCGGCTGAAATCATGCCACCAGGCGGAGCAAACGTGCCCAGTGCTTCACCGGTGGCGCTATACAAAACGCCATGATTCGATAGTCCTTCGTGCACCGCGAGACGCCCAAGCGGGTCGAGCGCCAGCGCCCACACCGCACCCGGTGTCGTGAATACCCCGATCTGTTCGCCATTCGGGTTGAGCTCGTGCACGACCTGCGACCCATTGGGACCCACGACCACATAGATGTCGCCGTTACCGGCAAGCGCAAGCGCCTGCGCTTCGGCCGATTTTTCCGTCGAGATCGAAGCGAGTGACAGTTCGCGCTTATATTCCCCGTCCGTCTTGAACTCTCGCACATCCTGCCCATTACCGATATACAGCAGGCCTTCGGGTCCCCCGACCGCCATCAGATCCCCAACACCTGTCGGCAACTGGGAGCTGAGGGCGTGAGGCGCAAATTCTCCCGCCTGACATTCGTCTTTGGATTCGGCGGTGCAGAGATTCCTTTCGGCTTCCGTGCCGGCCGCTTCGACCTTTGTCTTGTTGACGTTACCACCAACCATAAGCACGAATTTGCCTTCAGGCGTGTACTCTTCGATCCGGTTATGGTTGGAGGTCCTACCCAGCTCGGCGACGTAGACGTCGCCGGTCACAGGATCGATCGCGATATCTTGCGGCAGGGCCATCTGTCCAGCCAAACCCGTGCCTTCTTCTCCCGCTTGGCATTCGTCTTTGGAGACGGCCGTGCATATATCTCTTTCGGCCTGGGGCGCGCTCGCTTCGATCTCCGTCTTATTGACATTCCACCCGAACATCAACACGAATCTGCCGGTCGGCGTGAACTCCTGTACCCGATTGTTGACGAGGTCCGCTACGTACACGTTCCCGACCGTCGCCGGTGGGAGGGGTGGCGCGACCGCCACAGATTCGGGATACCCGAACCCGCCCGCGACCGTGCTCTGCTGACCGGCCTGGCAGGTGTCACCCGACACGCTCGTGCAGAGGTCTTCCAGCGCGAACCCGGCTTTCAGGACGGTTTGAGTACGATCGACCTGACGACCATACTCGCCTGTGAACAGGAGCTTCGTGGGAGCGCTCGCGCCGGCGCTCGCCGCCAGCACCAAGACGACGGCGACCGTCATAACGAGGGTCGAGCCCAGTGTGGTGTGTCGCAAGCTGGTGGTGTTCATCGCCCGGTCCTCCTCCTCGTGACGCCGGCGTGCCGGTGTCTATGTCGCGCCGCCGCCGCCGCTACGGCCGTTTTCGCTTTCTCAGTCGCGGTCGTGGCGCATCCGGTGATTTCGATGTTCGTGCTCTGTTTGAGTACGGCGCCGTTCTGGGCGACGAATTCGCTTGGCATGACCAGGCTCGCGGGCTTGGTCCTGTGCGTGATGACGGTGTGGTGCACGATGCGCCCGTGCACCCTCTTTGTGGCCCTGCGCCTGATGGTGGTTGTCGTCGTGAGGTTGCAGAGGTTGCCGTTCGCGGTGAGCGCCGAGTAGGGGCCCTGGGGCAGGAACAGCTCGAAGCTGTTGACGGGAACGTCGGGCACCGTCTTGAACGTGCTGCTCGTGATCCCCGCTTTGCTGATGAACGTCGCGCCGGTCAGATCGACCCGCACGCCGTCACCCTGCAGCACGACGATCAGCGACGGGAAGGCTTCACCGCCGTGGGAGACGAAGTACACGGGCCCTTCCAACCCGACGGGCAGCACCGGCGTGCTCGCCCGCGCGATGCCCACGACCGACGCCGAGGGGCACCCCGCCGGGTTCGCTTCGAACTGCGCGGCGGTGCACGCCTTCTGCAACGTCGTCAACCGCGACGGCAGCTGCTTGGGCAGTTCGACTTTGACGCTCGCGATGTTCGCCTCGCTACCCATCGACCCCGGCGGATAGGACACCTTCGCGTCGAGGCTGGCGCCATCGGCTTTGCTCGTCCGTCCGCCCGTAGAGACCGTGAACGATGGTTTGAACGCCAGGCCCTTGCAACCGCCGACGGCGAACGAGCTGGAGACGTCCGCGACCGCGTTCTGCGCACCGCTGATATTCGCCGTGACTTGCTGCATACCGGGTTGTCCCGGCGCGCCGCAATTCGTGGGATTGAACATGAACCCCGGCCGATCGATGTTGACCGTGATCCGTTTCAACCGCAACGGGACACCGAACACGATCTGCGGCAAACGATCGCTCGTGACCGTCAACGCCGACGTTTCCGGGTTCACGTCGATCCGCGCCCTGACCACGACCAGGCCGAGGTTGAACGGTCCCGCGACGGCGTTCGTGACGATGCTAAGCCCGAACGGCGCGCCCTCGTAGCCCGTGGTCAGGTACACGCTCCCACTGATTTCAAACGGGTGCGAGCCGGCGCCGGACGCGACCGTCGTCGTCCCGATCTTCGATTCGGGGGGACAGTGCCCGTTCTGTGCTTCGGGTTCTTTGCACAGCGTGACGCTGGAGAGCATCCCGAGCAGCCCGGGCGGGGTATGGACCTGCACCCCGGCGAGATCCTGTTCGCCGTCCTCACGCGAGATGTTCAGCGTGAACGGGGTGTAGATCCCTGCTTCGGGTGTCACGGTGCCCGCGGTGAAACCGGGGTTCAACCCCGCGGGGTTCGCGCACCCGGTGACGGTGAAGAACGAGAACGGGTTCGCATCGGGCGTGCCGGGCACCAGTTCCCCTTCAAGGTCGCGTCCCGGCGCGCTCCACGGCGTGAAGTCGCTCGTGGTGCGCGCTTCCCCGCACGCCTGCGGATTGGCCAATGACGCTCGCGGCCCGCCGTTCAAACGCAGCTTCAGTTCGCTGAACGGCAACTGTGGATTGTCCGTGAAAGTGCTCGTCAACTGTCCCGTAGCGGGATCGGCCGATACGACACCCGCGGCCTTGATGTTCACGCCGGCGTCCGCGAGCGCGCCCTTGCCGCCGAGTTCCAAATACAACCGATACAAACGCCCATCCAGCGCGTCCTGTTCGGTGCACGCTTCCTGACCCGTGCCGCCGCACAACGGTCGCGCGAGATACAAATGGCCCTTTACCGGTTCGGGCAGCAACGGCGTCGTGGCTTCCGCCGTGCCCACCGTCGACGCATCCGGGCAATGACCCGGCGCGAGCTGCGATTCCCCATCGGGACCGAGCTGTTCAGATTCCGGACCTTCGAGATTGATCCCTTCCGGTCCCGTTTCATTGCACGCCCGTATCCCGTCGACGACCCCAGGACTCACGGACATGCCCGCGGGCAACGTCACGCTCGCGTCACGCAACGGCGGCGTCGCCGTGAGTCCCGGCACCTCCGGCTGAGGCACTTTCAAGCTGACACCCAACCCAACCGGACTGTCGGCCAGCGTCGTTTCCGGCAACACTTCAAGCAGAGGACCGAACGACAGCGCTTCACAACCCGTCGGCTGGGGCAACCGCGCTTCGGGAGCAGAAACAAAGTGCCCCGGTTCCTCCCACGAATCCACGAGCACGCTCCCACCCCGCGAACGATCCGCACAATCCGAAGGCATCGACCAAAACGGCACCGGCGCCACACCCGAATGTTCACCGCCTTCATTCGTCAACGTGCCTCTATCTTCACAGTTCAACGGGCTCGTAACGACCTCTGCCGTGCCGCAGCGCAGACCGCGCTCGGGGTCATGACTGGGGTCGGCGGGCACACCCCAAACCGATATTTTGAACCTCGTGTAGCCCCGCATCGGCAGGTTTCTGCTGATGACCGTCAACGCGTACTCACCATCGCTGCGGATCACGTGCCCCGTCAACACGAAATTGAATTCACCACCGGCGGGAATTCCGATCTCCGCCGACTCTCCTTTTTCAGGCACCAGGTTGTATATGTCCTCGACCAGCAACGTCTCTTCGAATTCGATTTCAGCGAGGCCGATCTGCGTCGACGCGGGACACAAACCCGTACGCGCGAAATCAGCGATCACGCAACGCGGCACCGACGTCGGATCACCGAGCAACCCCTGCGGCAGATCCACGATCACATCCTTCGGATCGCCACCATCGGGAACGCCAGCATCAGGAAAACCAGGGCGTTGATGATGATTGAATTCCAGCGTCGTCGTCACCGCATACGGGTGCCCCCCCGCCTGCGAGAAGGAGTACGGCACATCAAAGAATTTACGATATTCCTTGCCATCGATCGTTTCCCTCGTTTCCCTGCTTTCCGTGGTTTGTATCAAGAACTTGGACACGCCAAACCCCGACGACGCCCACACCGACGGGCATCCCACGACACACACCGACATAGCCAGCGCGATCGTGAGACATCCGACCATAAATCTCGGCTGCTTGGACATCATCCACGCCTCCCCTCGAGAACCACTCCGGTGTCGTGAGCCCGTGCGCTCCTACCAACCTTCGATTTCTGTCCGCGAGTCGCGATCCGCGAACCAGCAGCCTTCCTCTCGTGCTTTTTTTTGGGCTTCGCCTTCTTTTTCGTCTTCTTCTTCGGCTTTGGTTTCGTGCTCACCGGCTTGGGTTGGGCGCTCGCCGCGACGGGCGCTGGGAGGTTTCCCCCGGCGGGCTGGCTGACGCTGCCCGGCACGAGCAGCGGCGCGGGCGCCGACAGCGGACCTTGACACCCATCGCCCGTGCATTCTTCCTTGGCGGCCGGTGAGGGCGGGAAGCCGCCGCCGATACGCGCGTCGTACATATCGCGCAAACCATCCGTGTCGTTCGCGACCAGTCCTGAGGACGTGATGAAGAAGATGTCCCGTCCCGAGGGAGTGATAACGGGTTCGGTGTCGATATCGGTCGCGACACCGGTGGAGATCATCGATACCCCGCCTTCACCCGTTCCGGGATTTTCATGCCACTCATAAATGTTCGTGAGACCGTTCACCGCCCGCGTGGAGAGAGGCTCGCTGGTCGTGAAAACGATCGTCGAGCCATCGTCACTGATCGCTCTACGTTCCAGCTCATACTGTTCCTGCGCCGGACCATGAAAACGCTGTTCGTCGATGCCCGCGTCGAACAGATCGTTGTTGCCGTTACCGTCAGCGCCCTTTTCACCAAGCGACACACGCCGGATGGTCCCCGTCACGGAATCGTAGCGGTAGACGTCCTTGGCCGTGTCGGTGTCCGCTTCCGGACCGCTGCCGATCAGCCGCGCGTATGTCGAGAACACGAGGAACTTCCCATCATCCGTGGTCTGCGCTTCCTGGGAGTCGATGCCCCAAAGACGATCATCATTGACTTTCCCGCCAAGCGAGACGGGACAACGCGAGTCCGTCACGACACCCGAGCTTTCCGCGCCCGAGCACAGGTCCGCGACGAACGACACCTGTTCGTCTTCAGCGTCATACACGTACAGGTTCTCCGCGCCCGCAACGGCCGCTTCGCCTTCGCCGTTGACCCCGGACGCGAGCACGCCGCGCGCCACGAAATAGACGTGCGAGCCGTCAGGACTGACCGCCAGCACCCGTGGGCCTTCCACTTCAGCCGCTCCCGTGGAATCGTGTGATATTTGCGTCAAGGACGTCACCGCCGGTTCGCCCGACCCGTTCACGCCGAGCGTCGCCATGTACAAGTCGTTTGCCTGATCCTTGTCGCCATTGACCAACGGTTGCGAGGTCGTGAAATACACCCGCGACCCATCTTCAGAAGCGCCCTGGAACACCGCTTCCTTCGGCGTCGCGCTCGCCGCCGCCAGGCACGGTTCTTCGGTGCAGTCTTCGGGCAACGGCGCCGACACACGCACCGTGCGCGACCCATCCACCCGCACAAACAACTCGATCGGGCTCGTGGCATTATCCCCACAACCGCCCCCCGCCGAGGACGTCGTATTCAACGAGACGCTAAAGAACACCTTCGCGGCGTCCGGCTGAGAAACAGAGCCAACACCATGATCGGGCCCACCCAAAAACACCGAGCAATAACGCGTCAACTGTTCACCGCCATCGCCAACAGCGACCAATCGCAGACCCGACCGTTCGACTTCGAAAAGCTGTTCTCCGTCTTCCGTTTCATCGCCGGCGACACCCAAGATATGCGCCACCGCTGGATCGGTATGCGACATCACAAACCGCGAGAAATCATCGGCCGCACCGACCACGTTCGACGTAAAGGGAACACCCGCGGCGGTAGTCATCACCGGCGACGAGCGTTCAAACGAGCCATCCGGCCTACGCACCCAGAGCGTCGACGACGGCGTTTCAAGGCGTTCCGACGCCGTGCTGACATTATTACTCAAATACTCGAACTGTGAAAGGCTCGAAGACTTCTCTTCAAAACCCGCCAGCAGTTCACCTTCGATCAACGGAGGAAACAAGCCAGTCGTCACCCACCCACTCGGCGTGCGCTTCGCCAAATAAGGATTCAACGCATAATCCTCACCCGAACCGTTGAACGCGCCAATCGAGGAAAAGAAAGCGGATTCGCCGTCCACCGCCACACCACTGGTGCTGGGAGTGACATACACGGGATAGCCATTCTTGAACGCCGGGCTCACCAACTCATACGCGCGACAATCCGGCAGCCGAGTCGAATGCGTCTCTTCACGCAACAGTTCATTGGGACACCCACCACCAGCCGCAAAAGCACCGCCGGCCGCCACCCCGACCAGCACGATGCTCGACAGGAACACGACAACCACACGACCCACCAAACGACCGCCACGCGTCATCATCAAAAAGATCTCCTCACCGTTCCAGCGCATCACACGCCCTCACCTCGCACAACGACATTCGCACGCAACCGCAGCGCGACCTCACAACCCAACTCCGTCAAACTCCACGCGTTTGGTTCACCGCGAACATGACCACCGCCCGTGTTCTGCGCCAAACCCAAACGCTCCAACCGCGCCAACAACTTCGAGATCTGACCCTGATCAGAAATCCCCGCCAAATCCCCCACCACACGATTGCTCACCCCAGGACGACCCGCGATCGCCTCCAACACCAAGGCCGTGCGATACGTCAAACGCATCGGCACGCCCACCAACGGATCGCCCGAACCACCACCCCGGCCGCCCGCCGGCTCATCATCGCTCACCACAGGCCCCATCCCGGACGCAACCGCGGCGCTCGGCGCGGCCACAGGGACAGGACGGGCCCGCTCACGCCGCGCCGCCGCCGGCCCCATATACGGCCGCACGATCATCTCCATCAATTCCCCAAACAAACCCGTAAGCGGCTCACGCTCACCCCGCAGCAACCGCCCATACACGATCGCAAACGCCGCACCGACCAACCCCTCAGCAGTCAACGGCTGGCACTCCACACCCCGCGCGCTCTCCAGACGACCCTCATCCACGACATCCGCCAACATCGCGAGCGCCCGCTCACGCGACTCAAGCACCCGCGGACCGCCACGCAACGCCTGCACCACCACCACCCGCGCCAACATCGGCTCACGCTCGAGGAACGCCAGGATCATCCACAGCCCCGTGCGCACACGCTCGCGCCAGGAAAGATTGTCGATCCCCACACGCGCCAGCTCCTCACCGACCAGCTCGACGACGCTCTCCAACGCCGCCAGCAGACAATCCTCACGATTGCCGAACAACTCATAAAACGTACGCCGCGACACCCGCGCACGCACGGTGACATGCGCCACCGTCACCCGCGGATACCCCAACTCGTCGATCGCCTCCAACGCGGCGGCCAGCATCCTCGAACGCTGCATCTCCGCCACCCGACCATGCGAAACGTCGGCGCGAGCGGGCCGCGACTCCGCGACCGGTCGTTCACGCGCGCGCGCACGTATAGGAGCCCGCGCGGCCATCACGCGCCCCTCCCCACACGAGGGCCGCAAACCCCGCCCGCTTCGGCGACTGGACCGAGGCCGTACCTCCCCCCTCCCCCTTCGGGGGAACCCGGGCGGCCCGTCAGGGCCGGACGGAGGGCCGGCCCTCTATGGGCCGAGAGAGAGAGAGAGAGAGAGAGATGAGTCAGCGCTGCTGACGCATCTACCTACGGACCCTCGCGGGCTCGCAGCAATCCCCGACACGTATGCTCCCAACGAACTCACGCGAAAACAGCTCCCTCACCGAAGCGATCCAGGTCCCTCTCCACAGAAACCCCTATCAGCGCTGCAAAGGTCGACCCAAGGGCAAACCCAAACCCGATCTATGTCACTGCGCCCATTGACAAGACGCACACAACAGACACAACATACATCAACCCCTACTGCTTTGTCAAGCCCCTAACGCCTCGAAGCCCCATACGGCCCTGGGGGAGGCCCCGAGGCGTACTCGGCCGAAGATCGGCTGCGCCCAGTCGAAGGGTGGGGCCGCGGCATCGGCCGATATCCCGCCATCGATGACACATACAATTAAACACACTGTGTTGGTCCACATCACATATGTCAAAACAGAACGACGATCTACAGCTCACAGGCCACCGCGGCCCGCGAGCTGCTACGCGGCGGCCTGAGCCTGCAACCGCCGCGCCCGCTCGTCCGCCTGCAACCCCGCGGTGAGCTCGTCCAGCTGGCCTTCGAGGACCTGGTCGAGATTGTGCACGGTCAGCTTGATGCGGTGGTCGGTGACGCGGCGCTCGCCGTAGTTGTACGTGCGGATCTTCTCGGCGCGATCGCCGGTGCCGACCTGCGAGCGGCGGTCGGCGGCGAGCTCGGCCTGCTGCTGCGCCAGCGCGCGCTCATACAACCGCGCCCGCAGCACGCGCAGCGCCTTCTCGCGGTTCTGCAGCTGGGACTTCTCGTCCTGCATCGAGACGACGATCCCGGACGGCTTGTGCGTGATGCGCACGGCCGAGTCGGTGGTGTTGACCGACTGCCCGCCGGGCCCGGAGGAGCGATAGACGTCGATCTGCAGCTCGTTCGGGTCGATCTCGACATCGACCTCCTCGGCTTCGGGCAGCACGGCGACGGTCGCGGTGGAGGTGTGGACGCGCCCCTGGGACTCGGTCTCGGGGACGCGCTGCACGCGATGGGTGCCGCCCTCGAACTTGAACACCGAGTAGGCGCCGTCGCCGCGGATCGCGAACGTGTACTTGCCCTCGCCGATGTCCATCGACTCGGCGGCGAAGTGCAGGCGCTCGGCGTAGCGGGTGAGCATCCGGTACAGGTCGCCCGCCCACAGGCCGGCCTCGTCGCCCCCGGCGCCGCCCTGGATTTCGACGATCACGTTGTGCTCGTCGTTGGGGTCGCGCTCGATCATCGCCAGGCGGATCTCCTCCTCGACCTCCTCGATGCGGGCGCGCGCGACGGACAGCATCTCGCGCAGCTCGGGATCGTCGCCGTCCTCGTCGATCAGCTCCTCCGCACCGGCGGCGTCATCGCGCGCGCGCCGCCATTCCGTGGCGAGCGCGGCAGCGGGCTCCAGCTGACGGTAGGCGCGACCGGCGGCGGCATAGCGCTCCCGGTCGGAGATCACCTCCGGGTCGGTCATCTGCGCGCCGAGCTCGGCGAAGCGCGTCTCGATCTGCTCGACGAGGTCTTCGATCACGGTCCGAGCGTACAACGCGCATGCGATGCGGCCGAGGTCGCGGCGATTCGCGCGCATGGCGCATGGGCGAGAGCTTCCCTCGCTCCACTCATAGAGAGGCTCGGCCGTCCCGCTCCGGCAGCGCTGTCGGATGGAGAGTATGGGATCCGACCATGAATGGGCTAAGCTATGCACATGAGAATGCACCTTAATCTGGACGATGAGCTGGCGCGGGAAATCGACACCCTCGCCGGCAGCCGTGGACGCAGCGCGTTCATTCGCAACGCGATAGCCACGGAGATGGACCGCCGCCGCCGCTGGGCCGCGTTCGACCGCGCGTTGGGTGGAGCGCCGGACTTCGGCTCGCACCTGCCCGAGGATTGGATCCACAAAGAGCGTCGCGCCGATCCCCGCCGCGTCGGCTGAGGCCCGTCTTGACGCTGCTCGTTGACACGACGGTGCTCGTCGGCGTGCTGCGCAGGCACGAGCCGACGGTCGCCCGCTTCAAAGGCATGGCTGACCCTCCGCTCGCGTCGGCGATCACGATTGAGGAGATCCTGCGGGGAATGCGCTCCCACGAGCGAAGCGCGACCGACGCGCTGCTGCAGTGGCTGGTCGTCGCCGACGTCGGCGAGCGCGAGGCGAGACGGGCCGCTGCATGGCGCAGCGATTATGCGGCCCGCGGCATCACGCTGTCGCAGGCCGACGCGCTGATCGCGGCATGCGCCCACGAGCGGGGAGCCATGCTCGCCACTGCGAACGTCAAGGATTTCCCGATGGAGGAGCTGCGCGTCGAGCGCTGGCCCTGAGGACCGAGCCCGGACGCGAGCGCTACGCCACGACCTCCACGCCCACGAGGTCGGCGGCCGACAGCGCGCCGGGCGTCTCGCGCTCGAGCACCGCTCCCAGCGCGGCGATTGCGACCGCGAGCTGGTCGAGGTCGGGCTCGCGGGTGGTGAGCAGCTGCAGCTTCAGCCCGGGCCACATGACCGCGCGCACCCATCCCCGCGAGCGGTTGCGTCCGGCGAACTTGATCAGCTCGAAGGAGATGCCGGCGATCAGGGGCACGCCGAGGATGCGCGTGAGCACCAGCCAGTACCAGGCGGGCAGGCCGATCGGGGCGAAGACGAAGATCGCGACGATCATCACGACGAGCAGGAAGGAGGTGCCACAGCGCGGGTGCAGGCGCGAGAAGCGCTGGGCGTTGGGCGGCGTCAGGGGGAGGCCGGCCTCGAAGCAGGAGATCGTCTTGTGCTCGGCGCCGTGGTACTCGAACACCCGCCGTAGATCGCGGATGCGCGAGAGCAGGAACATGTAGCCGAGGAAGATCGAGGTCCTGATGATGCCCTCGATCACCCAGAACAGCACCGAGCTGTGCAGCTGTCCCTTGATCAGGCTGGTGAGGCCGACGGGGACGAGGAAGAACAGGACGATCGCGAGCAGCAGCGCGACGACGACCGTGCCGGCCCAGACGCCGCGGGGGATCTCCTGGGGCTCGGAGTCCTGCTCGTCGGGCGGGAGCTGGGCGTTGGCGGAGACCTCCAGCGCGCGGAAGCCGATCGCCAGCGACCCGCCGAGCGCGACGACACCGCGAATGATCGGCAGGCGCAGCAGGCGGTGGCGTCGCATGACGGAGTCGAGCGGGAAGGTGCTGACCTCGATCTCCCCGAGCGCCGCCTCCTCGGGCGAGCGGTGGTGGGGCTCCTCGCGCAGCTGCTCGGCGCTGGGCTTGCGCACGGCGACGGCCCAGTTGGAGACGCCGCGCATCATTACGCCCTCCAGCACGGCCTGGCCGCCGACGGGCGCGTCGCGCTGGGCGCGCTGGCCGATCTCCGATCGGTCGCCGTCGGGCTCGAGCGCGACCTCGGCACCAACGGGAACGTCCCCGAGTGCGCCGCCGGCGCGCCCGTTCGCAACCGGCGCTGCGGGCAGGGACTGAAGCGCGCTGGCGCGAGGCACCCCCTCACCCCCTGACGGACGAGAGGCCATGATGGACCGCTTAGGAGGCCTTGGCCTGCGCGGCGGCGCGACCCTTGGCCATGCGCCGCTGGAAGCGCTCGACGCGCCCGCCGGTGTCCACGAGCTTCTGGCGGCCGGTGTAGAACGGATGGCAGTTGGAGCAGACCTCGACGTGCAGCTCCGCTTGCGTCGCGCGCGTGGTGAACTCGTTGCCGCAGGTGCAGCGCACGTGCGCCTGCACGTAGTTGGGATGGATGCCCGTCTTCATCGTCCGATCATTCTAGCGAGGAGGACAACGAGGGCGTGCTCGTGACGGGCGCCGGCTGCGAGCATCTGCGCGTGCGCCGTTCGTCGCGCTTGAGCGTTCGCCCGCGAGCGCCCTGCCAGCGGAAGCTGACGAGGCCCTTGTAGTCGGCCGGGGCGGAGAGGTTGGTGACCTGCTTGACGTACTTGTAGATCCTCACGCCCGGGTCGGACGCGCGCCAGACGCCGAGGCCGGGCGCGGTGACCGTGTGGAAGCTCGTTTCCCCGGGCATCTGCTCCAGCAGTTCGATCCGCATCGCCATGCGCGCAGCCCCGGGGATCGTCGTCATTTCGGCGGAGAACGTGGCCGAGCGTTCGGCCGGTTCGCTCGCTGTCAGGCACTGCACGAGCGACGCCGAGTCCGGCGGCGCGGCGCCACCGCTGAGCAGGTCGGCGCTTGCACCGACGGTCTGTCCGTGGGCGCTGCCTGCGAGCGCCGCCCCCAGCAGGGCCAGCCCGCACGCGAGAGCGAGGAGCGGGCGCCTGCCGCGGATGGCGGTCCTGGCGGAGGTCAGATCCATGACAATGCCATAACACCGTTTTCACGCGGTTGTTTCGCACTCTCCCACGGCGAGTGCGAACACGGATCGGGTTGGGGTCGCCGAGACCGGGCGTGGCGGCAACCGATCGGAGATCGACGGGACCTCCGATCGGCCAGCAAGCGAAGTGTCCGCGGCGGGACGCGTGCGCGGAAGGCAGCGCTTTCGACATCGATCCTGCTGAGCGGATGGGGCTCGGCGCGTCACGGCTGGTGACCCGAGCGGGCGAGAGGGCGCTGGGTCGGCGCGCGTCTGAGCTTCGGGCGCAAACACGAAGGGGTGGGGCCGCGTGCGCGGCCCCACCCAGGTCTTGCTCACAACCTTCCCGAGCCTCGACGGGTCGGGGGTTATCGGACCGTCAGCGTGTATCCCGAGTCGCTGATGAGTTCGGTCCCTTTTATCGCGAGACCGTCCCCGCGCGAGCATTTCCGTTCTTCAGACAGATCCCCGAGGATCGCGTCGACGCCTCCCGAGACGTTTTCCGTGGCGGTGCTCGCATTCCACGAGCATTTGTATCCAAATCCGCCTTCGCACGTGACTTCGTATTCGGGGGTTCCGCTCCCGCCGCTTTCGATCATGTCGCGTTTCGCTCCTTCGACGGCGACCAATTCGGTGTGCCATGGCAGGTGCAGCGCTTTGACGGTCGGACTCGAGCACGTGCCCAACGACCTGTGGCATTCGGTCGCCGTCCATTTCGTCACTTCGCCCGCGACTTCAGGACCGACATTCCCTTCGCCGGCGGCGGCGCATTCGATCTTGACGTCTTCGCCGAAGGGCCCGCCATCGTGATTGTAGAAGGTGAGCGTACCACTCGAGCTCGACGTAACCGCCTCTGCCTGTGGCACCAGAACACCGTTAATCAACCATCCTCCCGGCGCCCCCGCGGTCAATGTGCCGCTGGCTGGACTTTTGATCAGTTCGGCTTCTTCAATCGCGCCGCTGCCGCTGCCTCCCCGTGTGCAGTTCAGTTTTTCCGATTTGGAGTCGAAGACGACGTCCACGCCTCCCGCGACGTTTTCGACGGCCATACTCGTGTTACCCGTGCATTTGTCTTCGAGGGCTCCGCTGCAGGTGCTCTTGTACCCCGGGGCGCCGCCACCGCCGCTCGAGAGCACGTCGCGCATTTTTCCTTCGACCAGCGCGAGTTCCGAGTGCCACGGCAAGTTCAGCGCCGTGACGGCCGACGATGGACAGTTGCCTTCCCTGGTCGCGCATTCCGTCACGGTCCACTGGGACACTTCGTCCGTCGCGCCGGGACCGACGGAGCCTTTGCCGGCGACTTTGCATTCCAGCTTGATTTTTTCACCGAACAGTCCGCCGTGTTGGTCGCTGAACTTCAAGGTCGCTTTCGACGTCACTTCCGTCGCTGCTTTGGCCTGGTTGCCGTTCAACTGCCAGACGACGGACGAAGCGCTCGCTGCCTGGGGGAGGGCGCACCCCAGCGCGATGGCCGCGAACACCGTCAAACCCGCCAACCGGCGGCTTGCGCTGTTAACCATTGACTGCTCCTCACTTGGATTGTTGACACACAGATCGCGAGCGCCGCGCCCACCTGCCGAGCGGCGTCGTCGCGCTGTCTCTCCACGACCCTATGGCGCTTCGCGGCGCCCCGTCAAGACGTAACATTCACTCCGCGCGAGGGGTCCGCTGTGTGCACCGTACATGTGTCCGCTCCTTGCTGTGGGTGTGAACTCTGGCGTATCGTTGCCTGCTCACTCTGTTAGCCCGATGCGTGAGGCGCGCAGGCCGCGTTGTGTGAGCGACCACGCGTTGGGGCCTCCTGGGCGGGCGGGGTGCTTGACCAGCAGCCCCGCCCGGTGCAGGCGCGCGAGCAGCGCCGACATCTGCGTGCGGCCGCTCACGCCGAGGGCGTCGGCCACCTGGCGGTTGCTCGCCCCGGGGTGTGCGGCCAGGTAGCGCACGCAGGCGCGGGCGCGGTGGGCGCGGGGATTGCGCAGCGGCTCGGGGATCTCCACGACGGCCCCCACCGGCGAGGAGCGCGCCTGCCCGGCCGCGCGTCGCGCCAGCAACTCGCGCGCGGTGGCCTCGCCCCGCTGAATCGCGCGCGCGGTCCCCTGGCGGTCGAGGTAGGGCGCGGTCACGAGACCCATCAGCGGGCCGAGCAGCGGGGTCAGCGGCTCCCCGCGCGCCGTCACCAGCTGGGTGTGCAGGACCCCGAGCAGCGAGGCCATCACGCCCGCCGTGACGTGCGGGTGGGGATGACCGTCGACCGGCTCGCCCGCGCGCCCTTCGACCAGCGCGGTGAGCGCGACGATGTGGCGCTCACGCAGCTCGCGCGCACGCGCGCCGGCGGTCGTGGCCTCCACGAGCAGGACGTACGCGTACGCGGGCTCTGCGTCGAAGAAGCCGAGCAGGGCGGCGAGCGCGCCCCGCACGCCCGCCACCCACGACCGGCGCTCGCGGTCGAACGCTTGCGAGATCAGCGTGCTCGCGTAGCGCACGCCCTCGTCCATCACGGCCAGGAAGCACTCCTCGACCCCCGCGAACTCCTCATGGAACGTGCGCCGGGACACCCTCGCCCTGGCGCTCACGGCCGTAACGGACGCACCCGCGTACCCCCGCTCGTACACGACGCGCACCATCGCGTCGAGTATCCGCTCACGCTGAATCTCGCCCCCGTTCAGCCGGTCACCACCCATGATCCTTCGGCTTCGATGTGGCCGCCTGTGGCTCCGACGCCACTCGTCGCGACCAGCTCAACGAGAGCACCCGACTTCCCGGCATCATTTGCCTGGGTTTCCGCGTTTGTTATGTTGCCGCCGTAGAATTCGATCAGCAGTTTGGCTTCGACCTTTTCCAGCTTGGTGGCGAACACGCACAGGTTCCCGCTGGCCGCTCCAGTGTTTTTTGGGTTTTTCAAAGCGCCTTTGCATTCATGGTTTTTGATCGCAAGGGCTTCTTTGCTTTCTCCTTCTCCTTCTCCTTCGCCGATGAAGTGGACCTTGCCTTCCGGTAGCGCGGCCGCGAGCGGGATCGTGAAACTGATGCTGGCTTTCACGAATTCGTGTTCCTCGGCGAACTGAGCCAAGGCCCACTGGCCCGTCTCCGAGGCGCCTTTGGGCAGCGTGCTGCCGGCCGTCCCGAGCGCGCCTTCCGGTCCCGTCGCCCCGGTCGTTCCGGCTGCTCCGGTGGCGCCCGTCGCGCCTGTCGCTCCCGTCGCTCCCTTCGCTCCCGCAGCGCCGGTCGCGCCCTGCGCACCCTTTTCACCGGGGGCGCCCTTTTCGCCCGTGTCCCCCTTGACGCCCTGGCCACCCGCGGCGCCGGTTTCGCCTTTCGCGCCCGCGGGACCCTGCGGTCCCTGCGCTCCGGGCGCTCCCGGCTTACCGCTCGCGCCTTTGAGCGCAGCGAGGACCTTCGGGCTGATCTGTTTGGTGGACGTGATCACGTACCTGTTGGCGGCGTACGCCCCGCCGGTGAGCGCGAACACAACCGCGACTGTCACCGCGACGTTCGCATAAGTGAAGCGTTTACGTATCTTTGAGAACATCAGGGTCGTTTCCTCTCGTTCCGGTTTCGCGCCGCCGCCTTACTGGCTTTCCTGCGCTTGGGTTTCCTGGCCTTTTTCCGCTTTTTCGGCGCGGGCTTCCTGACCTTCACGGTCGGTGTCACCGTGGCCGTCGCCGCCGGAAACGCGATGTTCGGGACCGGCAGCAGCGCGAGGGGGGTGGGCGCGACCAGCACGCTCGGCAGGCCTTCGGTCGTGAACAGCACCGGTTCGCCGTAGGCCACACCGGACCCGTTCCCGGCATAGGAACCGGAGATCGCGATCCTGCAGGCGTAGGTCACACCCGGCTGCAACCCTGTGAGCGTGAAGACCTCCGGCTCGAGTTCCGTGCCTTCCCCCGCCGCGCCCGTGACGACCGTGCCGTACACCGTGCTCGCACCGTTGTAGATCCCCGCTTGGAAGGAGTACGTCGCCCCGGCGCCGTCGGGATCGACGAGCCCCGTCAACGTCGCGCTGGTGGCGCCCACTTTGCGCGCCTGACCCGTGGCCGCGGTCGGGTGTGGCGCGGGCGCCGTCTGAAACGACGTTTCGCTGCCTCTGGTTTCTTCGCCGTGTTCGTTGATCGCCACGAGCCGCACCAGATACCCGCTCGACGGCTCGAGCCCGGCAGCGGTCTGGGTCGCGCCCAGGACTCCGTACGCCGAGGATTCAAGCGGCGCGCTCTCCAGCACCCTGGCGCACGCATCGAGGCTTTCACAACTCCCGGGCGCGAACACGCCGTACTGGAAGCGGTAGACCGTTTTCGCGTTCTCGGGATCGACGCTCCCAAAGAACGCGGCCGAGGAGAACGTGACGTCGAACACGGTCGGAGCGCCTTCGACCGCCGGCGCCAGCGCGAGCGTCGTGAACGTACGATCTTTACCGGCCAGGGGGGGTTCCGGCGCGCGGTCGTGTTTGTCTTCCGCCGCCACCCGGTAGTGATATTTCTGGTTCGGCAACAACCCTTCCAGCGGAGCCTGCACCGGCACGAACGCCGTACCGTCACCAACGTTCACGACGGGCGTGCGGGAACCGTACGCTTCACTGGTCCCGTATTCGAACCATACGAGCGCTTCCCCGGCTTTCGGGCCTTCGGGGTTCGCTTCGCCTGTCAGCGTGACGCTGCTTGTGGTCAAGTCTTCCACGAGACCGGTGAGGAGTTCCGCGACGACCGCGGGTTCGTACATCTCGACATCCTGCCGCGACTCATCCCCGACATACAATTCACCGCTGCCGTTGAACGCCAGACCGCTCGTTTCGCCCATACCGCCGGGCGGACCGAACGTGCTCAACTCTTCACCGGCAGCGCTGTACAACACTCCGCGCGAGGTCTGCGCTTCACTCACGGCGAGGCGCCCGAACGGGTCGAGCGCGACAGCGTTCACGCTCCCCGGCATAGCGAATTCCGCGACCCGTTCACCGGTCGTGTTGAACTCATAGATGACATGCGTGTTGGCACTGTCGACGACGTACACGTTCCCGCTGCCCGCAACCGCGAGCGCCTGCGCCTTGCTTGCTTTCTGCGTCGAGATCGAGGCGAGCGACAGTTCGCGCTTGTATTCACCGTTGGTCTTGAACTCCTGCACCCGCTGTTCATCCCCGACATACAACAGGTCTTCCGGTCCACCCACGGTCATCAGACCACCGAACAGGAAAGCAAACGCTTCCCTGAAGGCGTGCGGCGCGAACTGGCCGGCCTGACATTCGTCTTTGGAGACCGCTGTACAGAGATTCCTTTCGGCTTCCGTGCCTTTGGCATCGACCTTCGTCTTGTCGACGTTGCCGCCGATCATCAGCACGAACTTGCCTTCCGGAGTGAACTCCTCCACCCGCGCGTACTGCTCCTCGGCCACAAACACGTCGCCGGTCGCGGGATCGACCGCCACATCCTCGGGTAGGCCTATCTGCCCGGACAGGCCCGTACCGGGTTCGCCCGCCTGACACACGTCTTTGGAAACGGCGGTGCACACGTTCCTTTCCGTCTGCGACGCGCCTTCTTCGACCTTCGTCCTGTTGACGTCCCAGCCGAACATCAACACAAATTCACCGGTTGGAGTGAACTCCTGCACCCGCGCATTGGTGATATCCCCCACGTACACGTTCCCTATCGTCGCGGGCGGGACCGGCGGCGCGACCGCCACGGAGTAGGGGTGTTTGAAGCCGCCCGCGATCGAGCTTTCCCCACCCGGCTGACACGTATCTTTGGAGACGACGGTGCAGAGATCTTCGAGCGCCGGCCCCGCTTTCAGGTTCACCTGGGTGAGGTCCACACCGCGACCGTACTCTCCGGTGAACAGCAGCTTCGTCGGTACAGCGGCGCTCGCGCTCGCCACGCAGAGCAGGGACAGGACACTCGCGGCCGTCGCGAGGATCGCGCCGAGCTTGGTGTGATGCCGGCTGGTGATCGTCATCGCCCCGTCCTCCCCCGCTTGATCCCGTGTCGCGCCGTTTTCGCCTGTTTGGCTTTGTGTTGTGCCGCTTTCGCCTTCTTGCTCGTGCTCGCGGGGCACCCGGTGACCGCGATCTTCGTGTTCTGGTCGAGCACGGCGCCGTTCTGGGCGACGAATTCACTGGGCATCGTCAGGCTCGCGGGCTTGGTCGTATGCGTCGTGACGGTCCGATGGACGGTGTGGCCGTGCACCTTCTTCGTGACCTTGCGCCTGGTCGTGACCGTGCTCGTGAGACCGCAGAGGTTGCCGTTGGCCGTGAGCGCGGAGTACGGTCCCTGGGGCAGGTATAGCTCGAAGCTGTTCACGGGGACGTCGGGGACCGTCTTGAACGTGCTGCTCGTGATCCCCGCTTTGCTGATGAACGTCGTGCCGGTGAGGTCCACGCGCACACCGTCGCCCTGCAACACGACGATCAGCGACGGGAACGCTTCCCCACCATGCGAGACGAAGTACACGGGGCCTTCGAGCCCGACGGGCAACACCGGCGTGCTCGCCCGCGCGATACCGACGACCGACGCGGACGGGCACCCAGCCGGGTCCGTTTCGAACTGCGCGGCGGTGCACGCCTTCTGCAGCGTCGTCAGCCGCGAGGGGAGCTGCTCGGGCAGTTCGACTTTCACGCGCGCGATGTTCGCCTCGCTGCCGGGGGCGCTCGCGGGGAAGGAGACCTTCGCGTCGAGGCTCGCGCCGTCCGCTTTGCTCGTCCGTCCGCCGGTCGAGACCGTGAACAGCGGTTTGAACACCAGGCCCTTGCAGCCGCCCACGGCGAACGAGCTCGAGACATGCGCGATCGCGTTCTGCGCGCCGGTGATCGTCGCGGCGACCTGTTGCACACCGGGTTGTCCCGGTTCGCCGCAGTTGGTGGGGTTGAACATGAAGTTTGGCCGGTCGATGTTGACCGTGATCCGTTTCAGCCGCAACGGGACGCCGAACACGATCTGCGGCAACCGATCGCTCGTGACCGTCAGCGCGGACGTTTCAGGATCGACGTCGATCCGCGCCCGCACCACCACCAGGCCGAGGTTGAACGGTCCCGCGACGGCGTCGGTGACGATGCTGAGCCCGAACGGCGCGCCCTCATACCCCGTCGTCAGATACACGTTCCCGCCGATTTCAAACGGGTGCGACCCCGCGCCGGACGCTACCGTCGTCGTACCGATTCTCGACGCTTCAGGACAATGCCCCGTAGCCGCATCCGGTTCCGTGCACAACTGGACACTGGAGAGCATCCCCAGCAGGCCCGGAGGAGTATGTACCTGCACGCCGGCGAGATCCTGTTCGCCGTCACGACGCGACAGGCTCAACGTGAACGGCGTGAAGATCCCCGCTTCGGGCGTCACCGTGCCGGCCGTGAAACCGGGTTCCAGTCCCGGCGGGCTCGCGCAGCCCGTGACCGTGAAGAACGAGAACGGGTTCGCGTCCGCGGTCCCGGGCACCAGTTCGCCTTCGGGGTCGCGCCCCGGCGCGCTCCACGGCGTGAAATCGGCCGTCGTGCGCGCTTCCCCGCACGCCTGCGGATTCGCCAGCGACGCCCGCGGACCGCCGTTCAAACGCAACCGCAGTTCGCTGAACGGCAACTGCGGATTGTTCGCGAACGTCGTCGTCAACGCTCCCGTCGCGGGATCGGCCGAGACGTCGCCCGCGACCTTGATGTTCACGCCACTGTCCGCGAGCGCGCCCTGACCACCCAGTTCCAGATACAACCGGTACAACCGCCCGTCCAGCGCGTCCTCTTCCGTACAAGCTTCCTGACCCGCGCCGCCACACAGCGGTCGCGCGAGGAACAGGTGCCCCTTGACGGGTTCGGGCAGCAGCGGCGTGATCGCTTCCGCGACACCCACGACCGACGCGTCGGGACAGTGCCCCGGCGCGAGCTGCGGTTCCCCGTCGGGACCCAGCTCTTCGGATTCCGGACCGGTGAAGTTGATCCCTTCGGGACCCGATTCGTCGCACGCCTGCACACCATCGACCACACCCGGGCTCACAGACATGCCCGCGGGCAGCGTCACGACCGCGTTGCGCAGGCTCGGCGTGGAGGGAATCTGCGCGGCCTCGGGCTGTGGGACCTGCACACTCACACCCAGACCTACCGGCGTATCCGCCTGCGTCGTTTCCGGCAGCGCTTCGATCAACGGCGCGAAGCTCAACGCTTCACAACCGGTCGGCTGCGCCAAAACGGCGCCACCGGGCGGACCGGCCACGTACTGTCCCGCTTCCTGCCAGGTGTCCACCGCCACGCTGCCGCTCACGGGACCGCCCGCACAATCGGAGGGCATCGTCAGGAACGGCACAGATGCCACACCCGCGCTTTCACCGCCTTCGTTACGCAGCGTGCCACCCTCACTCCGACAACCCAATGGTTGACTAAGTTGTGTTCTTTCGCATCTGCGCCCGCGCTGCGGGTCGTGGCTCGGATCGGCCGGCACGCCCCAGAACGTCAGCTTGAATCGCGTGAAGCCACGCATCGGCAGGTTGTTGCTGACGACCGTCAGCCCATATGAGCCGTTGACGCGCATCACGTGCCCCGTCAGCAGGAAGTTGATTTCTCCGCCGCCGGGAATCCCGAACTCCGCCGACTGGCCCTTTTCGGGCGCCAGATTCCAGATGTCCTCAATGAGGGTCGTTTCTTCGAGCGCGATTTCCGCGATTCCCACCTGCGTCGAAGCTGGACACAGACCCGTACGTGCAAAGTCCGCGATCACACAACGCGGCAGCGCCATCGGATTGCCGAGCAATCCCTGCGGAAGATCGACGACGACATCCTTGGGATCGCCCCCCACCGGCACGACCGAGGTAGGCCGGTACGGGCGTTTGTAATTGTTGAATTCAAGCGTCGTCGTCAACGCGTACGGGTGCCCGCCTGCCTGCGTGAACGGATACGGTTCATACACGTCATTGAACACTTCACCCTTGGTTTCTTCGGGCGTTTCCCGCGCGAGCGTCGTCTGCATCGTGAACCTCGCCACGCCAAATCCCGAGGAGGCCAACGCCGACCCCGGAGCCGCACAGAGAGACAACGCCAGCACCGCGACGCACCCACCGAGAACACCGACACACCGACGACTCACCCACCTCATTGCCCACGCCTCCCCCCGGTCGCGCTCCCGCGCGCACCGCGAGCGCCCTTCTTCGCCTTGCGCTTCGCTCGCGCCCCGCCCCGCCCACGCGAAGTCTTGGGCTTCTTGGACTTCTTCGCCTTGGTCTTCGCCTTCGCGACCGGCGCCGCCGGTGACGGCGATGGTGGTGGCGGGAGGTTCCCACCGGCGGGCTGGGCGATGCTGCCCGCAACCGGCGCGGGCGCGGGCGCCGACAACGGCCCCTGACACCCGTCGCCCGAGCATTCTTCGCTCGACGCGGGAACCGCCGGAAAGCCCCCGCCGATACGGGCGTCGTACACGTCACGCAGCCCATCCGTGTCGCCCGGCACGAGCCCCGCCGAGGTCATGAAGAAGATATCCCGGCCAGAGGGCGTGATGACCGGTTCCGCGTCGGCTTCGGTCGCGCTGCCGCTGGAGATCAGACCGACACGCCCTTCATGCCACACATACACGTCCCGCAGACCGTTGATCGCGTCGTTGGACAGCGGCTCGCTTGTCGTGAACACGATCCTCGAGCCGTCATCGCTGATCGCTCGACTGCCCAGCTCGTACTGTTCCTGCACCGAGCCATGAAACACCGCCGGCGTGATGCTCGCGTCGAACGCGCTGTCGTTGCCGTTGCCGTCCACGCCGTTTTCGCCCAACGACACGCGCTGGATGCCGCCCGTCAGCGCGTCATACCGGTACACGTCCCGGGCCGTGTCGGTGTCCGCTTCCGGGCCCCTGTCGATCAGCTGCGCATACGTCGAGAACACGAGAAAATCCCCATCGGTGGTCGTTTGCGCTTCCTGGTGTTCCGCGGAGGCGATATTCCACAGGTCTTCATCGGATGAGCCGGGACAGCGCGTATCCGTCGCGGCGCCGGACTTCCCCGGACCCGAGCAGAGATCGGCCACGAACGACACCGTCCCGGACGCGCCCGCGTTCGCGTCATACACGTACAGGTTCTCCGCGCCCGCGACCGCCGCTTCGCCTTCCCCGTTGGCGCCCGCCGCCAGCACACCGCGCGCGACGAAATACACGTGCGAACCGTCACGACTGACGGCCACCACGTGCGACTCCACTTCCGCAGCCTTACCAACGTTCGGATCGTGCGAGACCTGTGTCAGCGAAGTGACCGCCGGTTCGCCCAAGCCGCTCGTCCCGATCCTCGCCATGTACAGGTCGTTCGAATGATCCTTATCACCGTTGACCAGCGGCTGTGCCGTCGTGAAATACACCCGCGAGCCGTCTTCCGAAGCGCCCTGGAACACAGCCGCCATCGGCGTCGCCACAGCCGCACCCGCACACGGTTCTTCGGTGCACTCTTCCGCCAACGGTTCAGAGACTCGCAACGTCCGCGCGCCGTCCACACGCACAAACACCTCGATCGGGTTCGCCGGATTCCCCGGCTCACTCGGATCATCGTCACAACCACCGCCATTCGAGGCGTAGGCATCGATCGGCACGCTGAAGAACACCTTCGACGCGCCCGGCTGCGACACCGCGCCGACACCACCGACGACGAACGCACCCAACGCCACACCGCAATAGCGCGTGAGCTGTTTACCGGAATCGTCCACCGCCACCAGACGCAACGACGACCCTTCCGCTTCGAGCAGCTGTCTCCCGCCCTGCGTTTCATCGCCGGGCAAAATATGATCGTTCGGTGACTCATTCGGGTCAAGCACGAACCGCGACAGATCGCTCGCCGCCCCCACAACACTCATGGAGTTCGGCGTCCCATCCGCCGTCGTCATCACCGGCGAGACACGCCCAAGCGAGCCGTCCGCCCCCCGCACCCACAGCGTGCCGCTCGGCGTTTCGAGACGTTCGGACGCCGTCTGGACGGGACTGCCCTGATACTCGAACATCGAGAGTTCGGGGGACATCTCTTCGAAGCCCGCCAAGAGTTCGCCTTCGATAGGCGGCGGATACAGACCTGCCGTCACCCACCCATCCGCGGTACGCCGCGCCACATAGGGATTCAGCGCGAAATCCTCACCCGAGCCGCTGAACGCCCCAACCGAGCTGAAGAAGAACGATTCGCCGTCCAGCGCGGCGCCGCTCGTGCCGGGCGTGACGAACACCGGATACCCCGCCTTGAACCCCGGGCTGACCTGCTCGTACACCCGCCCTTCCGGCAACGCCGCGCCCGCCGACGCGACGGACACGCCCCCCAGCGCGCACACGACGACCATCGACGCGAGCGCGCACCCGCACACGTGCGCCCACGCCCCAACACTCCTGCTCACCCGGCGCATCGCTATGCCACCTCCCCGTCGCCGCCCGCGTGCGCGCGGAGCGTCTGTGTGACCCGCGCGCCCCGTTCGGTCAGGCGCCATTCGTTGCGCTCACCGCGGGCGTGCCCGGGACCCGAGTTCTCGGCCAGCCCGAGCCGCTCCAGCCGCGCGAGCAGCTTCGAGATCTGACCCTGGTCGGCGATCCCGGCGAGATCGCCGGCCTGGCGGTTCGATACCCCCGGACGCTGTGAGATCGCTTCCAGCGCCCGCGCGGTGCGATACGTCAGGCGCATCGGGATGCCCTGCAGCGGATCGTCCCCGGCGCTCGCGATCCCCCGCGCGTCCTTCGGCGCGTCCCCGTTCGCGGCGTCTTCCGCGACCCGCGCGGGGACGGGACGCGCCTGCTCGCGGCGCGCCGCGGCCGGTCCCTGGTACGGCAGCACGATCATGCCCATCAATTCCGGCAGCAGCTCCGCGAGTGGCTCGCGCTCCCCGCGCAGCAGCCGCGCGTAGACGATCGCGAACGCCGCGCCGACGAGACCTTCCGCCGTCAGCGGCGGACACTCCGGCCCGCGGGAGCCCTCACTACGGCCTTCGTCCAACACGCGGGCGAGGCCGCGCAATATCTCCTCGCGACGTTTGAGCACGCCCTGGGAGCCGCGCAACGCCTGCACCACGCACACCCGCGCGAGCACCGGCTCGCGATCCAGGAACGACAGGATCGCCCACAGCCCCCCGCGCACCCGCTCGCGCCAGGGCAGATCGGAGAGGTCCGCCCGCTCGATCTCCGAGCCGATCCGCTGGGCGGTGTCCTCCAGTACCGCGACCAGGCAACCCTCGCGGTGGGCGAACTGGTCGTAAAACGTAATCCGCGACACCCGCGCGCGGCGCGTGATGTTCGCGACCGTCGCGTGTTCATAGCCCAGCTCGTCCACGACACGCGCCGCGGCGGCCAGCAGCCGCGAACGCTGCATCTCCGCGACCTGCACGTGCGAAGCGCCACCACGACGAGACGACGCGCCACGCGCGCGCGTCGTACGTTCGCGTGTACGTACAACCGGGGCGCGCGCGGCCATCACGCGGCCCTCCCAGGGCGTCGCGTGCGTTGCGGGGGCCTGAGATGCACCGAAGCGCGTTTCGGTTCTGCTACGCCTCCGGGCGCGCGGCAGGCCAACGCGCTATGACACCCCGCGCGCGAAAACGCCAGAGACACCGAAGCGCGTTGCGGGGACGAAGCGTGGGGTGTTGTTCCAGCTACGCCTCCAGGCGCACGACGGACCAACGCGCCACGACAACCCGCGCGCGAAAACCCGAGACACACCAAAGCGCGTCGCGGGGACGAAGCGTGGGGTGTTCCAGCTACGCCTCCAAGCGCACCGTAGGTCCGCTCGCAGTGGGCTTGCCGGCCGATCGTCGGCGTGAAATCGAGCGTCCGGTCTGACGCGACACTGCGCGGACGGCGAACGTCATCGTGCGCGTGGCAACAGTTTCTCCTCCCCACGAGGGGGCTGCAAACATGGCCTGCTTCGGCGGTTAGATCCGGGGCGCTACTGCGACAAGAGAGAGAGAGAGAGAGAGAGAGATGAGTCAGCAGCGCTGACGCATCTACCAACGGGGCTCTCCAGGCTCGCAGCCACCCCCGACACGTATGTTCCGACTGAACTCACGCGAAAACAGCTCCCTCACCGAAGCGATCCAGGTCCCTCTCCAGAAAGAACCCTCTATAAGCGCTGCAAGGTCGACCACACAGGGAAGACCCAACCCGATCCTTATGTTCTCGACACCCGCCTGGGTGTCACTACAAGAAACACTGTATAGCACCTGATCACATATGTCAATACCGAAAGGTGAGTTTACCGTCCACACCCCCCGGAGCACCGCCGAGAAGCCCCGAGAGTTTCGTCCCAAGCGCTGCGTACGGTTGGCGGCATGAAGGTTCGTGCGGTCATCAAGCTCATCGAATGGGACGGCTGGCGCCAGGTCCGTCAGACCGGCAGCCACCGCCAGTTCCGCCACCCGACCAAGCCGGGCAAGGTGACCGTCGCGGGTCATCCCAACGAAGACTTGCATCCCAAGACCAGAGCGAGCATCATGGAGCAGGCAGGTTTGAAGCGATGACGGAGACCGAGCGCTATCTGATCCTCGTCGAGGGCGGCCCTCCCTCGAACTACTCGGCGTGGTCGCCGGACGTCAGCGGCTGCGTCGCCACCGGCGAGACGATCGAGGAATGCGTCAGCGAAATGCGCGCCGCGCTGGCGGACCATTTCGAGCTCATGCGCGAGGACGGAGAAGCGCTCCCAAAGCCCAACGGCCCCGGCGTCTACGTCGCGCTACCCGCGGCGGCGTAGACCTCAGGTGATCTGATACAGCGGCCCGTCGCCCCCCTCGGGGGTGGTGAGCCGTCCGCCCTTGGCGGTGATCGCGCCGCATTGCACGCAGTTGGTGTAGTTGACGATCACGTCGACCTCGCCGTGCTCGGGGGCGTCCTCGGGGATCTCGTACACCCCCGCCGGGCACATCCAGCGCCACGTTTCGGCGACCTCGCGCGGGACGTGTTTCTGCACGCGGATGTGGTTGGGGGCGTCGTCGCGCGTGGCGTTGCCGGTGATGAACACCGAGGAGAGCTTGTCGAAGGTGTATTTGCCGTCGGGCTTGACGTAGCCGTCCTTGGTCTTGCCGACGAACATTCCGATCGAGTCGTTGCGATGCCAGGCCGCGCGGCCGGGGAGCTTGCCCTTGGTGATCTGCTGGATGCCCGACAGCGGGCCGCCGATGGGCAGGCCCTTCTGCAGGGGCTGGCGCGCGTTGCGCACCTCCCACAGCTCCTTGCCGACGGAGGATTGCTCGATCGCGTCCTCGTAGGCGCAGAGGTCGCTGCTGCCGCGCTGCAGCGCCTCATAGATCGTCTCGGCCGCGAGCATGCCCGACTTGATGCAGTGGTGTACGCCCTTCAGCGCCATCGTGTCGACCATGCCGCCGGCGTCGCCGACGAGCAGCGCGCCGGGCATCGACAGCTTCGGCATCGACCAGTAGCCACCGCCCGGCAGCGCCTTTGCGCCCCAGGCGACGCGCTCGCCGCCCTGCAGGATCTTGCGCACGAGCGAATGGGTCTTGAACGTCTGCAGCAGGTCGTGCGCGGAGGTCGTGGCGTCCGCGTAGTCGAGCTCGACGACGAAGCCGATCGAGACCATGTCCTCGCCGGTCTTCTCGTTCTTCATCGGATAGATCCAGGTGCCGCCGATCTGGCCGTACTTGGAGGAGATCTTCAGCGGCCACGGGCCCATCGTGTGGATCAGGCGGTCGAGCGGCTTGGGGACCTTCCAGACCTCCTTCACGCCCAGCTCCCAGACCTGCGGCTCGCGGCCTTTCGCGAGATCGAACTCGCGGATCGCCGCGCCCGTCAAATGGCCCCAGCAGCCCTCGGCGAGGACGGTCGCCTGCGCCTTGATGTCCGTACCTGGCTCGAAGTTGCCAAGCGGCTCGCCATCCTTGCCGCGACCCTTGTCGCCCGAGCGCACGCCGACCACGCGACCGTCCTCGACCACGAGCTGCGTGGCCGCGGTCTCGGTGAGGATGTAGGCGCCGGCGTCCTCGGCCTGCTGCTGCTGGTAGCGCGCCAGCGCGGAGACGGAGATGACCTCGTTGCCGTGGTTCTTGAACGGCGGCGGCGTCGGGATGCGTACGGCGAACTTCGAGGTGGGCGTCAGATACACCGCCTCCTTGGAGACCTCGCCGTAGGCGAACCCCTCCTCGCGCCACTGCTCGCGCGTCATGTCCGGGAACAGCTCTTCCAGCGGACCAGGGCGCATGACCGCGCCGGACAGGTTGTGCCCGCCGCAGGTCTTCGCCTTCTCGATCACCGCCACCGGGACTTCGCCCAACCGCTCCATGAGATCGCCCCCACCCGCCGCATCCTCGCCCAGCAGCTGCAGCAGGCGGTTGGCGCAGGCCAAGCCGGCGGTGCCGCCGCCGACGATCGCCACGCCGACCTCGATCAGCTCGTCCTCTGAGTCGAGGCCGCGCTTGACGAACTCCTTCTGCGAGTCCACCGGCGGCGGGAACGCCGCCGGTATGACCTTGCCGTTGCGAGAGCCGTTATGAGATGACATCGCCGACGCTCCTTTTTGTAGTGCGCTGGAGCACCCTCATCCGCCCGTTCCTCAGCTGGCCTTCTTCGCCTTCACGGCCTCGGTGAGCTTCGGCAGGATCTTGTTCAGATCGCCGACGATCCCGAGGTCGGAGAACTCGAAGATCGGCGCGTTGGAGTCCTTGTTGATCGCGACGATGTTCTCCGAGGCCTGCATTCCGACCTTGTGCTGGATCGCCCCGGAGATGCCCGCGGCGAGATACAGCTTCGGCGCGACCGTCTTGCCGGTCTGGCCGATCTGCGCGGCGTAGGGGTACCAGCCGGCGTCGACCACCGCGCGGGTGGCGGCGACGGCCGAGTTGCCGCCGAACGCCGCGGCCAGATCCTCGGCGAGCTGGAAGCCCTCGGCCTTGCCGAGGCCGCGGCCGCCCGCCACGAGGATGTCCGCGCCCTCGATGTCGACGTCGGCGCCGCGCTGTTCGCCGCGCGTGAGCATCGTCGCCTGCTGGGCCTGGGGGCTCAGCTCGAAGCTGAGCCGCTCCACGGCGGCGTCGCCGGCGCCCGACTCTCTGATCTCGAACGCGTTCAGACGGCCGATGATGATGCCGACCTCAGAGCGATACCTGATCTCGGAGATCGCCGAATCGCCCAGGATCGGGCGCTCGGCCACCAGCTCTCCGTTCTCGGCCCGGACGGCGGTGACCTCCATCGCGACACCCGCGCCCAGGCGCGCGGCCAGGCCGGCGCCGATCTCGAAGCCGAGCAGGCCGCCGCCGAACAGCGCGTACTTGTAATCCCCGCCGGAGATCGCCGCGGCCATCGCGTCGACCAGCGGCTGCGCGAGCCCTTCGGGGCCCTCGGCGACGAGCACCTTCTTGGCGCCGTAGCTGCCCAGCGACGCCGCCAGCTCCTGCGGTACGTCTCCGAGCATCACCACGTGCGCCTCGCCCCCGAGCTCGGCGGCGAGCTTGGCGCCCTCGGAGACGGCGCCGAGCGAGTTCTTGTTGATCGCGCCGTCGTAATGCAGCGCGTAAACCAGGATGTTCGACATCTAGATCAGCTTCCTCTCGTCGAGCCAGGCGACGATTTTCTCGACCGTTTCGCCGGTGTCCTCGTCCTCGATGATCTCTCCCGCGGCCTTCGCCGGCGGCGCCTTCGCGGCGACCCACTGGGCGGCGGAGTTATCGCCGCCGACCTTGCTCGCGTCGATGCCGACATCGCCGGCGGTGACGGCATCCAGGGGCTTCTTCTTGGCGCCCATGATCGCCTTCAGCGAGGGGTAGCGCGGCTCGTTGATCGCGTCGCCGACGGAGATGACCGCGGGCAGCTTGATCTGCACGGTGTCGTACCCGTACTCGGCCTGACGCTCGCAGCGCAACGCCTCGGGGTCGATGTCCATCTTGATCACCTGCGTCAGCGAGGGCATGCCGAGGTGCTCGGCCACGACCGCGCCGATCGTGTAGCACTCGCCGTCGTCGGACTGCTGGCCGAGCAGCACCAGGTCGGGGCTCTCGCGCTGCAGCGTCTGCGCCAGCGCATAGCCGGTCGCCGCCACGTCCGAGCCGGCGACGGCCGGGTCGGAGAGGTGCACGGAGCGGTCGGCGCCGAGCGAGACGGCCTTGTGCAGGGCGCGCACGGCGCTGTCCGGGCCCATCGTCACGGCGACGATCTCCTCGACGGGCACGGCGCCGCCCTCACGAATCTGCATGGCCGCCTCGATGGCGTGCGTGTCATACGGGTTGAGGTTCTTCTCCCCGCTGCGGTCCATGCGCCCCGTCGAGGGATCGATGCGCTTCTCGACGGCGGCGTCCGGGACCTCCTTTACAAGGACGCATATCTTCATTTCCAGGTCTACTCCTTGGGCTGTTGTGAGTGAATCCTACTCGATCCGGCGGTTGACTGACTGGTCAATCAGGCGCTACGGCGCCGCGGATGAACTCCACGATCGACTGAGTCGAGGCGCCGGGCGTGAACACCTCGGCGACGCCCAGGCGCTTGAGCTCGGGAATGTCTTCGGCCGGAATCGTGCCGCCGACCGTGACCACGACGTCATCCACCCCCTGCTCTCCCAGCAGCTTCACGATGCGCGGCACGAGCGTCATGTGCGCACCCGACAGGATCGACAGCCCCACCGCGTCGGCGTCCTCCTGGATGACCGTCTCGACGATCTGCTCGGGCGTCTGGTGCAGGCCCGTGTAGATCACCTCCATGCCCGCGTCGCGCAGCGCGCGCGCGATGATCTTCGCGCCGCGGTCGTGCCCGTCCAGGCCCGGCTTGGCCACGACCACACGGATCTTGCCGGCCCGGGTCTCGGGCGCCGGCGCTGAGGCGGAGGGGGAGGTCATGAGCAGGGAGACTATTCTCGGGAGTCGCTCGGCGTTCCCACGTGGTCTGAGACGAGCCTCCCCAGGCCGCCCAGCGCGGCAGCCCCGGCCAGCCCGGCGATGACCTTCAGGCGACGGCCGAGACGGTCCAGATGCAGGATCTCCCAGCCCTCGTCCAGGGCGATGCGGCGCAGATCGGAGTCGGGGTTGACGACGACCGCGTGCCCGACGGCGCGCAGCATCGGCAGGTCCGACTCGGAGTCGGAGTAGGCATAGGAGGAGTCGAGATCGATCCCCTCGCTCGCGGCCAGCTCGCGCATCGAGAGCACCTTGCCCTCGCGGTAGTTGAACGGTCCGGCGGCACGCCCGGTGTAGCGGCCGTCGACGATCTCCGAGCGCGAGCCGAGGCCGCCGTCGAAGGCGAGCACGTGCGCGAGCAGGTCGGCCATCTCCTGCGAGGCGGCGGTCACGATGTACACCAGCCTGCCGGCGTCCTGATGGGCGTAGGCGCGCTCGAGCATCTGCGGATACAGCCGCGGCAGCACGCCCGCGAGCACGCGCGGGGAGAGCCGCTGCAGATCGCGCACCGGCACATCGGCGATCATCTCGCCCACACGCTTGCGCACCTGATCGGCGCGATCGTCGGTGGAGCCGCGCAGTCGAAAACGCAGGTTCTCGTACGCGTCGCGCGCCAGGCGCCGGCGCGTGATCATGCCCGTCTCGAAGGCCGCGCGGGCGAAGAAGATCCCCGAGGAGCCCGCCATCAGCGTGCGGTCGAGATCGAAGAACGCCGCTTCGCGCAGCGCCGTGGCGGCGGGGGCCACCGCCGGTTCGCTGGTCATCTCGCCAGGACCCCGCGCCCATTGCCGATCAGCGAGCGGGCTGACGAAGAAGTGTGGATAGGTTGGGTCGCATCCGCGCAGCCGACGTGGCTCACGAGGCCGCGGGCGCGGGACGTCCGGTCCCGCATACACACGCGATGCGCCACCGGGAACGACCTCATACGCGTCAGACGCGCAGGATCACGGCGTCGCCCTGGCCGCCGCCCGAGCAGATCGCCGCACACCCCAGACCGCCGCCGCGGCGGCGCAGCTCGTAGACGATCGAGCCGAGGATGCGCGCGCCCGAGGCGCCGATCGGGTGTCCGAGCGCGACGGCGCCGCCGTTGACGTTGACGCGGTCCTCGTCGATGCCGAGCATGCGGATCGAGTTGAGCGTGACCGAGGCGAAGGCCTCGTTGATCTCCCACACGTCGATGTCGCCGGGCTGCAGGCCGGCTTTGTCCAGCGCCTTCAGCGCGGCCGAGGCGGGCGTCCTCGCGAGGTAGGCGAAGTCGTCGGCGGACTGCGCGTGGGCGACGATCTCGGCCAGCGCCTCCTTGCCGTTGGCGGTCGCCCACTCCTCCGATGCGACCACCAGCGCGCCGCCGGCGTCGTTGACGCCCGGCGAGTTGCCGGCCGTGTGCGAGCCCTCCTTGCCGACGAGCCCGGGGAGCTTGGCGAGCACCTCCAGGGAGGTGTCGCGGCGGGGGGCCTCGTCGACCTCGACGAGCGTCTCGGCTCCCTTCTTGCCCTTCACGCTCACCGGCACGATCTCTTCCGGCAGCCGTCCCTCGTCGGTCGCGGCCAGCGCGCGCTCGTGCGAGCGCAGCGCCCAGCGGTCGAGGTCGGCGCGGGTGATCTCCAGCTCGTCCGAGACCGCCGTCGCCTCGACGAACATCTGCTTGCCCGAGAACGGGTTCGTGAGCCCGTCGTGGACCATCGCGTCGAGCGCCGTCACGTCGCCCATCCGAAACCCGAACCGCGCGCCCGGAAGCAGGTAGGGCGCCTGAGACATCGACTCCATTCCACCGCCGACGCCGACCTGGACGTCGCCGGCGCGGATCGCCTGGTCGAGGATCACCGCCGCGCGCATGCCCGAGGCGCAGACCTTGTTGATCGTCTCCGATGAGACCTCCTTGGGGATGCCGGCCTTGATCTGGGCCTGGCGCGAGGGGATCTGGCCCTGACCGGCCTGCAGCACCTGACCCATCACGACGTGCTCGACCTGCTCGGGGGCGACCTGCGCTCGCTCCAGCGCGGCCTCTATCGCCGCCGCGCCCAGCGTGGTCGCGTCCAGCGTTGACAGGCCGCCGCCCATCTTGCCGATGGGGGTGCGCGCGGCGCCGAGGATCACGGTCTTGGGCATGGGTTGCGGGTTCTCCTGAGGGTCGGGGAAACGACGAGAGACCGAGAATGCTAGCGGGGCAGGGACGGCGCGAAGCGTCGGCGGTCACGATCGCCCGACCCGGCGCCTGGCGCTGTGTGCCCGCGAGCGATTCATCACACGCGGGCCGGGATGGCCCGCGGACGTATATCCTGCCCGAGATCGTGCGGGTATCGAGCACTACACAACCGGGGGGCAGCACCGACGCCGACACGATCGCGGTGGGAGTGTTCGAGGGCGAGGACCCGCCCGCGGATGCCCCCTCAGAGCTGGCCGAGCTGGTGCGCTCGGGCGAGGCGCGACGCGCACTGAAGTCCCTCGGACTGACGCACGCCCAGGGCCGGCGCTGGCTGGTCGTGGGACTGGGCAAGCGCGAGGAGCTCACCCCCGAGCGCGCTCGGGCGGTGGCGGCGGCGGTGCACGGGCGCGCGCTCGAGCTCGGTACGCGCGTGCTCTGCGCCCAGGCGCCGGCCGCGACCGGCGTCGAGGTGGCGGGCGCGTTCACCGAGGGCACGATCCTGGCGGACTATCGCTTCGAGCGGCACAAGTCGGCCGCGCCTGACGCGGAGAACGGCGACGGGCAGGCACCCCCCAAGCGATTGGAGGGACTGATCGTGTCAGCCCCCGGCGCGCCCGGCGACCGCGAGGATGGCGTCGCCGAGCTGGAGACACTCGTGAGCGACGCGGCGCTCGTGGCCGAGGCGGCGAACGCCGCCCGCGACCTGCAGAACCGCCCCGCCAACGATCTGACGCCGACCGCGCTGGGCGAGTACGCCCTCGGGCTGGCCGGGGAGATCGAGGCACTGTCGGTGGAGGTGGAGGGACGTAGCGCGATCGCCGCGCGCGGGATGGGCGCGTTCGCCGCGGTCGCCCAGGGCTCCGAGCAGGAGCCCGCGCTGATCGTGTTGCGCTACGAGCCCCCGGGCGGCGGGGATGGGATCCCGCCCACCCGACCGACGCTGGGGTTCGTCGGCAAGGCGGTGACGTTCGACAGCGGCGGCATCTCGCTCAAGCCTGGGGCGAAGATGGCGGAGATGAAGTTCGACATGTCCGGCGGCGCGGCCGTGATCGAGGCCGTAGCCGCGATCGCCCGTCTCGGACTGCCGGTGAGACTGGTGGCCGTCGTCGGGGCGACCGAGAACCTCCCGAGCGGCCGCTCGGTCAAGCCCGGGGACATCGTGACCGCTCAGAACGGCAAAACGATCGAGGTCAACAACACCGACGCCGAGGGGCGGCTCGTGCTGGCCGACTGCCTGTGTCACGCGGTGAGCCTCGGAGCGGAGCGGATCGTCGACCTCGCGACGCTCACCGGCGCGGTGATCGTCGCGCTCGGCTCGACCTACTCGGGCGTGATGGCCAACGACGACGAGCTCGCGCAGCGCATGACGGCCGCCGGTGCCAAGACCGGAGAGATCGTGTGGCGGCTGCCGCTGCACGAGGAGTACGACGAGCTGATCAAGGGCACGTACGGCGATCTCGACAACGCCCCCGAAGGCCGCAAGGCCGGCGCGATCGTGGGTGGAGCGTTTCTGTCGAACTTCGTCGGCGACACGCCCTGGGCGCACCTCGACATCGCCGGCTCGGCCTGGGATCTCGGCCGCGCCTACGTCGGCAAGGGCGCCTCCGGCTATGGCGTGCGCCTGCTCGTGGAGCTCGCGCGCTCCTATTGCGCCTGAAGCGGCGGTGCGCCGGCCGTTGCAAGCCCTGCTTGCAAAGTAGTCGCAAGCAGTCCTCGCGGCCCGCGCTCCGCGACCGGTCGCCCCTCTGTGAGAATGCGCGCGATGGACTTCGACCTCTCCCCCGACCACGAGCTGATCCGCCGCACGGTGCGCGAGTTCGCGCAGGGCGAGGTCGCCCCGGTCGCCGAGGAGCTCGACCGGACGAAGTCGTTCCCGTATGAGATCGTCGCGCAGCTGGGGAAGCTCAACCTGATGGGCATCCCCTTTCCCGAGGAGTACGGCGGGGGCGGCGGAGACACGCTCGCCTACGCGCTCGCCGTGGAGGAGCTCACGCGCGTGGACTCCTCGGTCGCGATCACGCTGTGCGCGCACACCTCGCTGGGAACGCAGCCCGTCTACCTGTTCGGGAGCGAGGAGCAGAAGCGCGAGTGGCTGCCCCGCCTGTGCTCGGGCGAGCGTTTGGGCGCGTTTGGACTCACCGAGCCCGAGGCCGGCTCAGACGCCGGCAACACGCGCACGCGCGCGCGGCTGGACGGCGAGGAATGGGTGATCGACGGGGCCAAGCAATTCATCACCAACGCCGGCACCGACATCTCGGGCATCGTCTGCATCACCGCCGTCACCAGCGGCGATCCCTCCGGCGCGAGCGGCGGCATGGCCGGCGCGAATGGCGGCAAGGAGATCTCGAACATCATCGTCGCCAACGGCACACCCGGCTACGAGCAGGGCGAGCCCTACCGCAAGATGGGCTGGAACGCCTCGGACACGCGGCCGCTGACGTTCAGCGACTGCCGTGTGCCCGAGGAGAACCTGCTCGGACCCCGCGGGCAGGGGTTCAAGCAGTTCCTGCACATCCTCGACATCGGCCGTATCGGCGTCGCCGCGATGGGCGTCGGCCTAGCGCAGGGCGCGCTGGACGAGGCGCTGAAGTACGCCAAAGAGCGCAGGGCGTTCGGTAAGCCGATCTCCAAGTTCCAGGCGATCCAGGCCAAGCTCGCGGACATGTCCGTCGAGATCGAGGCCGCGCGGCTGCTCGTCTACAAGGCCGCACGCGAGAAGGATCACGGGCGCAACTTCACCCTCACCGCTGCCCAGGCGAAGCTCAAGACCGGGCGCCTGGCGGTGCGCTGCGCCGAGGAGGCCGTGCAGATCCACGGCGGCTACGGCTTCATCGAGGAGTACCCGGTGTGCCGCTTCTACCGCGACGCGAAGATCCTGACGATCGGCGAGGGCACCGACGAGGTCCAGCAGATGGTCATCGCACGGGCCTTGGGGGCCTGAGCCCCGCGCGGGACCGCCGCCAAAGCGCTCCCTCAACGCCGGCCGGTGCGATGACCGGCGCCGACCGCAACCAGACGCAGCAGCAGGCTATGGGTCACCCATAAAAGCCCGCACCCGGACACCCCGTACGGACTTCACGAACCGCGCGATCGTTCAACGCGGTTCGAGCACCACGAGCGGAATCTCGCGCTCGGTGCGGTGCTGATAGTCGGCATAGCCGCCGTACACGCCCAGCATCAGCTTCCACAGTCGCGGGCGCTCCTCGGCGGTGACGACGCGCGCGTGCACGTCCCGGCGACGAGAGCCCACCTGCACGGTCGTATCGGGGTGCGCGACGAGGTTGTGAAACCAAGCCGGATTCTTCGGATAGCCGCCCTTGGAGGCCACGAGGATCAGGTTCAGCCCGTCCTCGCCGTAGACCAGCGGACTCGTGCGGTGCGTGCCGCTCTTGGCGCCGACGTGGTCGAGCAGCAGCACGGGCGGGAAGCCCGGCGTGCGGTGGCCGACCCGCCCGCCGGTGGCGCGGTAGACCGCCGTATGGCCGTCCATCAGGCGGCCCAGCAGACCCCAGTTGCTCTCGACCCAGTCCAGGAACGCCATCGATCCTGACCCTACAGGCTCGCGACCACATCGGCAAAACACCGACCGGGCCGGGTCGGCTCCGGGACCTCAGCCGCGCCCGTCGGCATCGCCCGCCCGCGCCAACAGCGTCGCGGCGGCGCTGGCGGGATCAAGGCGACGGGCGACGACCTCATCGAGCAGGCGCTGGAACTCGGCGTCCCCGCCCAGCTCCTCCTCCAGGCGCCGGCGCATGCGGGCCGTGGCGATCGCGAGCACCTCTCCCCGCAGGTTGCGCCGGCGGCGCTCCTCAAGCTGCCCGGCCGCGAGGATGTGCGCGCGGTGCTCGTCCAGGCGCTCCACCAGCTCGGGCACGCCCGTGCCGTGCGCGGCCTCGGTCTTGACGATCGGCACGCGCCAGTCGCCGCGCGCCTCCTCCGGAGAACGGTCGAGGTTGGCGAGCGACAGCACGCCGCGAATCTCGCGCACCATCGTGTCGGTCAGAGGGTGGTCGGCCTTGTTGATCACGATGATGTCCGGGATCTCCATCACCCCGGCCTTCAACGCCTGGATCGAATCGCCGGAGCCGGGCATCAGCACGAGCACGATCGTGTCGGCGTGGTCGATGATGTCGATCTCCGCCTGGCCGACGCCGACGGTCTCCACGAACACGTCCTCACGCCCGGCCGCGTCGAGCAGCAGCGCGGCCTGCAGCGCGGCCTCGGACAGCCCGCCGAGGGCGCCGCGGTTGGCCATCGAGCGGATGAACACGCCCGGGTCGAGAAAGTGCTCGCCCAGGCGGATGCGATCCCCGAGCAGCGCGCCCTGCGTGAACGGCGAGGACGGGTCGATCGACAGCACCCCGACGGTGCGCCCCGCCTCGCGCCTGGTCTTCGTGAGCGCGCCGATCAGCGTGGACTTGCCGACGCCCGGCGGTCCCGTGAACCCGACCACGGCGGCGGCGCCGGTGTGCGGGTAGACCTCGCGCACGAGCGCCCAGCCCTCGGGACGGTCGTCCTCCACGAGCGAGATCGCGCGCGCCAGCGCGCGGCGGTCGCCCGCGAGCAGGCGTTGGGCGAGGTCGGTCTCTCTCATCGCGCGCGCAATCATCGCAGGGCGGCGATTCGCCGAGCCCTCACACGCTGCTCAGCCGGCCTACGCACCGAACCGGGGTCGATCCGCCGAGCCATCGCACCGAACCCCTACGATGCCACGCGATGGAGCCGACGCTCGCCGATCCCGCTACCCGGGCACCCGTCGAGGAGATCGCGGACGCGGTGCGCCGCGCGCCCGAGCCGCTGCACGGCGGACCGCTGACGCTGCTGCGGTTCATGCGCGCCAACAACATGCTCAACCGCCACTACGCGCGGTTGCTCGCGCGCTACGTGCTGCTCAAGCTGCGTCACGGCCGCCGCCTGCGCACCGACGGGATCTGCTTCATCTGCCCGGGCGTGCACCTGGAGATCGGACGGCGCGCGACGCTGCGCATCGGGCGCTGGGCGTGGATCGGGGACGGCAGCAAGATCCGCGTGCACGAGGGCGAAGTCTCGATCGGCGCCAAGACCGTGATGGGGCAGGAGTGCACGATCTCCGCCTACCAGCGCGTGGAGATCGGGCGCGAGTGCATCGTCGCCGACCGCGTCATGCTGATCGACTTCGACCACGGCGTCGTCGAGGTCGAGCGACCGATCCGCCTGCAGGGCATCTACAAGCGCGACGTCCACGTCGGGCACAACGTCTGGATCGGCTACGGCGCCTGCATCCTGCGCGGGGTCACCGTCGGCGAGAACTCGATCGTCGGCACCAGCACGGTCGTGACCCGGGACGTACCGGAGAACGCCGTCGTCGGGGGCTCCCCCGCGCGGGTAATCCGCATGCGCGAGGCGCCTCGTTCGCTGCGCTGGGAGTGAGCCTTACTGTTGCGAATCCGTGGCAATCTTGCTGCAATTTTGCTACAGTCATGTTATGTCGTCGCCTGCAACAGCTCCACAACCGCTGATTCGAGAGGCTGTTTATCTGCACGAGATCGCACAGCTGACCGACGCTGACATCGCCCGCGCCACCGGCGTGGCCCGCAGCACGGCACGGGCTTGGCTCGCGCATACGCGGTCTCCGACGGGCGAGCGAGCTGAGCGGCTGATCGAGCTGTCCGCGCTGGTCGAGCGCCTGGCGCGCGTCATGGAGCCCTCCTACATAGCCGTGTGGCTGCGCAAGCCGGTCCCAGCGCTCGCCGAGCGCAAGCCGATCGACGTCATCGCCGACGGCGACTACATGCGTGTCGCCGAGCTGGTTTCGACGCTCGAAGAGGCCTCCTTCTCGTAGGCCGTCACCCAGTGGCGGCTCGTGTTCAGCGCGTTTCGGTCGCCGGCTCGTGGTGGCGACAGATCCCTTACGGCGCCGACCCGCTGTGGCTGGCGTCCCCGCCATCCAGCGGCCGCTGGCAGCGAGGCACAACGATCGCTGCGATCTATCTCGCGGACGAGGAGTCCACCGCGTGGGCGGAGTGGTATCGAGTCCTCGCAGAGATCGCACTGCCACCAACCCACGGAATGCCGCGCGACCTTTGGCGCTGGACGATTGCCGTGAACGACATCGCAGACCTCTCCACGCCTGCCAAGCTCGCCCGGCACGATCTACCAGTTCCCAAGCCCGGTCGAAGAACCTGGCCGCCGTTCCAAGCTGCCGGGGAGGAGTTGCACCGCAAAGGGTGCCGTGGAGTCCTCTACCCCAGCGCCGCCCGTCCCAACCATCTGGCGCTCTGCCTGTTCCGTGAGGGCATCGTCATCCCGGGCGCCGAGCCCGCACGCCCACCAGCCACCCACCGAGACCCACCGGCGCCTCCAACCGGACTGCGCACCTGATGCGCGCCTGCGGCGAGCACTCGATCGTCGGCACGAGCATGGTGGTTGAAGTGACCCACCGCCGCGCCCGGCGGGCGCCCTACCCGTGCCGGTGTTTGTGCTTGGGCGCGGGCTCGCTCAACACGATCGACCCGATCGCCGTCGCCCCGCCGATCACTGAGGCGCTCGCCTTGGCGGACAGGCGATGGTGTCTTGCCCTGGCGAGCGCGTTCTTGCCGATCGAGGTCAAGTGGACGACGATCGTGGCGTTGTGACCCGCCGCCAGCGCATACGAGCCCCTGCCCAGGACGAGCGTCTTCTTGGTGCTGCCATGGCGATGCTTGACCACGATCCGCTCAGTGAGTTCGATCGTCCCCGCACAAGTCGCGTTCGCACACGCGATCGGAACCCGTGCGGAGTTACCGGATACGACGACGTTGGAACTCAACAGTTTGACGACGGGCGTTGGCGGTGGCGGGGACGGAACGGGCACTATCAACGTGTTGCTTGTGGCGGACACTCTGCCAAATTTGTTCGTCGCCGTGACCCTGCAGGTCACCCCGTTGCCTTGATCGGCCGCTTGGACAACGTACGTGCTCCCGGCCACACCCGGGATCGTGACACCGTCCCGCAACCACGCGTAGGCAAACGTGGGCGCCGGGCTCCCCTTCCACGATCCGGCGGTGCAAGATAGCGTCTGTCCCACCGCCGGCGTTCCCGACGCGACCGGGGCCAGCGTATTGATCGGCGCGATGGCAGGCACCAGCGAGGCGTTGATTCCGGGCGTGGTGCTTTCCCGGGCGACCACCACTGGATTGGCGCTCGCGAACGACGTTTGATCGTCGTAATACTGGGCTATGTAACCGGAGTCAAAGAATTCAACCTTGTACGATCCGGGCACCAACCCTGAGATGGTGTATTGGCCGCTCGCATTTGTGAACGCAATCCCATTCAAGGTTTCGCCTGGGCCAACCGCCACGACCACAGCTTGGAGCAGGGCCGCGTGCGTTGAGGCGTCGGTCACAGTACCTTCGATCTGACCGCCTGCTTCGAGTTCCGCATCGATTTTTTCCGTCGTTTTCCCTTCGGCGACCAAGACTGGGTTCGCTTCAGCAAAGGATGATCTGTCGTTATAAAACTGGGGGATGTAGTTGAGGCCGCTTTCGAATTCCGGGGCGAATTCAACCTTGTATTCACCTTTTGGCACTTCAACCGTGTATTCACCATTTATTTTGGTAGTGGCAAACGTCACGAAAGATCCATTCAGGTGGTACACGTTGACTTCGATATTTGCCAGAGGTTTGTGCGACACGTCGGTCACCTTCCCCGAGATGCTGCCAGGAGCTTCTATGGCGAAGACTGCCGGTGCCGTGGCTAGCAGCGCGACGCAGCCCAGCATTGTCGCGAGCGCCGAACGGCAAATGCCTACTCTCCATCCCATTTGTCGGACCCTATCAAACGCCCAGGCACCGATGTCGCACCACTCAAGGCGCGAGCAGAAGCGCAAGATCAGCCCCGACAGCGAGCTCCCGCAGCCCCTCCACGCTCGCCTGCGGCCCCTCGCGCAGCGCCGCGGCAACCGCCGCGCGGTGCCCGTCATAGCGCTCGCGGGCATAGGGGACGGCGAGTCCGCGGGAGATCATGAAGGCCCAGTCGCTGGCCTGGAGCGCGAGCAGCTCGCGCACGACGGCGGGACCGGCCCGCCCCTCGGTGGCCGCGGCGAGGGTCTGAAGCTCGGCCGCTCGCGCGGCGAAGGCCATGTCGGCGACCGCGGGGCCCGACCATGTAGAGAGGTTGCCGCCGGCCCCCCAACTGCTCGCACTCCACTCGCTCGCACTCCACTCCGCGTCGCCCACCGGCGCCGGCTCGAAGCGCTCGAGCGCGTCGTCCAGGCGAACCAGCTCAAGGCCCTGGGAGGCGCACTCCTCGATCACGGCCTCCAACCAGTGCAGACCCTCATACCACCAGTGCCCGAGCAGCTCCGTGTCGAGCGCGCAGACCGCGAGCCCGCCCCCGGGTAGGCCATCGCCGTCACGGCGCAAGCGCTCGCGGGTGCGCAAGACGAAGTCCGCCGCGTGCTCCCGCGCGCGGGCGAGGGCCGGCTCGTGGTCATACGCATCGCCGTCGTTACGCCAGGGGTTGTGGTGGTGGACGGTGTGGCGGTGGTAGTCGCGGTAGAGGCCGTCGGCGGGGTAGCCGGCGTCGCTCCATACGAGCGAGATCGTGGCGCGGTCGATTCCGAACAGCGCGATGCCCGAGTCGGACAGGAGCGGTCGCAGGTGCTCGCGCGCTCCGAGCCAGTGATGGCGAGTGAGCTCCACGCACGTGCTGCGTATCCCGGCGGCGGCCAGGATCGGCTCCAGGTGGGGTGCGTGGGCACACTCGGGCAGCCAGAACCCTCCCTGCCAGCCGCCGAACGCGCGCCCGAGCCGCCCGTCCTCGAACTCCCCGTCGCGCCGTCCCGAGTCACGGCCCCCGCAGGAGCTCCGGCCCCCGAAGCGATCCAGGTGCGATGCAATCCCGGCCTCGATCTGCAGACGCGCGCCGGCGTCGGTCGCGAGCAGCGGCAGCACGGCATGAGTGGCGGAGGACGTCCAGCGCACATGCGGAGCGAACGCCCGCAACAGGTCTCCTCCACGCGCCGCCATGCGCTGCGCGGCGTGCTCGTAGTCGGAGGACCAGGCCCGTTCCAGCTCGGCGGCGAGGCCGGCGTGGCCGCCCGCGCGCAGCCCGGCGGCGTCCTCGGCGTGGGTGAAGCGGCGGGTGTCGTCGATGAAGCGATGGAAGCGCTCGGCGAGATCGGGCGCGCTCAGCTGATCGCACAGGACCGGCGTGATGGAGAGGGTCAAAGAGGGATCGCGCGCGTCCAGAAAATCGAGCAGCGGCAGGTAGCAGCCGGCGATCGCCTCCCACAGCCACTCCTCGCCGAACGGCCAGGTGCCGAACCCCTCGACATAGGGCATGTGCGTGTGCAGCACGATCGCGAGCGCCCCGCGCGACTTGCCGGCGGCGCTCACGAGACCGGTGGTTCGCTCACGCCCGTCCGATCGCGACGAACGTACGGCCGTCCGGTCATGGCCGGCAGACCGCGACGAAGTCCAGCGCCCGATCCAGGTCGGCCTCGGCGGATGGACGCAGCGCGAAGTCCGAGGCGGAGATCGCGGGTGTGAAGCGATCGTAGAACGGCCGGGTCAGACGCAGGCGCGGATGGACGGAGTCCCAGCCGGCGCGCAGCGCGAGCTCGTGCAGGCGCAGCTTGCGCGCGTGGAACAGCCCGTACACCTGCACCGCGGAGAACGTGCCGCGGCACAGCTGCTCGAACTCGGACGCGCGGTACTCGTGGATGTGCCAGGGATTGTCCGAGCGCGACGCGCCCGCCGGAGCGAGCGTGAGGACGTTGGGTGTGGACACGAACACCGTCGCAGTGGATCTCCCAGCCCCGGTAGCCCCCGCGACACCGGCGACACCGGCGGTCCCCGCCTGTCCCGCGGCAGTACCCGCGGTCTCCCCTGCCCCCGAGCCGGCGACCAGCGAGCGGAAGTGCTCCAGGACGGCGACCGGGTCCTGGAGGTGCTCGATCGTCTGCAGGAACACGACAGCGTCGGCCGGCGTGGAGAACGTCTCGACGAGGTCGCGTTCGAAGCGGAGGTTGGGGCGGCGGTAGCGCAGCCGTGCGTGCTCGTGCGCCTCGGGGTTGGCATCAACGCCGACGACCTCCGCGGCCACGTGCGCGAGCACGTCGGAGCCGTAGCCCTCGCCGCAGGCCATGTCGATCACGCGCAGCCCCGATACGCGGGCGGCGATCCACTCGTATACGGCCAGATGACGGCGAAACCAGTAGTTCTCGGCGGGCACGTCCGGGAGCGTGCGCTCACCGGTCAGCTCCAGCGGGGGGACGCCGTCCGGCTGGTTGCCCTGGGCATAGACGGGCTTCACGGACACGGCGCGCGAGTATATGGTGCCGCCTCGTGAGCGCGTATGGCTGCACTGGATCGGCGTCCTCGGTCGCTCATGTGCCGAGCACACTACGCTCCCTGCGTCCTTGCCCAGCTTGCCCTACGCACTCACGACAGGTAATGACACTTATGGAGACCGCCCCGTGACACCCACCCTGACCGCCGAGGAGATCCGCGACGTCAACACGCGCTATCACGATGTGGCGGCCGACCACTATGACGCCAAGTGGGGGATCGACTTCGGCGAGCTGGGCTCAGAACAGGTGCTGGGGAAGGTGCGCAAGGCGCTCGGAGGCGACGCGCCGAGTCACTTCCCGCGGGCGCTGGAGATCGGCGCGGGGACGGGATACTTCACGCTGAACATGCTGCGCGCGGGGCTGATCGGGCAGGCGACGTGCAGCGACATCTCGCCGGGCATGCTGAACACGCTGAAAGCGAACGCCAAGCGGCTGGGACTGAAAGTCAAGACCAGGACGGCGGACGCCGAGCGGCTGCCGTTCGCGGACGCGAGCTTCGACCTGGTGTTCGGGCACGCGGTGCTGCACCACATCCCCGATCTGGAGCGGGCGTTCGGCGAGTTCGCGCGCGTGCTCGCGCCGGGGGGGACGATCGTGTTCGCCGGAGAGCCCTCGCGCTACGGCGATCGTCTCGCGGGCGTGCCCAAGCGCGCGGCCGGGACGCTGGCGCCGGTGTGGCGGCGAGCGATCGGCGCGCGGCCGGCTCCGCCCGCGGAGGGAGGGGCGCCGGAGGCGGCGCTGGAGGGGTCGGTGGACGTGCACGCGTTCGCCCCCGCCGAGCTCACCCGTGCCGCCAGGAGCGCGGGCATGGTGGACGTGCGCGTACGCGGCGAGGAGCTGCTCGCCAACTGGTTCGGCTGGACCAATCGCACGCTGGAGGCGACGGCCGACCCGCGCGACGTGCCGTGGGGGTGGCGCCAGTACGCCTACCGCGGATATCTGCTCCTGCAGGGCCTGGACCGCAGCCTGCTGGAGGGACGGCTGCCGCCGGCGGCGTTCTACAACCTGATGCTCACGGCGCGTACGCCGTCGCGTTAGAGAGAGGCAGGAGACATATAGTAAGGCGCGCCGAGCCGATGGCGCTCCCGTTCAGCCGACCGACTCGAATATCTTCGATCAATTGGAAATCGGTCGGCAGACGGCAATAGACTGCCGCGCATGCTCGACGATCGGCAGGAGGGGTTTCCGCTGTTCCCGCTGGGGATCGTCGCACTCCCCACCGAGAGCGTGCCGCTGCACATATTCGAGGATCGCTACAAGCGCATGATCGAGGAGTGCCTGGAGCACGAGCGCGAGTTCGGGATCGTGTGGCTGTCAGAGGACGAGCTCAAGCCGATCGGGTGCGCGTGTGAGATCGAGCGCGTGATGGAGCGCGACGAGGAGGGCAACATGGACATACTCGCCCGCGGGACCCGGCCGTTCCGGCTGATCGAGCGCCAGGACGACTATCCATACCCGGCGGGGATCGTCGAGCCGCTCAGCGACCCCGAGGAGGAGCCCGACGCCGACACCGCGCAGACCGCCCGCGAGCTGTACGCCGAACTGGTCGAGCAGGCGACGGACAAGCGTCTGAGCGAGGAGGAGCTGACGGAGCTGGACGCGTATGCGATGGCGGGCACCGTCGAGTTCGGACCCGACGGCAAGCAGGAGCTGCTCGAGCTGCGCTCGGAGAACGCGCGCATGCGCCTGCTCGCGCTGCTGTTCAGGGCCGCGATCGAGCGGCTGGAGCTGGTCGATCGCGCGCAGGCGCGCGCCCGCTCGAACGGCAAGGTCAGGTTTGGATGAGCCGGCCCCGTGCGGGAGAGCCGCGGTGCGGTGACGCGCCGCGGCCCAGCGCCCTTGCTTCGTCTCTCCCGAACGACCTGCGGCCGCGCGTTCAGGTCCCCGGCTGGGAGGAGTGGCAATCCTGCTGGGCCACCTGCAACACGAACAGCGCCAGATTGCGGAGCACCTTGGGCTGCGCAGGGGAGTTGTCGGCGAACGACACGCTGCCGGATTCGTCGCGCACGCGGTAGGCGAACACCGATCCGGGGCGCGGGGGCAGCGAGAGGTGTGCGCCCGCGGGAGTGCCGAGTTCTTCCTGGAGCGCACGCGCCTGGATGAGCTGGGGATCGCTCAGCTTCAGTTCTCTTCCTCCATTGCAGTGCAGGCCGCCCTGTTCGTCCACGAGCAGCGTCAGCCGCCCGCCGGGGCCGGTGCGTTCTACGACGAACAGGTCGGGCGGCCGCACGCCCCCGCAGCCCGCGACAGCGGTCAGGGCCACGGCCGCAGCGGCACCGAGCATCGTCGCGCGCGTCGCGCTCGCGCGACCCGTGCACCGCCGCGCGGTGGGAGGCGCATGGCGGTGGCGGAGGAGGCTCACGCGCTCACCGCGACGCCGCCCCGCCGGAGGTCGCCGGCGCCTGTGAGCGCTCCATCGGAGCAGTGCACCGCCTGGACGCCGCCGAAGAAGAGGTTCGGCGAGTGAAACCGCACGACTTCGCGCTCGGGATGCAGGTCGCGCAGCGAGGACATGTCGATGCCCGGCTCGTGGTAGACGATCCCGTCCTCGAAGTGCATGCGCGGGCGCGTGACCGCCTCGCGGGCGTCGAGGCCGTGGTCCACTACGCCGACGATCGTCTGCAAGATCGCCGAGCGGATGCGGTTGGAGCCGGCGCTGCCCAGCACCAGCTCGACGGCGCCGCCGATCGACCGATCGGAGATCAGATGCTGGCCGATTGGAGATCCCATTCGATGTCCAATCGGTCGATCGTCCAGCCGGGATCGCCGATCGGCCAGCATCACGATCGAGGGCGCCATCATGCTCGGCATTCGCCGGCCGGCGGGGTGGCGGTGAAAGCCCAGCGGGTTCAGGTCCTCCTCGCCCATGACGTTGTTGACGTGGATCCCCGTGCCGGGCACGACCACGCCCGACCCCTCGCCGTTGGTGCACGTGACGCTGCACGCCCGCCCGTGGGAGTCGAGCACGGAGATGTGCGTGGTCGAGCCCAGTCTCGCCGCGAGAAAGCGCTCCAGAAAGCCATCCTGGGCGAGACCCTCGACGAACTCCGCAGTGCGCTCGGCCTGGGCGGATTCCATCGCGACGAGCACGTCCGCGAGCCGCGGCGGCCGAGGGCCGCGGTCCAGCAGCGCGAGCGAGTAGGCCAGCAGCGTGCCGCCCGCCGAGGGCGGTGGGTTGGTGAGGACGGTGCGGTCGCGGTAGGCAACGCTCAGCGGCTCGCGCTCGATCGCGCGGTAGGCGCCCAGTTCGGCCGTACTCAAAGAGCCCCCGCGCGCCCACAGCCACTCGCACACCGCCCGGGCGACGTCGCCGCTGTAGAAGGGCGCGGCACCGGCTGAGCCGAGCAGATCGAGGGCATCGCCGAGGTCGGGGTTGCGCAGCAGCTCGCCCTCGCGCAGCACGTGACCGTCGGGCGCCCACAGCGCGGCGCACTCGGATGTGGAGGTGAGCAGCTCGGCGAGGATCTTCGCGATGTATGCCTGACCGCCGTTGAGCCTCACTCCCTCGCGCGCGGCGCGCGCGGCGGGGGCGCTCAGCCGCTCCAGCGGCATGGTTCCCCAGCGCTCGATCGCCGCGCATACGCCGGCGGGCGTCCCGTAGACCCCGCAGGAGGCTGGACCGATGTGGAACACCTGAACGGCATCACCGAACGAGACGTCCACCGCGTCCAGCTCCGCCGCGCCGCCGTCCTGCCGGCGCGCGGGCGCCTGGACGAAGAAGTCGAGCAGCACCGGCTCCTCGCCGGCGCCCGCGACGAGCATGTGCCCGCCGGCGCCCAGGCCGGTCAGCAGCGGCTCGGCGGCGAACGACATCAGCATCGCGCCGACGGCCGCATCGACCGCGTTGCCCCCGGCGCGCAGCACCTCGGCGCCGGCCTGGGCGGTGAGGGGATGCCCGGCGGCGATCACGCCATGCTCGGCCGTGTCGCTCATGTCAGAGCGATATCACAGTAGCGATCAGCCGTGAGGGAGGAACTCGGGCACTTCCAACTCGTCCACCGCAAGCGTCGCCCGGCGCGGCGCATGAGCCGGCCGTGGAGGCCCACTGCTCGTGCGGCGCACGCGGGGCTCGCCGGCGGGCTCGCGCAGCCCGCCGATGTCACGCGCGATCTGGCGACGCGCGTCGCCGTAGCCGGTGGCGACGACCGTGACCCAGACCTGGTCGTCGAGCTTCTCGTCGACCATCGCGCCGAAGATGATGTTGGCGTCGGGGTGGGCGGCCTCGGAGACGGCCTTGGCGGCCTCGTTGACCTCCCACAGCGAGAGGTCGCGCCCGCCGGTGATGGAGAGCAGGATCGAGTGGGCGCCGTCCATCGAGGTTTCCAGCAGCGGCGAGGCGACGGCCTGCATCGCGGCGTCGACGGCGCGGGACTCGCCGCCGACGCCCATGCCGATGCCGAGCAGGGCGTTGCCGGCGTCGGACATGATCGTGCGCACGTCGGCGAAGTCGAGGTTGATCAGGCCGGGCAGCGTGACGAGGTCGGAGATGCCCTGGACGCCCTGGCGCAGCACGTCGTCGGCGACGCGGAAGGCCTCGACCATCGCGGTCTGCTTGTCGAGCACGGTGAGCAGGCGGTTGTTGGGGACGACGATCAGCGTGTCGACCTCCTCGGCGAGCGCGGCGATGCCGTGCTCGGCCTGCTCGGAGCGGCGCGAGCCCTCGAAGCCGAAGGGCTTGGTGACGATCGCGACCGTCAGCGCGCCGACTTCGCGCGCGATCCGCGCGACGATCGGGGCGGCGCCGGTGCCGGTGCCACCGCCGGCGCCGGCGGTGATGAAGATCATGTCCGATCCCTTCAGGAGCGCCTTGACGCGGTCGTAGTCCTCCATCGCGGCCTGTCGCCCGACGGCGGCATCGGAGCCCGAGCCCAGGCCGCGGGTGATCTCGGCGCCGATGTGCAGGGTGATGTCGGCGGTGGACTGCTGCAGCGACTGTTGGTCGGTGTTGACGGCGAGGAACTCGACGCCCTCGACCTCGGCCTCGACCATGCGGTTGACGGCGTTCACGCCGGCGCCGCCGACGCCGACGACCCTGATCCGCGGCTGCCCGACGGGACCGTTGCTGCGCTCGTACTCGCCCATCACCGGATGGGCGCCGCGCGCGGGCGCGGAGGCGGGAGCGCGAGCGCCCTCGCGATCCATGAGGCTTGCGGGGATCTCGGAGGAGAAGGCCTGCTTGAGACGGTCCTTGGGCGTCGGCACCCCGGCGCTCTCGCGGGCGGCGTGCTCGGAGGATGTGGAGCTGCTCAGGGCGGGGTGAGGCGCGCCGCGCTCGTCGCGGGCGGCGGGGGTCTGTGACTGCGGCGCCCCCGCGTCGGGGCCGGCGTCGGCCGCGGATGGCTCCTCGCCTTCGGTCTTGCGAAAGAGCGCCGCGAGCGGCCCTTCGCGCATGGAGGCGCGTTTGGGGTTGCTCATCGGAGCGGCCGATCGAGCCTGGGCTTAGGACTTGCCATGTGCGAGGACCTCCTGCGCGAGTTGCCGGTAGGACTGCGCGGCCACCCCGTCGGGCTCGTACTTGAGCACCGACATGCCCTTGACGGGCGCCTCGGCGAAGCGCACGGTCTTGCGGATGCGCGAGGCGAAGACGCGGTCGCCGAAGTTCTCCTCGAGGATCTCGATCGCCTCCTTGGCGTGGATCGTGCGCGAGTCGACGAGCGTGGGCAGGATGCCCTCGATGTCGACGTCGGGGTTGAGATTCTCACGGATCATGGCGAGCGTGTTCTGCAGCTGGATGAGGCCGCGCATGGAGAGATACTCGCATTGCACGGGGACGATCACCTTGTTCGCCGCAGTGAGGGCGTTAATCGTGAGCAATCCGAGGCTGGGAGGGGTGTCGATGCAGATGAAGTCGTAATCCTCCATGATCGGCTCGAAGGCCTTCTGCAGCGAGCGCTCGCGGCCGATCATCGTGGACATCGCGATCTCCGCGCCGGCGAGGTCGATCGAGGCGCAGGCGACGTCGATCTCGCGCTTGCGGATCACCTCGCGGATCGAGACGTGGTGGACGAGCACGTCGTACATCGACTGCTCGATCGTGTCGGGGTCGATCCCCTGGGACATCGTGAGGTTGCCCTGCGGGTCCATGTCCACGCACAGCACGCGATGACCCTCCTCCGCGAAGGCGGCGGCGAGGTTGAGCGTGGTGGTGGTCTTGGCGACGCCGCCCTTCTGGTTGGCGAACGCGATGACCTTGGCAGTGGGCACGGGGAGGCTCCTGGTTAGCTGGAAAGCCGCTGTCCGGTGGGTATTCGCATGCGCATGCGCGATTCCTGCATGCTCACCGTCGGTTTGCGCGATGCGTCAGGCGGCGCGGGTGGGCGCAGGGGCGGGTATGGGCGGGTGAGCCATAGCCGGCCGTTTCAGCGAACGTGGTCCAAGCCGCTCACCGCAGTGGTCGGCATAGCGGGAGCGTTGAGGGGCGGTGAACCCATAGCATCGCCTCGGTGGCCACGCGCGCGGCGAAACAGCTGAGGGAACGGCTGGAGGGCAAGCGCGTGGTGGTGTGCGTGGGCTCGGGGGGCGTGGGCAAGACGACGATCTCGGCGGCGCTCGCGCTGGGGCTGGCGATGCGGGGCGGGAAGGTTGCGGTGGTGACGATCGACCCGGCCAACCGTCTGGCGGCGGCGCTGGGACTGGACGGGCTCGGGAGCGAGCCCCATCGGATCGACCCGGAGTTGATGCGTGCTCAGAAGGTACGAGTGAAGGGGGAGCTGTGGGCGATGATGCTGGACGCCAAGCGCACGTTCGATGAGATCGTCACGCGGTTGGAGTCAGACCCCGAGCGACTGCGGAGCATCCTGGAGAACCCGGTCTACCGCGAGCTGTCCACGGCGGTGGCGGGCTCGCACGAGCTGAGCGCGATCGCGAAGCTGCATGAGCTGCATTCCGAGCATGAGTTCGACACGATCGTGCTCGACACGCCGCCCTCGCGTAATGCGCTGGACTTCCTGAACGCGCCGACGCGGCTGTTGGGGTTCCTGGAAGGACGGGCACTGCAGGTGTTCCTGGCTCCGAGCGGATTGACGGCACGACTGTTCGGGCGCGGGACGGGGATCGTGTTCGGGATCTTCGCGCGCGTGACGGGCATCGACATGATGGGCGAGCTGTCGCGGTTCTTCGGTTCGCTGACGGGGGTGATGGATGGGTTCGGCGAGCAGACGCGGGGCGTGGCCGAGCTGCTGCGCTCACCGGGGACGGCGTTTGCGATCGTGACCTCGCCGGAGGCTGAGCCGGCGCTGGAGGCGTCGTATCTCGCGGCCCGGCTGGACGAGGCGAGGATGGCGCGGGGCGGGCTGATCGTCAACCGCGTGCAGCGCGAGGGGCTGCACGGGCATACGGTCGCGCAGGTCGCACGGCTGCTGGAGGGCGAGCTGGGCGAGCGGCTGGCGGCGCGTGTGGCGGCGAATCTCGCCGACTTCGACGTGCTCGCGCGCCGGGACGCGGCCACGGTCAGGCGGCTGGGCGAGGAGCTGAGTGAGAGCGCGCCGGTGGTGGTGCCGTATCTGGACGAGGACATCCAGGATCTCGCGGGGCTCGCCCGCATAGCCGCCCATCTGCTGGGCTGAGGCGGCGCTCGGTTATGCCTCGACGAGGACCTGCTGCTGGGCCGCGACGGGTGCGGCGGTATGCGCTTCCACGGCGGGCTCGACCTCGGGGACCGACTGGTACTCGCCGGAGGCCAGCAGCTCGTCGGCCAGCCGCGCCAGGTCGGGGGTGAGGTGGCCGCAGATCACGTCGCGCAGCAGCGCGCGCAGATGGTCGGCTACGTCGCGGGCGATCGTCACGCCGGCGGTGCGCTCGGCGGCCGTGCCGGCGATCACGGCGCGCTCGAGCTTCTGCGCCTTGGTCATCCGTTCGGTCAACTTGACGCGGTTCTCGGGCGTGGCGCAGAGCGCGGCGATCCGACCCGCCAGCAGGCCGCTGGAGGGACCCTCGGGCTCCAGCAGCGCGCGCAGTGCGAGCAGATGGTCGCTGAGCGCCTCGTAGGGATGGGGGCGCTCGCAGCCCAGCTCGAAGCGCCGCAGCGCCCATGCGAGCTCGTTGCCGTGAGGAGCGCGGCGGGAGACGAGCGAGCAGAACGCGCGCAGCTCGTCCTCCTGCTCGGGGGAGACGACGAGCATCCCGTGCGGACGCCCGCCCGTGCCCAGCGCGACGGTGCTCCAGGCGTCTTCGCCACCCGTGCGCGCCCACGCGAGCGCGCCGAGCGTGACGCGCCCGTCGCCGAACAGGCGCAGCGCGCGCAGCAGGTCCGTCAGCACCGCACGCCCGTCCGCGGCCTGCTCGCAGGTGAGCGCGACCAGCAGGTGCTCGGGTGCACTGTCGCTGGGGAGGAGCGCTTGTGCGGGCGCCCAGCGCAGGGTTTCGGGCCGGGCGATCTGCAGGCCGGTCGTCAGGCGGATCTCGGGCGAGGCGATCGTCAGTCCGTGCAGCGTCGCTATGAGCGTGACCGTGTCGGGCGCCCCCGTCAGCTCGGCGCGCTCCAGCCGCGCCAGTGCGGCCGCGAGGCGCTCAGGGCGCAGCTCGAACTCGGTCTGCTCGGCGAAGATGTCGTTCAACAACACGCGCAGCGCCGCACACGCGCGCGCGCTCGCGCCCGCGTGTTCGCGCCCGCTGGGGAGGTCGCCTCCCCGACCGCCGCGCCCCTCGCGGGTGTGCCTGGCGAGGTAGCGATCGAGCCCGTCGAACCCCGCGAGCGCCGTGACGGCCGCGTCGTGCTCGGGCATACGCGCGAGCTGCGGCTCGCGCGCGGCGATGAACCGGTCGGTCAGCGGCCGATAGCTGTAGAACGGGGTCTGCGCGCGCCCGCGCTGGGAGCCGAGCTCCAGTTCGACCTCCGCCCCGGCGAGGATGTCGGCGTGCAGCAGGTGCGCCGCCGCCTGCGCGTACTCGCCGAGGGCGGCCTCCAATTGGGCTGACAGTCCGCTTGAGCGCATGGTCGGGACAGTTCGCCCTCACCCTCAGCGCTCCTGCCGGCGCAGCGCCGGTTGCAGCAGCGCACGCCCACCGCAAAGCGCTGCCCACTGAGGATAGGCCTGCGAGAGCGCTCGCGCACATGCAGGACGGTCCGCGATCTCCGCGATCGCGCCGGGCCTCGCTCGTGCCTAGGCGACGGCAGCGGCGACGCCGGCGAGCAGATCCGCCGCCTGGGCGGCGTCGCGTTCGGCGCACTCGGCGCCGAGCCAGCGTTCGCCGTAGGAGCGCATGTCATCGATGATCGGCAGCAGCGCGCGGCCCTTCTCGGTCAGGGCGTACTCCACCCGCGGGGGCACCTCGCCGAACGTATGGCGTTCGACCACCCCCTCCTCCTCCAGCGCGCGCAGGCGCAGCGAGAGCGTGCGCGGGCTGATGCCGGCCAGCGAGCGCTCCAGCTCGCAGAAGCGCGAGCGGCCCTCGGACAGGTCGCGCACGAGCAGCAGCGTCCACTTGCCGCACACCACCTCGGCGGTGCGGCACACGGGACAGGTCTCGTCCACGGCCATACCCTTACTTTACCAACTGAAGTTTTGCTTCATGCTCACCGATTGTCGCCGCCGGCTCGCTCCGCTCAGCAGGATCGGTGTTGAAAGCGCCGCAGACCGGCGCACGCGTCATGCGACGGACACGGCCGGCGGACTCGCCGTTCCGCGCGGGCTCGCCCCCAAAACCAATCCGTGTCAGGCGACCGTGAGCTTCGGCTTGGCGTCGGGCTCGCGCCGGGCGTGCGCCTCCTGCACGTCCTCCATCGTCGTGCCGCGTTTGCCGTCGGCCTGCATCAGCAGCTTGAAGTCGCTCGGGCTCGACGCGACCTTCATCGCGTCATCGAAGCTCACGAGCCCCGCCTTGACGTGCCCGAACAGGGCCTGGTCGAAGGTCTGCATGCCGTAGTAGGAGCCCGCGGAGATGACCTCCGTCAGCTTGCCCGTCTGGGAGGGGTCGACGATCATGTCGCGCACCCTGCCGGTCATCCGCAGGATCTCGCACGCCGCGACGCGCCCGCCGTTCGCGCCCGGGACCAGACGCTGGGAGATGACCCCCTTGATCGTGCCCGCGATCATGCTGCGCGCCTGGCCATGCTGGTGGGGCGGGAAGAAGTCGAGCATGCGGTTGATCGACTCGGCCGCGTCGACCGTGTGGATCGTCGACAGCACGAGGTGCCCGGTCTCGGCCGCCGACAGCGCCGCCTGGACCGTCTCCTCGTCGCGCATCTCGCCGACCAGGATCACATCCGGGTCCTGGCGCAGGACGCGCCGCAGCGCGCGCTTGAACGAGGCCGTGTCCATGCCGACCTCGCGCTGGTTGATGACCGAACGCTTGTCTTCGTGCACGAACTCGATCGGATCCTCGATCGTGACGATGTGCTTGCTGGTCGTCACGTTCATGTGGTCGATCATCGCCGCCAGCGTGGTGCTCTTGCCGGAGCCCGTGGTCCCCGTGAGCAGCACGATCCCGCGCTCTTCCTCGGCCAGTTCCCTGACCACGGTCGGCAGCGCGAGCTCTGCGATCGTGTTGATCTTGTGCGGGATCGCCCTGATCGCCATCGAGATCACGCCGCGCTGCTGGAAGGCGTTCAGGCGGTAGCGCGCGAGGTCGGGGATTTCGAAGGAGAAGTCGACCTCGTGCTCGTCGGCGAATTCCTTCAGCTTGGCCTCGTCGCTCAGCAGCAGCTCGAGCGCGCGCTCGGTGTCCGCGGCGCCCAGCACCGGTGCGTCTTGCTCGGCCGTGAGCTCGCCGTCGATCCTGAACAGCGGCTTGCTACTGACCTTCAAGTGCAGATCTGAGCCTTTTTTGGCGATCAGATCGCGCAGGGCCGCTTCGACGTCGAACATACCCCCGAATCGGCATTCCCGCCGCGGGGCTTGAGCGGCTGATAGCCCAGCGGACAGACCAAGCGCTCCCTGACGAGCGGATCGGGGCGGCTGACAAGGACGCAGGGAGCGTGGTGTACCGATCGAAGATCGACGGATCTCCGATCGGCCGGCACACGAGCAACTGAGGACGCAGTCAGACGGGCCGAGGCGCCGTCAGGGTCAGGCCACGTCGCGGAGCTTCTGGGCCTCCGCGAGCGACTGCAGCTTCTTCAGCGACTGATTCTCGATCTGCCTGATCCGCTCGCGCGTCACGTTGAAGGTGCGCCCGACCTCATCGAGCGTGCGCGGGTGCTCGCCGCCGAGGCCGTAGCGCAGCTCGAGCACGCGCCGTTCGCGGTATGACAGGTTCTCCAGCGCCTCGCGCAGCGCCTCCTTCGTGAGTATCTCCGCGGCGCGCTCATACGGGGACTCGGCGCGCTCGTCGGCGATGAACTGCCCGAACTCCGACTCCTCCTCGTCGCCGACGGGCTTCTCCAGCGAGACGGGCGCCTGCGCGGAGCGCTTGATCGAGTCGACCTCCTCGGGGTCGATGCCGGTGACCTCGGCGATCTCATCGGCGGTCGGCTCGCGACCGAGCTCGGTCACGAGCTTGCGCTCGGCGCGACCGATCTTGTTGAGCTTCTCGACGACGTGCACGGGGATGCGGATCGTCCGCGCCTTGTCCGCCAGCGCACGCGCGATCGCCTGGCGGATCCACCAGGTCGCGTACGTGGAGAACTTGAAGCCCTTGCGGTAGTCGAACTTCTCGGCGGCGCGCACGAGACCGAGCGTGCCCTCCTGGATCAGATCGAGGAACGGCAGGCCCTGATTGCGGTAGTTCTTCGCGATCGACACGACCAGACGCAGGTTCGACTCGACCATCTTCTGCTTCGCGTCGAGATCGCCGCGCTCGATGCGCTTGGCCAGATCGACCTCCTCCTGGGCGGTCAGCAGCCGTACCTTGCCGATGTCCTTCAAGAACAGCTGCAAAGAGTCGGTCGTCATGTCCGGCTTGAGGTCCAACGCCGCTTTGGCTTTGCGGCGCCCTCGCTTGTCCGGGGCGCGCTCGACCGCCTGCGCCGCCGCCGTCGCCGGGTCGATGTCCTCGACGAGCTCGATCTCGGATTTCTCGAGGAACCCGTGCAGCTCCTCGACGTCGGACTCGTCCAGATCGAGCTCCGAAGTGGCCGTCGATATCTCCGCGAACGTCAGCACGCCCACCTGCTGGCCTTTGGCCAGCAGGCCCTTCACCTCATCGAGTTCCTGCAATTCGACTACCGACATACCTGATTACGCTCGTTCCGTTTCTCCGTGATCGATCCCTCCGGGGCCACCCGGGGGTCCTGACATCCGGCTGAGCGCGAACGCCTCCGGACAACTGCGGCCGTGCGCTCGCGTCGTTGGCAACGCATTGCGACGATGATCCCAATCCATATCTCAACTTCTCCGGCGCCTATGCTAACGCGCATGAGCGACTCTCCCAGCGGCGAACCCCGCGGGCCCGCCTCCGCCGACGGTCCCGGCGTCCTCGCCGGCCTGCCCCGCACCCGCCCGCAGCGGGCCAGCGCGAGACGGGCCGCCTCGCGCGCGGCCAAGCCCAGCAAAGCCCCACGCGCGCGTGCGAGCAGGAGCGCGCCGGCGGGAGAATCCGTCCCCATGCAGGGCTACGAGTCGCAGGACGATCCGCCCAACCGGCCAATCCAGCCACCCGGCGGCGCCGAGCTGGTTGCGTCGATCGCCGAGCTGGCGGGAGAGCTGGCGAAGGCCGGCGTCAACACCGGCGGACGCATGCTCAAAGACGTCCTCTCGCGTTTGCCCGGCTGATCCGGCGGGCGGACAACCCGCACATTGCGCGATTTGCCACTCGTGCGGTTGTCATAACCGATCGTTCCCGGCCTGTCCGTGAGAGCGATCTGTATACTCGCGCCACGCCGAGCTTCCACGGCCCAGGTCGCGGAAGGCGGGGGACCCAATGCGGATCATCAGATTCGCTGGGGCGAATCGGCCCATCGAGGGCCGTAGCGCCGTCGTCGCACAGACCGCGCGAGCCCGTCAGCTCACCCCGTAGGCGCCGACGATCATGCGCACCCCCCGCACCGCCACGACGACCCTGCTCGCCCTGCTCGCCGCCACGGCCTGCATGGCTTCAGGCACGACCGCGCTCGCCGCCACGACCGGCGCGACGGGCGGCGCGAGTCCGGCGCCGGCCAAGACGAAGGTCCACAAGACCGGCATCGCCACCTGGTTCGGTCCCGGCTTCTACGGCCAGGCGACGGCCTGCGGGCAAACGCTCACGCCCGCGGTCGTCGGCGTCGCCAACCGTACGCTGCCGTGCGGCACACTCGTGAAGGTCACCTACAAGGGCCACGCGCTGGTCGTGCCCGTGCTCGACCGCGGACCCTACGCAAACCACGCCGACTGGGATCTGACGGCCGGCGCGGCGCAGGCGCTGGACATCACCGAAACGGTCCGCATCGGCACCCGCGTCGTCGGCGCTGCGCCCAACACCCCGCTGCTCGGCTCCCCGCCCGTCACGCCCGAAGAAGCCGCCACGGGCGGCGCCCAGGCCGCGGGCTGAACCCCACCGTCGCTGGCTACGATCTTTGACGGGAGGGTGAAGCCATGAGGCGTGGCGAACGCCTGATAAGCGTGAGTTCGGGGGTAGCTCCCTCGGATGGAGTGCGAGTCTCCCGCCCTCCGCAACCGACCTGCTGCGCCTGGTCTTTAGCAGCAAACGCAACCATCATGCGTTTGTGGGTAGCCCCCACCGCGGCTTGGAAGACCGGGCCAGCATGTCCCACCCGGTGCTAATATGAGCAGCGCTTATCAGGCGTTCGGGGTAGCTCCCCATCATCTCTCCAGGATTTCAGGCGACCGGCTTGCCGGCTGCCCGCGCCGCGTACAGCGCGATCTCCGCCTGCGCAGCCAACGCCGCCGCCTGACTGCCGTCGCGGGGGCATATAGCGACGCCGACCGCGATCTCCAGCGACGCCCCACGATGACTGGCCGCGCCGCGTACCGCGCTAGCCATACGCTCTGCAAGTACCGTCGCGCCATTCGAGTCGGTCTCCGGCGCTAGCAGCCAGTAACGGCCGGGGCTCTCGCGCGTGAGCGAGTCGGCGGGACGCAGCTCGCGCTCGAGCGCCGCCTCGACCAAACCCGTCAGACGCGACACCTCCCCGGGCAGCTCCGCGTGGCGCAGACGCTCGACGTCGGCGAGCTCCACGAGCAGCACCGCAAATGGAGCCCTGTCACGCGCGTAGCGCTCCAGCAGGCGGGCTATCGAAGCGATCCACTCGGTCGCAGCTTCGGCACGCTCGTCTCTGATTTCGATCTCGGGCGCCTGGCGGGGCGCCAGCTCGTCAATGATTACGGCCATCGACGACTCCTGCGCCATGGGCGACTCCCGCCACGGCGCTGGCGCCTGCTCGTGTATCACGCGCGCAGCCGACGACTCCGGCTCCACCGATGGCATAGGCGCGACGGAGGACTCGCCCGGCGAGCAGACACCGGAGTCCACGCGAGCCAGCAGGGCTACGGTCGCGGATACGTCCACCAGCCGCTCGGACAGTGCGGCGACGCGTTGCTCGGCCGGGGCGGTCAACTCCTCGTGCAGCGCCTCCCACAACGTCTCGCTCAGCGCTTGAGCCGCGCGAGCGGCTCGCGCTAGACGCTCGGCGGTACGCGGGTTCATGGGTTCGTCGCTCACGGACGTTGCATATCAGCAGACGGGGATGTCGTGCAGGATGCGCGACCTCGCAATTAGGGTGTATCGAGCGCCAGGCGCGCAACGGCGGCCACTGCGTAGTCTGCACGGCTGTGAGGCCCGCCACGATCTCCAACCTGCAGGACCGCACCACCGAAGACGCGCGCACGGGCGCGATGCGCTCAGTTCAGGCCGCCGACCTGAGCCTGCCGGAGGCGGCGCTGCGCGAGCTGTGGTCGCCCATGTACCTGGAGCGCCTCGCGCGCACCTACTGGCGCTTCCTGACACACGTGACGCTGGGTCTCATCCGCGTGCGCTACTCCCAGACCGAGCGCTCGGTCGTGCTCCTCGGGCTGCGCCTGCGACTGCTCACGTTCGCCGCGCCCGAGTATGAGCTGGAACCCGACCACGGGATCGTGCGCTGGCGCATCGCCCGTGGCCTGCTCGTCGCCCGTCACGGCCATGGCGGCGCCGGACACCTGCAGATCGACGTGCGCCGCATAGCCGAGGAGGATGAGGGATACGCGCGGCTGCATGTCGAGGTCGAGGTCGCCAACTTCCACCCCGCGATCGCCTCGGGCTTCGGCCGGCGCATCTACAACGCAACCCAGGCGCGCATCCATGTGCTCGTCACGCACGGCTTCCTGCGCTCGCTCGCGCGCCTGGACCTGGCCGACCGGGGAGACCCCGGCCAGCGCGTAGGTCGGTTCGTCAGGCCGAATGAGCCAGGAGCGAGTGCCTGACGCGCTACCCCCGCAGCGCGGCGAGCTTCGCACGATCGTGCGTGGCCCTGATCCGCCGGATCGTGCCCGAGCGCGTGCGCATCACCAGCGACTCCGTGGTCGCGCCACCCGCGCTGGGATAGCGCACGCCCTGCAGCACGTCGCCATCGGTGATGCCGGTGGCCGAGAAGAACACGTCCTCGCCGGCCACCAGGTCGTCGCGCGTGAGCACCCGTCCGAGGTCATACCCCGCGTCCAGCGCCGCCTTGCGCTCCTTCTCGTCGCGCGGCCACAGCCGCCCGAGCAGCTGGCCGCCGAGGCACTTGACGGCGGCGGCGGAGATGACGCCCTCGGGCGTGCCGCCGATGCCCCACAGCAGATCGACGGTCGAGCGCTCGGTGACGGCCAGCAGCGCGGCGGAGACGTCGCCGTGGGCGATC